>NZ_POTC01000009.1 GCF_002906255.1 Novacetimonas maltaceti | reverse complement strand
GATGCCCGGCGCGCGCATGGTCCTTGCGGTCATCGCGACCGGGGTCCTGTCGGGGCTGGGCGGCATGGCGCTGGCACTGGCGCTGCATGCGATCCAGCATGTCGCCTATGGCTACGGGCAGGCGGGCTGGGTCATGGTGGCCCAATTCTATGCAGGATGTCCGTGCAGGATGCAAAAGCCGATGTAAAAAACCCGGCGTTACCGGGACTTAGGCACGGGTGGCGCGGACTGTGGCAATCATGTTGCGTGGCGTGATTGAAAAGACACTCCAGGTCTTGCGGAATCGCAATGATTGCTTGCATGGATCTATCATGTCGGGAATATGGCAACATGGGGCGTCCGTGCTGGCCCGCGGGAATGGCACGGCGGCCATGGCCCGGATGACCCGGTTTGCGGGTCCGGCATCCGGTCGGGCGCGCGCTGGCGCGCCGCCGCGCATCGCCAGCACCACCACGGGCCATTGCGTGCGCAGGTTGGGGAAGGAATGAAGACATGAAGTTCATCATAGCGGTCATCAAGCCGTTCAAGCTTGATGAGGTCAGGGAGGCGCTTTCCTTGATCGGCGTCGATGCCCTGACCGCGACCGAGGTCAAGGGATACGGTCGGCAGAAGGGCCAGACCGAGATCTATCGCGGGGCGGAATACAACATCCAGTTCCTGCCGAAGATCAAGCTGGAGATCGCCGTTCCCGACGCCATGGCCGACCGCGTGATGGACGTGATCCAGGCCGCGGCCAATACCGGCAAGATTGGCGATGGAAAGATTTTTGTCCTCGATCTGGAAAATGCCATGCGGATCAGGACCCAGGAAACGGGAGAAAACGCGCTGTGAACAAGATGACCGCCGCGCTGCTGCGCGGGTGTGCCCCGGTGGCGGCCTTTGCCGTGGCGATGGGGGGGGCGTCCGCCCTTGCCGCCGATGCAGCGCCCACCCCGCCGCCTGCCATCGATACCGGTGACACGGCATGGATGCTGGTCAGCACCGCGCTGGTGCTGATGATGACGATCCCCGGCCTTGGCCTGTTCTATGCCGGCATGGTGCGCAAGAAGAACGTGCTGGCCACGCTGATGCAGTCGTTCGCGATCTGCTGCATCATGACGGTGGTGTGGATGGTTGTCGGCTACAGCCTGACCTTCACGTCGGGCAATGCGTTCATCGGCGGCCTGTCGCGCGTGATGCTCAACGGCATGGGGGCCGGGATTTCCAAGGGGTCGGACGTTGCGTTCACCATGGCGGCGGGCACGCCTGCGGCCACGACCATGACCATCCCCGAAAGCGTGTGGATGACGTTCCAGATGACGTTCGCCATCATCACGCCCGCCCTGATTGCCGGCGCGTTCGCCGAACGCATGAAGTTCAGCGCGCTGTGTGTCTTTACCATCGTATGGTCGCTGCTGGTGTATGTGCCGGTGGCGCACTGGGTCTGGGGGCCGGACGGCTGGGTCGCGGCGAAGATCGGGGCCATCGACTTCGCCGGGGGCACGGTCGTGCATATCAATGCCGGGATCGCGGGCCTGGTCGCGGCCCTGGTGATCGGGCGGCGCAAGGGGTACGGGCATGACGACATGTCGCCGTACAACCTGACCTACGCCATCATTGGCGCGTCGCTGCTGTGGGTTGGCTGGTTCGGGTTCAACGCCGGTTCGGCCGGGGGCGCGAACGGGCGCGCGGGCATGGCGATGGCCACGACCCAGATCGCCGCCGCCGCCGCCGGTGTCGCATGGATGTGCGCCGAATGGGCCAAGACCGGCAAGCCGACCGTGCTGGGCATCATTTCCGGCGCGGTGGGCGGCCTTGTGGCCATTACGCCGGCGGCGGGCTTCGTCCTGCCGGGCGGCGCGCTGGCCATCGGCCTGATCGCCGGTGTCGTGTGCTTCTGGGGGGCGACCGGCCTGAAGCACATGATGGGATATGACGACAGCCTTGACGCATTTGGCGTGCATGGCATCGGCGGGATCGTCGGTGCGCTGCTGACGGGGGTGTTCGCCTATGGCCCGCTGTCGGCCACCGACGCCAGCCCCGACGGTGTCAGCGGTTCGTTCGCGCAGTTCCTGGCGCAGGCGGAATCGGTGGGCGTCACCATCGTGTGGTGCGCGGTACTGACGTTCGTGATCCTCAAGGCGGTGGACCTGACGATCGGCCTGCGCGTCACCCCGGACGAGGAGATGGAGGGCCTCGACATGGCGCTGCATGGGGAGCGCATCAACTCCTGACCCGGCCGCACAGGCGGGATGTGCGTGATGGAAGGCGGGGCAGGTCCCCGCCTTTTTTCATGCCCGGCGCCCGCCTGGTTTCGATTCCGGAATGTTGCTTATGCGCAATATGGTATGTGATTATTTTGACACATACCTTTGTGAATGTTACGGACCAAGGAGTGTTTCGATGTGTGGATAAAACCTGAACATCCAAATGGAATCTATATTAAATAAGCCAGCGGGGGCAGCTTGATGGGAAAGGCCGGGATGGGCGCGCGGGCGTTGCGTGCAGGCATTGGCTGTATCGTTGCGGTGGGGACGGGCCTGCTGGTGGACATGCGCGCGGCCCATGCGCAGGTGTCCGTGTTCAAGAGCATGGAAAAAAGCGATTCCTCCCTTGCGCGCTGGCTGTCGGGCATCACCCTGACCGGGCAGGTCGAGGGCGGGATCATGGCCAACCCGGCGCGGCCGCAGCCCGGCTACAACTTTGGCGACTTCTTTGCCGACCACGCCAACCAGGTGCAGCTCAACCAGGCGGAATTCACCCTGCAGAAGGCGATCGACCCGTCGCGCGGCGGCTATCAGGTCGGCTTCACGCTGGAGGGGATGTACGGGTCGGATGCGCGCTATTACCAGATCCTTGGCGTCAGCGCGCATGAATGGAATGCGCGCTACCAGCTGATCCCCGCGCAGGCCCATGCCGATGTCCACCTGCCGTGGGCGACGAAGGGGGGGCTGGACATGCATGCGGGCATCCTGCAGGCCCCGATGGGGGTGGAGACGCTCGACCCCACCACGCGGCCGTTCTACACCCTGGCCTACACTTCGGAATATTCCGTGCCCTTCCAGCATATCGGCGCGATGTTCAACTGGCATGTCACCGACATGCTGGACGTGACGTTCGGGATCGATACCGGCAACCAGACCTCCTTCGGCCGGTCCGACAACAACAATGCCCCTGCGGGGTATTTCGGCTTCAACCTGAACAACCTTGCGCACGGGAAGCTCAATATCGTCGAGCTCAGCCGCGTGGGGCCGGAGAACTCGCGCTATTCCTCCGCCGGGGGACGGCATGAGGCGGATAATGCCGAACGGTTCTGGAACGACATCAACGCCGTCTATGCCGTCAATGACCGCCTGACCCTGACGGCGGAGTTCAACTACATCCATGACCAGGGGCTGAACGGCATCCGCGCGAACGGCAATTTCAAGGCCGCCGATGCCGAAAGCTTCGTCAGCTTCCTCAGCTACAAGGTCAACAAGGTCCTGACCTTCAACTATCGCGGGGAAATCTATCGCGACAACAACAACCTGATGGTCGCGACCTTCATCGGCAACAATTCCTACATGGATGGCATCTCCGGCCGCACCACGGCGGCCGACGGGCTGATGCCGGGACCGGGCGGACATGGCACGACCTATGGCGAAATGACGCTGGGTGTGACGTACAAGCCCGATATCGGACACCATGTGCGCGTGTTCATGCTGCGCCCTGAAATCCGCTTTGACCGCTCGCTCAACGGCACGACGCCGTTCAATGGCGGGCGAAACAATGGCATGTTCACCTTTGGCGGGGATGCGGTGATCGGGTTCTGAGGTGTCCCGGCGTGCGGGGAAGGCGCTGCCCGGACCCGGCAGGGAGCGTGCTCCCTGCACCCTGATTCGTTAAAAGTCATGGTTTCCAAAGGGTAATACCCTTTGGTGGGGTTTCAGGGGCAACGCCCCTGAGACTGTCGGTGCATGCGACACCCGGGCGCTGCCCGGACCCGGCAGGGATCACGATCCCTGCACCCTGATTCGTTTAAAAGTCATGGTTTCCAAAGGGTATTACCCTTTGGCGGGGTGCAGGGGCAGCGCCCCTGCGTGGCTTCAGCGCTTCATCGCCTTGAACCGGCGCGTCTGTTCCGTCAGGGCGACCTCGACCGGCAGGCGCTCCATGCTCGACGCACCATAGAAGCCGTGGCAGTCGGGGCAGTTGTCGAGCACCTTCTGCGCGTCGTCGGGCATGGCGATCGGGCCGCCATGGCACAGCAGCATGATGTCGGGGCGGATGGTGCGTGCGGCCTCCGAAATCTCGTTGATCAGGGTGATCGAATCTTCCAGCGTCATGGTTGTGCCCGCGCCGATCGCCCCGCCGGAGGTCAGGCCCATATGCGCCACCAGCACGTCGGCCCCGGCCCGTGTCATGTCGCGCGCCTGTTCCGCGTCAAAGACGTAGGGCGTCGTCAGCAGGTCCTTCTTGCGCGCGCGGGCGACGACATCGACCTCCAACGCGTAGCTCATGCCGGTTTCTTCGAGGTTGCGGCGGAAATTCCCGTCGATCAGCCCCACGGTGGGGAAGTTCTGGATGCCCGAAAACCCGACCCGCTTCACATCGTCAAGGAACACGTCGAAATCGACAAACGGGTCGGTGCCGCACACACCGGCCAGCACCGGGGTATCGGGCACCACGGGCAGGACCTCGCGCGCCATGTCCATGACGATCTGGTTGGCGTTGCCATAGGCCAGAACCCCCGCCAGCGACCCGCGCCCCGCCATGCGGTAGCGGCCCGAATTGTAGATGACGATCAGGTCGATCCCGCCCGCCGCCTCGCACTTGGCGGACAGGCCGGTGCCGGCGCCACCACCGATGATAGGATGTTTGTCGGCAATCATCGTGCGGAATTTCGCCAGTATTTCTGCGCGTGGAATCGAAGGCATCAGGTGTTTTCTCCGTTAAAGAGGCCGCGGAACGTGGCGGCCAGTGTATCGGCAAATGCCGCGTCGTTCACCCCATAGGGCAGCGGAATCAGCCGGCGGCGCGGGGTCTGTTCCACCGTGCGCTCCAGCGCCTCGAACAGGGCCTGGTCCGCCTGCGGGTCATAGAACGGCTCCCCCATGCGGTCGAGCAGGGAGAACCCCCCTTCGGGCAGGAAGAAGCGGACTTCCCCCCGGCACTGGTTCAGCCGTTCGCCAATCCATTCCCCGATCGCGCGGCATTCCTCGACCGAGGTGCGCATCAGCGTGATCTGCGGGTTGTGTTCCACCAGGCGGCGGTTGCGGTAATGGGCGGGCACGGTGTCGGGCGCGCCGAAATTGACCATGTCCAGCGCCCCGCAACTGCCGACATAGGGCACGCCGGTGCGGATGGCCGCACCCAGCCGGTCGTCGTCGCAGGGGAAGATCCCGCCCGAAAGGTAGTCGCAGATTTCGGTGGTGGTGACATCGATGATGCCCGCAAGCTGCCCGGAATCGGCCATGCGTTCCATCGCGCGCCCGCCGGTGCCGGTGGCGTGGAACACCATGCAGTCGAAACTGTCGTCAAGGTCGCTGACGATGCGTTCCACACAGGGCGTGGTGACGCCGAACATCGTCAGCCCCACCGCCGGGCGCGGGTCATGCAGGGTGGGGGGCAGGTGGCTGGCCATGCCCGCCATGGCGTTGGCGGCGTTGGCAAGGATGCGGCGCGACAGGCGGTTCAGCCCCTCCATGTCCGTCACGGAATAGACCATGGCGATGTCCGACCCGCCGACATAGGGCGCGACATTGCCCGACGCGACGGTGGAGACCATCATCTTCGGCAGGCCCAGCGGCAGGGCCTGCAACGCGGGCGCGATCAGCGCGGTGCCGCCCGACCCGCCGATTCCCAGCACGCCGGAGATGTCGTTGCGCGCGCACAGGAAATGGCGCAGCGCGGTGGCCATCGCGGCGATGGAGGAACCGCGCCTGCGGGTGAACACCGCCTGCGTCCCGTCGGGATGGGCGGCGGCGACACTGGTGGGGGGGATCGTGTCGGCATCGTCGGGGCCGGGCGCGCGGTGGGCGGTGCTGACATCGACGATGACTGCCGGCACGCCCTGCCCGGTGATGAGGTCATGGACATAGCGTAGCTCAATGGCCTTGGTGTCGCATGTGCCGACTATGTAGACGCGTCCCACGGTGCTGTCCCCCTTCCTGCCCGCGGCAGAATTCGCGTCCGGGGCGAAGGCGTGCAACCCCCATGGCCGCCGGGTGGGGACACGCTTGCGTGAACATGCCGCCAGGCAACATTATGTCATCGAAAGGCCACTTTTCCGTGCCGCCCGGCGCAACCGCAGGAGGTGGCGCGTCAGGGGGCGGGGGAATAGGTCAGCGGCGGCAGGCGCGCGCCGCTGCGCTGGTAGGTGTTGAGGAAGACGCGCACGGCCGAACGCGCGACGAAATCGATATAGGCGGGGCTGGTGTCGACCGGCAGCTGCATGCGCGCGCGGCCTGCGATGTGCGTCTGGCACAGGGCATAGAACTGTTCGGCCGCGAACATCGCGTCGGGCACGTCGAGAAGTTCGCTCTGCGGTGCGCGGGTCAGCCACGCGGCAAGGATGCTGGTCGCCTGCTGCGGGCCGTTGGCCCAGAAGGTCTTGGCCAGTTCGGGGAAGGTCGCCGCCTCCGACACGATCACGCGGTTGAGCATCAGCGACAGTGGCGAGGTGATGAGTTCGATCAGCTCGCGCGCGACATGTTCGAGCGAGTCCGCCATCGTCGCCCCTTCGTCGATGCGGCGGAACATCAGCGGCAGCTTTTCACGGGTGCACTGTTCGATGAAGGCGCAGAACAGGACCGCCTTGCTGTCGAAATAATTGTAGAGTGTCCCCTTCGACACGCCCGCATTGCGCGCGATGCACGACATGCTGGCCCCTTCGTACCCGTGTTCGGCAAAGATGCGTGCCGCCCCTTCAAGGATCTGCGCGCGCTTGGCCGGCGAAGTGCCCGAGGAGGTGCCCGTCGCCACGGGGGGGACCTGCACCTTGTCCTTGCCGGGGAAGGGGGGCGTTGGTGCCATCAGACGTGTCCTGACCTTTTTGTCCGTTAGTTTCGATTGACCCGATGCATAAAGCGGATAGGTTATGGACCTGACCGAACTGATCGGTCAATGGAAGAAGATATCGCGCAACCGTTGCGTACGAACAGGTTTATCGTATTGGCGACAGGGACAACAGGGGGCCGCGTTGGTGGTTAGGGGATTTTCATGGCGCACCGCCGTGGTCGGGTTGTCGGTGGTGACGGCGGGCTGCGCCGTCGGCCCCAATTTCCACAAGCCGACCCCGTGGACGCCAAAGAAATATGGCGGCCCGACCAACATGCACACCGAAACGAAGGCCGGGGAAAACCCCGTCGCCAGCCAGGTGACGCCCGATGCCCCGGACCCGGCATGGTGGGACTGCTTCCACGACCCCATCCTGTCGGAACTCGAACGCAGGGTCGCGACCGATAACCTCGACGTCCGCCGCTTTGCCTACCGCATGGCCGAAAGCCGCGCGGAACTGCGCATCGCGGGCGCTGAACGCTTTCCCGCCATGGCGGCAAGCGGGTCGTACGCCCGCCAGCAGTACAGCACCAAGATGCTGCAGCGCATCGTCACCGACATCGAGCAGGAACACCCCGAGGCCCTCGGCTTCGCCCCTCCGCCGGGACAGGCGAAGATCCCGCTTTTCAACCAGTGGCGCGACAGCATCGACGCCACGTGGGAGGTCGACCTGTGGGGCCGCGTGCGCCGCCAGTACGAGGCCGCCGCCGCATCGGCGCAGGTCACGCAGGAAGCCCGGCGCGGCATGCTGATCTCGCGCGAGGCGGAGGTCGCGCGCGATTACATGGACCTGCGCGCAACCCAGGAACAGTTGCGCATCGTCATGGAAAACCGCGACGTGGCGCAGCGCATGCTCGACCTGAACCAGGACCGCTACACCCATGGCATGAGCAGCGATTTCGACGTGGAACGCGCCCGCGCCCAGCTTGAAGGCACGCTTGCGCGCATGCCCCAGCTTGAACAGCAACTGGCCCAGCAGGTCAACGCGCTGAGCATGCTGCTGGGCGAGCCACCGCGCGCGCTGTCGGACAAACTGTTCGTGGCGTCGGCCATCCCGCCGGTGCCCCCTGCCGTGCCGATTGGCGTGCCCTCGGAACTGGCGCGGCGCCGGCCCGACATCCGCCGCGCCGAAGCCAACCTGCACGCCGCCACCGCCGAGGTGGGGGAGGCCGTGGCCGAATTCTATCCCCGCGTGACGATCAATGCCGGGTTCGGCTTCGAATCCCTGTCGTTCCGCGACATGGGGTTCTGGAACGCCAAGGCATGGAACGTCGGCCCGTCGATCACGCTGCCGCTGTTCCAGGGCGGGCGCCTGCGCGGGCAGCTGGAACTGCGCAAGGCCGCGCAGAAGGAGGCGGCGCTCGCCTACCAGCAGACGGTGCTGCAGGCGTGGCATGACGTGGACAACGCGCTGACCGCCTATACGGACGAGCAGCGGCATCATGACTTCCTGGCCGCACAGGTCGCGGCGAACGCGGCGTCGCTGAAACTGGCGCAGGACCAGTACCGGCAGGGGCTTGTGACCTACCTGTCGGTGCTGGACGCGCAGCGCCAGCTGCTGTCGTCGCAATCCGACCTGACCAGCAGCACGGCGACGATCTCGGCCAATCTGGTGCGGCTGTACAATGCCCTCGGCGGCGGGTGGGAGATGACCTATCCCGAACCCGTGCCCAAGGGAAAGAAGGCGGCCCCCCGCGCCACCGCCGCGTCCACCACCACGCCCGTGGCCACATCCACCACCCCCGCCGCAGGGAAACCGGCATAGGGGAAAAGACCCGAAAAGGTGCGGAAATGCTTGGCGCGGCCAGACCTCGCCTGATATAAGCCGCGCGGTTCCGCCATGCCGGTCCCGACGCGGGGGCCGCAGCCATGCCGGAGCCGAGGTGCAGGGACCAGTTTGATATGCTTACATTGCCACCCGATTACCATCCCTCGGAATCCGAGGAATTCATGAACCCCCTCCAGGTGGAATATTTCCGTAACAAGCTGTTACGCTGGCGCGGGGAGCTTCTGAAGGAAGCGGATGAAACGCTGGCCAGCCTGTCCGAAGGCGGCATCCACGAAGCCGACATCACCGACCGCGCCAGCGTGGAAACCGACCGTGCGCTGGAACTGCGCACCCGTGACCGCGCGCGCAAGCTGATCGCCAAGATCAACCAGGCGCTGCAGCGGATCGAGGCGGGGACCTATGGCTATTGCGAGGAAACGGGCGAGCCGATCGGCCTGAAGCGGCTGGAGGCGCGTCCCATCGCCACCCTGTCGATCGAGGCGCAGGAACGCCACGAACGCATGGAAAAGATCCACCGCGACGACTGATGATGCCTTTTTCCGCCCTGTGTTTGCACAAGATGCACAAAATCCCATGAAAAGGGGTTGCAACGCAGGGCGGGAAAAGCTACCAACCGCCCACGGCGTCGCTGCTGTAGCTCAGTGGTAGAGCACTCCCTTGGTAAGGGAGAGGTCGACAGTTCAATCCTGTCCAGCAGCACCATGATTTCCCTACATGTTTTGTTTTCTGTCGGGTTGTTTCCTGTGCCAGTTGGCGCGGAAAACCCCCATGACCCAGACCGGGCCTGTGCTATCCGTCTGTGGAAAATCCGTGGGCACGACATCCGGATCATTGATTGGAGGTGTTCGGGTGTCGCCTTTTTCCAAAAAAAGGCGACGTCTTCCGAAGCATCTTGGAAAAAGCTTTGCCAGAAACGTCTACGCCGTTTCCCTGTCCTGCATCTTCTGCGTCTCTTTGCGCCGCTCCATCTCCGCCGTGATGAGGTTGAGCGCGTGGCGGGCGGCGTTTTCGTTGCCGTGGGTGAAATCCGCGCGGCACAGGTCGCGTATGATGGTGGAAAAGCAGGCGTCATCATCCACGGCGGCAAAGCGCTGCACCGCGTCCGTAATGCGGCGTGACAGGGGCATGCGGGGGCGGATCTCCATCCCCAGCCATTCGTGGATATAGAACACGGCGTGCTGCAGGTCTGACGTGCCGTCATGTGTGCTGGCGCGCCATCCGCGCCAGACGCACCGGACCGCGTTGCCAAGGCAGAAGGACATGTGGCGCGCGATATCGATGCACGCCACCCCGGACGGGTGCCGGTACGTGATGGCCGCGGGCGCGGCGGAAGCAGGGTGGTCGGCCACAGGACGGTTTCCTTGTTGTTTTGTCCTGCATTGTGCCGGATCAGCACGATCCGTGCTTATGCCCGTTATGCGAAGGCGTCATGCGTCAAAGCTTCATGCAATCGTCACACCGTCCCCGCAGGGTGGCTGCTATGGAACCCGTGCCCGCGCTGATGCGGGCGGCAGCCAGAGGTGTCCGGATCATGAAAACGAAATCCGATTGCCCCCCGAAACCCACCCGCGATCCCCACGAAGAATGGCGACTGGCCCTGATCCGCGCATGGAAGAACAGGCGTGGCTATACCCGGCCGACCGACATGGCCTGTGCCATCGCGGATGAAGATTTCATCCTCGACGAATTCTGACCGGGCCGTGTCACCGGCCGCTTTACTGCTGCGCCGCCGTGCCGGGGCTCGAAGGTGTGGAGGGGGCGGGCGTGGACGGGGTGGCGGAATGGTATTTCGAATGTTTATGCCCATGCCACGTCTGGCCGTTATGGATCGGGCCGGATGATTGCGTGGCCCCTGTTTCCCCGTTGCTTCCGTTGGATGGCGGTTGTGTCCCGGGCTGTTCAGTTACGGTGCGCGGGTTGTTCCACAGCTTGTCCGATGGATTGACCCGGTTGCCCGTGCTGTCGGTGGCGGAAGGCGGGTTCCTGCCCACTGCCGATGCGGCGGAATCCGCCGTGGGGGCGGGCGGGGTGGCCGGTTGCGCGACCGCAAGCGTCGGAACCCCGGCCAGGGTGGCGAGCACGCAGATGGAACTGAAGTGGATTTTCATGATGTTTCCTTTCTTGCGAAATGCCGACAGGTATGAATTCCAACAGGCTGCGTGCAAAAAGGTTGCGCAGGTATCGGCATGCGCCACGCGCGGCCATGCCTCATGGCGGACAGGGCGCAGGATGCGCCGCTTTGACCGTTCGGTACGGACGCCCGTGGATGCCACGCCCCGTCGTATCGTCATGGATGGCTGACGGTTTCCAGATAAGGTGCTGATGTAATCGATAAAAGTCCGTGGGGGCCGCCTTTTTTAAAAGGCGGCGTTCTTTCGAAGCTTTTTGAAAAAAGCTTCACCAGAAACTTTTGTTCCTGTTTTTTCTGTGTGGGCCGGGGATTTCATTCATCCGGGCCGGTTGTTTCTCCCTTGGAGGGGGGATCGCTGGCGGGGAAGCTGTCTTCGAGCGCCTCGTCACGGTCATGGTCTTTTTCGCTGTCCGGCTTGGGGACAGGTTTTTCGGGATCGTAGCCTGTGTTCGCCATGGAAATGTTCCCTTTCCAGAGTGCGGAATCCCTCAACAGCATGACCGCGCCAGAGTTCCGGAAATACTGCACTGTCGCGCAGGCAAGCATGGGGGGCGGGATGGGCTGCGGGTCGTCGATCGGCTGTGGGTCCTCGCCGGGTTCAGGCGGGTGCGTGGGGGGCACCGGCGTGCCCGGCGGCATTGGCGGCACCGGCGCGGGGCAGGGCGGCTGGTCCAGCAGAGGATGTGATACGGGGGCAAAGCGCATGTCTGTGTCTCCCTTGCGTGCAGGGGGCAACGGGGCTTTGCGGGGCCGGTTCCACGAAAAAAAATCGCCGGGCCCACGGTGGATGTGGACCCGGCGACAGGATGGGGCTGAAAAGGAAGCGATCAAAAGTCTTTGGTGAAGCTTTTTTCAAAAAGCTTCAGAAGACGTCGCATTTTTCCAAAAAGGCGACGCCCGGAAATATCTGCGGTCCTGATCAGTCCAGCCGGACGGACGGCCGCACGAACACGTCCAGCCAGTCCACAAGGCACGAGACAAGGCCGCGGAACGTGCCGTAAAGCTCGAACTGGTGCTGGCGATACAGCATCAGGTGGACCATGCGCGCGGTAATGCCCTTGAGCCAGCCGCCGCCGAACACCTTGCCGCCGGGGAAGGTGCCCCAGCCGTTATAGTCGCCAAGCGCCACGACCGCGCCCTTGTTATGGAACGCAAACGGCTGCAGCTGCCCGCCATTGATCCAGCGCGGCATGTAGCGCGCCAGGTGGTGCGCCTGCTGGCGTGCGACCTGCGCGGTGGGGGCCACCGGCTTTTCTGCGATGAAGGCGCAGTCGCCCATGGCAAAGATGTTGTCATCTTCCAGAAGCTGCAGCGTCGGGCGCACCTCAAGCTGCCCCGAACGCGACAGCTTCAGCCCGGCGAACTTGCGCGTCACGTCCGGCGCCTTCACGCCCGCCGCCCAGACACGCAGGGTGGCCGGAATGCGCGTCCCGTCCTTGAGCATGTAGCCCTTTTCATCCGCGCCGCTGACCATGGCCGATGTCATGACCGTCACCCCGATCGCCTCAAGCTGCTTCTGCGCGGCTTCGGATACGGATTCAGGGAAGGCGGGCAGGATGCGCGGCCCGGCCTCAAGCAGCGTGATCTTCAGCTTGGGCGGCTTCTTGCCAAAGCTATAGAGTGCCGCGAGGTCCAGCGCCTTGTGCAGTTCGGCGGCAAGCTGCGTGCCGGTGGCACCGCCGCCGACGATGGCGATGTCGAGTTCCTCGTTATTGCCAAACGCCTTGAGCAGTTCCATGCGGAAACGGTCATTGAAGCCGTTGGCATCGACAAGGTTGTCGATGAACAGGCAGTGCTGGGCCACGCCGGGTGTGCCGAAATCGTTGGCGCGGCTGCCGATCGACAGCACCAGCGCATCATATTCCAGCTTGCGTTCATCCAGGATGACCTCGCCGGTGGGCTCGACCACGGGGGCAAGCGTGATGGACTTGGCCGTGCGGTCCAGGTCCGAGATCTCGCCGGGCCAGAACTCGAAATGATGGCGGCTGGCCTGTGACAGGAAGCTGATGCGATCATTCTCGTTCGCGGCCGTGCCGGCGGCGAAGCAGTGCAGCATCGGCTTCCACACATGGGCGAAGCTCTTGTCGACCAGCGTGATTTCAGCGCGTCCCGACTTGCCGATGGAATCACCCAGGCGCGTTGCCAGCGCCAGGCCCGCGATACCACCGCCGACGATCACCACCCGAAACTTTTGTGCCATCCTATGCCTCTTTCACCCCTGCCGCACAGTGTCCCGGCCCCCGTGGGAAAAACCCTGTCGCATTCCTGATATATCAAAAACTGTTCATGTCCTGTGCCATCCACGCCCATGTGCGGGGACGGAAGACGGCAACGGCCGACCCGGCAAAATAACCGGCCCGGCCGCACCGCCTGCGCATCATGTCGTGGCGGCCTGCGCCGCCACGACATGCGATCAGAAGAAGCCGAGCTTCTTTTCGCTGTAGCTGACCAGCATGTTCTTGGTCTGCTGGTAGTGTTCGAGAACCATCTTGTGGGTCTCACGGCCGATGCCGGACTTCTTGTATCCGCCGAACGCCGCATGCGCGGGATAGACGTGATAGCAGTTGATCCACACGCGGCCGGCTTCCAGCCCGCGACCCATGCGGAAGCAGGTGTTGGCGTCGCGGCTCCACACGCCCGAACCCAGACCGAACGGGGTGTCGTTGGCGATGGCCAGCGCTTCTTCTTCCGTCTTGAAGGTCGTCACGGCCAGAACCGGGCCAAAGATTTCCTCCTGGAAGATGCGCATCTTGTTGTTGCCCTTGAACACGGTCGGCTGCACATAGCACCCCTTGTTCAGGTCACCACCCAGGTCCGGACGGCCGCCACCGGTCAGCAGCTGGGCGCCTTCGCCCTTGCCGATGTCGATGTAGGACAGGATCTTTTCCTGATGCCCGTGCGAGTTCTGCGCGCCCATCATGGTGTTGGGATCCAGCGGGTTGCCCTGGCGGATCGCCTTGATGCGCGGCAGGGCGCGCTCGATGAACTTCTCATAGATCGATTCCTGGACCAGCGCACGGCTGGGGCACGAACAGATCTGGCCCTGGTTCAGGGCGAACATCGTGAAGCCTTCGATCGCCTTGTCCAGGTAATCGTCGTCTTTTTCCATGATGTCGGCGAAGAAGATGTTGGGCGACTTGCCACCCAGTTCCAGCGTCGCGGGGATCAGGTGTTCGGCCGCGGCGTGGGCGATCATCTTGCCCGTCGGCGTGGAACCCGTGAACGCGATCTTCGCGATGCGGTCGCTGTTGGAAAGCGCTGCACCCACGTCCTTGCCAAGGCCGTTGACGATGTTCAGCGTGCCGGGCGGGAACAGGTCACCGATCAGTTCCATCATCACGAGGATGCTGGCGGGCGTGCTTTCGGCGGGCTTCATGACGACGCAGTTGCCGGCCGCCAGCGCGGGGGCGAGCTTCCACGAACCCATCAGCAGCGGGAAGTTCCACGGAATGATCTGCGCGACAACGCCCAGCGGTTCGTGGAAGTGGTACGCGATGGTCGTGTCCGTGATTTCGCTCAGCGAGCCTTCCTGCGCGCGGATGCAGCCTGCGAAGTAACGGAAATGGTCGATCGCCAGCGGGATGTCGGCGGTCAGGGTCTCACGGATGGGCTTGCCGTTGTCCCACGTCTCGGCGCGGGCGAGCAGCTCGAGGTTCTGCTCCATCTTGTCGGCTGCCTTGAGCAGGATCAGCGCGCGATCGGCAGGGGAGGTGTGGGCCCAGGCGGTCTTCGCCTTGTGCGCGGCGTCAAGCGCCAGCTCCACGTCGGCGGCGGTGGAGGCGGGAACTTCGCACAGCACGCGACCATCGACCGGCGAGGTGTTCGTCAGGTAATGGCCCGCGATCGGCGGCAGCCACTTGCCACCAATGTAGTTTTCATAGCGCGCCTTGAACGGCGGCTTCTCGGTCGTGTAATCGGAAGACATGTGTCATGTTCCCTTGTGGTTTTATTGTAACCAGGCATGTATTCCATGGAAATACGGAATACAGTTCCGTGGCTACCTGATCGTCCGGCGTTGCCGATCCCGGCGCCGGTCCCGCCTGAAGCCCGTATTCCGACAAGGGAATGCGATGAGGGCGATCATGTGCGAAACCAGTATTGTTGTTGCTGTTATGGCATTCGTTTCTTGAACTTCTGTGCCGGGATGAAATATTCGCGCATTTTCCACCCCGGTCTGCCGGTATCAGGGATCGGTGAGGAAAGAACAAAACCGCCGGATACAGCGGAATGTCTATATCCATTGGTATATAGATAAATTGTGATCCGCAAGCGCGATCGACATCACGTATCCGTGATCTGGACACTCAATGTCACATTGTCTCCCATAAAAATACATATATAACAACGTGTTATGAGTTCACGTTTTCGCAAAATTTCAATAAATGAAACATGATGAAAGAGCAGTTGCATAAAAAATGCCGCTGCGGGGACGGGGAAATGCGCGCCCCGGCGCCATGATGTCCATGGCCTGTGCATGCGGGGGCGGGAGTCGTGGAACATGCCGGGTTTCACAGGGCGGGATCGCGAATCCGGCACCGCGTGCCAGAAAGGCCGCGCGCGGTCATGATGCCCATGCACTTTCTGCCGCGATGGGGATGGCGGACACGGGGCGATGGCATGCGTGCCGCACGGGGCGCACGGGCGATGGATGGGGCTGACGGGCAGGGGGGCATGCGGTATCACGCGCAGTAGTCTAAGGACACACACGGACAAGGAAGTGCAATGACCCAGCAGACCCCGACCTCCCCCGCCACCGACGATCCCACGGCACAGGGCAAGGCCGCCGCCGTCCGGGGCGAGCCGCTGATCGAAAACCCCTTCAAGGAGGATACGCCCGAATTCGCGCAATGGTCGGCGGGATGGTGGAGCGTGCGTGAAAATGACGGCGATGAAGACCCGCTGGACCAGCCCTGATCCCCACGCCACCTGAATGAATGTCACGGCCGGGTATTACATCGCCGTGACCTCAGCGCGTTGTTACCGCAACCGTGTTGTATCGTTATTCAGATGTGTCATTAATAAAGAACAGGAACGCTGTTTTTCCAGACGGTTGTGACTGTTCTCAGATGGGCGGCATTCCTCAGGGGATGCCGCCTTTGCGTATTCAGGGATGTTTTTTCTTCGCGAAAGAAGAATTTTCCTTGAAAAAAGAACCGAAATCTGCCATATCCCAAGTATGACGTTTCAGCGAATAGCACTCTGATTGCTTCGTGACCACAGCAACACGCCATTGGTCGCCACCGTCTTTCCCCAACATGACTGCATACGATGTCCGTGCGCATCCCCACGTGCGTCCGGCATACCGTGCGGACTCTGTCCAGGTCAGGAAATGCCCATGTCATTGCCGATGTTGAAGTTCATACGTTTTGCCCTCCTCCCGGGCCGCAAGACTCCATGATCTCCAACATCAGGGCACCGCGATATGAGCAACATGAATTCTTCTGACGATGACGACGACAGCTCCTTCGACGAGTTGATGGCGTTCTGGAAGGAACAGTCCACGGATTCAGGCGAGGAGGAAGTGGACGAACTTGTCCTCATCCCGGACGGGGACGAGGAGTTCGAGGACCACGCCCCGCCGCGCCGCCGCCATCGCCAGCGGCCCGAAGAGGCCGCGCCGTCCCCGTCGTCCGGGGCTGGGGCCGATCCCGCCCCGGAAGGGGGCATCCGCATCCTGCCCGCGGATTTCAGGTTCCCGCAGGTCAAGTCGGGCACGCGCACGCCTGACCGCTTCGCCTCCGTGCGGCGGCTGGAAAAACCGGTACAGCTGCATGTCCCGGATTTCGTGGACTCGCGCATTGGCCTTGCGTTGCAGGCCTGTCCCCACGCGGCGGACGCGGTGGAGGCAATGGCCCATGCCGAACGTGAACTGATGGCGTGGGGCACGCCGGGGCGGATGCGTCCGGTCCTGCTGGTCGGGCCGCCGGGATCGGGGAAATCCACCGTCGCGCGCCATTATCACGAGGCGCTGGGCTATCGCGTGCAGAAGCAGAACGTGGCCGGCATGGCCGATGCCCTGTCGCTGGTGGGGACGCACCAGACCTATGGCGATTCCAAGCCGTCGATCGTGACGGAAGCCATCGCGCAGAGCGGCATGGCCAATGTCTGCATGATCATGGACGAGGTGGAAAAGGCCCCGCGTGAAAGCCGCAACGGTACGGTACAGGACGCGCTGCTGCAGTTCCTTGACCAGGGGGAGGCCCGCGCCTTTCGCGATGTGTACCTGAACACGTCCGTCGATGTCAGCCATGTGCGCTGGGTGCTGACGGCCAATGACCTGAACATGGTCACGGCCCCGCTGCGTTCACGCTGCACGGTGGTCCATGTGCCCGCCCCCACGGTTGAGCACGTGCCCGCGCTGGCGTGGAACATCATCCGCGAAATCGAGGTGGAGCGGAACCTGCAGCCCGGCTGGTTCGACCTGTCGGGCTATGAGATGACGAAACTGCAGGAAGTCTTTACCGGCGACATGCGCATGCTGCGCCGCTGTGTGGAGGTGGTGCTGCGTGAACAGGTGCGCCACTGGGCCCGCGCCTGACGCCATGGCAAGGCGGGATGCTGCCTTTCTGAAACAGGCAGTATTCCCCGGCGTTTTTTCAAAACAGCCTTGATGGGTCTGGGGGCGCCTGTTTCAGGGGCTTCGCCCCCGCTCCCCCCACCAAAGGGTATTACCCTTTGGAAATCGATGCTTTCATGTAACGTGAATGTTGCGCCTGCGTGCGTGCAGGATTGTAATGCAGTCCTGTCAGACCCATATCCATGTTATAACATGATGGCTGGAGGAGTTCAGGGCGTGATTGATCGTGATCTGCAGGTGGAAATGCTGATGTCCATGCAGGCGGCGGGTGGGACGGTCGCGTTGCAGATCCCCGATGGCGCGGATGAACAGAAATATGCACGCAACCTGCTCGACCTGGAGTTGCAGGGGTTCTGTACCGGCGGCGTGTCCGCCACGGCGCAGGGATTTCGCGTGCAGGGCGAAAGCACCATCACCGATGCGGGCCGGCAGTTCCTTGCGCGGCCCGAAAATGTGCAGATCACCATGAAAAGCCCCGACATGCTGGCGGCCCTGCGCCAGCGTGTCACCAATGATCCTTCCCTGTCGGAAGACAAGCGGCGCGAACTGCATGGGGCGCTGGACGGGATGCACCCGCTGACGCTGCGGGCGCTGGGGCGTGATCTGCTGGGCGCCGCGCTTGAGGACGGGCCGCATGCCGTCTCGCTCCTGCGGAAGCATTCGGGCACCTGAAGGCCGCGTTGCCACCGTGACGGAGTCTGCGGCGGATATCGCCGCGCGGCGCGGAGTCCCTGGCGGTCTTTTTACGTAAAAATGGTTACATAATATGACGGGCCGTCCCCTGCGGCCTGCTGCATGGCAGCCATGCTTCTGGCACGGCAGTGCAGCTTGGCGGCGCGTGCGGGCAGGGACGACAGGCTGCCAGTTGCCTGATTTCACGCGATAAGCTGCTGGAGAAAGAATCGGCGGGCAATATCGCGCCATGCTGGCGCCGGGTTGCCCCGTCCCTAGGGAAACATCCCCACATCCTTGGAAACCAAGGGGAAAATGGTGCCGACACTCGGAATTGAACCGAGGGCCTACTGATTACGAATCAGTTGCTCTACCCCTGAGCTATGTCGGCGAAAGTTGAGCGCTTGATATCCGACGTTGGACGCGGATGCAATATGCCAAATGCGGCATTCCTCAATTTAATTCGCGTTGTATGGTGGGACCGGCATGAGAACATTCATCAAGACCCTTCCCGCCCGGCTCGGCTGTCAGTCGCTTGGCGTCGCCCCGGCCCCGGTCGAACACCTGCGTGTCATCGGCGGACTGGCGGAATGTCCGGGCTGCGGGCTGTACCAGCATGTCCCCGAACTTCAGCCCGGGCAGCTTGCGGCGTGTCCGCGCTGCGGGCAGCACCTGCTAAAGCGCAGGCGGACCGCGCCGGTGGCGGCCCCCCTGGCGTTCTGCATCAGTTCGGCTGCGTTCTACCTTGCGGCGCTGGCGTCCTCGCTCATGACGCTCAATGTCTATGGGCGCGAACGCACGGTGGACCTGCTGACCGGGCCGATGGAACTGCTGCACGAAGGCTGGGGGGAGGCCGGGCTGCTGGTCGGCGCGGTGACCATCATGGCGCCTGCGGTGGCGATCGGCCTGATGTTCGCCATCCTGTATGCCGGCACGCGCCCGACCCTGCCGAACTGGGCGCCCGGCATCCTGATCTGGTACGAGAAGCTGCGGCCGTGGTCGATGGTGGAGGTCTACATCCTTGGCATCTTCGTCGCCTATACCAAGCTGACGGACATGGCGCATGTCGATGTCGGCCCGGCGGTGTACCTGATCGGCGGGCTGATGCTGACGATGGCGGTGACGGATTCGACGCTGGACACCGAACGGATCTGGCGCCATCGCAAGGTGGATGCGCTGACCCGCCTTGACGATGGCGACGTGGTGGAAATCGAATATGTCCATGTGGACGATGTCGGCATGCCGCCGGTCGAACGCCTTGTCGCGTGCCCGTCATGCGGGCTGGTGGGGGAGATGGAACACCCCGTCAGCAACCTGCACTGCGTCGGCGCCTGCCCGCGCTGCGGCCACAGCGTATGGCGGCGCGCGCCTGAATCCCTGACGCGCACGACGGCCTACCTGATCGCGGCGGTGACCTTCTACATCCCGGCCAACCTGTACCCGGTCATGACCTTCATGCGCATGGGCGGCGGCGGGGGACATACCATCATCGAAGGGGCGCTGGAGTTGTGGAGCGACGGGATGATCCCGCTGTCGCTGCTGGTCTTCTTCGCCAGCATCACCGTCCCGATGCTCAAGATCATCAGCCTCGCCACCATGGTCGTCATGACATGGCGCGGGTCGCGGCGCGGCCTGGTGCGGCGCACGCGCCTGTTCCGCGTGGTGGACATGGTGGGCCGGTGGTCGATGATCGACGTGTTCATGATTTCCATTCTGGTGGCGGTGGTGCGTTTCAACGCGATGGCCACCGTGACCGCCAATGCCGGGATGGTGGCGTTCGCCGCTGTCGTGGTGCTGACGCTGTTCGCGGCATGGAGCTTCGACCCGCGCATCATGTGGGATGCGGCCGGCATGAACGGCGAACTGGTCGATGGCCTTTCCCCCGCCGTGCTGAAAAGGCATGACAGCGACACCCCGCAGGGGCCGTCGCGTCCCGCACACACATCCGCGGCGGCCCCCCGCCCCGCCGCCAACATGGAGCCGAACCAGGCGTGAACGATTCCCCGAACGATCCCCGCAACGGGCGGTCGCCCACTTCCATCCCGCAGTCCGATACGCGCACATACCGGTTTTCCGTCATCTGGCTGGTGCCCATCGTCGCTTTGCTGATTGCGGGCTACCTTGGTTGGCGGGGGCTGACGACGCGCGGCCCGGTCATCACCATCACGTTCGACACCGCCGATGGCCTGACAAGTGGCCAGACCGAGGTGAAGAGCAAGTCCGTCTCCCTCGGCACGGTCGAATCGATCCGGCTGAGTGACGACCTGCACCATGTGGAGGTCGGCGTGCGCATGACGTCCGCCGCGTCGCGGATGATGACTGACCACGCGCGGTTCTGGGTGGTGCGCCCGCGCATCAACGGCGCCAGCATCACCGGGCTGGAAACCGTGATGTCCGGGGCGTACATCGCCATGGACCCCGGCGAGCCGGGCGGCCGTCACACGACCTTCTTCAAGGGGCTGGAAGCCCCGCCGGGCGTGCGTTCGGACCAGCCGGGCCATACCTATACCCTGATGACGCCCAGTCTCGGCTCCATCGGGCAGGGGGCGCCGATCTTCTTCCGCGATGTCGTCGCGGGCGAGGTGCTGGGCTATACCCTGCCGCCGGGAGGCCGCGGGCCGATCAAGGTGCAGATCTTCGTGCAGGCGCCGTATGACCAGTACCTGCGCACCGATACGCGCTTCTGGAACGTCTCTGGCGTGCAGGTCGGGCTTGGGGCCGGTGGCCTGAAGGTGAAGCTGCAGTCGTTGCAGGCGCTGCTGTCCGGTGGCATCGCGTTCGCGCCGCCCGATGCGCGTGACGAACATCTGGTGCAGGCCAACGCCGACACCGTCTTCCGCCTGTATGACAGCCAGGAGGAAGCCGACGCCGCCGGGTATCGCGAACGCATCCCGCTTGTCACGTACCTGACCAGCCCCGTGGCAGGTCTGACGAAGGGCGGGCGGATGACCATGTTCGGCATCCAGGTCGGCACGATCGACGATGTGAAGCTGCTGGTTGACCCGCATACCGGCCAGGCACGCGTGCGCGTGGCTATGGAGCTTCAGCCCGAACGTGTCCTGAACGATCAGGAAGTCCCCGCCGACGCGCTGCGCGCCCTGCTGCATACGCAGGTGGCGAACGGGCTGCGCGCCTCGGTCCAGAGTGCGAGCTTCCTGACCGGCGAATCCGAGATCGCGCTGACTTTCGTCAAGAACGCGCGCCCCGCCACGATCACGCAGGAAGGCGACGCGCTGGTCCTGCCGGGACAGGCGGGTGGCATGGCAGGCATCATGGATTCGGTGTCCACCATCACGGACAAGGTCGCGGCGATGCCGCTGACGCAGGTGGGCGAGAACCTGAACAACCTGCTGGCCCATGCGGATGCCCGCATCAACAGTGCCGACATGCGGCAGGGGCTGTCCTCGCTGCGGGCGTCGATGGAGAACCTGCAGGTCATCTCCCACGATGCGCGCGCGCGTATGCCGCAACTGCTGGCGGGGCTGGATTCCACGCTGAAGAATGCGAACTCGCTGCTGTCCAGCTATGGCGGCGATACGGATTTCCACCGCAACCTGCAACAGATGGTCGTGCAGCTTAACGAGGCGGCGCGGTCGCTGCGGTTCCTGTCCGACTTCCTTACCCGCCATCCCTCGGCGCTGATTACGGGACGATAATGCGATGACCCAGTCCTTGAGCATCCTCACCCCCGCGCGCGTCCTGCGCCGCGCGGCACTGGCGCTGGCGGCCGCGACCCCGCTGCTGGCGGCCTGCGGTTCGGCGGACCCGACGCTCTACAGCCTCGCCCCCACGCAGGGCAGCCCCATGGGGCAGGCCCCCGCCGTGATCGAGGTCCGCACCCCCGGCGTGCCCCCCGCGCTGGACCGTGACCATATCGTCGGCCAGCAGGCGAATTACAGCCTGACCACCCTGCCGGGGGCGGCATGGAGCGAGCCGCTGGCGCAGATGATCGGCGATACCCTGACCAGCGACCTGCAGCAGCGCCTGCCCGGTAGCTCCGTCTTTGCGCAGAATAACGCGACGAGCATGCCGGCCAAGGCGTTTGTCGAACTCGACGTGACACAGTTCGCCCGTGATGGGGCAGGGCAGGTGCGCCTGTCGGGCACGCTGTCGGTGCATCGCGCGGGTGATCCCGAAACCGGCACGGCGCAGGCCTTCACGCTGGCGACCTCGTCCGGCAGCGGGGCCACGGCCATGGTCGCGGGGCTGAGCCAGTTGCTGGGGCAGGTGGCAGACAGCGCGGCGCAGCGCCTGCGGACCCTCCCCGCCGAGGAAGTCCCCCATCACGCGCGGTAGGGTACTGTGGGCCGGCGTGCAGGGGCGTCGGTGTGTGTGATCCGGGCGCTGCCCGGACCCGGCAGGGATCACGATCCCTGCACCCTGATTCGCTAAAAGTCATGGTTTCCAAAGGGTAACACCCTTTGGTGGGGGTTCGGGGGCAAAGCCCCTGAGGACATCGCCACCCGCAACACCCGGGCTCTGCCCGGACCCGGCAGGGAGCGTGCTCCCTGCACCCTGATTCGTTTAGAAGTCATGGTTTCCAAAGGGCAATGCCCTTTGGTGGGGGGGGCGGGGGCAAAGCCCCTGAATTCAGGCCAGCGTGTTGGCGTAATCCTTCAGATGGCTGACGAATTTCAGCCCTTTTGCTGCCTCGGGGTCCACGAAATGCACGTCGTCGGGTGCGCGGCGGGGCGTATCGGCGGCGAAGAACACGACCGGGTCGGTGCCGATCGGCCGGACGCCATGCACGACATTGCGCAGGAAGGACACCATCTGCCCGGCCCGCAGCCGGCAGGGTGGTTCATCCTCGATCAGGAATTCCAGTTCGCCGCGCAGCAGCAGCAGGTGTTCGTCGCACTGCGTATGATAATGGCGGGGCAGGGGATGGTAGATGCGGAACAGCCGCATGCTCGCCTCCGCCGAATCGCTCAGGTAGGCATCCACGATCAGCGTCTCGGCCTGATCGGGGAACAGCTTTATGATCTCGTTGAAATCCGCGAATTTGTAGCGCTCTTCCATCGTGCGTCCTCCCGTATGCTGGCGCGGCAGTCTAGCGCGGGGAGGGGCATGCGGCCCATGGCATCCGGGGCGTCCCAACGAAAAAAGGCACCCGCAGGGGTGCCTTTGCCGTGATCCGCAGGTGCGGGAAGGATCAGACCTTCTCGACCTGGTTGTATTCGAGGTCCACCGGCGTGGAACGGCCGAAGATGGAGACGCTGACGGTCAGGCGGCCCTTTTCCTCGTCCACTTCCTCGATCGTGCCGTTGAAGGACGTGAACGGGCCGTCGGCCACGCGGATCTGCTCGCCCACCTCGAACGTGACGGAAGGACGCACGCGCTCGACGCCTTCCTGCGCCTGCTTCATGATCCGCTCGGCCTCGACCTTGGGGATGGGCGACGGCTTGGTCTTGCTGCCCAGGAACCCGGTCACCTTGGGGGTGTCCTTGACAAGGTGCCACGCCTCGTCCGTCAGTTCCATGTTGACCAGCACGTAGCCGGGGAAGAACTTGCGCTCGGAATTGACCTTCTGCCCGCGACGGACCTCGGTCACTTCCTCGGACGGGACCAGGATTTCCCCGAAATGGTCGGCCAGCCCCTTCTGGGCGGCCTGTTCCTTGATGTGCTGGGCGATCTTCTTTTCAAAGCCCGAATAGACGTGGATGACATACCACCGCTTGGCCATGGCCGAACTCAGCCTCCCAGTCCAAATAATTTACGCACGCCAAGGCCGATCACCTCGTCGACGAGGAAGAAAAATACCGATGCCAGCCCGGCCATCGCCAGGACCGCGCCCGTCGTCATCAGTGTCGCGCGGCGGGTGGGCCATGTGACCTTTTTCGCCTCTGCGCGGACTTCTTCTACAAATTTCGCGGGACTGACCGACACGAAACATCCTTCCTGCAACACCCGACGCGCCTGACCGGGATGCCCGGCGGGCGCGGGGGCCTGAAATCCGGTCAGCACGGCGTTGTCCTGACCAAAACATGCCAAGCCGGAAGGGGGGGAATTATCCCGACCGGAGAATGGCAGGGGTGGAGGGTCTCGAACCCGCAACCTCCGGTTTTGGAGACCGGCGCTCTAGCCAATTGAGCTACACCCCTGCAAAGCCGCTATCGACCCGCCGTATGGAAACGGGAAGTGATCCCGCCATCCGGCCTGCCCATGCGTACCCGGCACAGTGAGGCGGAAAAGAATACGTCTGGCGGTGAAAGTCAAGGGGGCGTGTGCGATTTCATGCACATGGGGGCAAAAAACGTGCCCATGCGGTGGGAAAGTGCGCGGCCATGGCCAAGGGGGCTTGCAACCGGTCCCCGCGCCGCATTATACATGCGCCGAAATGGGCGGGCGTAGCATAGTGGTAATGCAGTAGCCTTCCAAGCTTCTGAGGAGGGTTCGATTCCCTTCGCCCGCTCCATTCCCCCCATTCATGATGATTATGGCTCCCGCTTCGCACGGAACGGGTTTTCGTGTCGGGCCTGTGCTGCGGGCCATCCGGGCATCGTGGCCTGCGGGTGCTTCCGACCGACGGAAACCAGAGCGCCATGACCGCCCCCATGCCCCCATCACGCCCCGACGCGGCGGCCGTGCATCCGGCCCCGCTCCACCCGGCCATCGTGCTGGTGACGTGCTGCCTCAGCCTGCTGCTGGTGATGATGGACGTGACCATCGTCAATGTGGCGCTGCCGTCCATACGCACCGCCCTGCATGGCAGTTTCTCCACCCTGCAGTGGGTAGTTGACGGCTATACGCTGATGGTCGCCAGCCTGCTGGTGCTGATGGGCGCGATCGCGGACCGCCTGGGCCGCCGCCGGGTGTTCGTCGCCGGGATCTCGGTATTCTGCCTCGGTTCGATGCTGTGCGCGCTGTCGGGGTCGATCCCGTTTCTGGTGGGTGCGCGCATGCTGCAGGGAATCGGCGGCGCGATGCTCAATCCCGTGGCGCTGTCGATCATCGCCAATGTCTTTACCGAACCGCGCGCCCGCGCGCAGGCCATCGGCGTATGGGGCGGGGCGTCGGGTGTCGCGCTTGCGCTGGGGCCGGTGGTCGGCGGGGTGCTGGTCCACTGGGTCAACTGGCAGGCGGTGTTCTGGGTCAATGTGCCGATCGGGATCGTGGCGATCTTCCTCAGCCTGCGCTTCATCCCCGAATCCCGTGCCCCGCATACACGCCCGTTCGACGCGCCGGGACAGTTGCTGGTGATGGTGACGCTGGCGATGCTGACCGCCGCGCTGATCGAGGTGCGTGATTTCGGCTGGGGCGACCCGGTCATCTCCGGCTTCCTGTCGCTGGGCGTGCTGGCGATGGTCGGTTTCGTGATCGTGGAGCAGCGCAGCACCGCCCCCCTTGTGGACCTGCGGTTTTTCCATGCCCTGCCATTTTCGGGGGCGATCGTGACCGCGATCCTCGCCTTTGCGGTGTTCAGCGCGTTCCTGTTCCTCAACACGCTCTACCTTCAGGGCGCGCGCGGGATGTCGGCGCTGCATGCGGGGCTGTGCACGTTGCCGTTCGCGGTGTGCAGCAGCATCTGCGCGCCGCTGTCG
Organism: Novacetimonas maltaceti; assembly: GCF_002906255.1. Taxonomy (GTDB): domain Bacteria; phylum Pseudomonadota; class Alphaproteobacteria; order Acetobacterales; family Acetobacteraceae; genus Novacetimonas; species Novacetimonas maltaceti. The sequence continues at coordinate 72,400 of NZ_POTC01000009.1, read as the reverse complement.
GGGCGGTTGGTCGGGCGGATCGGCGCGCGCGTGCCGCTGTTGCTGTCCGCGCTGGGATTCGGGTGCAGCGCGCTGCTGCTGACGGGGCTGTCGGCCACGACGCCGCTTGCGCTGCTGCTGGTGGCCTACGGGCTGTGCGGGTGTGGCTTCGGGTTGTGCAACGCGCCCATCACCAACGCCGCCGTGGCCGGCATGCCGCGCAGCCAGGCGGGCGTCGCGGCGGCGCTGGCGTCCACCAGCAGGCAGGTGGGCGTGCTGCTGGGCATCGCGCTGTGCGGCACGCTGACGGGCGGGGCGGCGGGACAGGCCGGGACGATCCGCTGGGCGCTGTTCGCGCAGGCGACGCACCGCATGTGGTGGGGGATGTTCGCCGCCGCGCTCCTGATCGGGGTCATCGGCATCATCGTGACCAGTGCCCGCGCGCGTGCCAGCACGCAGGCCGTGGCGGCGCTGATGGCGGCGGGGGAGGGGGCTGCGGCTTCGCGGCGCGGATGATGCGCTTTGTGCATGCGTATTATGCGCGTGACGCATCCTCCACCGGCAATGTCATGACGAATCGTTCATGAACTCTATTCCCGAACGGGGGGCAGGTATGTATGCTACGCCCGGCTTTGGTACGGTGGCCTGATCCACCGGACGACCCGCTGTCTGCCGCGCCCCGGAACATTCTGGCGCGGGGCGGGGCCGTGTCGGTTGCGTGGGTCGGTACAGCGTGCTAGAGCCGCGCCAGCAGACTTGGGGCCTGTCGTGTTCCGGGGCCTGCAGCTTGTTTGTGTGACCCACGATTCTGGATTGGAAAAGCGGACAGTGGATTCGACTGGAACGACCTCAATACCAATCGCCTCCATTGCCAATGGCCTTGCGGGCCGTTATGCGACGGCGCTCTATGACCTCGCCTCCGACAGGCAGAAGCTCGATCTTGTGCTTGACCAGGCAAAGGCCCTGTCCTCCATGCTGGACCAGAGCGCGGACCTGTCCGCCGTGCTGGTCGACCGTACCCTCGATGTCCGCCAGGCCACCCGCGCGATGGTGGCGGTGCTGGACAAGGAGGGGTTCGACCCCCTGATCCGTGATTTCGTCGGCGTGGTGGCGACAAACCGCCGCCTGCCGCACCTTCGTGAAATTCTTGCCGCCCTGGCGGCAATCGCCGCTGCCCGCCGGGGCGAGGTGGTGGCGGACGTCGTGTCCGCCCACCCCCTCAACGACGTGCAGCGCGCACAGCTTCGCGGCCGCCTCGCCGAGGCCGGCTATTCCAAAGTCAATATCCAGGAGCGTGTTGACGCGGCGCTGCTGGGCGGTCTGGTCGTGCGCGTAGGCGCCCGCCTGTATGATACCAGCCTCAGATCCCGCCTTACCCGCCTGCATCATGCCATGAAGGGAGCCGCGTGATGGAAATCCGCCCCTCCGAGATTTCGGATATCCTCAAGCAGCAGATCGCCACGTTCGACCAGTCCGTCGATGTTGCCGAAACCGGCACCATCCTGTCGGTTGGTGACGGCATCGCCCGTGTCTACGGGCTGCAGAATGTCGAAGCCGGCGAAATGCTGGTCTTCCCCGCCAGCGGCCAGCATGGCATGGCGCTGAACCTTGAAAACGACAATGTCGGCGTCGTCATCTTCGGTGATGACACGGCGATGCGCGAAGGCGACACCGTCGCGCGCACCGGCAAGGTCGTCGAGGTCCCGACCGGCAAGGCCCTGCTGGGCCGCGTGGTCGACGGGCTGGGCAACCCGATCGACGGCAAGGGGCCGCTGGTTGGCGAAGTCATCAGCAAGCGCGCGGAAATCAAGGCGCCGGGCATCATGCCCCGCCAGTCCGTCAGCGAGCCGATGCAGACCGGCATCAAGGCGATCGACGCGCTGGTGCCCATCGGGCGTGGCCAGCGTGAACTGATCATCGGTGACCGCCAGACCGGCAAGACCGCGATCCTGATCGACACCATCGTCAACCAGAAGGGCGTCAACGCCCTGGGCGACGAGTCCAAGTCGCTCTACTGCATCTATGTCGCGATCGGGCAGAAGCGCTCCACCGTGGCGCAGCTGGTCCGCACGCTGGAGGAAACCGGCGCGATGGAATATTCCATCGTCGTGGCCGCCACCGCGTCCGACCCGGCCCCGATGCAGTACCTGGCGCCGTATGCCGCGTGCTCCATGGGCGAATATTTCCGCGACAACGGCATGCACGCCCTGATCGTGTATGATGACCTGTCCAAGCAGGCCGTCGCCTACCGCCAGATGTCGCTGCTGCTGCGTCGTCCGCCGGGACGTGAAGCGTATCCGGGTGACGTGTTCTACCTGCATTCGCGCCTGCTGGAACGCGCGGCGAAGATGTCCGACAAATTCGGCGCGGGTTCGCTGACGGCCCTGCCGGTGATCGAGACGCAGGCCGGTGACGTGTCCGCCTACATCCCGACCAACGTGATCTCCATCACCGACGGTCAGGTGTTCCTTGAAACCGACCTGTTCTACCGCGGCATCCGCCCGGCGGTGAACGTCGGCGGTTCCGTGTCGCGCGTCGGTTCGGCAGCGCAGATCAAGGCGATGAAGCAGGTTGCCGGCAAGATCAAGCTGGAACTGGCGCAGTATCGTGAAATGGCCGCCTTCTCGCAGTTCGCGTCGGACCTCGATCCCGCGACGCAGAAGCAGCTTGCCCGTGGCGCACGCCTTGTCGAACTGCTCAAGCAGCCCGAAACCTCCCCGCTTTCGGTCGAGGAACAGGTTGTCGTGCTGTATGCCGGCACCCGTGGCTATATCGACAGCGTGCCCGTGAACCAGGTCACGACGTACGAGAAGCGCCTGCTTGAGGAAGTGCGTTCGGCAGGCAAGGACATCCTTGAATCCATCCGGACCCAGCGCCAGCTGACCAAGGATATCGAAAGCCGACTGAACGATTTCCTGACGACGTTCGGCCGTCAGTTCGTCAACTGAGGAAGAACGCGCATCCATGGCTTCCCTGAAGGAACTGCGCGCGCGGATCGGCAGCGTCAAATCGACGCGAAAGATCACCAGCGCGATGAAAATGGTCGCCGCGGCCAAGCTGCGTCGGGCTGAAACCCGCGCGGCGGCGGCGCGTCCCTATGCCGACGCGATGCGCCGCATGCTCGCCGAGGTCGCCCGCAGCATGGGTGGTGAGGGCGGACAGCCCAAGCTGCTCGTGGGGACGGGTGGCAGCACCACCCACCTGCTGGTGCCGATGTCGAGCGACCGCGGCCTTGCGGGGGCCTTCAACTCGAACATCAACCGCAAGACGCGCGACATGATCCTGAAGCTGCAGGCCGAGGGCAAGACCGTCCGCCTGCTGCCGATCGGGCGCAAGACGTTCGAATACCTGTCGCGCGACTTCTCGGACCTGATCGTCGACCATATCCACATGGCGTCGGGCAAGGACGTGTCGTTCAAGGTCGCAGCCGACCTGGGCGAGAAGATTTCCGGCATGCTCGACCGCGACGAATTCGATGTCTGCACGCTGGTCTACAACCGCTTCCAGAACGTCATGTCGCAGGTTCCCACGGAAATGCAGCTGATTCCGCTGGCGCTTCCGGGCAACGACAACCAGGCGGCAGGCGAGACCGCCGCCTATGAGTTCGAGCCGGACGAGGGCGCGCTGCTGTCGCGCCTGCTGCCGCGCAACCTGCAGGTCCAGCTCTATGCGACCATGCTTGAAACCGCCGCGGGTGAAAACGGCGCGCGGATGACGGCGATGGACAGTGCCACGCGTAACGCGGGCAAGGCCATCGACCGCCTGACGCTGACCTATAACCGCACCCGCCAGACCAACATCACCAATGAACTGATCGAGATCATTTCGGGCGCCCAGGCAGTCTGAAGATCGGTCTCCACGCTCCAGGAGCTGTCCCATGTCGGAAACCACAACTCACGAGGCTCCTGTCTCCACACAGGGGCAGTCGCAGAAAAGCAACGTCGTCGGCCGTGTGACGCAGATCCGCGGCGCCGTCGTCGATGTCCAGTTCGAAGGCACGCTGCCGCACATCCTCGATGCGCTGCATGTCTCGCTCAACGGCCAGACGCTGGTCCTCGAAGTCGCGCAGGAAATCGGCGAGCACGAAGTCCGCTGCATCGCGATGGACACGACCGACGGGCTGAGCCGCGGCACCGAAGTCGTCGCCACCGGCACGCAGATCACCGTGCCGGTCGGTCCGGGCACGCTGGGCCGCATCCTCAACGTCATCGGTGAGCCGATCGACGACCGTGGCCCGATCCAGGCGAAGGGCCGTTCGCCGATCCACCGTGCCGCCCCCGCCTTTGACGAGCAGGCGGCCGCGACCGAGATCCTGCCCACGGGCATCAAGGTCGTCGACCTGCTGTGCCCCTACCTGAAGGGTGGTAAGGTCGGCCTGTTCGGTGGTGCGGGCGTCGGCAAGACGGTCATCATCCAGGAACTGATCAACAACATCGCCAAGGCGCATGGCGGCGTGTCCGTGTTCGCCGGTGTCGGTGAACGTACCCGTGAAGGTAACGACCTGTATTACGAAATGCAGGACGCGGGCGTCATCAAGATCGACGGTGACTCCACCGAAGGCTCCAAGGTGGCGCTGGTCTATGGCCAGATGAACGAACCGCCGGGCGCGCGTGCCCGTGTCGCCCTGTCGGGCGTGACGGTTGCGGAATATTTCCGCGATGTCGAAGGCCAGGACGTGCTGTTCTTCGTGGACAACATCTTCCGCTTCACGCAGGCCGGCGCCGAAGTGTCCGCGCTGCTGGGCCGCATCCCGTCGGCCGTGGGTTACCAGCCGACGCTGGCGACCGAAATGGGCGCGCTGCAGGAACGCATCACCTCCACCAAGAAGGGGTCGATCACCTCGGTGCAGGCCGTTTACGTCCCCGCCGATGACCTGACCGACCCGGCGCCTGCCGCGACCTTCGCCCACCTTGACGCGACGACGGTTCTCAACCGTTCCATCGCGGAAATGGGCATCTATCCCGCGGTTGACCCGCTGGATTCGACCTCCCGTTCGCTCGATCCCAAGATCGTGGGTGACGAACACTACCAGGTGGCGCGCGACGTGCAGCGTATCCTGCAGACCTACAAGTCGCTGCAGGACATCATCGCCATCCTTGGCATGGACGAACTGTCGGAAGACGACAAGCTGGTGGTGGCGCGTGCACGCCGTATCCAGCGCTTCCTGTCGCAGCCGTTCCACGTGGCCGAAGTCTTCACCGGCGCGCCGGGCAAGCTGGTTGCGCTGGCCGATACGGTGCGTTCGTTCAAGGCGATTGTCGCGGGCGAATATGACCACCTGCCCGAAAGCGCGTTCTACATGGTTGGCGCGATCGAGGAAGCGGTGGCGAAGGCCGAGAAGATGAAGGAATCGGCCTGATTACTGGCCCCTGACGCAAGGAAGACAGACCATGCCGATTAAGGTCGAGATTGTCAGCCCGGAGAAGACCCTCTTCTCCCACGCGGCTGACATGGTGGTCATGCCCGGCTCCGAGGGCGATATCGCCGCGATGCCGGAGCATGCGCCGCTGATGCTGATGCTGCGCGGTGGCGTTGTCGAGATTTACGAGGGCGATACCGTCGCCCATCGTTTCTTCGTGTCCGGTGGTTTTGCCGACATGACGCCTGACCACTGCACCATCCTGGCAGACCATGCGACGCCGGTTGCGGAACTGTCCGCCACCGACGCGCAGTCCCGTCTGGCCGGACTGGAAAAATCCTATGACGAGGCGGACAAGATGAACGTCCCGGCGCTGGATATCCTGATGGACAAGATGCAGTCCACCCGCGCGGAAATAGAGGCCGCCAAGAACGCCGCGCCCGAGATGTCGATCTGACATCCCGGCGTCTGGCCTGAGCATTACGAAAAACGGCACCCCATTGCGCGGGTGCCGTTTTTTGTTGGAAAGCCAGTTTCAAAAGTTTTTTGGTGAAGCTTTTTTCCAAAATGCTTCAAACAACGCCGCCTTTTGGAAACAGCAGCCCCCAAAACTTTTACCTGCCAATGTATGACGCGCCCGTCAGCCGCGTCCGCGATATCCGGGAACGTCCTGCGCCGGGATCCATGTGCCTTCGGGCGGGGTGCCTGTCTGCCAGAAGATGTCGATCGGCATGCCGCCGCGCGGATACCAGTACGCCCCGATCCGCAGCCACACGGGATCAAGCAGGTCCACCAGCGTGGTCGCGATCTGCATGGAGCATTTCTCGTGGAAGGCGCCATGGTTGCGGAAGCTGGTCAGGAACAGCTTGAGCGACTTGCTCTCCACGATCCAGTCGCGCGGGATGTAGTCGATGATGATATGCGCGAAATCCGGCTGTCCCGTCACGGGACAGAGCGAGGTGAATTCGGGCGCGGTGAAGCGCACCACGTAGCGCCTGTCCGCATCGGGGGCGGGGACGCGTTCCAGCACGGCGTTTTCGGGGCTTGTGGGCTGGGCGGTGGTATGGCCCAGCTGCGTCAGCGCCTGGCTGCCGTCGTCCGGCCTTGCGGCGGGCGGGGTGGGGGAGGACATGGGTGTTTTCTTTCCACGGTTTGCCTGATGGGCGGGTGATGCCGGACGGGATATGGCGACGTCAATGGATTGCCATGCCATTTTGCCCGCTGTTGCAACCTGTGTGGCTCATGATAACACAGCAGTCATGGCACCTGCATCCCGAACCGAATTCCCCGATCCGGTCCTTGTGACCACAACGGCAGAGCTGGACGCGGTGACCGCGCGGCTTCGTCGCGAACCCTTCATCACGATCGACACGGAATTCGTGCGCGAACGCACCTACTGGCCGGAATTGTGCCTGGTGCAGCTTGCCGGCGCGGACGAGGTCGTGGTCGTCGATGCGCTGGCGCCGGGCATGGACCTGTCCTCCCTTGGCGAACTCCTCGCCGATGAGGGTGTTATCAAGGTGTTCCATGCCGCGCGGCAGGACCTGGAGATTTTCCTGCACCTGTTCGACCGCCTGCCGCAGCCGCTGTTCGATACGCAGGTGGCGGCGATGGTGGCGGGATATGGGGACCAGGTGGGGTATGACAACCTTGTCGCCTCGGTCGTGGGCGCGCAGATCGACAAGTCGCACCGCTTTTCCGACTGGGCCGCGCGTCCCCTGTCGGCGGCGCAGATCAATTACGCCGCCGCCGACGTGACCTACCTGCGCGAGGTGTACCAGCGCCTTGTCGCACAACTGGAGCGGGAAGGGCGGCTGGACTGGATGACGGCGGAGATGGATGTCCTCAACTCCCCCGCGACCTTCCGCCCCGACCCGCAGACGCTGTGGGAGCGCATGCGCCAGCGCACGAACAACCGCCGCATGCTGGGCATGCTGCGTGCCGTCGCGGCATGGCGGGAGCTGGAGGCGCAGCGCGTCAATGTCCCGCGCCAGCGCCTGGTGAAGGACGAGAGCCTGATGGAAATCGCCGCCACCGCCCCGGCCGATGTCGATGCGCTGGCGCGGGTGCGTGGCATTTCACGCGGCTTTGCCGAGGGGCGCAGCGGGCAGGCCCTGCTGGAGACGATCGCGGCGGCACGGCGCGAACCCGACGCCGCCCTGCCGCGCCCGCCAAAGGGCCGGGGCAAGGACGCGGCGCGCCCGTCGGCCGCACTGGTGGCGATGCTGCGGGTGTTGCTGGCGGCGTGCTGCGAACGCCACCGGGTCGCGCCGAAGCTTGTGGCCTCGGCCGAGGATATCGACCGCCTCGCGCTGGAGGATGCGCCCGAAATCCCGGCGCTGCAGGGCTGGCGGCGGGAGGTGTTCGGCACGCAGGCGCTGGCGCTGAAGTCGGGGGAACTGACGCTGGGTGTCGCCGATGGCGCGGTCCGGCTGATCCGCGGCTGAGGGGCGGGGCGTACTCCGCGGGTTTTACAAGGGTTGCGAACAGGTTATCTCCACCCTTGTCCACAAGATTTTGTGGTATGCCGGTTGAGTCACCTACAATATAAGCCTATTTTGCCCCCAATTCCGCGTAATGGAGTGTGAGCGATGGCGATGGAATGGACCGAGGAGACGATCGCGCGTCTTCGCGACCTGTGGCAGCAGGGATTGTCAACGGCGGAAATTGGCCGTCAGTTGTCAGTGACCAAGAACGCGGTCGTTGGAAAGGCGCATCGGCTGGGTCTGAAGCCACGCCCGTCACCCATCCGCAGGGGGGCGAAGGCGGAAAAGGCAGCCGACAAGGCCGCGCAGGCCCCGGCGGCATCCGCGCCTGCGGCACAGCCTGCGGTGGTGGAGGTGTCGGTCGCGGCGGTTTCCGTGGCCGTGGCTTCCGCCCCCGTCGCGTCATCCGCCCCGGCCGCGCCCGCCGCTGCGGCGCAGGAGGAGGCACGTCCCGCGCCAAAGGCCCCGCGCAAGGTGACCCCGACCCGTGCCGAGCGCGCCGCCGCCGCCCGCGCCGCAGCAAACCCGCCGCGCCGCCGCAGCAGCCAGTCCTGCTGCTGGCCGCTGGGCGATCCGGGGACGCCGGGCTTCCACTTCTGTGGCGCGACCCCGCTGCCGGGCAAGCCCTACTGTGCGGAGCATGCGCAGCTGGCCTATGTGAAGCTGCGCGATCGCCGCGATAACGTCGCCTGAGGCCGGGCGCCCGCACGGGCCCGCGCCGTGGCGGATGTTACGGGCAGGCCTGTAGCGCACATGAAAAAGCCGCCGGGAACATGGTGTTCCGGCGGCTTTTTTCATGGAATGTCCGCAGTGCATGCCCTGCCGGGCGGCCTGTCGCGCCACCGGGCCGCAACACCCGCGCGGTTCGCGGGCGTCAGGGCCGTGGGCGCGTCGCGGCCGCGCCTCAGGGGGTTTGCGGCTTCTCGGCGGGGGCGGCTGCGGCAGGTGCCGCTGCGGCCGGGGCCTCGGGCTTGGGGGTGGTGATCATCTCGAGCTGCCCCGAAACCTGGCCCCCGTCCTCGACCTTCAGGCGGCGGCACTTCGCCGTGCCCAGCAGGCGGCCGGTGGAACGGATCGTGAGGCCACCCTGCACCGTCAGCGTGCCGTCGATGGTGCCGGCGAGTTCGGCGTCTTCCACCTCGACCTCACCCTTGAACACACCGCCATCGGCGATCAGCAGTTCGGTGGCGTTGATCATGGAGGATTCGACCATCCCTTCCACGACCAGGCGTTCGGCGTCCTTGATGGTGCCCTGGACGCTGATGCCACGGCCAACGACCAGCGTGCGGCGGTCATTATCCTTTTTCGCACCTGTCGTGGGCATGCCGGGGCGCGCGGCGCCTGCGGGCGTGGCATTGGGGGTCTGGGGGAAGGGCGGACGGGCCATCGGCGCGTTTTCCTTGTTGGCTGGTGTGGAAGAAGGCGCTGGGCGCGCGGGTTGCGGAGTGGCTGCCTGAGGCTGTGCGGTTGGCTTGGCCGCTTCTGGCTTACGACGTCTGAACAATATTACCCCGCTTCATCTGGCTGTATCCGGTGCTGGGAATAGTCCGGATCGATCTTCGCTTTCGTGCTGGACAGGCAGGTCCCTGCTCTTGTTTCGGTTATACGCGCGCATGTCCCCGCGACAAGGGCGTACGTCGCGTGGCGATGGTGAAAAACGTGCTGGCATTGCAGTTTGCCTGCCCCGGTGATAGCGAATGCGCAACTTAGTCATACGCAATATTGGTCATTTCATGGCGACGTTCGTGCGATGATGCCGTGCGATGCGCAAAGAGGGGACGGACAGTTGGAAAAGAACACGGAAAATTCGGGACAGGCCACGGAATGCAGGTTCGATATCCTTGGGATCGGCAATGCGATCGTTGACATCCTGGCCCCTGTCGAACCCTCCTTCCTTGCGGCCAATGACATGGTGCCGGGCGGCATGATGCTGATCGATGCGATCCGCGCGCAGGAACTGGGGCGGGAAATCCGCCGTGAAAAGGAAATGGGCGGCGGTTCGGCGGCCAATACCTGCGTCGTGGCGTCGAACATGGGCGCGCGCGTCGCCTATCTGGGCAAGGTGGCCGATGACGCGACCGGCCGCGCCTTCGCCGCCGACATGCAGGCGGCGGGCGTGTATTTCCCGTCCGTCCCGCTCAAGGGCCGCGAGGCGCAGGAGCAGCCGACCGCAAGCTGCCTGATCCTTGTCACCCCCGACGGGCAGCGCACGATGAACACCTACCTTGGCGCGTGCGTGTCGTTCGGGCCGGACGACGTGCTGCCCGACGTGGTGGCGGCGTCCAAGGTGACCTACATGGAAGGCTACCTGTTCGACCGGCCGGAAGCGCAGGCCGCGTTCCGCCGGGCCGCGGAAATCGCGCATGCGGCGGGCCGCCGCGTCGCGCTGTCGCTGTCGGACGCGTTCTGCGTGGACCGCCATCGCGATGCGTTCCTCGACCTCGTGCGCGGGCATGTCGACATCCTGTTCGCCAACGAGGTGGAGATCCTCTCGCTCTACCAGGTCAAGGAATTCGACGACGCGCTGCGCCATGTCGCGGCCGACACGCATTTCGCCGTCCTGACCCGCAGCGAGAAGGGCAGCGTGATCGTGCAGGACAACCAGCAGATCGCCATCGAAAGCGTGCGCACGCAGGTCGTGGACACCACCGGGGCGGGCGACGCCTATGCCGCGGGCTTCCTGGCCGGGTGGACATCGGGGCGCGAACTGGCCGAATGCGGCCGCCTCGGCAGTGTCGCGGCGTCCGAGGTCATCTCCCACTATGGCGCGCGGCCACTGATCAACATGCGCTAGGACATGGGGTTCTGATCGCACGCGCGGCAGAATTCATCGCCGGGATGCGCGCGGGACGTGAAGTTTCGCGTGCAATCCGCGCCAGTCCCCTTTATCTACGCCACAGCACCCAACAATGCCGCCATGTCGCTCGGGCCTGAACTGCCCGCACGGGCGGCGCGCCCTCTTGGCGCCCCCGCAAGGAAAGTCAGGTTACAACCGTTATGGACATCCGTAATATCGCCATCATCGCGCACGTCGATCATGGCAAGACCACGCTGGTTGACCAGCTTCTGAAACAGTCGGGCTCGTTCCGCGACAACCAGCATGTCGCCGAGCGTGCGATGGACAGCAACGACCTGGAGCGTGAGCGCGGCATCACGATCCTGGCGAAGTGCACGTCCGTCGTGTGGAAGGACACCCGCATCAACATCATCGACACCCCGGGCCATGCCGACTTCGGCGGCGAGGTGGAGCGTATCCTGAGCATGGTGGACGGCGCGGTCGTGTTGGTCGATTCCGCCGAAGGCGCGCTGCCGCAGACGAAGTTCGTCGTCGGCAAGGCGCTGGCGCGCGGGCTGAAGCCGATCGTGGTCGTCAACAAGATCGACCGTGGCGACGCCCGCCCCGACGAAGTGCATAACGAGATCTTCGACCTGTTCGCGGCCCTCGGCGCGAATGACGAGCAGCTGGACTTCCCGATGCTCTATGCCTCCGGCCGTCAGGGCTGGGCGGATCTGGAGATCGACGGGCCGCGCAAGGACCTCTCCCCGCTGTTCGACCTGATCCTGCGCCATGTGCCGCCGCCGAAGGTCAACAAGGACGCGCCGTTCGCGATGGTCGCGACCATCCTGGAGAACGACAACTTCCTTGGCCGCGTGCTGACCGGGCGCGTGGAGCAGGGCACCGCGAAGATGAACATGCCGGTGCATGTGCTGCGTCCCGACGGTTCGGTGGTCGAGACCGGGCGCCTGACGAAGCTGCTGTCCTTCCGCGGGCTGGACCGCGTGCCGGTGGAGGAGGTCGAGGCCGGTGACATCGTGGCCGTGGCCGGCCTGTCGGAAGCGACGATTCCCGAAACCATCGCTGCCCTTGAGGTGAAGGAGCCGCTGCCCTCCACCCCCGTCGACCCGCCGACGCTGTCGATGACCTTCCGCCTCAATGACGGCCCGCTGGGTGGCCGTGAAGGCAAGAAGGTCACGTCGCGCCAGATCCGCGACCGCCTGTTCAAGGAAACCGAGGGCAACATCGCCATCCGCGTGTCCGAAAGCCCCGAGAGCGAGGCGTTCGAGGTTGCGGGCCGTGGCGAACTGCAGCTGGGCGTCCTGATCGAGCAGATGCGCCGCGAAGGCTTCGAGCTGACCATCGGCCGCCCGCGCGTGCTGTTCCGCACGAACGAGGAAACCGGCGAGCGCGAGGAGCCGTTCGAGGAAGTCCTGATCGACGTGGACGAGCCGTATTCCGGCGTCGTGGTCGAGAAGATGGCCCTGCGCAAGGGCATCATGCAGGACATGCAGCCGTCCGGTGGCGGCAAGGTGCGCCTGACGTTCCAGATCCCGTCGCGCGGGCTGATCGGCTATCACGGCGAATTCCTGACCGACACGCGCGGTTCGGGCATCATGAACCGCCTGTTCTCCGGCTACCAGCCCTATGTCGGGCCGATCGCCGGGCGTCGCAACGGTTCGCTGATCTCTTCCGAGGATGGCACGACGACGCAGTATTCGCTGTTCTCGCTGCAGGATCGCGGCACGCTGTTCGTCGATGCGGGCGAGAAGGTCTATGTCGGCATGATCATCGGGGAGCATTCGCGTGAGAATGACCTCGAGGTGAACCCGATCCGTGAAAAGAAGCTGACCAACATCCGTGCCGCCGGCAAGGACGAGGCCCTGCTGCTGATCCCGCCGCGCAAGATGAACCTTGAACAGGCCATCGCCTATATCGAGGACGATGAGCTGGTGGAGGTCACGCCGTCGGCCGTGCGTATCCGCAAGCGCTACCTCGACCCGCATGAGCGCAAGAAGCGCGAGCGTTCGGGCACCGTGGACTGATCTGTCCACGGACCGGAAATGCGGGCCTGACCATCGCTGCCCGCATTCCCTGCAACCATTCGTAATGTTTCCGGCATTGTGATTGCGGTAGGAATGCGGCAGTTATGGGGTTCACTCCGAAAATTTAAAATTTTTAATTCGAGACGCGGCCTCGCGGTGCGTGTTACATCCGTGAATGTCGAATCGGGCTGGTGTCGTTGCCGGTCCGGCGCAGGCATTGGGATTTTGTCCCGATTGTTGGAGATATGAGTTCATGATCGTTTCGACCCGCCGTTTCCTGGCCGCCCTGTCCGCAGTCGCCGTGATGGGCGTTGCGTCCCCCCTGATGGCGCAGACCACCCCCGCCGAGCCGACCGCCCCGGCAGTGTCCGGCCCGGAGCATGCGCCTGACGCCGCTGCTGGTGACGCTGCCGCTGCTGGCGAAAAGAAGGTCCATCATGGTGGTCACCACCACGGTGGCAAGCATCACGGCAAGAAGAAGGCCGCCGAGGCCGAAGCACCTGCCGCTGCGCAGTAATGTTGCATGAACGCCGGCCCCAGGGCCGGCGGACCATGACTGCATGACGCACGAAAACGGGGCACGGATTTATCCGGCCCCGTTTTTTGTTGCCCGCGTGGGATATGGGTAAATGTAAGGAATAAAAGTTTTTGGGTGCCGCCTTTTTCCAAAAAGGCGGCGTTCTTCGAAGCTTTTTGGAAAAAGCTTCACCAAAAACTTTTATGGCTCCGGTAATCCGGCAGGCGTTTACTGCGCGTACCGGTCGATCGACAGGTCGAGGCTGGGGATTTCGGTCGGGCGCTGGCTGATCATGTCGGCCAGCAGCTTTCCCGACCCGCAGGCCATCGTCCATCCCAGCGTCCCGTGGCCGGTATTGAACCACAGCCTGCCAAACCGCTTCGACCCGCCGATGACGGGCGTCCCGTCGGGCGTGTTCGGGCGCAGGCCGGTCCAGTACACCGCCTGCGACAGGTCGCCGCCGCCAAACAGTTCGGTAAAGCTTTCCTCCAGCCCGGCGCGCCGGTCACGGCTGAGGCGGGTGTTGTAGCCCGCCAGTTCCGCCGTGCCGCCGATGCGGATGCGATCGCCCAGCCGCGTGATCGCGACCTTGTAGCGGTCGTCATTGACGGTGGAGGTCGGCGCGCGGCTTTCATCCGTCACCGGCAGCGTCAGCGAATATCCCTTGACCGGATAGACCGGCAGCTTCAGCCCCAGCGGACGGACAAGGCGCGGCGCGTAACTGCCGAGTGCGACGACATAGGCATCGCCCGTGATGCGCCCGGCGGATGTCCGCACGCCCAGAATTTCCTCGGCCGAGGCATCGAGCGCCTGGATTGTGGTTTCATACCGGAACGTCACACCCAGTTCGGCGGCCTTCTGCGCCAGGCGCTGGGTGAACATGTGCGCGTCCCCCGATTCGTCCCCCGGCAGGCGCAGCCCCGCGCGCAGCAGGTGGCGCGATCCCGACAGGCCGGGTTCGTACTGCGCGATCTGGTCGGGGGTCAGCAGTTCGTGTTCCACCCCGTGCTGCGACAGCACCTGCATGTCCTTGTGTGCCTTGGCGACGTCGCGGTCGGTGCGGAACAACTGGATCAGCCCGCGCTGGCGGTCGTCATAGGTGATGCCGGTTTCGGTGCGCAGCGCGTCAAGGCAGTCGCGGCTGTAGGTTGCAACGCGCAGCATGCGTGACTTGTTGATGTCATAGGCATGGGCGTTGCAGTTGCGCAGGACCTGCATCATCCAGCCGAACATGGCGAAATCGATGCGCGGGCGGATGATCATGGGGCTGGCGGTGCTGCACATCCATTTCAGGACCTGCAGCGGCAGGCCCGGCCCGGCCCATGGCGCGGAATAGCCGGGGGAGACCTGCCCCGCATTGGCGAAGGAGGTTTCCATCGCGGCGGCGGGCTGGCGGTCGATCACCTCGACCTCGTGTCCCTGCCGGGCGAGGTACCATGCGGTCGTGACACCAATCACGCCCGAGCCCAGAACAATAACCTTCACCCGCTGCCCCTTCCTGTTACGTTGCACGATGCGGGCGCGATGCTATCGCCCGCGCCCACGGGGTCAAGCACCGCGCGATCGATCCATGGCGTGGCGGCATAACATTATGTGTCAAAACATGTATGCGCCGTGGGCCAGTCGTGCTCAGGCGGCGGGCACGCCCCGGCTGGTGGAATACTCGAAATGCAGCGCGGTGTCGGGATGGACGATGGGATGGATGGCGTGCGCGGCCATGGCGCATTCGCTGAAGCCCTGCAGGATCAGCTTCAGCTTCCCCGGATAGGACGCGACATCCCCTACGGCGAAGATGCCGGGCATGCTGCTTTCGCAGGTGGACGGCGTGACCGGGATGGTGCCGCGGACGGTGTCCAGCCCCCATTGCGCGATGGGGCCAAGGTCGGTCGCCAGCCCGAAGAACGGCAGCAGCGCCTGGCACGGGACATGCAGCACCTCGCCATCAAGGGTGATGAGGTCCACGCCGTCGAGCACGCCGTCATTCCCGTGCAGGCCGTGAAGCTGGTAGCCGACCAGCTTTTCGATCTCGCCGCGCTCCACGGCCTCGTCCATCTGGCGCAGGCTTTCGGGGGCGGCGCGGAAGCGGTTGCGGCGATGGACGATGGACACGCGCCCCGCCACGTCACGCAGCGACAGCGCCCAGTCCACGGCCGAATCCCCGCCACCGGCAATCAGGACATGCTTTCCGGCGAAATCGGCGCGGCGGCGGACGTAATACCGCACCGCGCCACTTTTCTCGAACGCCTCCAGCCCTTCGAGCGGCGGGCGGTTGGGGCCGAACGCCCCGGCGCCGGCCGCGATGATGACGGCATGGGCGCGAATCGTGTCGCCCGTGCTGGTGCGCAGGGTGAACGCCCCGCGCGTGCCCGACAGTTCCTCCACCCGGCGGCCCAGCAGGCGCGGGATGTCGAACGGCGCGATCTGCCGGTCGAGTGCCGCGATCAGGTCGCCCCCCGCGATGGCGGGGTGGGCGGGAATGTCATAGATCGGCTTTTCCGGATACAGCGCGGTGCACTGCCCGCCGATTTCGTCAAGCGCGTCGATCAGCACGCAGCCCAGCTTGAGCATCGCGCATTCGAATGCGGCGAACAGGCCGGCAGGGCCCGCGCCGATAATGGCGACATCGGTGGAAAGGCTGGCGGTGTCGGTCATTGCTGTCTGTCCTGCAATCCGTGTCTGTATCAGGGTCCTGCTGCGTTGTGCGTTGCATGGCACGCCAGCGCAACCCACAAAAACGGCACAAACCCCGCGAAAATGCGCCGCCGCGTCCGCCGTGGCGCCCGATGTGGCGGGGGAAACGGTGCGCGTGCGGAACAGGTGCGCGGGCCTGCGGCTTCGCCTTGTCTGCGGCCCTGTCATGGGCGCACAATGCCACCATGACACAGACGGATACGACCCCTTGCGCCGCGTCGGGCGTGACGCGCGTCCTCCTGCCCGACGATGCGGCGACGATGGCGCTGGGCCGGGCGCTGGCGCCACTGCTGCGCGCGGGCGATGCGGTGCTGCTGCGCGGCGACCTTGGCGCGGGGAAGACGACGCTGGCGCGCGCGCTGCTGCGCTGCCTGTGCGACGACCCGGCGATGGAGGTGCCCAGCCCGTCCTATACCCTGGTGCAGACCTATGACGCGCCGGGCGAGGGGGGGCAGGAAATGGAGGTGTCGCATTTCGACCTGTGGCGCCTCGATGGGCCGGGCGCCCTGGCCGAACTGGGCTGGGATGACGCGTGCGAGGGGATCGTGCTGGTGGAATGGCCCGAACGCCTCGGGGAACTCACCCCGCCCGGCGCGCGGTATGTCGACCTGGAGGTGCGCGCCGATGGCGGGCGCGACGCCTTCCTGCGCGGGTGGGGGGCACAGGCCGAAGCCGTGGCGCGGTCGGTCGAAGGCGATACGAAACAGGCAGGAGAGCAGGCATGAGTGTGGAGATGCCCGAAACGGCGATGATCTTTGCCGCCGGGATGGGACGGCGGATGCGCCCGCTGAGCGAGACGACGCCCAAGCCCCTGCTGAAGGTCGGGGGACAGGCGATCCTGTGCCATGCGCTTGACCGGCTGGACCGTGCCGGCGTGGGGCGCGTGGTGGTCAACGCCCACTGGCATGCCGACATGGTGGCGGCAGCGCTTGAGGCCCGGCGCGCGGCAGGCGATGGCCCGCGCACCATCCTGCGGCGCGAGGACGAACTGCTGGAGACGGGGGGCAGCGCCGCCGCCGCCCTGCGCGCGGGGCAGGTCGGGCCGGGGCCGTTCTTCCTGCTCAATGGCGATGCGATGTGGCTCAACGGCCCGCAGGCGGCGCTGCGGCGGCTGGCGGCGGCGTTCGACCCGGCGAAGATGGATGCGATGCTGCTGCTGGGTGCGATGACGCGCGCGGTGGGGGAGGTCGGGCATGGCGACTTTGCCGTGGACGCCCACGGCAGGCCGCGCAGGCCGAAGGCCGGGGAACTGACGCCCTATGTCTATACCGGGGTGCAGATCGTCTCGCCCGCGCTGTTCGACGGTGCGCCGGACGGGGCGTTCAGCCTGAACCTGCTGTGGGACCGGGCGATGGCGCGCGGGCGGCTGGGGATGATCGTCCATGATTCGCTGTGGTTCCACCTGTCGCGCCCGCAGGATATCGCGGCGGCGGAGGCCACGCTGCGCAGCACGCTCGACCCCGACCATGACGAAAGCGGGGTGCACGGCTGATGCCGCACCCCACCGCCGCGTCGGCCCCGGTCGTGACCATCGCCCATCACGTCCCTTTCCTGGACCAGTTGGCGGCGCGCTGGATGGCGGAGGTGGATGACGACCCGCAGCGCACCGGCGCCGGCCTGATCCTGCTGCCAAGCCGCCGTGCCGCGCGCGCGCTGACGGAGGCCTTCCTGCGCCGTGCCGATGGCCGCGCGCTGCTGCTGCCGCGCATTGCGCCCATCGCGGCGCTGGATGAGGCGGCGCTCGCCCTGTCGGGGGAAGCCGCGCTCGACCTGCCGCCGGCGGTGGAGCCGCTACGCCGCCTTGCGACGCTGACGCTGCTGGTGTTGCAGGGGGGCGCGGCATTTGGCGACGTGCGCACCGTTGACCAGGCCTGGCCGCTGGCGCGCGCGCTGGCCGACCTGATGGACGAGGCGGAATGGGCGGAATGTGACCTGCGCGAACGCCTGCCCGAAGCCGCCGATGGCGATTTCGCGGAGCATTGGGGCCTGACACTGAAATTCCTGTCGATCGTGACCGGCGTGTGGCCCTCCTGGTTGGAGGAGCAGGGCGTGATGAACCCCGTCGCCCGCCAGGTCGCGCTTTTGCACGCGCAGGCCGCGCACTGGCGCGAAAACCCGCTGCCGGCGGGGCAGCGGCTGTGGGCGGCGGGGTTTTCGGATGCCGTGCCCTCCACGGTGGCGGTGCTGCGCACGGTGCTGGACATGCCCGGCGGGCGGCTGGTGCTGACGCCGGTGGACATGAACATGGACGCGGACACATGGTCCGCCCTGCCGCCGGGGCACCCGCAGGCGGGCACGGCGCGCATGCTGTCCGACCTCGGGGTGGCGCGTGACGACCTCGTGGTCTGGGACGACCTGCCCGCGGGCTGCATGGCGGCGGCCCCGCCGGGACGCGCGACGCTGCTGTCGGACGCGCTGCTGCCCGCCCCGGCGCTGGGGCAGTGGCTGGCGCCCGCGCCTGCGCCGGAAGTGCAGGGGCTGTCGGTGCTGCATGCCGCCGACCAGCAGGAGGAAGCGGCCGCCATCGCCCTGATCCTGCGCCAGGCGATCGAACGTCCGGGGCAGTCCGCGGCCCTTGTCACGCCGGACCGTACGCTTGCGGGGCGTGTGGCGACCGAACTGGCGCGCTGGGGCGTCATTGCCGATGACAGCGCGGGGGAGGGGCTGGCGACCACGCCGCAGGCCACGTTCCTGCGCCTGATCGTGCAGGCCGTCGATGGCGGGCTGTCGCCGGTCGCACTTTTGTCGATGCTCAAGCACCCGCTGGCCGCCTGCGGGCTGTCGCCGGGGAACTGCCGTGCGTCGGCCCGCCTGCTGGAACGCGCGGTCCTGCGCGGTCCTGCGCCGCCACCGGGGATCGCGGGGCTGCGCGCCGCCCTGTCGCGCGCGGGGCAGGATGAACATGGCGCGCTGGCCGATGCGCCGGACGCGCCGCAGGAACTCTCCGCCTTCCTCGACCGGCTGGAACGCGCGCTTGACCCGCTGCTGTCGCGCGCATCCGGCGTGGCGGAGGTCGTGGACCTGCTCTCCGCCCTTGTGGAGTCGGCGCAGGCGCTGGCCGCGACCGATACCGGGGACGGGGCCACGCGCCTGTGGTCGGGGGAGGAAGGCAACGCGCTGGGCGCGCACTTGGCGGAACTGCTGACATGGTGCGACGTGCTGCCCGCGCAGCGGGTCGGCGCGCTGGACGGGCTTCTGGCCTCGTCTCTGGCGGGGGTGACGGTGCATGGCCGCCGCGCCCTGCGCGGGCGCGAACAGGTGGCGGTGCATCCGCGCGTCTTCATCTGGGGCCTGCTGGAGGCCCGGCTGCAGACGGCGGGGACCATCGTGCTGGGCGGACTGGTGGAAACCGTCTGGCCCCCTGCCACCGATCCGGGGCCGTGGATGAGCCGCCCGATGCGCACGCGCATCTGCCTGCCGTCGCCCGAATGCGCCATCGGGCAGGCGGCGCACGATTTCATCGCCTGCGCCTGCGCCGCGCCCGATGTGGTGCTGTCGGTGCCGGGGCGCAGGCAGGGCGCGCCCGCGGTCGCCGCGCGGTGGCTGGTGCGGCTTGACGCCTACCTGACGGGACGCGGGGCGCGGATTGCGGAGCATCCGGCGCTGTCGTGGCTGGAGCAACTGGACCGCCCGTCCGGGCCGCCCGCGCCCGTGGCCCCCCCGCGTCCGTGCCCGCCGGTGGCGATGCGCCCGCGCAGCCTGTCGGTGACGGAGATCGAGACATGGATGCGCGACCCCTATGCCATCTATGCCCGGCGGATCCTGGGGCTGAAGCGCCTTGCCGATCTTGAGGAACTGGCCGACGCCGCCGATTACGGGGAAATCGTGCATGACGCGCTGGACCGCTGGTTCACGCGCCATCCCGACCGCTGGCCCCCCGGCGGGGAGGCGCAGATGGTGCGCCTGTTCGCCGAAGTGCTGGAGGAGGCGCGCCTGCGCCCGGCGCTTGCGGCATGGTGGGCGCCCCGGCTGGAACGTATCGCGCGCTGGTGTGCGGCGACGGAATCCGCGCGCCGGGCCGCAGGCGTGCCCGGCACGGTCCTGACGGAGCTTTCGGGGCGGATGGAACTGTCGGGCTTTTCCTTCGGCACGTTCGTGCTGCGCGGCCGGGCCGACCGGATCGACCGTGATGCCGAAGGGGGGCTGAGCCTGATCGATTACAAGACCGGCACCCTGCCCACGCGCAACAGCGTGCTGAGGGGATGGCAGTCGCAACTGGTGCTGGAGGCCGCGATGATCGAGGCGGGCGGTTTCGCGCCCGAAGTGACGGGGCAGGTGAGGGAACTGGTCTACTGGCGGCTGACAGGCGGGCATGTCCCGGCACAGGTACTCGACATTGCGCAGGGGAAGATACTGTCGGACCTGATCGCGGAATGCCGCACGCGGCTGCGCGACCGGGTGGCGGAATATGACAACCCGCACATGCCCTACCTGTCGCATCCCCATCCGGGGCAGGAACCGCGCTTTGCCGATTATGCCCACCTTGCGCGGGTCGCGGAATGGAGTGCGGCGCGTGAGGAGGACATGGCATGACGATGACACCCGATGGGGCGACATCCGCCCCCCATGCGCCCGATGCCGTGGCGCCCGACGCCATCGGGCTGGCGAATGAAAGCCAGGCGCAGGCATCCGACCCGCAGGCGTCTGTCTTTGTCTCCGCCTCCGCCGGGAGCGGCAAGACCAAGCTGCTGATCGACCGCCTCCTGCGCCTGATGCTGCCACGTCCGGGCCATGATGCGCAGGGGCATGCGGTGCTGCTGCCGGGGTCGGACCCGTCGCGCATCCTGTGCCTGACCTTTACCAAGGCGGCGGCGGCGGAAATGGCCGTGCGGCTGCAAAAGCGGCTGGGCCTGTGGGTGACGCTGCCGGACCACGATCTTGACGTGGAACTGCGCCGCCTGTTCGTCCCGGCGGAGGCCCGGACCCGGCAGGTGGCGCGTGAACTGTTCGCCCGCGTGCTCGACCTGCCCGGTGGCATGCGCATCGGCACCATCCACGCCTTCTGCCAGTCGCTCTTGCGCCGTTTCCCGGTGGAGGCGGCGATCAGCCCGCATTTCACGCTGGTGGAGGAAACCGACGCCCGCCTTGCGCTTCAGGGCGCGGTGGAGGAAGTGGTCGGGCGTGGCGGGGATGCCATCGCCGCCCTTGCGGGGCAGGTGGGGATCGGGGATTTCACCGCGCTGGTCACGCGGATACAGGCACGCCTGCGCGAATTCCATGAGGTTGCCGAACGCTGGCGCACGGACCCGGCGGCGGTGGACGCGGCGCTGTGCCGGGTGCTGGGCGTGCGCGGTGATGGCGCGGACACCCTGCTGCGCGACGCCTGCGCCAGCATCCCGGCGGAGGATACCCTGCGCGATGGCCTGCGCACGGTGGCGGCCGAGGCCTCGCCCAAGGTGCGCGAGGAGGCGGCGAAGCTGCTGGCATGGCTGGGGCAGGACGTGGAGGCACGGGTCGCCGGGTGGGGGATGTGGCGCAGGGGGCTGGTGAAGCAGGACGGCGAACCCCGCAAGCGTGGCGGCGTGAACGCGACGCTGGACAGGAAATACCCGCATATCGGCGACGCCCTGATGGCGGAGGCGCAGCGCATCCTCGATGTGGAGGCGCAGTTGCGCGCGCTCATGGTCCGGGACCTCAGCCGCGCGCTGCTGTCGGTCGCGACCCCGGTGGTGGAGGGATATGCCGCGCGCAAGACCGGGCAGGGGCTGGTCGATTATGACGACCTGATCGAACGCACGCTCGGCCTGCTCGACGATCCGGGGGCGGCGTGGGTGCTGTACAAGCTCGATGGCGGGATCGACCACCTGCTGCTCGACGAGGTGCAGGACACTTCCCCCCAGCAATGGGCGATTGCCGGTGGCCTGACGGCGGAATTCTTTGCCGGTGTGGGCGCGCGCGAACATGACGGCCCCCCGCGCACGATCTTTGCCGTGGGGGATTACAAGCAGTCGATCTACTCCTTCCAGGGCGCGGACCCGGCGGCCTTCCGCTACTGGCGTGAACGGTTCCGCGACAAGGCGCACAAGGCGGGCACGCGCTGGCGTGAACCGGCGCTGACGGTGTCGTTCCGCTCCACCACGCCGGTGCTGGCGCTGGTGGACCAGGTGTTCTCCATCCCCGCCGCCGCCCGTGGCGTGGCCGAACCCGACAGCGGCATTCCCGCCCATGTCACGGCACGCCCCGGCGGCGGCGGGCGCGTTGAACTGTGGCCCGTCACGCCCAAGGGCGAGGATGGGGAGGACCCCGACCCGTGGAAGGCCCCCACCGAAAACGAGGGGCAGGCCACGGCGCAGCAGCAGCTGGCCGATACGCTGGCGGCGTGGATCGCGGGCGAACTGCGCCGTGCGCCGCCACCGGGGCAGGCGCCGCTTGCGCCCGGTGACGTGCTGATCCTCGTGCCGCGCCGCTCCGCCTTTGCCCGCGCGCTGATCCGCGCGCTCAAGACGCAGGACGTGCCGGTGGCGACGCTGGTGCGCACGGTGCTGACGGACCAGCTGGCGGTGCAGGACCTCATGGCGCTGTGTGCCGCGCTCCTGCTGCCGCAGGACGACCTGACACTGGCCTGTGTCCTGACATCGCCGCTGGGCGGGCTGGATGATGACAGCCTGATGCAGCTGTGCATGGGGCGGCAGGGACGGCCCCTGTGGGCGGTGCTGCGCGCGCGCCATGGCGAACGGCCGGAATGGGCAGCGGCGTGGCGGATGCTCGATACCCTGTTCCGCAAGGTGGACTACGCCTCCCCCTATGCCCTGCTGTCGGAGGCGCTCGGCCCGCTGGGCGGTCGCGCGCGGCTGCTGGCGCGGCTGGGGCCGGAGGCGGTGGAGCCGGTGGGCGAACTGCTCTCCGCCGCCCTGCGCTTCGAGGAGGCGCATGCCGTGTCCCTGCAGGGCTTCCTGCACTGGCTCCACGCGTCGGAGGAGACGGTCAAGCACGAACCCGACGCATCGGCCGACATGGTGCGCGTCATGACCGCCCATGGGGCCAAGGGGTTGCAGGCGCGGCTTGTCATCCTGCCCGACACGGTGGGCACGCCGCGTTTCGACCGTGGCCTGTTGTGGGCGCGCGACGATGCAAGCGGCCTGGACATCCCGCTGTGGGTTCCGCGCACCGAACTGGGCACCGGGGTGACGCAGGCCCTGCAGGACCGGCTGAAGCTGGCGGCGGCAGAGGAATATAACCGGCTGCTGTATGTCGCCCTGACCCGTGCGAGCGAGCGGCTGGTGGTCTGCGGGTGGGAACCGCGCCGGGGCGTGCCCGAGGATTGCTGGTACGACCTGTGCCGCAAGGCGCTGGAGGCCGGGGGAGCCAGGACGGAGGAATTCACCCTTGGCTGGGGCGGGGAGGCGCTGGTGATCGAGGAGCCCTATGCCCCGCGTGCCGAATCCGCCCCGCAGTCCCCGCCGCGCGTCGATGCCGCCCCGCCGCGCTGGATGGGCACGGCGCCGGACTGGACACCCGTGCCGCCGCCGGTGGAGGGGCCGCTGGCGCGCCCGCTGGCGCCCAGTCGGCCCGATGACGTGGCCCTTGGCCCGCAGCCCGCCGTGCGTTCTCCGCTGGAGATCGCGCAGGCCGGGGCAGGCGGGCGCAGTGCGGGGACCCGCCGGATGAATGCGCTGCGACGTGGGCAGATGGTGCATGCGCTGCTGCAGTACCTGCCCGACTGCGTGCCGTCCGAACGCGCGGAGGTGGCGCGCCGGTGGCTGTCGCGCCGGGGTAGCGGCCTGTCGGCGGCGCAGTGCGAACGGATCGTGAATCAGGTGATGGCGGTGATGGACATGCCCGTGATGGCGCCGCTGTTCGCGCCCGGCAGCCGCGCGGAACAGCCGCTGGCCGGTGTCGTGGGGGAAACGGTGGTCGTGGGGCAGGTCGATCGCATGGCCGTTACCGACAGCGCGGTGCTGCTGTGCGATTTCAAGACCAACCGCCAGCCCCCCGCGCGCGTTGAGGACACGCCGGTGCTGTACCTGCGGCAGATGGCGTCGTACCGTGCGCTGCTGCGCATGCTTTATCCGGGGCGGGCGGTGACATGCGTCCTTGTCTGGACCGAGGACGTGCGTGTCAGTGTCCTGCCAGATGCGCTGGTCGCGGCCAGTGCGCCAGCGCGGATTGCATCGCAGTGATGTCTTGACCCCGCGCCCAAGGGTCGCCATGTCGGGTGGTACCGATCATGTCGCGGCCCGTGCCGCGACCAACAGGAGTGATGCAATGAGCGAGAACACCGTCGCCGTAAAAGATAGCGAATTCAAGCAGCAGGTGCTGGAGTCCAGCGAACCCGTGCTGGTCGATTTCTGGGCCGAATGGTGCGGGCCGTGCAAGATGGTCGCCCCGGCGCTGGAAGAAATCGGCGCGGAGTTCAAGGGCAAGCTCAAGGTGGTGAAGGTCAATATCGACGAAAACCCCGAAACGCCCAACACCTATGGCGTGCGTGGCATCCCCACCATGCTGATCTTCAAGGGCGGCAAGGTCGTCGCGGACAAGGTCGGCGCCGCCCCCAAGGTGCAGCTCAAGGAATGGGTGAAGGCCAGCCTCGCCTGAATATCTGCGGCCCATCCGTAACGCCGTGGCGTGGATGGGCCATCCGGGCGCTGCCCGGACCCGGCAGGGAGCATGCTCCCTGCACCCTGATTCGTTTTAAAGTCATGGTTTCCAAAGGGTAATACCCTTTGGTGGGGGTTCGGGGGCAAAGCCCCTGAGGGCGGTGGCGCATGCGATACCCGGGCGCTGCCCGGACCCGGCAGGGAGCGCGCTCCCTGCACCCTGATTCGTTTAAAAGTGATGGTTTCCAAAGGGTAATACCCTTTGGTGGGGTTTCAGGGGCAAAGCCCCTGAGAAACGCTACGTCCCGCGTGCGACATCGGTCCATGTGGTGGGGGTCGCCCCCGCATGGCGCAGGCCCGCGCGCAGGCCGGGACTGCACAGCGTTTCGAATTCCGCCACATGTTCATAGGTCGGCATCAGGCGCTGCAGCAGTTTGTTCTTCGCCGTGGCCGGATGGAAATAGATTTCCGACAGCCCGTCAGGCAGGTGCGCGGCCAGGGCGGAGACGCGCTCCGTCGTCATGTGGCCGCTCCATGCCAGGCCAAAGCACCAGTCATTGGTCACCAGTCCCGCCTTGTGCGCCTGATGCCGCAGAAGCCGCGTCCAGCGCCGCAGCGCCGCATCGCCCAGCGTGTCGGCATAGGTGCCCGCCGCGAACAGCGGCTGCGGCGGTTCCAGCGGCACGCGCACCGCGCGCAGCCCATGGCGCAGGCCGCTTTCGATCATGTAGCGCCCGACCGTGGGATGCAGGTGCATGTGCTTGTGCGCGTTGGCATGGTCCAGCGCCAGCCCCGTGCGGGCAAAGGCGCGGAACTGGGCCTCGATTTCGGCGGCGAGTTCGCGTCGCACGGCCGGGCGGAAGAAATATTCGACCCCCAGCTTCAACTGGTCGGACGGGAACTGCCCGTCCTGCGGCACCAGCAGCGGGATGTCCGCGGGCGGCAGGGTGGCCGGTCCCTCGATTGCGACAAGGTGCAGCCCCACGCGCAGGTCCGGCAGGCGCTTCGCCCGGCGGATCGCATCCTCCGCCGCGGGACCTGCGACCATCAGGCTTGCGGTGGACAGAAGGCCGTCGCGATGCGCGATCTCGACAGCTTCGTTCACCTCTTCCGACAGGCCGAAATCATCGGCGGATATGATGACGCGTTTCATGACAGCAGGGAACCGGATGTAGCGATAATACCAGAAAAAACGCCGGAACCCGCAGGTCCCGGCGCATGGAAAGGCCCGAGGGTGATCAGGCCGCGCGACGTTCGCGCAGGAACTGGAAGAACTCCACCCCTTCGCGCAGGCGGCGCTTCATCATCTGCGGGCTGCGGACCATCTCGTTCAGGATCGAGGCGATCTTCGGCGCGCGGAAATAGAACTTCCGGTAGAAATCCTCGACACTGTTGAAGATTTCGGTGTGCGACAGGTGCGGGTAATGCAGCGGCGCGATCTGCACGCCGTTTTCATCGATCAGTTCCGCGTTGCTGGCATCAAGCCAGCCGTTCTCCGTCGCCTGCTTGTGCAGGAACGTACCCGGATAGGGTGCCGCCAGCGAAACCTGCAGCGTGTGCGGGTTGATTTCGGTCGCGAACTTGATGGTTTCCTGGATGGTCTCCTTCGTCTCGCCCGGCAGGCCGAGGATGAAGGTGCCATGGATCTTGATGCCGAGTTCGTGGCAGTTCTTGGTGAACTCACGCGCGACCTCGACCCGCATGCCCTTCTTGATGTTGTGAAGGATCTGCTGGTTGCCGCTCTCGTAACCGACCAGAAGCAGGCGCAGGCCGTTGGCCTTCAGCACCTCGAGCGTCTTGCGCGGCACGTTCGCCTTTGCATTGCACGACCACGTCACACCCAGCTTGCCGAGTTCCCTGGCAATCGCCTCGGCGCGCGGCAGGTCGTCGGTGAAGGTGTCGTCGTCGAAGAAGAATTCCTTGACCTGCGGGAAATACTGCTTCGCCAGGCGGATTTCCGCGGCCACATGCTCGGGGCTGCGGGTGCGGTAGTGGTGGCCGCCAACCGTCTGCGGCCACAGGCAGAACGTGCAGCGCGACTTGCACCCACGACCCGTATAGATCGAGATGTAGGGGTGCATCAGGTAGCCGATGAAGTAATCCTCGATCTTCAGGTCACGCTTGTAGACCTCGGTCACGAACGGCAGGCTGTCCATGTCCTCGATCATCGCGCGGTCGCGGTTGGAGACGATCTTGCCATCCGGGTCGCGCCAGGTGATGCCATCGACATCCTTCCAGTCGCGGCCTTCTGCGATTTCCTTGATGGTGTAGTCGAATTCGTTGCGCGCCACGAAATCGACCGGCGGCGCGTTCAGCAGGCTTTCTTCCGGCTGCACGGCGACCTTCGCGCCGACCATGCCGATCTTGACCGCCGGATTCGCGTCCTTGAGCATCTGCGCCACCCGCACGTCGGAGGCGAAGGACGGGGTGGAGGTGTGCATGATGACGAGGTCGCGGTTGCGCACGTCCTCAAGGATCGGTTCCATGCCCATGCGCGCCGGCGGTGCGTCGATCAGGCGGCTGCCTTCGACCATGGCGGCAGGCTGCGCCAGCCACGTCGGATACCAGAACGACTTGATTTCCCGCTTGGCCTGATAGCGGGAGCCGGCCCCACCATCGAATCCGTCGAAGGAAGGCGGCTGGAGAAACAGGGTCTTCATCATGTTACGCGAATCCTCGGGTCTGAAAGGGGCTCACTCCCCCGCGCGACCGCAGTTGCCTTGACTGGTTTGGTTTGGCCTGCCCGGCCCCGGCGGCGTCAGTCGCCAGGGGAAGCAGGTTGTGATCGGGGTGTCATAGCGGAATGTGGCGAAATGTGCATAGTCTGTCCGCGCCATGCCACGCGCGTGCCCGTGACGCTGCCGACCATGATGCCCGCCGACAGCCAGTCGCGCAGCGGCAGCAGGAACAGCGGGACAAGGCTGCGCTGCGCCAGCGCGCGGTCCATGACGAAGGCGCAGATGGCGCGCGCCACCCATACCGACACGAAGAACACCCATGTCCATGTCGCATGGGGGGCGAACACCACCACCATCGTGGCCCAGAACAGCGGCAGCTGGATGGCCGACGCGGCATAGCCCAGCGGCTCGAGCGTCTTGACCGTCCGGCCCCAGCGCAGTTCGTGGGCCAGCACCTCGCGCAGGGAATGTTCCCCCACGGTGGTCCATGTCATGCACGCGGCAATGGCGATGTCCTTGCCCTGTTCGCGCACATACCGGCCCAGCATCGCGTCATCGGCGACATGCGGGACCAGTGCCTCCAGCCCGCCGATGGCCTGCAGCATCGAACGCCGCAGCGCCATGGTGGCGCCAAGGCAGTCCTGCCGCCCAAGGTAGCGCGACAGCATGACGCCGGGCAGGAAATTATGGTTGATCTGCCCCGCCGCCAGCAGGCGCGGCAGCGTGGGCGACGCGGGCAGCCCCGCGTAAAGCGTGGTGACGAGGCCGACATTCGGCGGGACCAGCGCGCCGACGACATGGCGCAGGTAATCGGGCGCCACATGGATGTCCGAATCGGAAATGACCAGTACATCATGCCGCGCGCGCGGCATCATGTTGATCAGGTTCCCGATCTTGCGGTTGATCCCGTGGAAGGTCGGGTCGATGACCAGTTCGATATCCAGCGCCGGGTGGCGTTCGCACAGGCGCCGTACGATGGGGATGGCGGCGTCATCTTCGGACTGTACGCCAAAGATGATCTGCATGGCGGGGTAATCCTGCGTGCAGAAGCTCTCCAGTGCTTCTTCAAGCAGGGGTTCATCGCCATGCAGCGGCTTGAGTACCGTGACCGGGGGCATGGGCACGGCCTGATCGGCGCGTTTTTCCTGCACGCGGAAGCGTGAAACCAGAAAAGTGCCTAGCGTCGCCTGTACGCACCCGGCCACCGCGACAGCCGCGGCCAGACCGGATGGTGAGACAAGGGCGTTAAGAACAGACATCATCTTTCCGGCTGGGTCGCGCGTGCATGATATAACATCGGTGATCCGGTCCGTAACCCGAAGCCTGGGTCATCCGGCCGAAAAGACCTTGATCTTCTTCTGTAACAGATCGATCAGGTTTTGCACATTCCCGCCAGCCAGTGCGGAGCGGAAATCGGAATGCTGCATGCCGACCTGGCTGATGTTGCCATTGAGCAGCACGTCAACCACCTGGTACCCCTTCGCCCCGTTCATGTGCATGACGTAATTGACCGCCGTGCCGGACGGGTCGTCCGATGACCCGATCTGGGTATCGACAATCTTGTTGCCGCCCACGGGCGCGTCACGGACTGCGGGGTTGATGGTGAAGCGGGCGTCGGTGCCGGGCTTGAAGCTGGAGAGGTTGCGGGCGATCGTGAACTGGCGGAACGTGGACAGCAGCACCTGCTTCTGGTCCGGCGACAGCGTGGCGTAGTGCGGACCGATGGAGGAGGACAGGATCGCCTCCAGGTCATACACGCGGTCGATGACCGGGCCGAGTTCCTGCGCACGCTGGTCGAACGAACCGCTGTTCTTGGCCTCGATGCGGGTCAGTTCGGCGTAAAGCGCCTTGATGGGGGCCTGCGGGTCGGATGCGGCCGCGGCCGCATGCGCCGAAGGAGTGAAGGACGGCAGGGCCGGGAGCGCCGACGCTGCCACCAGCCCGGCGCACAGCGCCAGAGACGTTGTTTTCAGGACATGTTTCATAATGATCATGATTTCGGTCCGATTGCCGTCTTTAGCAAGGGCTGGGTCATGCTGATTCCGACACCCAGCGCTTCCAGCGCGGTATTGGTGATCGCCTGCGCATCGAGGCCTGCCTCGTGATACTGGGCGGTCTGGGTGTTGTGGTCGATGAAGCGGTCGGGCAGGGCCATGGGGCGGAAACGCACGCGGTCCAGCAGGCCGGTTTTCGCAAGGTGCATCATCACGAACGCGCCGAACCCGCCGGGGGCGCCTTCCTCGATGGTGATCAGCACGGCATGGTTGCGCGCCAGCTGCTCGATCAGCGCGGTGTCCAGCGGCTTGGCGAAGCGCGCGTCCGCCACCGTGGGCGACAGCCCCTGCGCCGCCAGCATGTCGGCGGCCTTCAGCGCCTCGGCCAGGCGCGGGCCGAGCGATAGGATCGCGATCCCGCCGCGTTCCGGCCCGGACTGGCGCGTCATCTCGCGCACGATGCGCCCGCGCCCGATCTCCATCACGCTGCCCGCCGCCGGCAGGTCGAGGCCGAACCCGCCGCCGCGCGGGTAGCGCAGGGCGATCGGCCCCTCGTCAAACGCCGCCGCCGTCGTGGTCATGTTGAGCAGTTCCAGCTCGTCACTCGGCGCCATGATGGTGATGCCCGGCAGGCAGCCGAGGTAGTTCAGGTCGAACGCGCCAGCATGCGTCGCGCCGTCCGCGCCGACAAGGCCCGCGCGGTCGATGGCGAAGCGCACCGGCAGGTTCTGCAGCACCACGTCATGCATCACCTGGTCATAGGCGCGCTGCAGGAATGTGGAATAGATCGCGCAGAACGGGCGCATCCCCTCGGTCGCAAGGCCGGCGGCGAACGTCACGGCATGCTGTTCGGCAATGCCGACGTCAAAGAAGCGGTCGGGGAACGCCTTGGCGAACTTGTCGAGGCCCGTGCCCGACGGCATCGCCGCCGTGATCGCCACGATCCGGTCATCCGCCTCCGCCTGGCGCAGCAGCTCGCGCGAGAAGACGGACGTGTAGGACGGCGGCCCGGCGGGGCCTTTCTTCTGCTCGCCGGTGACGACGTTGAACTTGGCGACGGCATGGTACTTGTCACCCGCCGATTCGGCAGGGGTATAGCCACGCCCCTTCTCTGTTATGACATGCAGCAGCACGGGGCCGAGGTCGTCCGCGTCGCGCAGGTTGCGCAGGATCTGGACAAGCTGCGTCATGTCATGGCCATCGACCGGGCCGACATAGTAAAAGCCGAGTTCCTCGAACAGCGTGCCGCCGGTGATGATGCCGCGCGCGTATTCGTCGGCCTTCTTCGCCGTGCGCTCCAGCCGGTCGGGCAGGCGCTTTGCCATCTTGGCGGCAAGGTCGCGCAGGCTGAGGAACTTGCGCGAGGACATCAGCCGCGAAAGGTAGCTCGACATCGCGCCGACGGGGGGCGCGATCGACATCTCGTTGTCATTGAGGATGACGATCAGCCGCTCCGCGCCCGGGCCGCAATGCGAGGCGTTGTTCATCGCCTCGTACGCCATGCCGGCGGAGATGGAGCCATCGCCGATCACCGCGATGACGTTGCGTTCGCGGTAGGAGGGGTCATGTTCGGCGCGCAGGTGGTGCGCCACCGCCATGCCAAGCCCCGCGGAAATGGAGGTGGAGGAATGCGCCGCGCCGAACGGGTCGTATTCGCTCTCGCTGCGGCGGGTGAAGCCCGAAAGGCCGCCCGGCTGGCGCAGGGTGCGGATGCGGTCGCGCCGCCCGGTCAGGATCTTGTGCGGGTAGGTCTGGTGGCCGACATCCCAGATCACGCGGTCATCGGGCGTGTCGAACACGGCATGCAGCGCGACCGTCAGTTCCACAACGCCCAGCGACGCGCCAAGGTGCCCGCTGGTGGTGGAGACCGTGTCGATCGTCTCCGCCCGCAGTTCGTCCGCAAGCGCCTTCAACTGCTCCACTGAAAGGTTGCGCATGTCATGCGGGTAGCGCACACGGTCCAGTTGCGGAAAACGCCCCAGCGTCGGGATCGCCCCCCATGTGTCCGCCTTGGGCGGGGTTCCGGCAGAAGCGTCGGCAGATCCCCCAGGAGTACCTGCTGGCGAAGCCGCAGACGGGGGGGCGTCGTGCTTGGGGGCTGCCTTCGGCTGGTCCATGATGGTCGCGTCCATTTATGCTTTGTCGGGATCTGTCCGGGGAAACGGGTCAGACCCTGAACCGGTTTCTTGGTCGGCCGCCTCATGCCCGGCGTCACGGGCCGCGCGCACGGGGCGGGCGGCGGTCATGGCGATCGGGTATCATGCGACATGGTCATGGTCATTCATGACGACCGCAAGGTGTTCGCCCCTTGCGCACGTTATGGCAAGGGTGGATAAATACTAAATCCCCGTGTGTTGTGAATTCGCCACACCCCATACGATAGCAATTGAATACAGGATGTTTTTTGTCCTATACAGCCGCCAAAGTGTTCATGTGTCGTAACAACTCCGCAACCTCGCCATGTTCTTGATGCACGGCTGACACCTGTCGGGGTTGTTTTCTTGCGATCGGACGTGTCCATAGTCCGGACTACATGATTTGGAATCAAGACCGGCGTCTGTCCGCCGGTGCAGGAGCAGAGGTTTCATGGCCGTTCCTATTATGCAGGCCGTCCGGGTGGGCGCCTACGTCGTCAAACAGCACCTGACGCGCCGCAAGCGCTATCCGCTCGTGCTGATGCTCGAACCGTTGTTCCGCTGCAACCTTGCATGCGCGGGCTGCGGCAAGATCGATTATCCCGCGCAGATCCTCAATCAGCGCATGACCGTGCAGGAATGCCTCGACGCGGATACGGAGGCAGGCGCCCCCGTCATCGCCGTGGCCGGTGGTGAGCCGCTGCTGCACAAGGAAATGCCGGAAATCATCCGCCAGCTGATCGCGCGCAAGAAATACGTCTATCTCTGCACCAATGCGCTGCTGCTGGAAAAGAAGCTCGACGATTATGAGCCGAGCCCCTTCTTCTCGTGGGATGTGCATCTGGATGGCGACCCGGCGATGCACGACGCCTCCGTCTGCCAGGAAGGCGTGTACGAACGCGCCGTCGCGGCCATCAAGAAGGCGAAGGCGCGCGGGTTCCGCGTGTCCATCAACTGCACCCTGTTCGATGGCGCGGACCCCAAGCGTGTCGCCGCGTTCTTTGACGAGGTGATGGCGATGGGCGTGGACGGCATCATGACCGCCCCGGGCTATGCCTACGAACGCGCGCCGGATCAGGAACACTTCCTGAACCGCCAGAAGACGAAGCAGCTGTTCCGCGACATCTTCCGCCTGGGCAAGGGCAAGAAGTGGCGCTTCACGCAGTCGCCGCTGTTCCTGAACTTCCTTGCCGGGAACGAGCAGTACCACTGCACCCCGTGGGGCAAGCCGCTGCGCAACGTCTTTGGCTGGCAGCGCCCGTGCTACCTGCTGGGTGAAGGCTACGCCAAGAGCTTTGAAGAGCTGATGGCCGACACGAACTGGGATTCGTACGGCACCGGCAACTATGAAAAGTGCGCCGACTGCATGGTCCATTCGGGCTACGAATCGACGGCGGTGATGGATGCGGTGCGTCGCCCGTGGCACATCGCCAAGGTCGCGCTGTTCGGGCCGGAAACGGAAAAGCCGATGGTGCCGGAAATCTCTCTGGCGAACCAGCGGCCCGCGGAATACGTCTTCACGCAGCATGTCGATGCGAAGATGGAGGAACTGGCGGCCCGCAAGAAGCCGGCAGCCCCCCCGCGCGTGAACAAGGTGTCCGCGCAGCCGGAAACGGCGGCCGCCGCCGACTGATCCCATGCCCCCTGAGGGCGTGGAGCAGGACGGAAAAAGTAACGGAATGGCGGGGCATGTCCCCGCCATTTCTGTATCTGGCGCATGAAACCGGCCGGCTGCGAATCGGGACCGATTCGGTCTGGGTTCGGGATGCGCATGATTTCGGGTGTCATCGACGCGCGCGATATGCTCTAGGATCGCGGCATCATGCTTGTTTCCCTGATTATCATATTCTGCCTTGTTCTCCTCAACGGTGTGTTCGCGATGGGGGAACTGGCGCTGATTTCCGCACGGCGCGCGCGCCTTGCGGTCATGTCGAAGGCCGGGGTCAAGGGGGCGGACCGGGCGCTGAAACTGGCGAACGACCCGCAGGGTTTCCTGCCGACGGTGCAGGTCGGGATGACCCTTGTCTCGATTCTGGAGGGCACGTTCGGCGGCACCAGCATCGAGGCGCGGATGACGCACTGGCTGCTGCATTTCCCGCGCCTTGCCCCGTTCGCCAGCGAGATCTCGATGACCGTGGTCGTCAGCAGCATCACCGCCATCATGCTGGTGGGGGGCGAACTGGTGCCAAAGCAGATCGCCCTGCGCCAGCCTGAACAGATTGCCGCCCGCCTTGCCCTGCCGCTGGAGGGACTCGCCTGGATTTCACGCCCGGTGGTCTGGCTGCTGGGGCGGGCATCGGAACTGGTGCTGCGCCTGATGCGGGTCAGCGCGAATGCCAGCACGGCCCTGACGGAAGAGGAACTGCGCGCCTACATCGCCGAGGGTGCGCAGGCGGGCGTGCTGGAGCAGGAGGAGCGGGACATGATCGAGCGCCTGCTGCGCATGGCGGACCGGCCCGTGCGCGCGATCATGACGCCGCGCACCGAACTGTGCTGGATCGAGCGCCATGTCCCACGCGCGGAGCTGCTGCGCATCCTGCGTTCCACCACCTATTCACGCATCGTGGTCTGTGACGGGGGCGTGGACAATCCGGTGGGCGTCATCCTGGCCAAGGACATGCTGGACCGCTTCCTTGATGGCAAGAGTCCCTCGGTCGAGGCCGGGCTGAGGCGTCCCATTTCCGTGCCGGATACGCTGTCGGCGTTCGACATGCTGGACCGGATGCGGTCGTCGCCGCTGGGACTGGCGCTGGTGCTGGATGAATATGGCTCGTTCGAGGGAATCGTCACTTCCTCCGACCTGTTCGGCGCCATCGTGGGTGAGCAGCACGAACCCGGCAGCACCCCGCCGCAGCGGATCGCCCATGACAATGTGCTGGTGCTTGACGGGTCGATGCCTGCTGATGAGGTCAAGCACAGGCTGGACCTGTCGGACCTGCCGGCGGAAGGCAGCTATCACACGCTGGGCGGCCTGATCCTCGCGCTGCTGCGGCGTGTGCCCGCGTGCGGCGACAAGGTCGTGTTTTCCGGATGGCTGTTTGAGGTGCTGGAAATGGAGGGGCGGCGCGTGGTGCGCGTGCGCGCCAGCCGTCAGGTGCTGGCTGAGAACTGAGGTCGTTCCGGGGGCATTGCCCCCGAACCAAAGGGCAATGCCCTTTGGGAAGGCTGTGTTGTCGTTAAGGGTTGGTTGTGACCCTCAGGGCGCTGCCCTGAAACCCGCCAAAGGGCATTGCCCTTTGGAAACCATGACTTGTCGGTGAAACGGGGGGGCTGCCGGGTCCGGGCAGCGTCCGGCCTTCGCCTGCCCGCATGGTCTTTCATGACGGGCAGGCAGAGAGGGGGTCAGTGGATCGTGCGCGACCCGTGTGCAAGGGTCTGCTCGGCGCTGAAGGCAGGCCATTCATTGCGGGCCAGCGTTTCCAGCGACGGGGAGGGCAGGCGGAGCCGGTCGGCATAGATCCACAGGTAGGTGAAGGCGCGACGGACATAGTCGCGGGTCTCGTTATTGGGCAACTGCTCGATATACAGCAGCGGGTCATCGGCCTCGTCCGTGCCGTTGGCGGCGCGGCGGGCGATGGCGGATGGCCCGGCGTTGTAACTGGCGAGCATGCGGATCAGGTCACCCCCGGCCGGTGCATGTGGCCCCGGATGCTGGGTCGAAAGCTGCGCCAGGTAAAGGACGTAAAGCTGCCCGATCTCCAGGTTGTGGCCGGGGTCATGCAGGGCCGCCGGACGCCCGGCATAGTCCATGCCGCTGTGGGTGACAAAGCCCGCCGTCACCGGCATCACCTGCATCAGGCCGTGCGCCCCGGAACCGGATACCGCATTGGCATCGAAATTGGATTCCAGCCGTGTCAGCGCATACACCAGCGCCGGGTCCATGCGGAACCCGTGGTCAGGATGCAGCGGCGGCAGGGGGAAACGCGTCTCGCGGTCCGACTGGTCCCCTGCCTGCGACTGGATCAGCAGCGCCATCTGCGACGCCAGTTCCTTCATGCCCATGGCGTCCGCCACAAGCTGGAGGGAGCGGCATAGCGCGGCGTCGTTCTGCACATCGGGCCACAGGCGGCGCAGGGTGGCCTCCGCGCGCGCGTTCTCGCCCACCTGCGCCAGGGCGAAGGCCCTGCGTCCGGCAGGCGTCGCGGCGACGGCCTCCACGTCGATTTCACCCAGCACCGGGGTGCCTTCATGCAGTGGGTGCCGGTCATCGGCCAGCGACATGGATGCCCCGTCCCCGATCGTGCCGGAGTGGGTGGGGGCGGCATGACGCAGGCCCAGCGCCTGGCTGGCCAGCATGCCATAGAATGTGTGCGGGGCGGCGGCGGCGCGATGCAGCCACGGCTCATACGCCGCGACATCGCCCACCGCGCGGTGCGAACGCGCGGCCCAGAAGGCGGCGCCCGCACGGATGCTGCCCGGTGTCAGGGGCGCGCGCGACGCGGCCTCGAACATCGGTTCGGCCTGGTCGGGGCGTCCCTGCCGCCAGGCCGCGAGGCCCGCGACATAGCCCGCAAGGCCGAGGCGGCCGGAGGATGTCTCGAACGCCTCACGCGCGATGCTCAGGGCGAGGCGGTTTTCACCCGCGCTGAACAGGGTCATCGCGACCTCGGTCCGCAGGTGGGCGGCATACAGGTCGTTCAGGCCCGGCGTGGTCTGGATCAGGTGCAGCGCGCTGCGTGCGCCCTTGACGCCCTGTGACGCGCGTTCACGCACCGTATGGTCCAGCAGGCTGTTGCGGGTGAAGACCCGCAGGGAGGGGTCGTCCTCCTCCGGCAGGTGGACGTGCGCGGGGGCCCGTACGCT
Source organism: Novacetimonas maltaceti (assembly GCF_002906255.1). Lineage (GTDB taxonomy): Bacteria > Pseudomonadota > Alphaproteobacteria > Acetobacterales > Acetobacteraceae > Novacetimonas > Novacetimonas maltaceti. The sequence goes on along the minus strand of NZ_POTC01000009.1, from coordinate 36,400 downwards.
GCCCAGCGCGATGTCGGGCGGCGCGGGCGGCAGCGGGGTTCCCCGCGGCGTCTGCGCCGCAAGCAGGGCGTGGATGGCCGGGGAATCCGACAGCGAAGAGAACGTCCGCAGCCACATGCGCAACTGCCCGGCACTGGGATGATAGGCGGGGTTCAGGTAGCGCGCGGCCAGAAGGTCGCCAAGCAGCAGGTCGTCATGGATGCTGGCGGTCTGGCTGATGGCGGCGTCGAAATGGCCCTCGCGCTGCAGGGCGAAAACCTTGCGGATGCGGGCCGCGTCGTCAGGCGCAAGGAGGCGCGGCAGGCTGACGCTGCCCCCGCCCCTGGTCGGGAAGCGTGGGAGCGCAAGCGCTGTTTCCTCGTTGTGGCCGCTCTGGGCTGATCCATCCGGATCCAGCGCCCTGTGGTCCACCGATTGGGCACGAAGCGGCGCGAAGGCTGCTCCTGCCAGGAATGCGGCACCCGCCAGAAATGCGGTTACCGCGGTGGGGGGGGTATGATTTATCCCTCGCATGGCTCGCGGGGTTTAGGGCCTTGCGCGCAAGAAAGCAACCCGATTGCGTCGGACGCTTATCAATAAGATTTCACAACAGTTATGGGAACCGAAATATATCCTTGAAAACACGACCTGAAATGCAGGTTGATATACCTGCTGTTAACGAATGGACATCTGTTAATATATCATGATTACGCGTCATGATTGTATCCGTCTTCCTGCAACGTTTTGCGTAACTCCAGCATGTCTTTCCACGCATCACGGCGTGCTGTCGGACTGGCGCGCAACTGCTGTGCGTGGCGCATCGGCAATGCGGGGATAACGTGCGCTGTGCCTGAATTGTTGCCTGTTTCGGACAGGTTTGGCGGCACGGTGATGTCGCGCCACCGCCCGCGTGCGCGTGCCGCCGTAATGCGCTCGCCCGTCAGCAGGGCTACGGGGATGTTGCCCATCAGGATCAGTCGCCGTGGCCGGGCCAGCACAATCAGGCGTTGCAGGAATGGCAGGCATGATTTCAGCTCCATGGCCGAGGGCGGACGTCCCCCCGGTGGCCGCCAGGCGATGACGGGGGCAAGGAACAGGTGATCGCGCGACAGGCCGATGGAGCCGAACATCCGGTCGGTCAGGCGCCCCGTCTCCCCACAGAACGCCACGCCGCTGCGGTCCTCGTCCGCGTCGGGGGCCTCGCCCACCACCATGACATGCGCGCCGGGCCTACCCTGCGGGGCGACGGTATGGGTCGCGGTGTCACGCAGGGCGCAATGCCCGAACGCGGCCATCGCGGCGTGCAGTTCCTCCACCGTGGTGGCGCGCGCGGCGCAGGCGCGCGCATCGGCGGCGGCCCGTTCGGCCATCGTCGCGGCGGATGGCGGCGGGGCGGGGCGTGCGGGCGCGCGCCGCGCGGGGCCGGAGGCCGGGGAAGGGGGCTGATGGGAAAAATGATGTCCCTTGTCCGCCTCACGCTGTATGGGGGGGGGTGGTTTGGCCTGCGGCGTGGCCAGACGGTCCACGGGGAAAGGGGACAGCGCCTCGTCCGCGCCCCATTCCACATAGAGTTGCAACAGGGACAGGGAATCGCTCATCGGATGGATACATCCCGGACAGGCAGGGCATTTGCAGGGGCAGGCGGCGGCACGGCGGCCATGGGGCCCGCGCACGGGCGCGGGATTTGGCATCGCGCCGCACACACGCTAGATTCTGGTTTCATGCTGTCCTCCCGTTTCTGGCGCGTGGCGCTGCTTGGCGCTGTTGTACCGCTGCTTGGCGTTATTCCCAACCGCCAAACGCACGCCGCCGCCCCTGCGTCCCCCCGTTCAGGCCCGGCGTCCACCCCCACCGTGACGCAGAGCCTTGCGACAAACGTGCTGGTCGCCACCATCGCCGCGAGCGAGGGCGACAATGCGGAGGCCGCGCGCACCTTCACCCGCGCGGCGCAACTTGCGCCATCATACCGGCCCTTTATCGAACGCGCGTTCCTGTATTCCATCCTGGCCGGCAGTCCCGACGCCGCCCGCCTTGCGCGCCAGCAACCGCCCGGCGTGGTGCCCGAACTGGTGATGGGCAACGCCGCGGCCGTCGCGTCGGACTGGGCCGGGGCGCTGGAGCATTATGAAAAGGCCCCCGACGATCCCATCATGACCATCGTCCGCCCCCTGCTGCGGGCGTGGGCGCTGCAGGGGATGGGGCGCACGGATGACGCGCTGGCGGCGCTGGCCCGTGCGCAGGGGGATCGGCTGCTGGGCGGGTACTACACGCTGCATGCCGCCCTGATCGCGGAAATGGGCGGGCAGGCGATGCGCGCCGATACGCTGTACCGCCGCGCGCTGGACATGTCGGGCGGCGACCTGTTCACCACGCGGGTCCTGACCCACTGGCTTTACCAGCAGGGCAAGGCGGCGCAGGCACGTGACATGATCGCGGCCAAGATCGCCTCCATGGCGGCGCTGGAACCCGCGCGCCCCGCGCTGGTCGCGGCATTGGGACGTCCGGTCGTCACCACGCCGCAGCAGGGCATGGCGCAGGCGTACGGCCTGCTGGCGCTGCTGATGGACCAGCAGAGTGCCGCGGAGACGCCGCCCCCCAAGCCGGGTGAGGGCCACCGCGAGCACGAGCACGACATCACCACCCTGCGCAGCACGGAGCAGATGATGCTGCGCCTGTCGCTGATGCTCGACCCCGCGAACACCGAGGCGCGGATTCTCCTGTCCGCCCTGTTCCATGCGGAGGACGAGAACCAGCAGGCGATCGACGTCCTGGCGGAAGTTGCGCCCACCGACCCGATGGCCGTCGTCATCCGGGCGGAGGAAGGCGAGCTTGACATGACGCTCGGCCGCCGGGCGGAGGCGGAGCGCATCATCCGTGGCCTGCTGCGCGATGCGCCCACGGACCGGACCCTGTGGTGCGACATGGGCGACATCATGCTGGGGCAAGGCAAGTGGCGCGAGGCCCTGTCGGCCTATACCCACGCGCTGGCGCTGTCGGGCACGCTGGAGGGGGATGACTGGCGCGTGCTGTTCGGGCAGTCGATCGCCTATGACCGTCTTGGCGACTGGAAACATGCGAAGGCGGGCCTGACGCAGGCGCTGCGCATGGCCCCGAACGAGGCGGAACTCCTCAACGACCTTGGCTATTCCATGGTCGAACATGGCGATGACCCGGCCACGGCGGAGGGATACCTGCGCCGCGCGCTCGCCCTGTCGCCCGATGACGGGCAGATCCGTGACAGCGTCGGGTGGATCGAACTGCGCCTTGGCCATGTGGCGGAGGGACTGCCGCTGCTGGAACGCGCGGCGGAGCAGATGCCCCAGGACCCGGCGATCAATTACCATCTCGGCGTGGCCTACTGGGTGTCGGGCCGCAGGCTGGAGGCGGTGGATGCGTGGCAGGACGCCGCGCAGTTCCATCCCGATCCCCCGGACCAGCGCAAGATTGCCGCCGCCCTTGCCTATGCCGCGTCGCAGGCGGCGGCGCATCCGCCCGCCCATGCCACGATCCCGGCCGACCTGCGCATCATGCCCGTCGCCGCGCCGGCGCCTGTCGCGGCGTCTCCGGCGGCGGCAGGCACGGCGGCATCCCCCAATCCCAAGACCACGGGCCCTGACAGGCCAGACGGCGACACGAAGGACGGAGCACACAAGTGACGGCAACCCAGAGCGAATCGGCACATGCGAAAATCAACCTCTACCTGCATGTGACCGGCCGCCGCGCGGATGGATATCACCTGCTGGACAGTGTGGCAGTCTTTGCCGGCGCGGCGGATGTGCTGGAGGTGGAGGTCGCGCAGGCGCGTGGCGCGGCACTCGACCTGCGGATCGACGGGATGTTTGGCGCGGGGCTGCGTGGCGATGATGCCACCAACCTTGTCATCCGCGCCGCCGACGCGCTGCGGGCACGGGCCGGGGCGGGTGCGGATGCGCTGCCGTCGCTGGCCGCCGTGCTGCACAAGGATTTGCCGGTGGCGTCGGGAATCGGCGGCGGGTCGGCCGATGCCGCCGCGGCGCTGCGCAGTGTGATGAAGTCATGGGACATGACGGTGCCGCGTGCCGAACTGGTGGAAATCGCAACATCGCTGGGTGCTGACGTGCCGGTCTGTCTGGATCAGGTCCCCACGCGCATGAGCGGGATTGGAGAGATCCTGCGTCCCGCGCCGGTCCTGCCGCAATGTGGCATGATGCTGGTCAATTGCGGGATGAGCGTCTCCACCCCGGCGGTGTTCCGCGCACGGCAGGGGGGATTCCGCCCGGCCCCGGACCTGCCGGCACGGTGGGAGACGCTGTCGCAGATGGTGGAAACGCTGTCGGAACTGAGCAACGACCTGGAAGACGCGGCGTGCGCGGTGTGTCCCACGATTCGCGAGGTCCTGTCGGTCATGCGCGCTGCTCCCGGCTGCCGCTTTGCCCGGATGAGCGGGTCGGGCGCGACCTGCTTCGCCCTGTTCGATTCGCCACAGGCGGCGGAACTGGCGCAGGATGCAGTGGCGCGACCGGGCTGGTGGGTCTGGGCGGGGGACCTGTATCGCGACGGGCGTGCCGCCTGAAGCACCCGGGCGGCTTCCCGGACCCGGCAGGGAGCGCGCTCCCTGCACCCTGATCTGCTTAAAAGTCGTGGTTTCCAAAGGGTAATACCCTTTGGTGGGGTTTCAGGGGCAAAGCCCCTGAGCCTGCGGGCTTATCGGCACATGAAGCACCCGGTCGCTGCCCGGACCCGGCAGGGAGCATGCTCCCTGCATCCTGATTCGTGAAAAGAACCTATCCCCGGCGACGGCAGCGGACGGCGAGCATCAGCGCGAATCCCGCTGCGGCGATGGCGGTGCCCACCTGTGCATGGCGTGATGTCAGCAGGGGCGGGACCCCCTTGCGCGTGATCATGTCGAACCGGCCGTGCGCTGCGTACGCACCGGCGACCGTGCCGAACAGGTCGTCGGGTTCGTTGCCTTCCACCGCGACCTTTTCCATCTGTTTCGCATAGCCCCCCTTCGACAGCCAGCGATCCGACAGGCCGGGCAGGAAGGTGGAAAGCACCCACGCCTTGATGCCCGACGTGCCGACCCAGATGTCGCGATATTTCCCGAATGCGGCGCGGCAGATCGCCTCCGCCGCGATTTCGGGTTCATAGACGGGGCCCATCGGCTTCAGCCGCTTGCCGGTATGGTTGCGCGTCCATGAAAAATGCGGCGTGTTGATCGACGGCAGGTGCACCAGCGCGATGTGGATGCGGTCCCCGTCATGCAGCAGTTCGGGGCGCAGGCTTTCGGAAAATGTGCGGATCGCGGCGCGCGCGCCATTTTCAATGGATTGCAGCGGCGGCGGACGCAGCCCGGCCAGCGCGACAAGGTTGACGATCGTGCCATAGGAACGCCGACGCATGCGCAGCAGGGCGGAGCGCGTGCCATTGACGGTGCCAAGGTACGTGACCTCGGTCGCGCGGCGGATCTCGTCAGGGGTGATCGCGGCCAGTTGCCCGCGCACGCCGGCCCCGGCGCAGTTGACCCAGATGGTGATGGGGCCAAGCGCCTGTTCGATTTCTTCTGCCGCCGCGTCAAGGGCGGCGGCGTCCGCCACGTCGGCGCAGGCGATGTGCGTGCGCACGTTCAGCGCCTGCAGTTCGGCCGCCGCATCGTTCAGCCGGTCCCGGTTGCGCCCGACCAGGGCGATATCGCATCCGGCGCGGGCAAGCGTGCGGGCGGTGGCGCGACCGATGCCGGCCCCTGCACCGGTAATGACAGCAACCTGTTGCGGCATGAAGAATGGCTCCGTTTAGGTAATGGATGCTTCCCCCTGTCCGTCGCCGTGCCAGACGGGGCGGTGGCGTGGGATGATCCGGTTGATGGCGTCCGTTGCGGGCATGTTATCACGCGTTCACGCCCGAAGCCTATCCGGCATAGGGCATGGCGGCTGCGATATCGTGGCCGTGCGCGTGTCAGACATATTTCAGTGCGACGAATCCCCCCACGACCAGCGCGGCAAGCGCCCCGGCCACCAGCGGCAGGCGGCGTTCGATGAAGGCCTGCACCGGCGCGCCGAACCGCCGCAGCAGCGCCGCGACCAGAAAGAACCGCACCCCGCGCGTGATTGCGCATGCCACAAGGAACGGCCCGATCGGCAGGTGGGATGCGCCGCTGGCGATGGTGACGAATTTGAAGGGGATCGGCGTCAGCCCCTTGATGAGGATGATCCACACCCCCCATTCGCGGAACCGTGCCTGCAGTCCCGCCAGCGTCGCCTGCGCGTGGTAGAAGCGGACCACCGGCATCGCCACGTAATCCAGCAGGAATGCGCCGACATACCACCCCGCCACCGCGCCGCACAGGCTGGCGGCGGTGCATATCGCGGCCAGTCGCCACGCCTGTTCGCGCCGCGCCAGGACCATCGGGATCAGCAGCAGGTCGGGCGGCAGGGGAAAGACGCTGGCCTCCGCAAAGGCGATCAGCGCCAGCCACAGCGGGGCATGGCGGCTGGCGGACAGGCGGAGCGTGCGTGCGTAAAGACGGTCAAGCATGGATCGAAGGCCCGCGACGTACGGCAGCCGGGACGGGAAGGGCAATGGCGTGCCGTTGCCCCACCCTAGCAGACAAGTGTGACGGTCACACGCAATCCGTGCGGGCTGCAGTTGCCAAGGCGGATGTCACCGCCCAGCCCCCAGATGATGTTGCGCGAAATCGACAGTCCCAGCCCCGTGCCGCCGGTTTCGCGGTTGCGGCTGTCCTCCGCCCGGACAAAGGGGTCGAACATGCGTTCGAGGTCGCCGGGCGGCAGGCCGGGGCCGTCATCCTCGATCCACAGGCGCGTCACCATCTCGTCAGGGTCGTTGCGGCCGCCCGGTTCGGGCGGGAACAGGGTGACGCGCACGTTGCCGCCATACTTGATGGCGTTGGTCACAAGGTTGTTGAGCGCACGTTTCAGCGCGACGGGGCGCGCATGGATCGTCACGTCGGGCGGGTCGGTGGTGAAACCGATATGCTCGGCAAGGTCGGGATGGGTTTCGACCGCCTCGTCAAGGATGGTCTGCAACAGGATCGTCAGGTTCAGCGAGCGCATCGGTTCGCGCTGTTCCGCGTCACGGCCGAAGGACAGGGTGGCGGCGACCATGGCCTCAAGCTCGTCAAGGTCGGCAAGGAAACGCTGCTGCATCTCCTCGTCCTCGATGAACTCCGCGCGCAGCTTCAGGCGCGTGATCGGCGTGCGCAGGTCGTGGCCGATGGCCGTCAGCATCAGCGTGCGGTCCGACAGGAAGCGGCGGATGCGCCGGGCCATCGTGTTGAACGCCATGGCCGCGCGCGCGACCTCCAGCGGGCCGTCCTCTGGCATGGGCGGCGCATTGACGTCACGACCCAGGGCCTCTGCCGCCGCACCGAGTGTCCCGACCGGCGCGATCAGGCGGCGCACCCCCCACAGGATCAGCACCCCACCGGCCACCGTCATCAGGATGAAGGCGATCGGGAAGGTGGGGGAGCGAAAGACGTTGGGCCTGCGCATGACGTAATGGATCGTCAGCCACCGGTGTTCGTCCGGCAGAAGGAAGGCGATCGCGCGCTGGCGTCCCGTGCGGTTGGAAGGGGAGACCATGACCTGCTGCGGGCGCAGGTTTGGCGGCAGCGGCGGTCCGCCGCCCCATTGCGGCCCACCGCCCCACGGGGGACCGCCCCATGGGGGCCGGCCGCCGCCAAACGCCTGCGGGCCGCCATCACGCCCGCGCCAGCGGGGCGAAGCAGGCCTGTTATCCGGATTGCCATCCCCCGGATGAGTGTTGCCGGGGCTGTCATTTCCGGCGGTGGCGTTCCTGTCTTCGGGCGTCCTGCCCTGAACCTGCTGGTTGCCCGGCCCGCCATACGGTCCCTGCTCAGGCGGGCCGCCGCCCCATGGCCCCTCCATCCGTCCCATGCGGTGTTCGCCCTGGAAGGGACGCATCAGGCTGTCGATCATGTCCGGTTCAGGGCCGGGCGTCAGTTCGGCGTGGAAACCCGCCGGCATGTGCAGCGAGGCCAGTTCCGCATCGCGGTGGTCGATCGCGGTTTCCACGATCCCGCGATACAGGGTCGCGACCTCGGAATGGTATTTTTCCTCCAGCATGCGGCGGTCGAAATCCAGCCGGTCGAGCGCATGGATCGCAAGGCCGGCCGCCTGGATCACGCCCAGCCCGCAGATCAGCAGCAGGCTGGTCCGTGCGGCAAGCGATGGCGGGCGCAACCGCCCCAGCAGCGTGCGCACGCGCCCGATGCGTCCCGGCGGCGGGGCATCCGTCGTGGGCACGATATCGTCGGGGTGGATCAGGGGCGGGGGGGACGCGCCATGCAACGGGTCAGGTCCGTTCGATTTCCGCCGCCAGGACATAGCCCCCGCCGCGCACTGTCTTGATCAGTTGCGCATTGCGCCCGTCATCCTCCAGCTTGCGCCGCAGGCGGCTGATGGCCACGTCGATGGCGCGGTCGAACGGTCCCGCCTGCCGTCCGCGCAGCATGTCGAACAGCATGTCGCGCGTCAGCACCCGGTTGGCGCGTTCCAGCAGGGCAAGCAGCAGGTCGTATTCCCCGCCCGTCAGCGGCACCTCCGTCCCCGCCGGGTTCAGCAGGCGGCGGCGCACGGTGTCGAGTTCCCATCCCGCAAAGCGCAGGGTCCGGCGCGCGGCGGTGCTGCGCGGGTCGGGGTTGTCGTTCACGCGGCGCAGCACGGCGCGGATGCGCGCCAGCAGTTCACGCGGGTTGAAGGGTTTGGGCACGTAATCGTCCGCGCCGAGTTCAAGCCCGATGATCCGGTCCGTATCGTCGCCCATGGCCGTCAGCATGATGATCGGCACATCCGCCTGCGTGCGCAGCCAGCGCGCGACATCCAGCCCGCTTTCCCCCGGCAGCATGAGGTCGAGGATCACGAGTTGGTAATGCCCGCCGGTCCATTTGCGACGCGTTTCCTGCCCGTCGCGCGCGGTGGTGACGCGCAGTTCGTTGCGTTCGAGGAAGCGGGCGAGCAGCTCCCTTATCTCGCGGTCGTCATCGACGATCAGGATATGCGGCAATGGGTCCATGGCATGGCATCCTAGAGGATATGCAGCGGCTTCACACCTGCTGTTTCACTCCGTTGCAATATGGCGCGCGGGTGGGAAAAAACACCATGGCGAAGGGGCCGGGCGCCGGGATTCCCGGCCTTGCCCGGCCGTTTCCGGGTGTCGCCTTTTTTCAGGAAGGCGACATCTTTACGAAGCGTCCCGGAAGAAGCTTCGCCAGAAACTTTTACGAATGCGACAACCCCTGCTTCATTTATCCAGCCATGACGGCACCGGCAGGTGCTTGGAGCGCAGGAATTCCGGGTTGAACAGCTTGGACTGGTACCGCGCGCCGCCATCGCACAGGATGGTGGCGATGCGGTGGCCCGGCCCCATGGCGCGTGCGACGCGGATGGCGGCGGCGACATTGATGCCCGCCGACCCGCCGACCGACAGCCCCTCGTGGATCAGCAGTTCATAGATCTGGGCCAGTGCCTCGGCATCGGGGATGCGCTCGGCATCGTCGAAATGCAGCCCCTCCAGGTTGCCCGTCACGCGCGACTGCCCGATTCCCTCGGTGATGGAGGAGCCGGAGACCGAAAGGTCCCCCGACTTGACCCAGCCATACAGGCCCGAGCCTTCGGGATCGGCCAGCACGACACGCGGGCGTGCGACACCTTCGGCGCGCGCCCTGTCCTCCAGCCCCAGCGTAACCCCCGCCAGCGTCCCGCCCGTCCCGCACGAGCAGGTGAAGGCGTCGATGCGCCCGCCCATCTGGTCCCAGATTTCGGGCGCGGTGGTGTGGCGGTGGCCTTCGCGGTTGGCAAGGTTGTCGAACTGGTTGGCCCAGACCGCGCCCGTCTCCTCCGCCAGCCGGCGCGAGACGTGGACGTAATTGCCGGGGTCACGGAACGGCTTGGCCGGGACAAGGCGCAGGTCCGCGCCGATCATGCGCAGGAAGTCGATCTTCTCCTGGCTCTGCGTCTCCGGCATGACGATGATGGAGCGGTAGCCGCGCGCGTTGGCCACCAGCGTCAGGCCGATGCCGGTATTGCCCGCCGTGCCCTCGACCACCGTGCCGCCGGGTTTGAGCACGCCGCGCCGCTCGGCGTCGTTGATGATGGCAAGGGCCGCGCGGTCCTTGACCGATCCGCCGGGATTCATGAACTCGGCCTTGCCGAAGATGTCGCATCCCGTGGCCTCGGACGCGCGATGCAGGCGGATCAGCGGCGTATGACCGATCGCGTCGGTCATGCCCGCGCTGGTGGTGGGGTGGAAGGAGGCGGGACTTTCGGCCATCAGGACGGAACCTTCGGATCTGTTGGGTGCGACGGGATGCGGCCCCGCCATCGCGACGGGGCGTGCCCATGGGGCCAATGTGCCCCAATGCCCGCCCGAAACCAAGATGCCCGCCGCGATATGCCGCGAACGGGAATGCGGTTCATGATCGTGGCGGCGGGCATGCCGTGGGCAGGTCGCGCACGAAGGCGACAAGCCTGCCCTGGCTGTTCACGTCGAGCTTTTCATAGACGCTGCGCAGCATGGTGCGGGCATAATGGTCGGAAACGCCGATGTTCCGCGCCGCTTCCTTCAGGGCGAACCCGTTGGCGACCTGCTGCACGAGGCGGGCTTCGCTGTGGTTCAGGCCCAGCAGGCGCAGCGCGTCGGTCACGTCGGGCATGTCCGACCCCGGCCTGTGCAGCGCCAGCAGCGCCATCGCGCGCGCGGGGCGTGATCGTGTGTCCCGCCCGTCCGGCAGGAACGGGATCGCGCGTGCCAGCAGCGGCCGGCCCGACGGGCACGTCACCATGACGAAGCGTTCGGGGGGGGCGGCGTCGGGCGCGGGATGCAGCGCGTCATGCACCAGCGCGTCCAGTTGGCGTGCGCTGGCGCGGTGCGAACAGGTGATGCGCCCGTCGACATGGATCACCCCGTCGCCCAGCATGCGTTCCATGGCGTCATTCATGAACAGGACACGCCCGTCCTGCCCCACCACGGCGGTGGGATTGGGCAGGCGGGCGCACAGTTCGCGGAACCCGTGCGCCAGCACATTCGCCTGCTGCCCCGCGATGGACATCGAAAGCGCACGGCACACATGCTGCCCCAGCATCAGGCGCAGCCTGCGCTGTGCATCGGTTTCATGCGGCTGGCCAAGCGGGCGCTGGATCGAAAAGGCGAAATGCGGGCCGCTGGGGTCGGTGAAGTAAAAGCGGTTGGTCCTGCTGGCGTCGAACCTGTTCAGGAATTCCTGGTAATAGGGACTGCGGGCCATTTCCTCGTCACTGAGGAAGGAAATGTCCGAAACCTCCCCTTCCGGCAGGGGGTGTCCCGCCAGATGCGTCCGGTACGGGTCGTGCCGCCACATGTGGTTGTAATAGATATGGTCGGATTCGGGGACATGGGCGGACCCGAACCGGAGGCTTGAATCGTGCAGTTCCGTCGGGACGATCGCAGCCCCCACCCCGCCAATCAGGCGGGAGAGCGTATGCAGGGTGGGTTGCCAGAGACTGCCGTCAAGCGCGCAGCAGTAGATGTCGCCTATGACCGCATTTACGGCATCGGACAGCATTTGGCGGCACCTCTGCGGGGGGAAATCAAAGCCATGCGAATAAACGTATACACAATACAGCTTTTCACGTCGGTGTCCAGCCACATCCATGGGCTATCGCATACGGGTTCAACTGCGCATCCTGCATCCGGATAAAGGCGGTTTTATGGCGCGGCGCGGGACACGTTGGTGTGAGGGTTTCGCCAGTGCGGCGGGGGTGGCCCGGTTCCGGTCCCACGCACGCGCCACGCCGGCCGCCGTGAATGCAGCGACGAACGTGGGGAAGGTCATGACGTTTATCAGTCCGGCGATGGGGCAGCCGTTGCAGGTGCCCGGTGGGGGCGGCAGGTGTCGTGACCATGGCCGGCGCGACGGGATGGCGACGCATTGCCCGCCCCCGCCACCGGCCGTGCGGCCGGGCGCCATGGCGCGCATGGGCGAACTGGCCACAGGTTTCATTCCCGGCACGATGCTGCGCACGCCATCGGGGGATGTCGCGGTGGAAAACCTTGGGCCGGGGGACTGCGTGCTCTCGGCGTCGGGGGAGGTGCGGCGCATCCGCTGGATCGGCCTTGTCGCGGCGCACCCGCCCGCTGTCGCGCGGGCGGGGGCCTACCTTGTCCATGTCGCCGCCCATGCCTGCGCGCAGGGACGCCCCGCGCGTGACCTGCTGGTCCTGCCGGACATGGCCGTGGGGCAGTCCGTGCATGACGAGGTGCTGATCCCCGCGCGGGAACTGACCAATGGCGCGACGATCGCCACCATCCCCGGCGGGGTGATGGAATGCTGGGGGATCGTGCTGGACCGTGCCGCCGTCGTGCTGGCCAATGGCCTGCCGGTGGGGGTGGGCGTCGGCATGGCGCGGGCGCGCGCGGACGGCCTGCCACGGGTCCTGGCGCGTGGCCCGGTGGTTGCGGCGCGGCGCGCGGCCCTGGTGGGCCGGGCGCAGGACATGGGCTGGCGTGTCAGCACCTGCATGGACGTGCATGCGATGGTTGACGGCCGCCGGCTGCATGGCGACGTGAAGGGCGGGGTGGCATGTTTCATCTTTCCCGCCACCGCCCGGCATGTGCGCGTGATGTCACGCACCTTTGTCCCGGCGGACTGGGCCGCCTGTGACGACCGGCGTGCGCTGGGCCTTGCGGTGCGGCGGATCAGCCTGGGCGACGGGATGCGCATGGCGGCGCTTGACCTTGCCGACCCGCGCCTTGCCCCGGGCTTCCATGCGCCGCTGCATCCTGACGCCACGGACGGGGCGGAGGGGCATGCGTGGCGATGGATGAAGGGGCGGCTGTCGCTGCCATGCGCGCTGTGGCATGCGAACAATGCACGGGCGCACGGGCGGGAGGTCATGCTGCGTATCGAATTCGATGCCACCGCCAGCCAGTGCTGGGTCCTGCCCGTGGCGCCGACGCGCATCTTCCGCCCGGACGCCGCCGCAACGCGGCCCGCGCGCAGCCATGGCGGCCAGGCCTATGGCGCGTTTGGCGACGCCCCGTCCGCGTCATAGAGGACCTGCAGCACGACACACCACGGGTAACGCGGATCGACACTGCCGCCGCGACGGCTGGACAGCCGCCCGTGCCGGTCCACCGGCACATGCGTCATGGACACGGCGTCATCCACGTTGCCGCCGATGATGCTGATCTGGTGGCCGAAGGGCGGGGCGTTGTCATCCATCGCCACCACAAGGCCGCAATGCGCGGGGAAGGGGTTGGCCGTGGGCAGGTTGGCGAAACGCACCGCCCGACTGGCCCCGCGCCCGACGCAGATCAGGTCGCCAAGCCGCGGGGCATAGGTGTCGGGATTGCGCGCCCGCACGCCTTTTTCCGTATGGGCGGCGGCGGCGTTGATATAGGTCGCGTGGTTGGGGGAATAGGCGAAGCGGTCATTCGCCCCCGCCACGCGCATCACATAGGAAATGAACGCCGCCGACCAGGCATAGGTGCCGTCATGGACGAAATCCGTGACCTGCCCGTTTTCATCATGCTTGCCGGTCCATGCGCTTTCCTTCTCGCCGGGGTCCTGGCCGATCCACCAGTATTCGCCCACGCGCTGCCACATCCCGGCGGTGCGTTCGGGCTTGACCGCGGCGATGGTGGGTTCGGGGCGCTGTTCGGGGTCGTCGTCGCTGACGGGTTGGCCGAACATCCGCCATTCGCGCAGGGCGATGGCGATGGTGTTCTGCCGCGTGAAGGGTTCAAAATTTCGTGTGGCGAAATCGGGCACGTGCGTATCGGCCGCCAGAGGCCCCGCCCCGTTCGGGTATTGCGCGACCGGTGTGCGCGCAGGATGCGGGCGGGGGGTATGGGCACAGGCCCCAAGGGCGATGAGGGGCAGCAGAAAGGCAATCTTGCGCGGCACGCGGGGTTTCTCCTCCATCGGGTACGGCGCGGCGGCGTCGCCCGTTCTCCTTCCTGCATACGGCGCGATGCCCGATGCGAAAAGGGGGCAGGCACCGGCCGGGTGGCGGAAACCACCGCCTTGCGATCATGCGTGAAAGGCCCAACTCTGTAACACGGGGCGCGTCGGGTGAAATCCGGCCCCGCGCCATGGGGCAGGGTTCCGCCGGGCCGCCCGCAGGGAACCAGCACGGGATCACCGCGCCCTGGCAATGCCGCTTTGCCGCGGTCATTGCGGCAGGGTGCGCCAGTCCCGGCATTGCATGAAAGGAACACCGCATGACAGGCGAAGCAGACAGCGTGGCGAATACGGCGGATACGCTGACCATTCCCGGCCTGAAGCGGCCGGTGGCGCGTATCGCGCTGGGCACGTGGGCGATTGGCGGATGGATGTGGGGCGGCCCCGATGACCGCCAGGCCATCGCCACGATCCACGAGGCGCTCGACGTCGGGATCGACCTGATCGACACGGCCCCCGTCTATGGCTTCGGCCATTCGGAGGAAGTGGTGGGCGAGGCCCTGTCCGGCGGCCGCCGCGACAGGGTGGCGATCGCGACCAAGGTCGGCCTCGACTGGCATGACGACCACAAGCCGTTCCGCAACACGTCCGCCGCGCGGATCAACAAGGAAATCGAGGATTCGCTGCGTCGGCTGCGCACGGACCATATCGACCTCTATCAGGTCCACTGGCCCGATACCGCTGTGCCGATGGAGGAGACGGCCCGCGCATTGGAAAAGCTGGTGACGCAGGGCAAGGTGCTGGCCCTTGGCGTCAGCAATTTCAGCATCCCGCAGATCGAGGAGTTCCGGAAATTCGCGCCTCTGTCGGCCATCCAGCCGCCCTATAACCTGTTCGAGCGCGAGATCGAGCGCGACATCCTGCCCTATGCCATCAGGAACCGGCTTGCGGTGCTGGCCTATGGCCCGCTGTGCCGGGGACTGCTGTCGGGCCGCATGACGCCGGAGACGAAGTTCGGCAGCGACGACCTGCGTGGCAGCGACCCGAAATTCCAGCCGCCGCGCTTTGCGCAATATCTGGCGGCGGTGGACGCGCTGCGCGATTTCGCGCGTGAACGTTATGGCAAGTCGCTGCTGGCGCTGGCGATCCGCTGGGTGCTGGACCAGGGGCCGACCATCGCGCTGTGGGGCGCGCGCAAGCCGGAGCAGATCGCGGGCGTGCGCGATGCGCTGGGCTGGAGCCTGACGGAACAGGACCGCAAGGATATCGACGCGATCCTTGCGCGCACGGTGCGTGACCCGGTGGGGCCGGAATTCATGGCGCCTCCGGGCCGGTAAGGCCCGCAGGGGGCCGGGCGCCGTCCCTGTTTGCGCAGGTTTGCGCAGGGGCGGCGTCCGTTACCTGATATTGTCGTCGCCGCCCATGTCCCCCCCGGCCGAGAGCGACAGCGAACGCCATGCCCCGTGCGAGACCATGCACTGTGCATAAAAACGCCGGTGGTCGGTGCGGTTCATCGACATCTGCTTGGCCGTGGTGGTGGCGTACATCCCCATGGCCGACGTCGTCTCGCACACCTGCGCGGTCTTGATGTATTCGGGGCTTTTCTTGTCCTGAACCGGCTCATACCCCGTCACGTTGCCATAGGGGGAGGGCGCATGCGGGCGGTGCGGGATGTGGAAACTGTGGTCGCGCGCCTGCGCGCCCCCCGCAAACGCGACCGTTGCGGCAAGCATCGCCGCCATGGCGGGGGCCAGTCCCCCCATGCGGCGCAGGCGGTGGAACAACTGGGTCTTGGGCATCCACGGGTCTCCTTTTCGCTCCCGGCGCAACCGGCCGTTCCCGGGGTCAGTGCGCGGTGGCATCCGTTTCCTCCCCCGCCTGCCGGGGCAGGGAGTGTGCCTCGATCTGGAGTTCCTGCTCGATGAAATCAAGCTCCTGGTTGATGGTGGCCTCCGTCTCGTCATTGATGCGGCGCTGCATCACGCGCAGGTGCAGGCGTTCGCGCATGTGGCGGATGACATGGAAGCGCAGGGCCAGTTCCGCGCGTTTTTCGCGGATGGCCGTCGCCCGGATGCCGCTTTGCGATGCCGCGGAATTGTCCAGCCGCTTCAGCGTGTCCTGATATTCGTGCAGAAGGCGTGAAATCGCCTCCTGCTTCAGGTCCACCGCCTCCTCGTCCGTGTCGTGGTCGATCTCGTGATGCGCCAGCGCCGCCTGTTCGGCATGCAGCGTCTGCACCGCCGTCTGCGCCAGTTCGATGCGCATCGCGTCGAGTTCGCGTAAGGAGGGATCGTCCTCGTCCATCTGCATGCCCGCCATCAGCGCCGGCATCGTCGCGCTGGCCAGCACGAGCGAGCATATGATGACCCCCGCCGCCAGCGTGACAAGCAGGTCGCGCCCCGGAAAACCGGCCGATGTCGCGGTCGCGATCGGCAGCGACAGGATCGCCGCCAGCGTGATCGCCCCGCGCGTGCCCGCCACCGTCATGATCAGCACCGTGCGCGCCGACGTGATGACCGTCTGGCGGTGGCGCACATGCGCGAACAGGCGGCGCGCGGTGATGGAGATCCAGATCCAGATGAAGCGCATCGTGCTCATGGACAGCTGGATCGCGATGATGGCCAGGATCAGGAACCACGGCGACACGCCCCCCTGGCGGGCGATGCGCGCGCCCTCGGTCACGAGGTCGGGCAACTGCAGGCCCAGCAGCAGGAAGATCACCGCGTTGAAGGTGAAGTTGACCATGTCCCATACGGTCGTGGCCTTCAGGCGGGTTTCGGTCCGCGCCTCGTTCATCACGCCGGTGAACTTCACCGTCATGCCCCCCGCCACGGCGGCAAGGATGCCCGAGCAGTCCGCCGCATCCGCGATCAGGTAGATCGCGAACGGCAGCATCATCGCCAGCGTGATGTGCGTCGGCGGGTCGTCATAGCCCCGCACCAGCAGCACATGTTCCGCCCGGCACGCCGCCCATGCGATCAGCACCCCCATGACGATGCCGCCCGCCGACATGAACATGAAGCTGCCCAGCGCCTGCTGGAAGGAGAAGATGCCCGTCATCGCCGCCGCCACCGCGAATTTGAAGCACACCAGCCCCGATGCGTCGTTGAGCAGCGCCTCTCCATGCAGGATATGGACCACGCGGGCAGGGGCGCGCCCGCCCTCGATCATGCTGCCGACCGACACCGCGTCGGTGGGCGACATCACGGCGGCCAGCGCGAAGGCGGCGGGCAGGGTGATGGGCGGGATCATCCAGTGGATGAAATACCCGCACCCCAGCGTGGTGAACACCACAAGGCCGAGTGCGAGCGTGATGATGACATTGCGCAGCTCCCCGAACTCACGCATCGGCATGCGATAGGCGTCGGCATACAGCAGCGGCGGGATGAACAGCAGCAGGAACATGTCGGGGTCGAACCCGATCTTCAGCCCCGCAAGCGCTGCGATGGCCCCGATCGCGATCTGGATCAGTGGAAGCGGGACGGGAATGCGGCCGATGCGTGAAATCAGGCTGCTGATTCCACTGACGGTCAGTAATGCCAGCGTAAGAAAGACGACATGCATGTTGGGGGGATATCTTCTGTATTGGTATTTTTATTGATACAATAAAATAATACCGTTGCGAAGTAAAACAACAAAAGATTTATTTTCCCTGCGGCCTGAGATGTTATTTTCATCTACCTGATATGCACCCGGCAGTATTCTGCACCATGGGCATGCGCTTTTGCCCGCGCCCTTCATTGACCGGGGCGCATGGGCTTCCCATTATCATGATATGAATGGCCATCAGGCAGGCAGGGCGGGGCCGGCCTGCCGCGCGGCCCACACCGAAACATGCTTGGCCCGACCCGGAGGAATGACACCCAACCGTGAGTAAAGATCCATACGAGGTACTTGGCGTGGCGCGCACCGCCAGCCAGGACGAAATCCGCAAGGCCTACCGCAAGCTGGCCAAGAAGCACCACCCTGACCTCAACCCCGGCGACAAGGCGGCGGAAGAGAGCTTCAAGGCGGTGGGGGCGGCGCATGCGCTGCTGTCCGATGAGGAAAAGCGCGCGCGCTTCGACCGTGGCGAAATCGACGCCGACGGGCAGGAACGCGGCTTCCCCGGCGGTGGGGGCGGGTATCGCCGCCATGCCGAAGGCGCGCAGGGCCATTTCTATGGCGGCGGCCAGTTTTCCGAAGATGACCTTGGCGACATCTTCGGCGGCATGTTCGGGCAGCGCGGGGGCTTCCGCCGCCGTCCGCAGGGCCCGATGAAAGGGGAGGACCGCCAGTACGCCCTGACCGTCAGTTTCCTTGATTCCGTCAATGGCGGCACGTCGCGCGTGACCCTGCCCGGCGGAGCGACGCTGAACGTGAAGATCCCGCCGGGGATCGAGGACGGGCAGGTCCTGCGCCTGCGCGGCAAGGGGGATGAAGGCTATCAGGGCGGGCCTGCGGGCGATGCGCTGATCACCATTTCCATCGCCCCCGACCCGGTTTACACGCGCGATGGCAATGACGTGCGCTCCAGCCTGCCGATCGACGTGAAGACCGCCGTCCTTGGCGGCAGCATCACGGTGCCGACGCCGGCCGGCCCGGTGAAGATGAACGTGCCGCCCCATTCCGACACCGGCAGCGTGCTGCGCCTGCGCGGGCGCGGGGTCAAGGCGCATGGCGGGCAGGAGGCCGGCAACCTGTACGTGAAGCTGCAGGTCACGATCGGCAAGACCGACAAGGCGTTCGAGGACTTCCTGAAATCATGGAACCCCGAAGGGAGCAATAACGGGGATGGCGCGTCATGATCACCTTTGAAACCCTGTGCGTCAGGGTGGGCGGTGTCCCGGCGGAGGAGATCCAGCACTGGATCGACAGCGAATGGCTGCGCCCGGAGGGCACGCGGGGCCATTACCTGTTCCGTGAAATCGACGAGGCCCGCGCCATCCTGATCCGTGAACTGCGCCACGACCTTGGCGTGAACGAGGAAGGGGTGCCGATCGTGCTGTCGCTGCTTGACCAGCTTTATGCGTCGCGCCGGCAGATGCTGCGCCTGCGTGAGGCGTTGAGCATCCCGCGTGAAAATGAACTGCGCAGCAAGCTGCGTGGCCTGCTGGCGATGATGCCCGACTGACCCTGGCGGCAAGCCCGCGAAACCCACGAAAAACCCCGGCCATGCACTGCATCGCCGGGGTTTTTTCATGTCCGGATGTCTGTGGGGACACTATACTCCCACGGGCATCAGTCCGCGCGGCTGAGCGGCAGGTTCATGACCTGTCCCGGCTTGGCGCCCTTCATCTTCAGTTCGGCGCTGTTCTCCGACGTCAGGGTGAAGGTGACTTCCGGGTCGTTGTTGACGGAGTGCAGCGTCGTGCCATTGACCTGCCGCAGCACGAAGGTGCGTCCGACAAGGCCGGTAAGCTTCTCCAGTGAGGCGGGCAGCTTCATGGTCAGCGGCGTCACGCCGCCTGCGGGCTTGCCTGCCGTGATCGTCACCGGCTCAAGTCCGAGGGACGACCACGGGCCAAGGAAGTCGGCCGTGGGACGGGCGGCCTGCGTGGCCTGGGGGGGCGCGGCGGGGGCCGGTGCGGCAAGGGCCTGCGCCCCGGCGCCAAGCAGCCCGGACAGCATGAGGGCGGAGGCGGCAATGCGGAGTGGCTTTGTCATCGGGTATCCAGTTTTCAACGTCGTTATTGCCCCAACAATGGCGGCCGCGCGGCCATCGGGCAAGGCGGCATGTCGGCCCCGTCGTGGCGCGGTCCGGGGGCGTCGCGCGAATATTTCCGCACCCGGTATCCGCAGATGGCGGGGGATTGCGAATATTTGCGTTTTACATGGTTTTTTCATGCGCGCTGCATCCGCAATGGCCGCCGGGGCGGGGAGGGGGCGTGGGATATGCCATATGTTTGATATATGGAAAATGGCATAAATATATATTGGACGATTGGGTCGGGCTGCCTCACCATCTGCGCACACAAGGAATTATCCGGCGCCCGACCCGCAGGCGGCCGCCGTGATCTGATGCGGGAGACATGGTTTGAAACTCAGATGCCAATCGGTCGGTGAGATCGATTCCCGGTCTGGCGCGCTTGGTGGCGGCGCCGACCTCGGCCCCCGTCGCAACCGGCTGTACCAGACGTCCACCATGGCGGCGCTGCTTGACGCGGTCTATGACGGGGAAACCACGCTCGACGAACTCCTGATGCATGGCAATTTCGGCCTTGGCACGTTCAACGCGCTCGATGGGGAGATGATCGTCAACGACAGCGTCATCCACCAGTTCCGCGCCGACGGGCAGGCCGGGCGCGTGCCCGGTTCGCTCAAGACGCCGTTTGCCTGCGTGACCTTCTTCCAGCCGGAGAAGGAATACGTGATCGACACGCCGTGCGACAAGGAAGGGTTCGAGGAGATCGTCAACCGCCTGGTGGACAATCCCAACCTGTTCGCCGCCGTGCGCTTTACCGGCCTGTTCGAGAAGGTGGAGACGCGCACCGTCTTCTGCCAGTGCCATCCCTATCCGCCGATGCTCGAGGTCGTCAGCCGCCAGCCGACGATGCAGCTTGGCTCTTCCTCCGGCACGATGCTCGGCTTCCGCACGCCGCCCTACATGCAGGGCGTCAATGTCGCGGGCTATCACCTGCACTTCCTGACCGAGGACGGCAGGCGTGGCGGCCATGTGACCGACTACCGCGTGAAGCAGGGACGCCTGGAGGTGGGGATCATCTCCGACGTGGAAATCCAGCTTCCGCGTACCGAGCAGTTCGCCAAGGCAAACCTGACGCCGGAAAACATCCACGAGGCCATTCGCGTGGCAGAAGGCGGTTAAGGCGGGGCGCGTCCCCATCCTTTACTGTATTCATCCGTAAATCGCGCCCTGCCACATGCAGGCCGGGCGCACCCGTTACAGGAATAACGGTCATATGACAGACAAGGCAGGATCGGCCGCCACGCAGTGCGGGGCCGAAATGATTGTGCGCAACCTGGTCGAACATGGCGTGACGCATGTTTTCGGCATCCCCGGGGCAAAGGTCGACCGCCTGTTCGATGCGCTGGTCGACTCCCCGATCGAAACGGTTGTCACCCGCCATGAACAGAATGCCGCATTCATCGCTGGCGGCATCGGGCGCATCACGGGCAAGGCGGGTGTCGCCATCGCGACCTCCGGGCCGGGGGCGTCGAATTTCGTGACCGGCCTTGCCACCGCCAATTCCGAAGGCGACCCGGTGCTGGCGATCGGCGGCGCGGTGAAGCTGGCGGACCGGCTGAAGCTGACGCACCAGAGCATGGACACCGTCGCCATGTTCCAGCCGATCACCAAATACAGCGCGGAAATCACCTCCCCCAACGCGGTGTCCGAAGTCGTCGCCAACGCCTTCCGCTTTGCCGAGCAGGGACGCCCCGGCGCCGCCTTCATCAGCACGCCGATGGACATCCTGTCGATGCCGGCCTCCGGCCCGGTGCTGGCGGGTCGTCCGCTGCCGGATGCGGGCGCCGCCGCCGACGAGGCCGTGGCGGAAGCCGCGGCCCTGCTTGAAAAGGCGCAGCGCCCGGTCATCCTGCTGGGTCTGCTGGCCAGCCGTCCCGACGTGGCGCAGGCCGTGCGCGGCCTGATCGCGCGCACCGGTGTTCCGGTCATCGGCACCTATCAGGCGGCGGGCGCCGTGTCGCATGACCTTGCCGACCGTTTCGGCGGCCGCGTCGGCCTGTTCCGCAACCAGCCGGGCGACCAGTTGCTGCATGAGGCCGATGTCGTCATCTCCATCGGCTACAACCCGATCGAATATGATCCGTGGCTGTGGAACGTCGATGACGCGCGCCGCATCGTCCATGTCGATGTGGTGGCCGCCGAACTCGATACCCATTACGTGCCGGCGGTTGAACTGATCGGTAATGTCGCGGCCAGCGTCGCGGCGCTGACGGCGAAGGTGGGCAAGCTGGCGCGCGCCACGACGCTGGAGGAAATCCTTGGCGACTACCATGCCAAGCGCCGTGGCGACCTGCTGGAGGCGCGCAGCACCAGCAAGACGGCGGTCCATCCGCTGCAGATCGTGCGCGAACTCGAAAAGGTCGTCACCCCGGATGTGACGATGTGCCTCGACATGGGGACGTTCCACATCTGGCTGGCGCGTTACCTGCTGTCGTTCCGTGCGCGCCAGATGCTGATCAGCAACGGCCAGCAGACGATGGGCGTCGGCCTGCCGTGGGCGATTGCCGCAAGCCTGATCAACCCGGCGCAGAAGGTCATTTCCGTGTCCGGCGATGGCGGGTTCATGATGTCGTGCATGGAGCTGGAAACGGCGGTGCGGCTGAAATGCAACATCGTCCACCTTGTCTGGGTCGACCAGCAGTACAACATGGTGGAGATGCAGGAGCGCAAGAAATACGGCCGTGGGTCGGGCGTTGATTTCGGGCCGATCGACTTTGCGATGTTCGCGCGTTCGTGCGGTGCGCAGGGGATCGCAATCCGCAGTGCCGATGAAATCGCGGGCGCGCTGCGCACGGCAATGGAGGCCGAAGGGCCGGTCGTCATTTCCATCCCGGTCGATTATTCGCACAACCACCTGCTGATGGAACCGCTGGCGCGGCTGGGCGAGACGTCCGCCGCCGCCTGATGCCGGGCTCCATGGACATGGAGCCTCGGCGTTTTATACCTGTCTGGACATGCGTCGGACGTGGCACACTGCACGGTGTGCCTGCGTCCGCGCACGGCCTGCGGCATGTCGCGGGAAGCGTGCGCGTGGCGTTTGTGCATGACAGGAGATTTCAAGAAGAATGCTGACAATGGCGCATGATACATCCGCAAGCCAGTTGATCGACACGTTCCGCACGATCGTGGGCAACGGGCATGTCCTGACCGATCCGGGGGCGACGCTGCCTTTCCGCCGCGGGTTCCGCTTCGGGCAGGGGCGCGCCCTTGCCGTCGTGCGCCCCGGCTCCCTTGTGGAGCAGTGGCGCGTGCTGCAGGCCTGTGTGAAGGCCGGCGTGATCGTGATCATGCAGGCCGCCAATACCGGCCTGACGGGCGGGTCGACCCCGGATGGCGACAAATATGACCGTGATGTCGTCATCATCAACAGCATGCGCATGCGCACCATCCACCTGATCGGTGGGGGAAAGCAGGTCGTCTGCCTGCCGGGCGCGACGCTGGACCAGCTTGAAGGCATGCTCCAGCCGCTGGGGCGGGAGCCGCATTCGGTCATCGGTTCGTCGTGCATCGGTGCGTCCGTCTTTGGCGGCGTTAGCAACAATTCCGGCGGCGCGCTGGTGCGCCGTGGCCCGGCCTATACCGACATGGCGCTGTATGCGCAGGTCGATGCGGCGGGTGAACTGCACCTGGTCAATCACCTCGGCATCGACCTCGGCACCGATGCGGAGGAGATCCTGGCCAGGGCCGAACGGGGCGAATTCCCCGATGCCAGCATCAACTGGAACGCCGGGCGCGGCCATGATGACGATTACGCCCGCCATGTGCGCGACATCGACGCCGATACGCCCGCGCGCTACAACGCCGACCTGCGCCGCCTGCACGAAGGGTCGGGCTGTGCCGGGCACCTCGGCCTGTTCGCCGTGCGCCTTGACACGTTCGAGGCGGAGAAGAACCCCGTCGTCTTCTATATCGGCACGAACCAGACCGATGTGCTCGAGGACCTGCGCCGCCATGTGCTGGGCTCGTTCTCGGAACTGCCGATCGCGGGGGAATACCTGCATCGCGATGCGTTCAACATCGCGGAGAAGTATGGCAAGGACACCTTCGTCATCATCCGCATGCTGGGCACGCGCCGCCTGCCCGCGCTGTTTGCGATGAAGGCGAAGTTCGACCGCCTGTTCGACCGCATGGGCTTCATGCCGTCGCACTTTACCGACCGGTTCATGCAGTTCCTGAGCCACTTCTTCCCCAATCACCTGCCGCGCCGCATGCGCGATTACCGTGACCGTTTCGCCCATCACCTGATGCTCAAGGTCAGTGCGTCCGGCGCGCAGGAGGCACGGGACTTCCTGACCAGTCATTTCGCGAAGAACGAGGGCGAATTCTTCGAATGCACCCCGGACGAGGGGGCGAAGGCGTTCCTGCACCGCTTTGCCGCGGCGGGGGCCGCCGTCCGGTACCGTGCGGTCCATCCCCGCACGACGGAGGACATCGTCGCCCTTGACGTCGCCCTGCGCCGCAATGACCGTGAATGGTTCGAGGTGCTGCCCGACGACATCGACCGCGAGATCATCGTCAAGCTGTATTACGGGCATTTCCTGTGCCACGTGATGCACCAGGATTACGTGGTGCGCAAAGGCAACGACTGCATGGACCTTGAACATCGCATGCTGCCGCTGCTGGACCGTCGCGGGGCGCGTTACCCGGCGGAGCATAATTTCGGGCACCTGTATGCAGCACCCGATGACGTGCGTGCGCATTACCAGCAGCTTGACCCGTGCAACTGTTTCAATCCCGGCATCGGGCAGGCGACCAAGCGCAAGAACTGGGTCGCCGAAAGCGTCTAGCGCCCCCGCCGGGCCAAAGGTTCGTTCACAGCGGTTGTTGGAGGGAATGTTTCGGGAGCCTGCCAAGGAAAGCAAAAGAAGTTTTTGGGTGCCGCCTTTTTTCAAAAAGGCGGCGTCTTCCGAAGTTTTTTCGATCAAAAGCTTCACCAGAAACTTTCATTCTTTTTGGTAAAGGTTTGTTCTGGGACATTCTTCCATGTGGTCGCATGATCCATCATGTGGTCATCCGCAATAAAAACGGAGGGACACGAACATGGCCTATACTGTCGGACATTACCTTGGCGACCGCCTTGCCCAGATCGGGCTGAAGGACCACTTCGCGGTTGCCGGGGATTACAACCTTGTCCTGCTTGACCAGCTTCTGGAAATTGACGGGCTGCGGCAGGTCTATTGCTGCAATGAGCTGAACTGCGGGTTCAGTGCCGAGGGTTATGCCCGCGCGAACGGCGCGGGTGCGGCTGTCGTGACCTTCAGCGTCGGTGCGCTGTCGGCGCTGAACGCGATTGGCGGGGCCTATGCCGAAAACCTGCCGGTCATCCTGATTTCGGGCGCGCCGAATTCGAACGATGTCGGCAGCGGCCATATCCTGCACCACACGATCGGCACGCCGGATTATTCCTACCAGCTTGATATTGCAAAGCGCCTGACCTGTGCGGCGGTATCCGTCACCTCCGCGACCGAGGCGCCGGCCCTGATCGACCACGCGATCCGTACGGCGCTGCGGGAAAAGAAGCCCGCCTATATCGAGATCGCGTGCAATGTCGCCGCCCAGCCCTGCGTGCGGCCCGGCCCGGCCAGCGCGGTGCTGGCTGAAATGCCATCCGACCCCGCGAGCGTGGCGCAGGCGGTGGATGCGCTGACCCGCTTTATCGACAGTCGCAAGAAGCCGGTGCTGCTGATCGGCAGCAAGCTGCGCGCGGCGGGGGCCGAGGCCGCCGCCATTCGCCTGGCGGACGCGCTGGGCTGTGCCGTGGCGACGATGGCCGCGGCCAAGAGCTTCTTCCCCGAAGACCATCCCGGCTATGTCGGCACGTTCTGGGGTGATGTCAGCAGCCCCGGCGTGCGGCAGATCTTTGACTGGTCGGATGGGATCATCGCGCTGGCCCCGGTCTTCAACGACTATTCCACCGTGGGCTGGACCGCGTGGCCGCGTGGCGAGAATGTCGTGGTCGCCGACGGGCGGCATGTGAGTGTCGAGGGCGTGGCCTATGACGGCATCCATCTGCGCGATGTGCTGGATGGCGTGACGAAGGCGTGGGATGGGCGTCCGAAAAAGGATACGACGGTCACGGAATTCCGCCGTATCCACAAACCTGCCGCCCCGGTTGCGTCGGCCGATCCCGCCGCCCCGCTGGTGCGTGCGGAAATGGCCCGCCAGATCAGCGGTGTGCTGACCCCGCAGACCAGCCTGATCGCGGAGACCGGGGATTCCTGGTTCAATGCCATCCAGATGAAGCTGCCGCACGGTGCGCGCGTGGAACTGGAGATGCAGTGGGGCCATATCGGCTGGTCGGTGCCCGCCACGTTCGGTTATGCCGTGGCGGCGCCGGAACGTCGCATCGTGCTGATGGTCGGTGACGGGTCGTTCCAGTTGACGGCGCAGGAAGTGGCGCAGATGGTGCGCCTGAAGCTGCCGGTGCTGATCTTCCTGGTCAACAACCGTGGTTACACCATCGAGGTGCAGATCCATGACGGGCCGTACAACAACGTCAAGAACTGGGATTATGCGGGCCTGATGGAAGTCTTCAATGCCGAGGACGGCAAGGGCCTTGGCCTGAAGGCGACGACGGGTGGCGAACTGGCGCAGGCGATTGAAAAGGGGCTGGCCAACCGTGAAGGCCCGACCCTGATCGAATGCACCATCGACCGCGATGACTGCACCAGCGACCTGATTTCGTGGGGCCGCCGCGTGGCCAACGCCAACGCCCGCCCACCCGAAGACCGCTAACCTATAGAAGTTTTCGGTAAAGCTGTTTCCAGAAAGCTTCAGACAACGCCGCCTTCCTGAAAAAAGGCGGCATCCGGAGACTTTGATTCTTCATCAAGGATCGAAAAACTGGGGGAGGGGGCCATGTGCCTCCTCTTTCTTTATGGACATGCAGGGTCACGGGACCATGCCCGATCCGTCCGCCGCGCGGTTCCGACGGGTCTATCGGCCTGATATGGAGGTCCATATGTTCGATGCCGGTCCCATGTCGTGCGCCCTTACTGCGTTTCCATTTCGCCATGTCCCCATGCACGCATCCTGTTCCACAGGGAGCGGAGTGCGTGGCGGCGGTTGTGACCGGTGTCTTCGGGGGCGTGCGATGGCGGGGCCTTCGTCGTCGTGCGTGCCGCAACCATGACGAGGATGACGATGACGATCGAAATCAGGGAAGCCTCGGTTTCGGATTCCCGTTGCGTGCTTGAAATGAAGCGTAAACTTGATGGCCAAACGCGCTTCATGATGTTCGAACCTGATGAGCGTTCTATGGACGTCGAGGCAATGAAGGCAGAAATAGCGCAGCTTCGTGCCGCAGACAACTCCGTCCTCCTGCTGGCTTTTGCGCGGGGGACGGGCGTGCCGGTTGGCTTTGTCGAGGTCACGGGGGGCAGTTTCCGCCGCAATCGCCATGTCGGCAGCCTCGTGATCGGGATATGTGCCGCCCATACCGGCATGGGCATCGGGACGGCGCTGCTTGGCGCGTGCGGGGACTGGGCGCGGGCGCATGGGCTGGGTCGGCTGGAACTGACGGTCATGGTGCATAATGACCGGGCGATCCGCCTGTATGAAAAAAGCGGCTTTGTGGTGGAGGGACGGCGCGTTGCGGCGTTGATGGTCGATGGGGTCGCGGTGGATGAATATGTGATGGGGCGGGTGCTGTGAGGGGAAGGGTCTTCTTTTTCTGGAGAAAAAGAAGCAAAAAGACTTTTATTAATTTACTTCATGAAAAATGCTATAATTCCGAACAAATTAGCTATTATAAAAAATATATGAAGTAATAAAAGTTTTTGGGTGCCGTCTTTTTTCAAAAAAGCGGCGTTCTTTTATGCGCCTGCGGTCTCCACGCTCAACCGCCGCGCGCCCAGCCCTGCAAACTGTTCCGACCGGCATGTAAGGATGATGATCTGCAACCGGCGCGACATTTCCGTCAGGATATCGAACATCTGCTCCATCCGGCCGCTGTCGGAAAATGTCAGCGCGTCATCCAGCACCACCATCGCCTGCTGCCCGCGCGTATGCAGCAGGTCCGCCATGCCCAGTCGCGCCAGCACCGCGATCTGTTCACGCGTGCCATCGGACAGGGTATCGAATTCCTCCGCCGTGGCGCGTGTGATGCCGGTGATCGAGAAATCGGTCCCCAGCGTCACCTGTGCACGGGGGAACAGTCCGCGCAGGGCAGGCTCCATCGCGCGCGTCAGCGGGGCAAGATACTGCTCCGTCGCATCCTGCGCCGTTGCCGCCAGCGTATCGGCCAGCAGCGTCAGGATCTCCACCTGTCGCGCGCATTCGGCACGTTCGCGCGCATGCCCGTCACGCAGGCGTTCATGTTCCGCGATCCGTTCATCCAGCCCGTCGCCCTCCGCGATGCCGATGCGGCCCGACAGGGCGGCGATGTCCTGGCGCAGTTCGCCCACCTCCGTGCGCCGGTTCTCCAGCGTGCGCTCAAGGCGGCTGATGCGGGCATCGACCATGGCCTCGTCCTCGTCGGGACGGTCGGCCTCGCACGCGCGCAGCGCGCCTTCGGCGGTGTCGCGGGCGGCCTGTGCCTCCTGATGGCGGGTGGCAAGGGTGTCATCCGGCTGTGCCATGCGTTCGCGCGTCAGTTCCAGCGTCAGCCGGTCAAGCTGCTGCTGCGCCTGTTCCAGTTCCGTGCGGTGGCGTGTCAGCATGTCGCGGGCCTGCCGGGCTTCGCCATCGGGGGACAGCAGGGCTGCGCGGGCGGCCTCCACCTGTGCTTCGGCGGTGCCCAGGGCGTCCTGCACCTCGGCCAGCGGGGGCAGGGCGGCGGCGTCGGGGTCCTGCGCGACAGAGGCGAGCAGCCGGTCAAGTTCCATGACCCGCGCCCTGGCCGCCGCCAGCGCCGCCGCCGGGTCGGTCATGTCGGCGGACAGCAGGTGGGCCTGCATCTTGCGGGCCTCGCTCACGGTGCGTTCGGCCTGCTGGCGCGTGACATGGGCCTCCAGCGCCGCGGTCATGTCCGCACAGCCCGCCTGCGCCAGAAGGGCGGCCAGCGCATCGCGCGCCTGCGTGCGGGCCTGCAGGGCGTGCGCGTGGTCGTCCGCGCCGGGTGGGGTGATACGGATGTCGCCAATGCCGGGGATGTGGAGGAGGGTTGCGGCGGTGATTTCAAGTTGCGTGCCCGACAGGGGCGCGCCGTTGATGCGGACCTGCCCCGCGATGTCGGGCCGCAGGCTGAATTCGATGCGGGCCGCCTGTTCGCTGTAACGTGCGCTGGCGCGGTCAGCCGTGCGTTCCGCCTGGCGCAGGCGGTTCATCATGGCGTCATCGACACGCAGCGTCGCAAGGTGAAGCTCTGCCTGCGCCACCTGTGCTGCCGCCTGTTCCAGCCGTGTGACAAGGGTGGTCGCGTCCGCCTGTTCACGCTGCCATGCGCTGGCCTTTTCGCGCTGGCTTGCGCGGCGGTGCATCTCCTGCGCGGCCTGCAGGCGCACCGTCGCGGCCTGCAGGTCATGCCGGCGCGCGGCCGTTGCCTGCTCCGCACGGTCGCAGCGCTGCTGCGCGGCGTCCATGGCCGCGCGCAGTTCGTCCGTGCGTGCGCTCAGGCGCTGGCGTTCGGCCTCCATCGTCGCGCGGCGGGTAATCGCGTCATGGGCAATGGCCAGCCTGCCATGTGCAAGCTGCACCTCCGCCCGCGCGGCCTTCAACCGGGCCGCGTGCTGGTGCAGGCGGTCGCGGTCGCGGCGGGCCTGCATGAGGTCGGCGGTTTCCTGCTCATGCCGGGTGGCGTCATCGGCATGGTGCAGCAGGCGGCGCTTTTCGGCCAGGGTCTCGATATCGTCCTCAAGCGCGCGGCGGCGCTCCAGCAGGCGCGTGATCTCCGCACTGGCGGCCTCTTCCTCCTCGATCGCGGCCTTGTAGCGTCCCTTCGGCCTGCCGCGCCCGTCGAGCAGGACGGCACGTTCGTCACGCACCATCGCCAGCAGCCGCGTGGCCTCCGCGCCGCCGGTGATGTTGCCGAGTTCCCCCTCAAGGCAGGCGGTCAGCGCGTCGCTGGCCCGGCCGGACAGTTCGGGCTGCTTCAGGCTGTCGCCCTGCGTGACCCACAGCGCGCTCCAGACGCCGCATGCCTCGCCACGGCCCTGCGCCTCCAGCCCCATGATGTCCTGCAGCTTCTCTTCGGCATCGGCATTGGAAAAAGTCTCGTCCCCGACCCGCAGGCTCATGCCCGCGCGTGACAGGAAGCGTTTTTCAAGGTGGCAGGCAATGTTGCCGATACTGAAATCCACATTCACGATTGGCCCCGCGGCCTGGTCGGAGAAGGGGCGCAGTTCCTTGACCTGCCTGCCGGTGCTGGAATAGCGCCACATGAACGCCGCCCGCAGGGCCGCCAGCAGCGTGGACTTGCCGAATTCATTGCGCGCCGCCAGCACGTTCAGCCCCGGCCCCAGCCCGCACAGCTGCGTGGGGGCCACGAATTTGCGCACGTTGGTGACATTCAGCCCATGCAGGATCATGATGCCGCTCCCTTCCGGCTGTCCCCCGCGCCGACCATCAGCGCAAGGCGTCGCAGGGCGGCGGTGGCGATGTCGCGCTGTTCCTCCGGCCCTTCGCCCGCGCGTTCCGACAGGATGGCGGCGGCCGCGCGCACCGCCCCGGTTCCGAACAGGTCGAGGTCGTCCGCATGGGGCAGCAGCGTGGGTTCCCCATCGACGCGCAGCAGCCGCAGGGCGGAGCCAAGCGCGTCGAGCATGTCCTGGTAGGCCTGCAGCCCCTCCAGCGACAGAGCACCGCGCACCGACAGCCAGACGAGCACGTGGCCTGCCTCCTGCGGGTCAATGTTGCGCAGGCGGTGTTCCAGGGCGGCGATATCCTGCTCCTGCGTCAGGGTGG
The DNA here is from genome assembly GCF_002906255.1 of Novacetimonas maltaceti. GTDB lineage: Bacteria > Pseudomonadota > Alphaproteobacteria > Acetobacterales > Acetobacteraceae > Novacetimonas > Novacetimonas maltaceti. Next base: position 5,993 of record NZ_POTC01000009.1, on the reverse strand, counting down.
CGCTGTCACGGTGCCAGACGAAGCGGCCGACCCGGTGGGACGTGACCTCCGGCCGGGCGTTGGGACCGGCAAGGTCCACCACAAGCGCATGGCCGCCGCCATCGCCGCCACGGTCGAACCCGTCGATTTCGGGCGTGCCGCTGTACCATGTCCGCTCGTCGATGCGCTGCTGCCCGTGCCAGTCCCCAAGGGCAAGGTAGGACAGGCCCGCGCGCCGGGCGCGGTCGATGGCGATGCGGTTCTGCACCTCGTCACTGCCGAAGTCACGCACCGACCCGTGCGCCAGCCCGACGCGGATGACGCCGGCGGGCGTTTCGGCCGAATCCATGTCCGCCGTCGGGTCGGTCGCGACATGGCGGCGTTTCAGGCCGCCGGGAATGACCCATGCGGCGCCGGCCGGGTCCATGGGGGCGGGCCGGCCATCAAGGTGGGCGACAATGTTGTCCGGCAGGCCGATGGCGTGCAGCCGGTCCCAGATGCCGCCGGGCACGTTGGGGTCGTGGTTGCCCGCGATCAGGTGCCAGCACAGGTCGGGAAACTGGCGCATGCGCTCGATCGGCTGGCGCAGGGTACGGTCCACCGGGATTTCATGGTCATAGATGTCGCCCGCCACGACGACGGCCTGCGCGCCGTGTTCGCGGGCCAGGCGCCCGATGCGGCCTATGACCTCCAGCCGCTGGTCCTGCAGGACGGATTGCGTGCTGTCATCGGCAAAGCGGAAGACCTTGCCGACCTGCCAGTCGGATGTGTGAACAAAGCGCATGGATGCGATTATCACCCGCCATTACCCGGCCACAAGGCGCAGCGGAGGGGGGATGCGGGAGTAAACGAAAAAGTGATCCAAAAGGTGCAGATAAATTCAAACTATGGCCTTGCTGCCTCAATCTGGTCATATATGACGATTAGGTAATAAATCATTCGATGCGACGGACCACTGTCGCGATGCCCCTGCTTCGGCACAGTTACGGAACCCGAAACGATGCCTTCAGTGACTGAGACGCTTATCAACACCTCTTCCCATTCCGGCGCGAACGGCCTGTCTTCCGACGATACGACCGCGCGTTCGCAGAATGTCCGCTCCATTCACCTCAGCCATCGCCGCGCGCTGCTCGATTATGCCCGCACGCTCGACTGCGCTGCTGAAACGGCCTGATTTTCCCCACGCCGGGGAAGCGCCCTGCCGGAGTATGAATACCATCCGCGCCCGGGCGGGTGAATGACATGGATCATGCTTGCGATCACGGGCATAGGATTGCCGGTCATCGCCGTTATCATGGACAGGGCTGGTGAAGCGGGCGCGGCCTATGCCCCGACCCGCCGGGCAAGGCGCCCGTCAAGGTAGTCGCGGCACAATGTCACGCACCGGGCGTTCCAGTCCGGGCCAAGGCTGCGCACCTGTTCCGTATGGGCGTGTGACGCCCCCCATGCCAGAAGCTGCACCCGGCGCTGCGTAATCAGCGCGGGCAGGACCGAGATGTCGGCGTCCCCCACATGGCTGACGGTTTCATACCCCCGCAGCCAGTGCGTGACCCAGTGCGGCATGCGGGGATGGTCCTCGAAGAAACTGAGCGCCGCGGCAAGGTCCTGCATGAACCAGCTGAAGCCGCAATCGTCAAAATCAATGATATGCGTGCGCTCCCCCGCGATCAGCAGGTTCGCCAGCCGCAGGTCCGCATGGATCAGGCCGAAACGCGCCGCATCCTCGCCATAGGCCGCAAGTTCCGCGCCAGCGCGCGCCATGGCATGGGCAACCGTGTCGCGTGCGCCTTCATCCAGCCCGTGCGCCGCCTGCCACTGTCCCCATGCCGCATCCGGCCCGACCATGGTGGCATGCGTCCACGCCTTGCGCCGGAAGTCCCGTGGCCTGTCCCATGCGCGGCTGTGGCGGTGCAGGTGCGCGGTGATGCGGCCAAGGCGCGCGAAGCTGCCGGGGTCGATGTCGGGCGTGGGTTCGACGCCGTCGATCCAGTCGAACATCACTACATGCCGTCCCGGCATTCCTGCGGTGCCGACATGATGCAGCCGTTCCCCATCCATCGCGCATATGGGACGCGGCACCTGCAGGCCCGCGTCATGCAGGCTGTCGAGCCATGCCAGTTCGCTGCGGATTTCCGTGGCGTCATGATATCCGGGACGGTGGACGCGCAGGACGCGGTGCCCCCCGCCCGGCAGGTCGATGCGGTAGGTGGCGTTTTCCGACAGGCACAGAAGGCGCGGCACGCCGCGTTCGGCCGGGGGATAAAGGGCCATGGCGGCATGGGCGATCGCGCAGGGACTGTCCGCGCGGGAAAGGGAAGGGACGACATCACTCATGATGCCGCCCTTCCTACAGCCTTGTGCGCGGCAGCGCGATGGGGCGCGTTACAGGATGCAGTTGAACTGCAACGCCATCACGGCGGCGTCGTGGTAGGTCGTGGTGCCGCCGGGGCGGTTGATATACTGGAAGTCGGGCTGGAAGCTCATGCCGCGTGCCGCATGGATGTTGTAGAACAGTTCATACACATCCTCATGCGTCTGGATGCCCCACGCCTGTCCCCACTGGTTCGACAGCAGCGGCTGCCCCGTCAGCATGGAGGCTTCCTGCTGCAGCACCGAAGAGCGGCTCATTTCGAAATAGTGGAACATCGCGCCCATGGTATCGAGCGGCCGGCCCCATTTCGCGCCGGTTTCGATCATGCCCGCCCACGCATGCTGCTTCATGGCCGACACCTTGCCGGAGGTATACATGTAACCCGCCATGCCGATCAGGCCGTTCGTCGGCCCCTTGCCATTGCGCACGAACATCTGGTCCGCCTGGAACCAGGCCGTGCTGACGCCCGATTCCTTGCGGAAGGGGCGGCCGGTGATCACCGCCGAATTGCCGTCGATGTCCTGGAACAGGTCGTTGTACTGCGAATTGTCATAGCCATAGCCCGCCTTGTAATGACCGGCGAGGTGATGGCGGCCGAATTCCGGCAGCCAGCCGATTTCCACCGGGGTGGAGAAATGCCCAAGCCCGCTCTGCGCCCAGGACCAGCCGGAGATGCCGCCGTTATAGGCATGGGGCGAGACGGCGAACATCGACGCCATGATATAGGTATCGACCGTCGGCATGACGCGCATCACGACGCCAAGGTTGCCCGACGGCCAGTCGCGTCCGCCGGGGACATACTTGCCGGGCGCGGGATTGCCGCAGATCGACACGTTCATGAAGTTACAGAACAGCGGTGACGCGGCGAAGAAGCTGCCGACCGGGATCCAGCCCGCGCTGATGTCGAGCCGGTTATGGAACAGCGACTGTTCGGCATACATGTAGACCAGATGGGCCACGACGTTACCACGCGCGCCATAGATCTGCTGCACCCCGCCAAGGGAATCGTGGATGTATTCGGTGCTGAGGTTCGTGCCATGGCCGTTGACGATCATGGTGTGGGTCCAGAAATTCTTCAGCCCCGCCAGACGGTTCCAGTCGATGTCGATTTCCACGCCCGTCTGCCCCGCGTCGGTGACGCCCTGCTTGGCGCCGCCGCGGAAGTTCCCGGCCAGCTCCTCATGCTCGTCCGCGGCGATGTGGATGCCGTGGCGCACCAGCCACGGCTGCAGGCCAAGCCAGCTTCCGAAGAAATGCTGGTCGCCATAGGGGGCGCTGAAGAACTGTCCCGGGTCCTGGGCCCAGGCGGACTGCGTGCGCCGTGCGTTGGCGGCCACCATCGGCTGGGTGCCGATTCCACCCATGCTGTCGCCCGGTATGGCCTGCGCCATGGCCGGGTCCCGACCGGCGACAAGCACAAGAAAAGACAGCACGATGGGGGCAAGAAAGAGTGGAATTATCCTGATCATCCGCGCATTCGTAGCATATTTCATATTGGAGATGAACCTTGGACAATAGATTTTATGAACATTTATTTAGTATGAAATAATATGATGCGTATTCTCATGCAACTGATGAAAATCAAAAATATTGCGTTGTTACAAAAGAGATAATTTTTTGTGCGATGCACAAACAATCAGTAAAGTTATTTCTGGACTTCCGCTTTAGGTGGTTTCTACAGGTATCTTTCCCGGTAATCTTTTCGCGATGTCATGGCGCGCCGTTCCCCCGCAATGACAGATCGAGATTGACGAATGGTGTGCACGGGGGCGAAGATCGCGCCATGTCACGACTGGATATGAACAAGCCCTTCCTGCCGGTCCGCATCGCGGTGATGACGGTCTCCGACACGCGTACCCCTGCGGATGACCGTTCCGGCGACATCCTTGCCGAACGGATCACGGCGGCGGGCCATCACGTCGCCGCGCGTGCGATCGAACCTGACGATGCGGATGCGATTGCGGCACGCCTTGCGCAATGGATCGCCGATCCGCAGGTTGACGTGGTGATTTCCACCGGCGGCACCGGGGTGACGGGCCGCGACGTGACGCCGGAGGCATTCGAACGTGTGATCGACAAGCGGATCGAGGGCTTTGGCGAACTGTTCCGCATGCTGTCATACCAGAAGATCGGGACCTCCACGATCCAGTCGCGCGCCTTGGCCGGGGTGGCGGACGGGACTTACCTGTTCGCGCTGCCCGGTTCCACCGGGGCGGTGCGCGACGGCTGGGACGACATCCTTGTCTGGCAGCTCGACAGCCGCCATGTGCCCTGCAATTTCGTCGAGCTGATGCCGCGCCTGCGCGAACACCTGCCGCCGGGCCATGACTGACACCCGCATGTCGCCCGCGACACCAAGGAAAGGGCTTCGGAAATGACGAAAAAACTCCTCCTCCTCGCCGGTGACTATGTCGAGGATTACGAGATCATGGTCCCGTTCCAGGCGCTGGGCATGCTGGGATATCAGGTCGACGCGGTCTGCCCGGACAGGAAGAAGGGCGAGCATGTCCTGACCGCCATCCATGACTTTGAGGGTGCGCAGACCTATAGCGAAAAGCCCGGCCACCGCTTTGCCCTGACCGCGACGTTCGCGGACGTGCGGCACGAGGATTATGCCGGCCTGGTCATTCCCGGTGGCCGCGCGCCGGAATACCTGCGCCTCAACCCGCAGGTCATTGCTCTGGTGCGTGCATTCGCGGACCGGCCGATTGCCGCGATCTGCCATGCGGCGCAACTGCTGGCGGCGGCGCGGATCATTTCCGGGCGCAGGGTTTCGGCCTATCCCGCCTGCCGTCCCGATGTCGAACTGGCGGACGGGATCTTTGCCGATATCGCCATCGACGCCGCCGTGACCGATGGCCTGCTGGTGACGGCCCCGGCCTGGCCTGCCCATCCGGCATGGCTGGCGCAGTTCGTCGCCGTGCTGGGCGCGCGGGTCGAGATCTGATCAACGGATAAAGGTTTTTGGTGAAGCTTTTCCCAAAAAGCTTCAGAGGGCGCCGCCTTTTTGGAAAAAAGGCGGCACTCCAAAAACGTCTTTGACTGGACTTTACACCCCGCCCGTAACGCCGGGACGGTTCAGGATCGACAGGAATTCCCGCCGCGTGTCGGAATTGCTGCGGAACGTGCCCAGCATCCGGCTGGTGACCATCGACACGCCGGGGCGGTGCACGCCGCGCGTTGTCATGCACTGGTGCGAGGCCTCGATCACCACGCCCACGCCGCGTGGCTGCAGGACTTCGTTGATGGTGTTGGCGATCTGCGCCGTCATGCGTTCCTGTATCTGGAACCGCCGGGCATAGGCATCGACCACGCGCGCCAGCTTTGAAATGCCGACCACGCGCTTGCGCGGCAGGTAGGCGACATGCGCCACCCCGATGATGGGCACCATGTGGTGTTCGCAATGGCTTTCAAAGCGGATGTCACGCAGCAGCACCATCTCGTCATAATCCTCGACCTCGGAAAAGGTGCGGGTCAGGAGGTCGACCGGGTCCTCGGCGTAGCCGCAGAAGAATTCCTCGTACGAACGCACCACGCGCGCCGGCGTGTCATGCAGCCCTTCGCGCCGGGGGTCTTCGCCGGCCCAGCGCAGGAGCGTGCGTACGGCATCTTCTGCCTCCTCACGCGTGGGGCGGGGGGGCGG
>NZ_POTC01000008.1 GCF_002906255.1 Novacetimonas maltaceti | reverse complement strand
CCGTTTTCTTGCCAAGGCACAGCGGTTCCATTTTCGCCCATTGGGCGTCTGTCAGTACGAAGCGATCCATGCAGACCTTGAATCACAATCACACGCTTTTAAAAACCATAATTCCCAACAGACCCTGAAAAAAGCTTCACCAAAAACTTTTTATGATTTGGCTTTTACTGATGTTCCGACTGCGCGATGCGCTGTTGGACGGCCATGCGCCATGGTGCATCCGCCGGGGCGGCGTCCAGCGCGCGCCGGTAGAGGTCCGCCGTTTCAGGGGAGATATGGCCGCCATCGGCCATGGTCTGCGCCTCTGCCGCGCGGGCGGCAACTTCGGGTTCGAACTTGCTGGCGATGGCTTCGCGCCATGCCTGCGCGGCGGCGGCGTAATGGTCGCGCGCCGCTTCCGCCTGCCCAAGCAGGACATAACCCTGGAAGCGGCTGGGATCGTCGGCGGGCATGTGCTGCAGGCTGTCGCGCAGGCGGTTGATCAGGTCGTCATTGCGATGGTCCGCCTTGTCCGCCGCCGCAAGGCGCGGGGCCAGTGGCATTGCCGGCATGGAGGGATGGCCGCAGGTCAGGTACAGCCCCACCGACGCCAGCGGCAGCGCAAGCAGCGCGGCCGAAATCGCCAGCGTGGATGCGCCCCGGCGCGGGGCGGGCACCGCCATGTTGTCCGAACCCAGCAGACGGCGCTGGATCTCCAGCCGCGCGCTGTCATGTTCGGTGGGCGCGATCAGCCCTTCGGCAAGGTCACGGTCAAGTTCGACCATCTGCGCCTGATGCAGTTCAAAGGCGCTTTCACGTTCATCACGCAGCAATGTCGTCCTGCGGAACGAGATAAGGCAGGGCAGCAGCGCGATTACGCTGAGCAGGAAGATACCAATCCAGATCATGATTTTCTCAGCGCGGTCGGGTCAGGTCGGCCAACCGCGCGCGCTCGGCGTCGGTCAGGGGCGGGGGGGAGGATGTCCTGGGGCGGCGGAAGGCACGCAGCGCGACTGCCACACCCACCAGCAGCGCCAGCACCGGCATCAGCCACAAAAGCAGCGTGCCGGTGGTCAGCGGCGGGCGCAGGCGGATGAAGTTGCCATATCGTTCAACCATCCAGTCCATGACCTGTTTGTTGCTTTCGCCCTTGGCCACATGTTCGCGCACCACATGGCGCAGGTCACGCGCAAGGTCGGCGCTGCTGTCCTCGATCGATTCGTTCTGGCAGACAAGGCAGCGCAGTTGCGCGCCAATGGCCTCGGCGCGCTGTTCCTGCGCGGGATCGGGCAGCATTTCGGACGGGTCATCCACCGCACCGGCCACCAGCGGCAGCAGCGCAAGGCACAGGGTCAGCGCAATCAGCGCGCGTCGCAGGATACGGACGGTCATTGTTTCAGGCGGTCCACCAGGGGCAGGATGGTCGTGCGGATCAGGTCCTCGGTAATCGGGGCGGCGGTATGCCAGCGGATGATGCCCCCCGGCCCGATCAGGAAGGTTTCCGGCACGCCCGACACGCCCCAGTCGATCGCCGCCAGCCCGTCATGGTCGGCCGCGATGCGGGCATAGGGATTGCCCGCGCGCTGTACGAAGCCCAGGGCATGTTCGGGCCTGTCCTTGTATGCGATGCCCCAGATCGGCACCTGCGTCTTCAGCGCGTTCAGCGTCGGCATTTCCGCGACACACGGGATGCACCATGACGCGAAGTAATTGACCAGCACCGGCGTTTTCAGTGCCCGGAGGTCGGCGGCGCCAAATCCCTGCGACGGGGGCTGGTCCGGCAGGGTGAAATCCGGCACCGGCTTGTCCAGCACAGGCGCATGGATGTCATGCGGATCGAAGGAGCCGTGCGACATGCCCGACAGCATCCGCCAGAAGGCAACCCCCGTCGCCCCGGCAAGGACAAGGGGAGTCGCCATCAGCAGTCGCCGCCGCGTGGGGGAAGGGGGGGAGGTGTTGTCGTTCATGCCGGTGTCACCATGTTTGCCGCGTGCGCCCGGCGCGGCGCGCCCACGCGCACCCGCCGGTCCGACAGCGACAGTGCGCCGCCAATGGCCATGATTAGTCCGCCCAGCCACATCCACGGCGCCAGCGGATTGTGATGCAGGCGCAGGACATAGGTCGGGTCGGCATCCGTCCCATGCTTGTCACCCAGCACGCCATAGGTATCGGAAATCAGGTTGGTGTGGATCGCGACCTCGGTCGTGGTCTGGTGCTGGCTGGCGAAGGTCCGCTTCGCCGGGTGCAGCGTCGTGACCAGGCGGCCGTTGTGGCGCACCTCGATCGTGGCGATCATGGCGTCATAGTTCGGCCCCCTGGCGTTGCGCACGTCCGTCAGGGTCCATGCGTCACCGGCCAGCATCTCGGTCTGGCCGATATGCACCTCGACAATGCGGTGGCTGGCCTGCGACATGCCGGCAAGGCCAAGGACCGTCACGCCGACGCCCGCATGCGCCAGTGCCGCGCCGAACACCGCGCGCGGCAGGCTGCGCGCGCGCTGCAGGCTGGCGGACAGCGGCTGGCGGAACAGGCGCAGGCGTTCGACGATGTCGGTGGCGCTGCTGGCGATCACCCAGACCGCCATGCCGGTGGCAAGGATCGGCAGGATGTCGCGCATGCGCACCACGGCAATCACCAGTGCCACCAGCGACATCGCCGCCGCCCACCACAGGCGGCGCAGGACCGGCCACATATGCGCGCGCTTCCACGGCATCATCGGGCCAAAGCCCATGAATGCCATCAGCGGGATCGCCAGCGGAATGGTGGTCGCGTCAAAGAACGGCTTGCCCACTGAAATCGTCTTGCCGAACAGCAGCGACATGAAGGGCGGATACATCGTCCCCGTCAGCACCACGGCGCAGATCGAGCACAGCAGGATGTTGTTGAGCACCAGCAGCCCCTCGCGCGAGACGGGGGCGAACAGGCCGCCCGTCGTCAGTTGCGGCGCGCGCATGGCGAACAGCAGGAGCGATCCCCCGATGACCAGCGCCAGCAGCCCGAGGATAAAGATGCCGCGCGCCGGGTCATTGGCGAACGCATGCACGGAATTGAGGATGCCCGACCGCACGAGGAACGTGCCCGACAGGGAGAAGGAGAACGTGCCGATCGCCAGCAGGACCGTCCAGATCTTCAGTCCTTCGCGCTTTTCGACGACAATGGCCGAATGTACCAGCGCCGTGCCCGTCAGCCACGGGATGAGCGAGGCATTTTCCACCGGGTCCCAGAACCAGTACCCGCCCCAGCCCAGCACGTAGTACGACCACCACGACCCCAGCGCGATGCCGCAGGTCAGGAAGCACCATGCCGCGACCGCCCACGGCCGCACCCAGCGCCCCCACGCGGCATCGACCCGTCCCTCGATCAGGGCGGCGATGGCGAAGGCGAACGGCACGGCAAAGCCGACATAGCCGGTGTAGAGGATGGGCGGATGGAACGCGAGGCCGGGGTCCTGCAGCAGCGGGTTCATGCCCTGCCCGTCCATCGGGGCGGGCCAGACGCGGGCAAACGGGTTGGAGGTCAGCAGGCAGAACAGTTCGAACCCGGCCGCCACCCCGCCGAGCACCGCAATTACCCGCGCCTGCAGGGCGGAAGGCAGGTTGCGCCCGAACAGCGCGACCGCGCCGCCGCAGATCGACAGGATCATCGCCCACAGCAGGACCGATCCCTCATGGTTGCCCCAGACGCCGGTGATCTTGTACAGCAGCGGCTTGTCTACCGCGCTGTTGGCCGCGACGTTCTGGACGGAGAAATCGTTGGTGATCGCCGCATGGATCAGGCAGGCGAACGATGTGATCAGACACAGCATCTGTCCCACTGCCAGCGCGGGTGCCAGCGCCATCAGGCGCGGGTCACGGCGTTGCGCGCCAACCAGGGGCAGGATGGCCTGCCCGGCGGCGATCCCGCAGGCCAGCGCCAGGGCGAAGTTTCCAAGTTCCGGATTCATGGCGGCAATCAGCTTCCGTGCTGCGTGGGGTCGGATGCCTTCGCAGGCGCGTCCTTGGCGGTCATGGTGTTCCAGCTCGCGGCGTCGGGGGCCTTGCCGTAACGCGGGTCCCACTTGCCGGTGCGCTTGAGTTCCTCGGCCACTTCCTTGGGCATGTAGGTCTCGTCATGCTTGGCGAGGACCTCGGTCGCGCGCATCGTGCCGTCGGGATTGATCGTGCCCACCGCCACGACGGACTGCCCCTCGCGGAACAGGTCCGGCAGGATGCCTTCATACCGCACGGTCACGGCGTCCTGTCCGTCGGTGACGTCAAAGATCGCAACCGGCGTGTCCTTCACCTTCTCCCGCCGGACGCTGCCTGCGACCACCATGCCGCCAAGGCGGATGGTGCGGTCCTTTGGCGGTGGTTTCGTATGCACCTGCGACGGCGCCATGAAGAAGACGATGTTGGACGAAAACGCGTTGAGCGTCAGCGCCGCGGCCGAACCCAGTCCGACGAGGCATGCGATCACCAGCCACAGCCGGCGCGTCTTGCGCGTCATGCCGGGCGTCCCGTCGTGCGGGCGTTGCGGCCGGGGCGCTCGATCGTGGCAAGGCGCGCGCGCGCGCGGCGCAGACGCAGCGCGGCATTGACCGAAAGGACGACCGCCACGCCAAGCGTCAGGCCGTAGGCGGCAATGATATAGGGAAGATGGGTCATGAGGCGTTACCGGTGGAGGTGTCCTGTCGGCCCCGGTTCGCGGCCAGGGCGGTGCGGATGCGGCTTTCCATGACGGCGGCGCGCAGGCGTGCAAGCACGATGGCCCCGAACCCCAGCGTGAAGCCCAGCGTCACGACCGCAAGCGGCCACAGCATGGAGGTGGACATGGTCGGCGCGCCCGTCACGGTGATGCTGTCGGGCTGGTGCAGGGTGTTCCACCACTGCACGCTGAATTTGATGATTGGCAGGTCGATTGCGCCCGCCAGCCCCAGGATCGCGGCGGCGCGGTAACCACGTTGTGGTTCGTCAAACGCGCGAATCATGGCAATATGGCCCAGATAGAGGAAGAACAGGACCAGCACCGATGTCAGCCGCGCGTCCCACACCCACCACGTCCCCCACATGGGCTTGCCCCACAGGGAGCCGGTCGCAAGGCATACGGCGGTGATGGCCGCGCCCACCGGGCCGATTTCCACGGCGGCGAGGTCCGCCAGCGGATGGCGCCAGACAAGCGAGAGGAGCGAGCAGACCGCAAGGGCCATATATCCCGACGATGCCAGCCATGCGGTAGGCACATGGACATACATGATCCGCACGCTGTCCCCCTGCTGCCAGTCGGCGGGAGAGAGGAACAGCCCCCACACCAGTCCGGTGATGGACAGCACGAGGGCGGGCCAGGTCAGCCATGGCTGCAGGCGTGCGCCAAGCCGCAGGAAGCGGCCGGGGTTGGCATAGCGATGAAAGAGGTTGCCTGTCCGTGCGGTAAGGCTCTGCGTCGCGTTCAAGGTTTAAGTCCATCCGTGCCGTGGGGCACCCGTCAATAAGGGAAAGGGATCCGCAAAAAACCAGTCTCTTGGCACATGTGCGTGTGCCTGTGTTTTCCTGCTCTACACTATCGTGTCAAAAAAGACACGGCCAGTCCTGTCCAGACAAGGCGCGGGGCCGTGCAAAGAGGAGAAAAACATGCTGTTCGCGATTATTTGTACTGACAAACCCGGATCCCATGAAACCCGCCAGGCCACGCGCACGCGGCATCTGGCCTACCTCGAAACCTATCGCGAACGGCTGGTGCAGGGGGGGCCAATTCTGGACGCGGACAACCGTCCGTGCGGCAGTCTTCTGCTGATTGACGTGGCCGACCGCGCCGCCGCCGAAGGGTTCGCCGCGGGCGACCCGTATGCCAAGGCCGACCTGTTCGAGAGCGTGGTCATCCGCCCGTTCCGTTCAGTTTTTCGTGATGGCGCGCGGGTGGAATGAAACGGGCATGGCCTACTGGCTGGTAAAATCCGAACCCGATGCGTTTTCGTGGGATGAACAGGTCGCCAATGACGTCGAACCCTGGACGGGCGTGCGCAACCACCAGGCGAAGAAAAACCTGATGGCGATGGCGGTGGGGGACCTGGCATTCTTCTACCACTCCAATGTCGGGCGGGAGATCGTGGGCGTGGTGGAAATCGTGCGCGCGGCCTATCCCGACCCGACGGACCCGCAGGGGCGGTGGGTCTGTGTCGATGTGCGCGCGGTGGGGCCGATGCCCCGCCCCGTCACCCTGGCGCAGATCAAGGCCGATTCCACGCTGGCGGACCTTGCGCTGGTGCGGCAGTCGCGCCTGTCGGTCGTGCCGGTGTCTGACGCGCACTGGACCCACCTGTGCCGGATGGGGGAATGGGCGGGATGAACGCCACGCCGCATCGCGCGTGAAACGCGGGCGGGTACGATTCCCCGCCCGTGCGCGTTGTCGGGGCGGACGGGCCCGCACGGGCGGCCCGGCTTTTTACGCGGGGCCGCCCGGCGGCAGGCGAATTGCCAAAGGCATGCTATGATGTTCAAAACCACCAGACCGGTCCGCGCGCGTGCGGCCGTCGGCACCCCGATGGGCCGCTAGGGCGGCGGCGGGGCGGCCGGCAGGCAGGCACGGGCGGCGGGACCACAAGGCACCATCAGGCAAGAGGGCATTGCAATGAGTACAGGTACCGGGAGCGAGTTGGCGCCGATGGCATTGGACAGCACGTCGATGACCGAACTCCAGCAGGCGCTTGAGCGGGTGGAGAGCGGGCGTGGCGTGATCGTCCGCCTTGCGGACCTGATGGGCGGCGCGGTGGGGCAGGCGGCGCGGCTTGGCGTGCGCAGCCTCGGCATGGCGCCCGCTTTCCAGGCGAAGCTCCAGTCCATGGCGGAAGGGGCGATCACCCGCGCCTTTGACGTGGCGGTGCTGGGCATGAGCCCGACCGAGGACGTGCGCGCCGAACCCGGCGTCCTGTCGCAGTGGCGTGACCCGGCGGTCCGCACGGCGGTCGCGGTATCCGGGGCCGTGGGGGGCTTTACCGGCCTGCCGGGCCTGGTGGCCGATGTCGGCTTCACCACCATGACCATCATGCGCGAGATCGCGCGCATCGCCCGCGAACAGGGCGAGGACCTGTCCACGCAGGAATCGCGCACGGCCTGCCTGGAGGTGTTCGCGCTGCGGGCCTTCCCGTTCGCCGCGCGCGACCAGGAAAGCGAACTGGGATATTTCTCCGCCCGGGCGATGCTGCGTGGCCGCCCGGTCGTGATGCTGATCAGCGAGGTCGCCACCCATTACGGGCTGGGTCTGTCGCGCAAGCTGGCGGTGCAGATGATGCCGGTGGCCGGGGCGCTGTGTGGCGCGTCGCTCAATTCCGCCTTCCTCGCGCATTACCGGGCCGTGGCGCAGGCCCATTTCACCATCCGCCGGCTGGAGCGCGAATACGGGCCGGAGGTGCGGCGGACCGCGCAGGACCTGCGCACCCATGTGGCGACCCAGGCGGCCACGGGACAGGTCTGACGCCCCGGCCGCGCGGATGGCCGCCGGGGCGGGCGGCTATTTCCCGGCCGGGGGCGGCAGTGACGTGTCTGGCGCGCGCCGCGTGATGCCCAGTACCAGCGCCGCCACCGCGAAGATCAGGTAGAACCCTTCCAGGGTCCGGCAGTAGCCGCCCATATGCGGGAAAAGAAGTTCCGTCAGGTAGGCCACCGCCACGAAGATGAGGAAGACACCCGCGATTCCCATGATCCCGCCCCCCGTCAGGCCGTAACCGGCGTCGGCAGTGGCCGGTTGGCCAGCGCGGCCTCGATGTTGTCCACCGCCAGCATGCCCATGTCGGTGCGGGTTTCCATCGTGGCGCTGCCGATATGCGGGGTCGCGAACACGTTGGGCAGGTCCAGCAGGCGCCGGTCGGGGCTGGGTTCGTTGCGGAACACATCCAGCCCCGCCGCCGCGATGTGCCCGTCACGCAGGGCGGCGATCAGCGCGTCCTCATCCACCAGCGCGCCGCGTGCGGCATTGATGAAAATCGCCCCGCGCGGCAGCAGCGACAGCATCCGTGCGTTGATCATCCCGTCGGACGCCGCCGATGCCGGCAGGTGCAGCGACAGGATGTCGCAATGGGGCAGCATCTCCTCCGGCGTTGCGAAATACCGCGCGCCCTGTTCATCGTCCGCGCCCAGGCGACGGCGGTTGGAATACAGGATCTTCATGCCAAAGCCGCGCGCGCGCTGCGCCACCGCGCGCCCGATGCGGCCCATGCCGATGATGCCCAGCGTCTTGCCCGTCACGCGGCAGCCCAGCATCTCGTCCATCGCCAGCCCGCGTCCCCAGCCCTTCTTCATCAGGTCGAGATATTCCGCAGCCCTGCGCGATGCCGCAAGGATCAGCATGAGGGCAAGGTCCGCGTTGCAGTCTGTCAGGACGTCGGGCGTGTTGCTCAGCGCGATTCCGCGCCCGAGGATGGCGGGAATGTCGAGGTGGTCGGTGCCCACGCTGACGGTGGCGATCACGCGCACGCACGGCGGCAGTTGCGCCACGTCGGCCGCGCGCACCGGCAGGGACGTGGAAACCATGATGGCGTCCGGTTCGAACGCCCGCGCCGCCGCAACCAGTTCCGCCGAAGTCATCTGCGTTTCGGGGACACCAAAAAGCGTGAAGTCCCTTTGCAGGCGTGCCATTACGGCAGGTGTCTGGCGCTGGCCAAGGAGCAGGCGGGGACGGGGAGGGGCCATGGTAAAACGTCTTCCCTTCAAACAGAATGGCGACTTGCGGCTTGTCCGCAATGGGGCTCCCGCCTTATGACGCGGGGCATGGGACCGGGTTGCGGCGCAGGCGGGAGGGTTATCCGAAGATCATGACGGGTCAAGGGGAAGTGCTGGAAATCACGCCGGATCTGATGATCCGCGCCTATGCCATCGGGCTGTTCCCCATGGCGCAGGACGCAGGGGCCACGGAACTGGAATGGTTTGACCCGCCGATGCGCGGCATCCTGCCGCTTGACGCATTCCATATCCCGCGCCGGTTGTACCGCACGGTCATGTCCGGCCGGTTCGATGTCGTGTGCGACCGTGATTTCCGCGCCACCATGGAGGCCTGTGCCCAGCCCGCGCCGGGACGGGAGCAGACATGGATCAACGCGCAGATCATCGACCTGTTCTGCGCGCTGCATGACATGGGATACGCCCACAGTGTGGAGGTATGGCGCGACGGGCAGATGGTGGGGGGGCTGTATGGTGTCTCCCTCGGTGGGGCATTCTTTGGCGAGAGCATGTTCAGCCGCGAACGCGACGCATCGAAGGTTGCGCTGGTGCATCTGGTGGCGCGGTTGCGGGTGGGGGGATACGGCCTGCTCGATACGCAGTTCGGCACGACGCACCTTGCGACATTCGGCGGGGTGGAGATCCCTGCCGCGGAGTACAAGGACAGGCTGCGCCATGCCCTTGAACTGCCGGCGACGTGGCCCGGCGATGGCCATGGCCCTGAAATCGTGGCTGCCATGCGTGCAATCCGTGGCGAAGGTTGACACGGCCCGCCCTGCGGGTTTGGGTCAGCGCGACACCATGATGGGGAAAGCCATGACGGAACCGGTCTTTATGCATGATGACACGTCACCCGCCCCGCGCGCGCGGGCGGCCCGGCGGGTGCTGCTGTCGGCCCTGCTGGCATCAGGCATGGGCTGTGGCGTGGCAATGGCGCAGGATGCCCCGCCCGTGGGCGAACATCCCCCCCTGACGCCCACGCGCGACGTGCAGGTCGATTATGACGTGCAGCCCGATGGCGTGCCCGAACCCAAGCGGGTACGGACATGGTTCGCCGACAATGGGGGCCTGATGCGAATCGACAGCCCGCAGGGCATGGGGGAGACGATCCTCAACCGCATGACCCGCCAGGTCACGATCATCATCAACACGCAGAAGATCTACAGCCAGTTGGATGCCCGTTACGGCATCAGCAACCCGTTCCTGCTGGACCTGTCGATGTCGTTCTCGCGCAAGGGCACGTCCAGCGTCGCGGGCGTGGCCTGCACCGAATGGGATGTCCGCACCGACCAGGGCACGGCCGTTGCCTGCGTCACGGATGACGGCGTGATCCTGAGGGAGGTCGGGGTTGATGGCGACGGGCTGAAGGGCCGGATCGAGGCGGTGCATGTCACCTATGCCCCGATCGCGTCGGACATGTTCCAGCCCCCCGCCAATTACCGTCGCATTGACCCGCCGCCACCGCCCGGCACCCCGAAGGGAGGGGAAAAGAAATGAACATGGCACCTGTTAAGACCCGTTCGGGCGCGCTCCTGCGTGCCGGCCTTGCCAGTGCGGTTGCGTGCGTCCTTGCGGTTTCGGCGGGGGCGCGTGCGCATGCCGCTGGTGCCCCGGCGCAGGACGGTGCGGCGCAGAGCCCCTTTGTCACGCCGCAGCACGATGTGGACGTGACCTATACGATCTATCCGCCCCATGCGTCGCAGATGACCCTGACGCAGCGCATGCGCTGGTCGGAGGCACGGATGATGCAGCGCATCGATCCCGGCAATACCGGCACCTACATGATCACGGATTACCGTGCGAAGACGCTGACGGTGATCGACCCGGACCGGAAGATCAAGACCATCGTGCCCGCGCCGGGGGCCGCGTCGGTCGACCCGTCACGCCGGGCGGAGGGGACATGGCTGCGCACGGGCGGGGCCACCGTGGCGGGCCATCCCTGCACCCTGTGGCAGACCAGCGACACGGACCAGCGCCCCAGCGAGATCTGCTATACCGATGACGGCGTCATGCTGGAGGTCGTGCGCGACGGCAAGGTGATGGTCGAGGCGTCGAGCATCAGCACCACGCCGCAGGATGCGTCCACGTTCGACGTGCCTTCGGGCCTGAAGGAAGTCAGGGCGGCCAATCCCTGAGGTCAGCCATTTTGGGAAAGTCGCTGAAAACCAAAGAAGTTTTTGGTAAAGCTTTTTCCAAAAAGCTTCGAAAGACACCGCATTCCTGAAAAAAGGCGGCACCCAACTCTCTTGTCCGCTTTCCCCGCATGCCCCGCATTGCGGGTTTGTGGCGTGAAAGGGGCAGACCCTGCCCGCAAATCGCCATCACCGGGGTGTTTCCTGATCCCACGGCCGTTCCCGACGGCATGGTCAAGGGAGTTTCAGGTTCATGCGTGGTTTCTTGCGGACATTGATGGTCGTGCCAGTGATCGGGGGCGTGCTGCTTGCCGCCGCCCCCATGGCGCAGGCCCACAGGGGGCCGGGCGATGCGTTTGTGGGCGGGCTTGTCGGCGGGATGGTCGGCGGGATTGTCGAAGGCGCGGTCATGGATGCCTATGGCCCACCACCCCCGCCGCAGGCCGGTTATGGTGGCTATGGCGGCGGGTATTACGGGCCGCCGCCCTACTGAGCGGGTGCGGGGGCCGCAGCCTTCATCCTGCGGCGCGCAGGGCGCTGGCGGCCTTCATCACGGCCGCGACATGGCCGGTCACCTTGACCTTGCGCCATGCCTGCACCAACCGCCCCTGCGCATCGACGAGGAAGGTCGCGCGCTCGATCCCCATGTAGGTACGGCCGTACATGGATTTTTCCACCCAGACGCCATAGGCCTCCGTCACTTCGCCCGTCGCGTCGGAGGCAAGGGGGAAGGACAGGTTCTGGGCGTCGGCGAATTTCTCGATGGCGGGCATGGCGTCGCGTGACACGCCGATCACGGCGATGCCCGTGCTGCCCAGTTCGTCGAGCGCCTCCTGGAAACCGCACGCTTCCTTGGTGCAGCCCGAAGTGTTCGCCTTGGGGTAGAAATACAGGATGAACGGCTTTCCACGCAGTGCCGACAGGCTGACGCGGCGGCCACAGCTTGCGGCCATGTCGAAATCGGGCACGGGCGCGCCGGGTTCGGGAAAGACAGGGGGTGAAGTCTCATTCATCACGAAATGCCTTTGAAACTCATCGTGGGAAAAATCATCGTGGGGCGGATGGGGGAAACCCACCCTTCATGCCGCCGTGTTTGTGTGGGGCTTTGCGCCGTTGCGCAACGGTTTCCTTCATGCCCCGCCCTGCGTGTCGCCAATGGCGGGCAGGGGGGCGATCAGGCGGCTGAAGGCGTCGCGCACGTGGTGCGCCATGTCATCCATGCACGCAAGCATGTCCGCTTCGTCATGGACGCCGAGTTCACGCACCATGATCTCCTGCGCCGCTGGGGGCAGGTGGTCGGGAATTTCCGTGCCCATCAGGATGCGCAGCATGCTCTGCGCCGAACGCCAGAACAGGTCCGCCCGCCGCAGCAGGCGTGCATCCGCAGCCGACAGCATGCCCGCGCGCGCCAGCCGCGAAAATGCCACGCGCGTGCAGGGCGAACGCGCGGCGGGGCGGGCGGCCAGAAGTTGCAGCCCCTGTGCGATGAATTCGACCTCCATCAGCCCCCCGGCCCGGCGCTTGATGTCCCATGGCCCCTGCGGCGGCAGGTCGCGCATCAGGCGCGCGCGCATCGCACGCACATCCTCGCGCAGCGTGTCCGGCGTCACGGCGCGCCCGGTATCGGCTTCCCCGTCGAGTGCCGCGTCAATCGCCGCGCGCAGGCGGCGCGTCAGTTCCGGCGGCCCCGCCACGATACGCGCGCGCGTCAGGGCCATGCGTTCCCACGTCCAGGCGGATTCCGCATGGTAACGCCGGAACGAGGAGAGCGAGACCGCGACCGGCCCCTTCGATCCCGACGGGCGCAGGCGCATGTCGGCCTCGTACAGCGGGCCTTCGGCGCCCGGCGCGGTCAGGGTGGCAATGAAGGCATGCGCCAGCCGCACGAAATAGGTGCCCGCCCCCAGCGCCCGCGCCACGGGCATGCCCGCCCGCCGCGTGCGGGGCACCACGCTTTCCATGACGTCATCGGGGTGGTCGAACACCAGCATCAGGTCAAGGTCGGAGCCGGGCATCATCTCCCGCGATCCGGCCTTGCCCATCGCCACCACCGCCATCGCCCCGCCCGGCACATGGCCGTGGCGGGCGCGATGTTCCGTCGTGACGGTACGCAGCAGTCCGCGCATGACCGCATCGGCCATCGCGGTGCGCACGCGCGCGGTACGGTCCTCGGTCATGCGATGTTCGAGGCGCGCGACGGAGAGGCGGAATTCCTCCCCGCAGACAAGGCCGCGCAGCACCGGCAGCAGGCGCTCCGGCCCCGCCGCCTGCGCCACGGCCTGCGCCACGTGCTGGCGCACCAGTGTCACGGCGGCGCGGGCGGTGTCGTCCGTGGCCTCGATCATGCTGGCATCCAGCAGTCCGTCGAGCGCGGAGGGCGCCTGCGCCAGATGGTTGGCCAGGAACGCGGAACAGTCCAGCACGGTCATGATCCGGTGCACCAGCGCGGGATTGCGTTCCAGCAGCGAGAGGAACTGCACCCCCGCCCATTGCCGTTCGAGCAGCGAGTCAAAGCGGCGCAGCACCGTCAGCGGGTCACGCCGCGCCCCGATTTCACGCAGTATCCCCGGCAGGAGGCGATGCAGCAGCATCCGCGCGCGGTCCGAACGCAGCGCGCGCAGGCGGTTGGTGTCCCAGCGTTGCAGGATGGCGCGCGCATCATCGAGCGTCGCGGCCGCGAACCCCGCCTGTTCCAGCCGCTCGCCAAGCTCCGCGTCCTCTGGCGCGATGGTCTCGTCCGGGCGGCCGGGTTCGGAGAACTGCTGTTCGAAGATGCGGCGCGACTCCTGCATGGTGGGCAGCATGGCGCGGGCAAGGGCGGGACCGTCCGCCTCGTTCATGAAAATGGCGAACTGTGCGAATCTGTCGGCGGTCTCGGGCAGTTTGTGCGTCTGGTGGTCGGCGCGCATCTGCAGGCGGTGTTCGACCTGTCGCATCATGTGGTAGTTGCGAGACAGGATTGTGTATTGCGCATGTGTGATCAGGTCCGCCTGCGTCAGGCGCCGCAGCGCGCCCAGCGTCGTGGGGGCGCGCAGGTCCGGCCTGCGCCCGCCCCAGACCAGTTGCAGCGCCTGCGCCACGAACTCCACCTCCCGGATGCCGCCCTGTCCCAGCTTCACGTCATGGCCCAGCAGCCAGTCGCGCATGGCCAGGGCGCAGGCGGATGTGTCGCCCGCCACGTCAGGCAGTCCGCCACGCCCGGCATTCCGGTGCCTGTCGATGCGTGCTTTCATGTCGTGGATGTCGTCAATCACCGCGAAATCAAGATGACGCCGCCAGACAAAGGGCTGGATCGCGGCAAGGAAACGCTGCCCCGCGGCGATGTCGCCCGCGACCGGGCGCGCCTTGATCATCGCGGCGCGTTCCCATGTGCGGCCCATGCTTTCATAATAGGTGATGGCCGTGGGAAACGAGACGGCCAGCGGCGTGGCCGACGGGTCGGGACGCAGGCGCAGGTCGGTACGGAAAACGTAACCATCTGCATCGCGCGCTTCCATCAGGCCGACAAGGTCGCTAGTCATGCGGACGAAGATACGCCGCAGGTCCTCGTGTTCGGGGTGGCAGGCCGGGTCGTAAAGGACGATCAGGTCGATATCGGAGGAGTAGTTCAGTTCCCGCGCGCCCAATTTCCCCATGGCCAGGACAACGAAGCCACTGCCGCGCGCAGGCTCGTCCGGGTCAGGCAGAACCAGATGGCCCGCATCGTGGGCCGTGCGCAGCAGATGCCTGACCGCGACCTGCAGGGTTGTTTCGGCCAGGTGGCTCAGCGCGTGCGTCACCTGCTGCAGCGACCATGCCCCCCCGATGTCGGCCAGCGCGATCGTCAGGGCGGCATGCCGCTTGGCCGTGCGCAGGGCATGGGCGATCGCGTGGCGGGGCTGCCGTGGCGATTCGGCGCGCACATGGGCAAGGATGTCGCGCATGACGGTGTCCGGTCCCTCATGCAGGAGGCGCGCGAAAAGGTCGGTGTCACGCCGCGCAAGGTCCGACAGGTAGGGGCTGTTGCCCCCCATTGCGGCCACCATCGCGGCGACGGGCGGGATGGACAGCCACGCCGCGTCCAGGCCATGTTCGGCAAAGGCGCGCGCCATGTCCTCGTGCAGCAGTCGTGCGCCGCGCGCATCGGCCGGCGCGGGCCATGTGCAGGCGCGCCATCCGCGATGGAGGTCGGGGGCAGCAGGGGCGTGGGACATCCGGGACAACCTGGGCAGCAGTGGCGACGTGGCGCACGATCGCGCCGGGGCGCAGCGTGGACGCCATGAAGCACGACGGTCAAGATGCCCCCGCGTCGTCGGCCACGCCACCCGACGGGGCGAACGGCACGCCTGGCACTGCCCCCGGCGGCGCGCAGGGGGGGCGGCTGCGCCTGATCGGGTTGCGGGTGCTGCGCGTGCTGGTGTGGACCGCGCTGGCATGTATCGTCGGGCCGGCGGTGCTGCTGCTGGTCCTGACGCTGCGCCTGTCGGCGGGGCCGATCGACGTGACGCCGGTGGTGCGGATGATGACGCCGCTGTCGGTCCTGCACGGGTCGGGGACAAGCCGGCGGCAGGGACGCCTGACGGTGCAGCATGTGCGCATCGGCTGGAACGCGCTGCATGCGGGCATCCGCACCCCTCTGGAAGTCTGGGCTGACAATGTCGCGATCATGAGCGCCGATGGCACCGTCGCCAACAGCATCAGCCACGGGCATGTCATCCTCGACACGCCCGCGCTTGTGCATGGTGACGTGGTGCTGGAACGGCTGTCGGTCAGTGACGTCCACCTTGCGCTGGCGCGCAACCGGGCGGGGGATATCGGGCTTGACCTTGGTCCCGGCACGCCGGAGGACAGCACCCATTCCCATGGGGGTTCGGTGAACCTGTCGCTCCTGCGGCGGATCATCGTTTCCGACGCGCAGGTGAAATTCAGCGACCAGATCTCAGGCCGGACATGGCAGACGCGCGATGCCTCGGCCAACCTGCATGTCCTGTCCTATCACGGGCAGGTCGGCGCCAGCGGGTCGATCGGCTTCATGCTGGAGGGAAGCGGCAAGCACCTTGTCATGCGCGGCGAAGGCAAGGAGACCGCGCCGGGGCATGTCAGCTGGACCATGAAGCTCGATCCCGTCAGCCCGTCCGCCTTCGCGCCGGGGCAGAAGGAGGTCGCGCCGCTCGACCTGCCGGTGGGCGGGACGCTGCAGGTGTCGCTTGCGGCCGATGGCACGGGGCAGTTCATGGTGCCGCGCACGCTGGGGGCCTATCTGAAGGTCGGTAACGGCACGGTGGTCACGCGCCGCAACGGCACGCTTCTGGTGGGGGACGGGCAGGCCCATCTTGTCGCCTCCTTCGATCCCGGTCCGGCCGATGCGCCGTTCGATGGTCCCGTTCGCGCCACGCTGGAGAAGATGGTCGTGCACCTGCGCGCGCCCGGCCACCCGGCCGATGACGGCAGCGGCCCGACGCTGACGGCGACGGGCAGCCTGCATGCGTCGTCCATGCTGCATCCGCATGATGTCGGCATCGGCGTCTCGGCCGAGGCGCTGGCCCTCGATTTCGCGACACTGGGGGATTTCTGGCCGCCCGGCGCGATGAAGGGCGCGCGGCGCTGGGTGACGACGAACATCACCAAGGGCCATGTCAGCGAACTGCAGGCGCGTGTCGGGCTGGTCAGCCATGATGGCTGGGACGGGCTGGATCTGACGTCGCTGGCGGGGGACATCCGTGCGGAGGGGATGGAGCTGTACTGGCTGCGCCCGATCCCGCCGCTGCATGACATGGATGCCCACCTGACGTTCGAGGGACCGGACGAGATCGCGATCAGCTTCGGCCATGCCTACCAACTGGTGGACCGCACCGACCGCCATGTCAACGCGACCGGCATCGGCCGGATCGAGGTCGGGCCGGGTTCCATGCTGATCACCGGCCTGATGAAGAAGATCCAGATGGGGGACATCAACACCACCCTGCAGGGCAATGCGCGCGACATCCTTGCCCTGCTGGCGGAACCGCGGCTGAACGTGCTGTCGCGCCACCCGATGAGCTTCACCTCCCCTTCGGGCAGGGCCAACGTCTCGCTGCATATCGCGCTGCCGCTCGATGCGCATGTCAAGCTGGCGCAGATCGACCTGCGCACCCATACCGACCTTGCGCAGGTGCATCTGGGCAATGTGGTGATGGGCCGACCGCTCGATGCCGGGCGTTTCGGCATCGACGCCTCGATCGACGGGCTGATGCTCAAGGGGACGGGGAACCTGTCGGGCATCCCTTCCTCCATCCTCTATACGATGGATTTCCGCTCCGGCCCGTCGGACCGCGCGGTGGAAAGTGCGAGCGTGCAGGGATACCTGACACCTGCCGGCCTGCGCCGCGCGGGCCTTGACATGGGGGATCATTTCGGCGGCAGCGCGGCGCTGGACGTGGATTATGACCGCTATTCCGGTGGCAGGGCGCAGGTGGATATCGACCTTGACCTCAAGCGTTCGGCCCTGACCATCCCGATCTGGAGCAAGCAGGTGGGCGAGGACGCCAATGCCTCCGTCGTCATCAACCTCGACCACGGGCATGTCTCCTCCATCGAGGACATCCGCGCGGCCGGTCCCGAACTGCTGATTGACGGGCATGCCGAAACGGCGGAGGGGAAGGGCAGGCGGCTGATCCTGCATGGCTTCCGCGTCGGGCGGTCGAACGGCAATGCCATCATCACCATCCCGGCGGGGGAGAAGGAGCCGTATGGCGTGTCGGTCGCAGCGCGCGTGCTCGACCTTTCCCCGCTGCTGACCTACCAGCGCCAGGACGAGAAGGCCGCCACGGGCGCCGCCGCCCCGGCAAAGGGGTATCACATGCCCGAAGCCGCGACCGGCCGGGTGAAGGGCGCGCCGGGGCATAGCTGGAACATCAATGTCGATGCGCGCACCGTCTTCTATACCCGGATGCAGTCGATCCAGGGCGTGCGCAGCCATCTGGAGGATGACGGCGTGCGCCTGACGCGTGCGTCGTTCTCCATGACCGGGCCGACCGCCGCTTCCGCCACGCTGACGCCGCGGGGACAGAGCAGGGTGCTGTCGATGCATATCGCGGACCTTGGCGCGCTGCTGAAGGACATGAAGCTTGGCGACCGCATGGAGGGCGGGCAGGTCGATCTGGAAGGATCGTTCGATGACGTGGACCTCAGCGCGCCATTCTCCGGCGAACTGACGACCGGGCCGTTTGTCCTGCGCCAGGTGCCCGCCGTGGTGCGCATGGTCAACAATGCCTCCATCTATGGCTGGATGAAGGCCCCGCATGCGCCGGAATTCGAGGTCGAGCACGTCAAGATGCCCCTGACGTTCCGCGATGGGGTGGTCAACATCACCGATGGCCTGGTCAGCAATGCGTCGCTGGGCGCGACGGTGGCGGGGCGCATCAACCTCGACAAGGCGACGCTGGACCTTGACGGGACGATCATCCCGGCCTTTGCGGTCAATGCCGCCCCCGGCCACCTACCCGGCGTGCTGGGCTGGCTGTTCAGCCCGGAAAAGAATGGTGGCGTGGTGTCGGCGACATACCAGATCAACGGGTCGTTCGATAACCCGAGCGTGCATGTCAATCCGTATGCCCTGCTGCTGCCCGGCTTCCTGCGTGACCTGACCCACATGCACTGATCCGGAAATGGGCGCGCCGGCCGGGACGCTTTTATTCCGGGCCGGAAAGAAATGCCGGAATCAGTCTTTGAAACTTTGGTTTTGCGGGATTGTCAGCCATTGTGGTCCTGGCCGGTCGATTTCGTTCTTTCGCAACATGGCTGGATATTGGCAAAAAGAAGTGTTCCCTTTCATGACGCGTCCTTTTCATCGTCGAAAAGCCCTGATGACTGCGGCCTCGCTGGCCGGGCTGTCCGCACTGCCGGGATGCGCGGGTGCGCGTTCGCGCCGCCATGACCTTGATGCGGATGTGCGCCATCTTCCGGTCATCCGGGCGCGTAACGACCGGATCGACCGCATCACGGTCTGCCTGCGCCCCTTCCGCGCGGCGGGGCCGCGTCTGGAGGTCGAGCAGGTCGGCCGCAAGTCGGTCGTCCATAACTATGGGCATGGGGGAAGCGGCTGGTCGCTGTCGTGGGGGACGGCGAAACTGGCGGTTGAACGTGCCGCGATCAGTCCCGGGCAGAAGATCGGCGTGATCGGCTGTGGTGCGATCGGGCTGACGACGGCCATCGTCGCACAGCAGGCCGGCGCGCAGGTCACGATCTATGCCCAGGAAACGCCGCCCTTCGTGCGCTCCGCCCGGGCATCGGGAAGCTGGACGCCGTCTTCGCGCATCGTGAAGACGAGCAACCTGACACCTGAATTCGCAGCCCGGTGGGAGCAGATGGCCCGCTATTCCTTCTCCTGCTACCAGAACCTGCAGGGATTGCCGGGCAATCCGATCGAATGGGACACGTTCTATGGACTGAAGTCGCGTGATGCCCGG
This sequence comes from Novacetimonas maltaceti, assembly GCF_002906255.1. GTDB lineage: Bacteria > Pseudomonadota > Alphaproteobacteria > Acetobacterales > Acetobacteraceae > Novacetimonas > Novacetimonas maltaceti. The sequence continues at coordinate 80,253 of NZ_POTC01000008.1, read as the reverse complement.
CCGACGCCACCCGATCCCATCGGCTTTGCCGAACTTGGCGATCGTATCCGCGACATCGAACCACAGGGTAACCGGGTTCCGGTTCATGATGCCCGCCTGCCTTATTGCGAGGTGCTCAAGCAGCCGAACCTGATCTTCAACGTCACCACCTATGCCGACTACCTCATGCGGCAGTTTTTCGAGCGTGGCGGCAAAATCCGGACCATGACGCTGCATCACCCGTCGGAACTGACGGCCCTGCCGGATCCCGTCTTCATCAACTGCACCGGCTATGGCGCGCGTGCGCTGTGGAATGACGAGAGCATCATTCCGGTCCGGGGGCAGATCGCATGGCTGATTCCGCAGCCGGAGGCGCTGTTCAGCATGGAATATGAAAATGTCTATGTCGTCTCCCGCCGTGACGGCATCGTCGTGCAGTGGCAGGGCGAGGATATGGGACACGGATATAATCGCACCGATGAGACGCCCAATGTGGACGAAGCGCGCAGGGGTGTTTCCATCATCAACGGTCTGTACAAAAGCATGGGCTATAACGTCTGAATCCGGACCCATCCGGTTTTGACAGGATAAAGTAATAAAAGTTTTTGGGTGCCGCCTTTTGATCGAAAAAGGCGGCGTTCTTTCGAAGCTTTTTGAAAAAAGCTTCACCAAAAACTTTTACTCATGCCTCCGGCGTGATGCGGTCGCGGGATGGCAGCAGGAACAGCACCGTCAGCAGCGAACAGGCGATGCAGCCCGTGACATACCAGTAGAACCAGTCCTCGTGCCCGGCCTGCTTGAACCACAGCGCCACATATTCCGCCGTCCCGCCGAATATCGACACCGTCAGCGCATAGGGCAGGGCGACGCCAAGGGCGCGGATACGCGCGGGGAAGAGTTCCGCCTTCACCACCGCATTGATCGACGTATAGCCCGAAATGCACAGCAGCGCCGTCACCAGCAGGCCCAGCGCCACGACGGGGGAAGACGCATGCGCCATCGCATGCATCAGCGGGACGGTGACGGTGCAGCCGATGATGCCGAACGACAGCAGCAGCGGCCGCCGTCCGATGCGATCCGATAGCGCGCCGAAGAAGGGCTGCGCCAGCGCGAAGACCGCAAGGGCGGTGGTGGAAATGACGGTCGAGGCTTCCTTGGTCAGTCCCGTCGTGTTGACGAGGTATTTCTGCATGTAGATGGTGAAGGTATAGAACGCGACCGTCCCGCCAAGCGTCAGGCCACAGACCGCCACGACCTCCCGCGGGTGATGCAGCAGCACCCGCACCCCCCCCTTTGTCGCCGGGTCGCGGGTCGCGTTGCTGAACTGCTCGCTTTCGACCATGCCGCGCCGGAACCACAGCACCGACAGCGCCAGCAGCGCGCCGATGCCGAACGGGATGCGCCATCCCCATGCCCCGATCTGCTGCGGTGTCAGGACCGCGAACTGCAGCACCAGCAGCACGACAAGGGCGAGCAGCTGCCCCGCCACCAGCGTCACATACTGGAAACTGGCGTAGAACCCGCGCTGGGCCGGGGGCGCGATTTCCGAAAGATAGGTGGCGCTGGCCCCGTATTCCCCGCCGAGGCTGAGACCCTGCACCAGACGTGCCAGCAGCAGGATGGCCGGCGCGAACACGCCGATGCTGTCATATCCGGGGCACAGCGCGATCGTCAGCGACCCGACGCACATCGCCAGCACCGAGAGGCTGAGCGCGAAGCGGCGTCCATGCCGGTCGGCCACCAGCCCCATGATCCATCCCCCGATCGGGCGCATCAGGAACCCGATGGCAAAGATCGCCGCACTGCGCAGCAGTTCCGCCGTCTGGTTGCCGTGGGGAAAGAACGCATGGGCGAAATACAGCGAAAACGCCGCATAGACGTACCAGTCGTAATATTCGATCAGGTTGCCCGATGAACCGGCGATGATGCTGTGTATCCGCTGGCGGGTGGTCAGCGGGGCATGGGGCAGGGGAGGGATTTCCATATAGGTCCGAACTGTTTTCGCGTCTGGTGTGGGAAGGATGGCGGGATCAGGCGTTATGCGCGCCGGTGCTCAGGACCGGGCGGTCGGCTTCCTCCTCCGGGATGCTCCCGCTGAGTGCGGCGTGCAGGCGCTGCGTGTCCAGTTCGTTTTCCCACCGCGCCAGCACGATGGTGGCCACCGCATTGCCGATGATGTTCGTCAGTGATCGGCATTCCGACATGAACCGGTCGATCCCCAGGATCAGGGCCATGCCGCTGACGGGCACGTCGGGCACCACCGCAAGGGTCGCGGCCAGCGTGACAAATCCCGCCCCGGTCACGCCCGCGGCCCCCTTGGAACTGATCATCGCCACAAGCAGCAGGGAGACCTGCTGCCCCAGCCCCAGATGCACGCCCGTCGCCTGCGCGATGAACAGGGCGGAGAGCGACATGTAGATGTTGGTGCCATCAAGGTTGAAGGAATAGCCCATCGGCACCACCAGCCCCACGACCGATGGCGCGCAGCCCGCGTTCTCCATCTTGGTCATCAGGGTCGGCAGCGCGGATTCCGACGAACTGGTGCCCAGCACGATCAGCAGCTCCTCGCGCAGGTAGGCCAGCAGCGGCAGTATGCGAAACCCGTTATATCGCGCCACCAGACCCAGCACGACCACGATGAACAGCGCCGACGTGGCATAGAACGTGACCACGAGGAAGGCGAGGTTGAGCACGGACCCGATGCCAAAGCGCCCGATGGTAAACGCCATCGCCCCGAACGCCCCGATCGGGGCCGCCAGCATTACCAGCCGCACGACCCCGAAGACGAGTTCGGTCAACTGCTTGAACAGCGACAGGATGGCATGCCCGCGCGCGCCCATGTGCGACAGGCTGATGCTGAACAGGATCGCGATCAGCAGCACCTGCAGGATATCGCCCGACACAAAGGCGCTGAGCACGGTGTCGGGGATGATGTTGAGCATGAACCCGCTGAAGGAATGGGCCTGCGCGCGCGCCACGAACGCGGCGACGGAGTGCGCGTCCATGCTGGACGGGTCGGCATGCACGCCAGCGCCGGGGCGCACGATGTTGGCGACCAGCATCCCCACCACCAGCGCAAGGGTGGAGAAGGTCAGGAAATAGACCATCGCCTTGCCCGCAAGGCGCCCCGCCTTGCCAAGGTCCGACAGGCCCGCGACCCCCGTCACCACCGTCAGGAAGATGACCGGCGGGATGATCATCTTGACCAGCCGGATGAACCCGTCGCCCAGCGGCTGGAGCGCGGTTCCCGCATGGGGCCAGAAATGGCCGACCGCAATCCCGGCGACAACCGCGACGATGACCTGGAAATACAGGCTCCGGAACGGGGAACGCTGCTGGGACGCGGGTGGCGGGGAAACGTGGATCATGGGGGTGGGGCCTTGGTGAGGAAACAGGTCCGGCCATGCCGGGGAAAGGGAAGTGGGTAAGGGATGCAGCCTATCGTGCCCGTGGCGGATCGGGGATTGAAAAACTGGTGACCGGGCGGGACGCGGGCCACGTCCGGCATAGCATGAAGATCAGATATTCCAAAAATGTATGGTCGGCCTGCCATAACTGCATTACAGCCTGTGGACATGGTTTGTTCTTTTGAACGTGCATAACGGCCCTGGGGGATACCTGATTTGTTCGATACGCTGAGCACGATCGCGATATGGGTGGCCGCGCTGGGGTCGGGGCTTGCGTGCCTGCTGCTGCTTCCGCTGCTGCGCCAGCGCGAGGGCGGGCAGGGGGAGGAAGACCTGCTTGCGCGCCTGTATGTGATGATGGAGCGCGAGGGCAGCGCCCGCATGGCCGATGCGGAACACCAGCGCGCGCGGCTTGCGGAAATCGAGCGCGTCCTGACCGGCCGGATCGAGCAGCGCCACCAGGACACGTCGCAGGGCCTTGGCCGCATCGCCAATATCGTCAGCCGCGAGATGGGGGAGATGCGCCTGAGCCAGTCGGAGGCCCTGCGCGCCATGGCCGCCGAAAGCGCCAGCCAGCTTGAGGCGATCCGCCTTGCGGTCAATGAACGCCTGCATGAGGCGGTGGAACGGCAGATGCAGACCTCGTTCCAGCGCGTGCTCGAACAGCTTGGCGCCATGCAGAAGGCGATGGGCGAGGTCTCGGCCATGACCGCGCAGGTGGGCGACCTCAAGCGGCTGTTTTCCAACGTCAAGACGCGCGGTGGCTGGGGGGAGGCGCAGTTGCGCGCCATCCTCGATGACGTGCTGCCCGAAGGTTCGTACGAGATGAACTGCCGCCTGAGCGACAAGAGCCGCGACGTGGTCGAATTCGCCGTGCGCATGCCGGTCAGGGCGTCGGTGCCGCCCGTGCTGGCGATTGATTCCAAATTCCCGACCGAGGCGTATGAACGGCTGCTGCAGGCGGTCGAGGACGTCAATCCCGACGCCGAACGCGCCGCCCGCCGCGCGCTGGAGACCACCGTGCGGATCGAGGCGCGCAAGATCGCCGCCAAATACATCCTGCCTCCCGTCACGGTGGAATTCGCCGTCCTCTACCTGCCGACCGACGGGCTGTATGCGGAGGTCGCGCGCATTCCCGGCCTGATCGACGAAATCGGCCGCACCAGTCGCGTCATCATCATGGGGCCGGGCCTGATGCCCGCCATGCTGCGCACGATCCACCTCGGCTATGTCACGCTGGCGCTGGAAAAGCGTACGGATGACATCGCCCGCCTGCTTGGCGCGACACGCCAGGAAATGCTGCGGATGGACGGCGTGCTCGAAAAGCTGGCGCGCAACGCCTCGGCCATGAGCAACTCGATCGACGAGGCACGACGCCGCACCGGCATCGTGACACGGCAGTTGCGCGACCTTGACACTGCGTCGTTCGTTGGGGACATGACGGACGATCCCGCCCACCACGAGGGGCCGCCCGTCACCGCGCCGCTGGAGTGAAAGGGATTTTAATAGGCGCGCGCCGTCCTCCTCGCACATAGTCGGAGCTGTCATGATAGGTCCCAACACCCCCGATCGCGTTGAAAACACGACCTCCCCCGCGATTTCCGCCGGGCCGAGCGTGCTTCTGGTCGAAGATGACGTGAAGATCGCGCAGGAAGTGGTGGAGGAACTCGAAAGCCGCCGTTTCCGCGTCCGGCACGAGGTTTCGGGATCGCAGGGGCTGGAGGTCGGGCTTGCGCATGAATTCGACGTGATGATCGTCGACCGCATGCTGCCCGAACTCGACGGCCTCAGCCTGATCGAGACGCTGCGCGAACGCAGGGTGCGTGCGCCGGTGCTGGTGCTGTCCGCGCTGTCGGCGGTCGATGACCGTGTCAGCGGCCTCAAGGCGGGGGGCGACGACTACCTGACCAAGCCGTTCGCGATGGAGGAACTTGCCGCCCGGCTCGAGGCGCTGCTGCGTCGCCCCAACAACTCGCGCGAGACGATGCTCCATGCCGGGCCGCTGACGATGGACCTGATCGAACGCACCGTGACGCGCGACGGGGAGCCGATCGAACTGCTGCCGCGCGAATTCAGGCTGCTGGAATACCTGATGCGCCGCCCCGACCAGGTGCTGACACGCAACATGCTGCTGGAGGATGTGTGGAATTACCGCTTCATCCCGCAGACGAACCTTGTCGACGTGCATATCGGCAAGCTGCGGCGCAAGGTGGACGAAGCAGGCGCCCCTTCCCTGATCCAGAGCATACGCGGCGCCGGGTTCATGCTTCGTGTTTCTAAATGAACTGTTCCGGACCGCGACATTCCGCCTGACGCTGGCGGTTGTCGCGGCCATGATCGGGTCGGCCGCGTTCCAGTTCTTCCTTGGCTACAGCCAGGCCACCGTGTTCGAAGCGCGGCGTTCGGATACGCTGCTGTATCGCGAAGCCGCCCTGCTGCAGACCGAAAGCGCGGAGGACCTGGAGCGCAAGGTCCGTGACCGCGCGACCGATGACCTGCGCGTCATCATGAATGTCACGACACTGTTCAGCCAGGACCACCAGTACATCGTGGGCGACCTGCATGACTGGCCCGACGGGCTGGTGGTGGACGGGCATGTCCATGAAATCAACATCCAGCCCCCCGCCAGCGGCATGCCCCCCGGTGGCGCGGCGGCGGAACATTCGCCCGGCGTGCTGCGCATGCTGGCGGTGAACGTGCGCGGCGGGCGTGTCCTCGTGCTGGGGCGAAGCTGGCACATGCGCAGCGAACTGCGCCTGATGATGCGCCATTCGCTGCTGGTGTCCATCGTGCCGACGGTGCTGTTCGCGCTGATGACCGGGATCGTGCTCAGCCACCGCGCCCTTGCCCGCGTCAAGGACATGCACGAGGCCATCGACCGGATCATGGAAGGCGACCTGCACGAACGTCTGCCTGCCGGGCGGCAGCGCGATGACCTGCAGCGCCTTGCCGGCAGCGTCAACAGGATGCTCGACCGGCTTGAGCGCCTGATGGACGAGATCCGCGATGTCGGCAACGACATCGCCCACGACCTGCGCACGCCGTTGACGCGTGTGCGCGCGCGCCTCGACCGGGCGCGTTCCGCCGGACATTCGGCCGAGGCGCTGCGCAATGTCATCGCGCGCGCCATCGACGACCTTGACCAGTCCTTTGCCGTCATCACCGCGCTGCTGCGCATTGGCGAGATCGAGAATGGCCGCCGCCGGGTCGGGTTCGGGATGGTGGACCTCGACAGCCTCGCCGACGACATCATCGACCTTTACGAACCCATTGCCGAAAGCCGGGGCATCATGCTGGCGCATGTGCGCGGGCCGGGCGTGGGGGAGGTGCATGGCGACCGCGACCTGCTGATCGAGGTGCTGGCCAACCTGGTCGACAACGCCATGAAGTTCACGCCGGAGGGCGGGCATGTCACGATCCGCACCGGCGGCGACGCGCAGGGCGTGACGCTGGAGGTCGAGGATACGGGAATCGGCATCCCGCCGGAGGAACGCCGCGCGGTGACGGGGCGTTTCTACCGCTCCGACAAGAGCAGGCACGTTCCCGGCAGCGGGCTTGGGCTGAGTCTGGTCTGGGCGATCGTGCAACTCCATAACGCCAGCCTGCGCATTGGCGCCGCGCGGTGTGACGCCAGCCTGCCGGGCGCGGTTTTCACCATATGTTTCGCCCCCGCACCCCATGCGCCCCCCCCGCCAGAGGAGGAGGCGTGAAGACATTAAACAGAATTTTCATTTGTCTGGGGCGTTCCCCATTTTAACACGAAATGAGGGACGGAGAGATTATGACGATGCATGAGCAAGCCTTGCCGGGCGCACGCGATGGGGAAAACCCTTTCCCGCCCGCAATGGAAAACGCCACCGGCGACCGGACTCCAGCGCCGGAGGAAGCAACCCGCGCATGAATGGTATCGTTGTTACCGCGCTCAAGCGGCCTTACACGTTCGTCGTCCTGTCCATCCTGATTGTTGTCTTTGGCGTGCGGGGCCTGCTGCGCACCCCCACCGACGTCTTTCCCAGCATCAACATCCCCGTCGTCGCGATCTGCTGGACCTATACCGGCCTGATGCCGGAGGACATGTCCGGCCGCGTCGTCTATTATTACGAACGTGCGCTGACCGCGACGGTCAACAATATCGAACATATCGAAAGCCAGTCCTATTACGGGCGCGGCATCGTCAAGGTGTTCTTCCAGCCCGGGACCGATACCGCCGTGGCGCAGACGCAGATCACGTCCGTGTCGCAGACGGTCATCAAGCAGATGCCCGCCGGCATGACCCCGCCGCTGGTGCTGACCTACAACGCGTCCTCCGTCCCGGTGCTGACGCTGCAGGTGTCGTCGGATTCCATGACCGCCTCGCAGATCTATGACATGTCGTCCAACCTGATCCGCCCGGCGCTGGTGTCGGTGGCGGGGGCGGCCATCCCCAACCCGTATGGCGGCCAGCCGGGCAACATCATGGTCGACCTCGACCAGACGAAGCTGCTGGCGCATGGCCTGTCGGCCACCGACATCGGCAACGCGCTGGGCAAGCAGAACATCGTCCTGCCCGCCGGTGACCAGCAGATCGGCGCCTTCGACTACATGGTGCAGACCAACGCCTCGCCCGAGGAGATCGACAGCTTCAACAACATGCCGATCAAGCAGGAAGGCAACTCCGTCGTCTACCTGCGTGACGTGGCGTGGGTGCATGCGGGCGGGCCGCCGCAGACCAACATGGTGCTGGTCAAGGGGCACCAGGCGGTCCTGATCGTCATCATGAAAAGCGGTGACGCCTCCACCCTGTCGGTCGTCAGCGGGATTAAGGCGCTGCTGCCGGGCATCATAAAGACGCTGCCGGCAGGGGTGAACATCACCGTGCTGGGCGATGCCTCCACCTTCGTGAAGGAGGCGGTGCGCGACGTGGTGCAGGAAATGGGCACCGCCGCCCTGCTGACCAGCCTCGTCGTGCTGCTGTTCCTGGGGTCGTGGCGCTCGACGGTCATCATCGCGACCTCAATCCCGCTGGCGATGCTGTGCTCGGTCATCGGGCTGGGCATGGCGGGGCAGACGATCAACGTCATGACGCTTGGCGGGCTTGCGCTTGCGGTCGGCATCCTCGTCGATGACGCCACCGTCATGATCGAGAACATCGACGCCCATCTGGAAATGGACAAGGACCTGGAAACCGCGATCATCGACGCGGCGAACCAGATTGTCATCCCCACCTTCGTGTCCACCCTGTGCATCTGTATCGTGTGGATGCCGCTGTTCCAGTTGACCGGGGTTGCGGGCTGGCTGTTCATGCCGATGGCCGAGGCGATCATCTTCGCCATGATCGCCTCCTTCATCCTGTCGCGCACGCTGGTGCCGACGATGGCGAAATACATGCTCGCGGCGCAGGTCGCGGCGCACCATGCGCTGGCCGCCGGGAAGATCGCACCGTCGCAGAGCATCTTCGCGCGCTTCCAGCGCGGGTTCGAGGCGTATTTCGTCATCTTCCGCAACCGCTACCGCGACATCCTGATGCACCTGCTGGCCACGCGCAGGCGCTTCGTGCCGCTGTTCTCCCTGCTGGCGTTCTGCTCGCTCGGTCTGCTGTTCTTCGCGGGACAGGATTTCTTCCCTGAAATCAATTCCAACGCGCTGTCGATCCACATGCGCGCCCCGCTCGGCACCAAGATCGCGGAAGCCGGCAAGATCTCCATGCTGGTGAACTACGAGATCGAGCGCCTGCTCCCCGGCGAGGTCGAGGGCATCGTCAATAACTGCGGCCTGCCGTTCAGCCCGCTGAACCAGGCCTTCATTCCCACCCCCACCGTCGGCACGCAGGACTGCGATCTGACGGTGACGCTGAAGGACGAGGAAGCGCCGGTTGCGAAATATCGCGCCATCCTGCGCAAGGGGCTGGCGGAGAAATTCCCCGGCACCGAGATCACCTTCATGCCGGCCGACCTGACGGCGAAGATCCTGAATTTCGGCCTGCCCGCGCCGATCGACGTGCAGGTGTCGGGGCGCAACCTGTATGGCAATTTCGATTTCGCGGAGCACCTTGCCGCCCGCCTGCGCAAGATCACCGGCGTGGCCGATGTGTCGGTGCAGGAACCGATGAACACCCCGACCCTGCGTGTCAACGCGCGCCGGACCTACGCGCTGGGCACCGGCCTGACGGAAGCGGACGTGGCGAACAATGCGCTGGCCGTGCTGTCGGGTAGTGGCCAGGTCTCGCCCACCTACTGGCTGGACCCCAAGACGGGGGTGTCGCATCTGGTGGATATCCAGACGCCGCTGCAGTTCCTGCAGACGATGAACGACCTGGAGACGATCCCCATCGACCGTGGCGACGGCAACCCGCAGAACCTGCCGCCGCAGATCCTCGGCGGCCTCAGCCAGATCGTGCAGACCGGCACGCCGGGGGAGGTCGCGCATTACAACATCATGCCGGTCTTCGACATCTACGCCACGAACGAAGGGCTGGACCTTGGCACCGTCTCGCGCGAGGTGACGCGTGTGGTGGAGGAGGAGCGCAAGTCGCTGCCCCACGGGTCGAGCCTGTATGTCCGCGGGCAGGCGACAACCATGAACGGCGCCTATACGCAGTTGATATCCGGCCTCGCGATGTCGATCCTGCTGGTCTATCTGATCATTGTCGTCAATTTCCAGTCGTGGCTTGACCCCTTCATCATCATCACCGCGCTGCCCGGTGCGCTGGCCGGTATCGCATGGAGCCTGTTCCTGACGCATACCGCGCTGTCGGTGCCGGCGCTGACGGGGGCGATCATGTGTATGGGCACCGCGACGGCGAACTCCATCCTTGTGGTGTCCTTCGCGCGGGAGCGGATGGACCTGCACGGCGACGCGGTCAAGGCGGCGATCGAGGCGGGGTTTGAACGTATCCGCCCCGTGCTGATGACCGCGTCGGCCATGATCATCGGCATGCTGCCCATGTCGCTGAGCAATTCGCAGAACGCGCCGCTGGGCCGTGCGGTGATGGGCGGCCTGCTGGTGGCCACCTGCGCCACGCTGCTGTTCGTGCCGTGCGTGTTCGCGCTCATTCATTCAAGAAAATCCAAGACCACGACTGCCGAGGGAGAACGCGCATGACGGGCGCCGATGATATCAAGGGCCAGCGCGGGCGCGGCAGCAGGATCTGGGTCGGGCTGGGGGTGGTGGTCGTGGCCGTCATCGTCGTCGGCGGGATTGTCGAACGGCGCATGCATGTCGAAAGCCTGACCCGCCAGACCGCCGATGCCGCCATCCCCCGCGTGCAGGTGATCGAACCCGAACACGGGCCAAAGACCCGCACGCTGGACCTGCCGGGCAATATCTCCGCCTGGTACCAGGCCCCGATCTATGCGCAGGTCTCGGGCTATGTGCAGATGTGGTACAAGGATATCGGCGCGAAGGTGAAGGCGGGCGAGATCCTGGCCACCATCGACACGCCGGGCCTCGATGCGCAGTATGCCGCGTCGAAGGCCAATTTCGACGTGGCGATGGCGCGCTACAAGCTGGCGCAGATCACGGCGAAACGCTGGAAGGCGCTGCAGGGCACGCAGGCCGTCTCGCAGCAGGAGGTCGATGTGCAGGCCGCCAATGCGGAGGCGCAGGCCGCCGAGGTCGAGGCCGCCCGGCACGAGGTCTCCCGCTATGCCGCGCTGATCGGGTTCAAGCAGATCGTCGCCCCGTTTGATGGCGTGGTGACGTCGCGCCTTGCCGATGTGGGTGATTACGTGAACGCGGGCGGCGGGGATGTATCCTCCAGCGGGACGGCGACCGAACTGTTCAGCGTGGCCGACGTGCACCGCATGCGCGTGTTCGTGTCCGTGCCGCAGGATTATGCCGACATCATCGGGCCGAAGCTGACGGGTGACATCACCGTGCCGCAGTATCCGGGGCGTGTGTTCAAGGCGAAGTTCCTTGCCACGGCCAAGGCGTTCAACGCCGCGACCCGCACGGTGACGACCGAACTGGTGGTCGATAATGACAAGCGCGAACTGTGGCCTGATTCCTATGCCACGGTGCATTTCACAGCCCCTGGCGACCCGGATATCCTGATCCTGCCCGAAGGTGCGCTGCTGTTCCGTGCGCAGGGCATGCAGGTGGCCGTGGTGGACGACCATAACCGCATCAGGCTGCGCAATGTCACGGTGGGGACGAACCTTGGCACCAAGGTGCAGATCCTTGCCGGGGTGGGGCTGCATGACCGCGTGGTCAACAACCCGTCCTCCGGCCTGCTGGAGGGGCAGGAGGTGTACCTGGTCGGCTCCACCCCCGGATATAACGACGTGGGCGCGTCGGCGATGGCCAGGGCGCCCACGACCGATGCGACGAAGGATGACGATGTCCGGGCCATGCCGTCCGACCAGGGGGCGACGGACGCCGGGGCGCGCCGATGAGGGGACGCTTCATGTGGATGCGCGCGCGCCGCCGGTCAATGCGCGCGGCCTGCCTCGCCGGATGCGCGATGATGGCCGCGGGCCTTGGCGGGTGCGTGGACCTCGCGCCGAAATACAGGCATGCGCATTACCTCTACCCTGACAACTGGAAGGGGGAGGGGATCATGCATTACGGCGTCCCGGCCGATGATGCGCCACGGGGGGACTGGTGGACGGTCTTCAACGACCCGCTCCTCAACCAGCTGGAGGAACGGGCGGGACGGCTGAACCCCGACCTGCAGGCGGCGGCGGAAACCTTCACGCAGGCGCGTGACCTCTCGGCGGAGGCCGCATCGGAACTGTACCCGCAGATCGGCGGCAATGCCGGGGCGTCGAACAACCAGGCGTCCCAGCACCGCCTGTGGCGTGGTGCGGGGTCGCAGGGCCCGACCTACATGTCATCGCAGCAATGGGGCGCATCCGTCCGGTGGGAGCCGGATTTCTGGTCCGCGATCCGCAACCGCAAGCGCATGCGCCAGCAGCAGGCACAGGCATCCGCCGCCGATTTCGCCGTGGCGCGGCTGAGCATCCAGTCCGAACTGGCCAATGACTACATGCAACTGCGCGGCATGGACGCGCAGCATGCGGTGTACCAGGACTCGATCGGTTATTATGAAAAGGCGGTGCAGATCACCAAGATGCGCCAGGCCGGGGCGATCGCGGCGGGGATCGACGTGTCGCGCGCGCAGACGCAGCTTTCGGCGACACAGGCGTCCGACACCGACCTTCTGGCGCGCCGCGCGGTGATGGAACATGCGATCGCGGTGCTGGTGAATGTCTCGCCTTCCGCCTTCCACATCGCGCCGGTTTCCGAAATCCGCTTCCCGAAGGTGAAGATCGCGACGGGGATTCCCTCCACCCTGCTCGAACGCCGTCCCGATGTCGCCAGCGCCGAACGCAACATGGCGCAGGCGAACCGGGCGATCGGCGTGTCGCGCGCGGCGTTCTATCCCCACGTGACCTTCAGCGCCATGGCCGGGTTCATGGATAATGGCTTCACCCTCGATAAGTTCGCCAACGGCATGTACAACTACGCCGCGCAGGCGGTGCTGCCGCTGTTCCAGGGGGGCATGCGGCGCGCCGAACTGCAGCGCAGCTGGTCGCAGTACCGCCAGGCGGAGGACCGTTACCGCGCCACCGTGCTGGCGGCCTTCAAGGACGTGGAGGACGGCCTGAGCCTGACCCACGACCTTGATGTCGAGGCCAACCAGGAAGGCGAGGCCGTCAAGGCGTCGCTGCGCACGCAGAACATGACGATGCAGCTTTATACCGGTGGGCTGACCAACTACCTCGACGTGGTGGTGGCGCAGGTGGCGGCGCTGACCGCGCGCATCGCGGAGGTGCAGGTCGAAACCCGCTACATGCAGGCGCAGGTGGAACTGATCCGCGCGCTTGGCGGGGGCTGGGACAGCAGCCAGCTGCCCAACCACAAACAGATCCGCCCGTTTGGCCCGCTGCAGTACTCCCACCTGCGGATTCCAAAGGCGGCCGGCGGCGTGAACGTGGACAATGGCGCGGAGTCGAAAGACCTCCAGATGCCTGCCCTGTCGGGGGAGGGGTTGACAGCCCCCCCGAATCAGCGGTAGGTGCCCGCCTCTTATCGGAACGCGGGAGGTCCATTGCCTCTGCCATGTCATGGCGGGGGTGACCGCCTGAACCGCGGTCCGGGTGAAACAGTCAGGAGCCCCGGATATGGCCAAAAAAATCGTTGGCTACATCAAGCTGCAGATTCCCGCCGGCAAGGCGAATCCCTCCCCGCCGGTTGGTCCGGCCCTTGGTCAGCGCGGCCTGAACATCATGCAGTTCTGCAAGGAGTTCAACGCCAAGACGCAGGGCATGGAACCGGGGATGCCCATTCCCGTGGTCATCACCGCGTATGCCGACCGCACCTTCAGCTTCATCACCAAGACCCCGCCGAACACGTACTTCCTGATGAAGGCTGCCAAGATCAACAAGGGCAGCTCCACCGTCGGAAAGGCCGCGACCGTCGGCAAGGTGACCATCGCGCAGCTGCGTGAGATCGCCGAGGTGAAGATGAAAGACATGAACGCCAATGACATCGACGGCGCCGTGCGCATGCTGAGCGGTTCAGCGCGCTCCATCGGCCTCGACGTGGTGGAGGGCTAAAGTCCATGGCAAAGAACAAGCGTCTGGCCGCCGCGCGCGCCAATGTTGATGCGACCAAGGCCTATGGCCTTGACGAAGCCATCGCCCTGGTGAAGCAGGGTGCGAAGGCGAAGTTCGACGAGACCGTCGAAATCTCCATGAACCTTGGCATTGACCCGCGTCACGCCGACCAGATGGTCCGTGGCCTGCTGTCGCTGCCCAACGGCACGGGCAAGACCCTGCGCGTCGGCGTGTTCGCCCGTGGCCCGAAGGCCGAGGAAGCGAAGGCCGCCGGTGCCGATGTGGTCGGTGCCGAAGACCTCGCCGAAAAAGTGCAGGCTGGCGAGATCGAGTTCGACCGCTGCATCGCGACGCCGGACATGATGGCGCTCGTCGGGCGTCTGGGCAAGATCCTCGGCCCGCGTGGCCTGATGCCCAACCCGAAGCTGGGCACCGTCACGATGGACGTGAAGGGCGCGGTCACGGCCGCCAAGTCCGGTCAGGTCGAATACCGCGCCGAGAAGGCCGGTATCGTTCATGCCGGCATCGGCAAGGCATCCTTCGACGGGGCGAAGCTGGCGGAAAACATCCGTGCGTTCGTCGATGCGGTGCAGAAGGCCCGTCCCACGGGCGCGAAGGGCACCTACATCAAGAAGGTGTCCCTGTCGTCCACGATGGGGCCGGGCGTGCATCTGGATGTGGCGGCACTCGCCGCGTCCTGATGAAGGATTGTCCTGCCCCTGACGGGGTGGGATGAACAGGGAATGGCCCGTCCGCGGGTCGTTTTCCGAACCTGTCCATGACCGGATGCGGCCTTTGTGCCTTGATTGCCCCCTTATCCGGGGGCGGCAGCCGGAAGACGGGGATTGCCGGATTACAGGTGCCAGTCACCTGACACTGGTTGTTCCGTTTGCAAAGGACAGGCGAACCGGGGTGTGCCCATGCAGGGCGGGCCCCAAGGGTAAACCCAATCCGTCAGGTTTCCTGATGGATTACGATGGAGACGGGATTTGGACCGTACGGAGAAGCGGGAGTTTGTTGCCTCCCTCGCGACCGTGTTCGCCAAGACGTCCATGGTCATTGTCACCCGTAATGACGGGCTGAATGTGGCTGATGTGACGGAACTTCGGCGGCGTGTGCGCGCGGCCGGAGCGACTTACAAGGTCGCGAAGAACCGGCTGGCCGATCTCGCCCTGGCAGGGACCCAGTTCGAAGGCATCAAGCCGCTGCTGAAGGGGCCGACCGCGATTTCGTGGGCGGATGAACCCGTGGCAGTGGCGAAGGTGCTGGTCGAGTTCGCCAAAACCAATGACAAGCTTGTTCTGCTCGGCGGATCGCTTGGCTCCCAGATGCTCAATGTCGAGGGTGTCAAGGCGCTGGCGGAACTGCCGTCCCTGGACGTGCTCCGGGCGCAGCTGGTGGGGCTCATCTCCACGCCGGCAACGCGCATCGCGGGTGTGCTTCAGGCACCGGGCGGACAGCTTGCGCGGGTTTTCGGCGCCTATGCCAAGACGGGCGAGGCAGCCTAGCCACCCATGTCCCGGTGCGCCGGGATATCAACAAAATGGCACTTTCCCGAAATTTCGGGATTGTATCACGCCAACCAGTGTATAAATTAGGAAGACTTAATCATGGCCGATCTGAACAAACTTGTTGACGAA
Source organism: Novacetimonas maltaceti (assembly GCF_002906255.1). Classification (GTDB taxonomy): domain Bacteria; phylum Pseudomonadota; class Alphaproteobacteria; order Acetobacterales; family Acetobacteraceae; genus Novacetimonas; species Novacetimonas maltaceti. The sequence continues at coordinate 64,689 of NZ_POTC01000008.1, read as the reverse complement.
CTGTCCGCTCTGACCGTTCTCGAAGCTGCTGAGCTGTCCAAGCTGCTGGAAGAGAAGTGGGGCGTTTCCGCTGCCGCTCCGGTGGCCGTTGCCGCTGCTGCTCCCGGCGCTGCCGCTGCTCCGGCTGAAGAGAAGACCGAGTTCGACGTCGTGCTGACGAAGGCTGGCGACAAGAAGATCAACGTCATCAAGGAAATCCGTGGCATCACGGGCCTGGGCCTGAAGGAAGCCAAGGACCTGGTCGAGGGCGCGCCCAAGACCGTCAAGGAAGGCGTCAGCAAGGATGAAGCCGAGAAGATCAAGAAGACCCTTGAAGACAACGGTGCTTCTGTCGAAATCAAATAAGATGTATCCTGTCGGCATTCCCGCTTGCGGATGTTGATATGATATTCAGGTGAGGGTGGAGGTCTTCTGATCTCCGCCCCCTTGGGCGTTACAGGCACCCTGACCGCAAGGTCTCGGGTGCCTTTGGCGGTAGAAGGGGTCGTCCCCAAGTCATGTGGAGGGACGGGTCTGGGGTCGGGCCATGAGGATGGGCGACCTGAAAGAATTTCTGGATCTGTCTTTGTCCCGCGGCCGCAAGGCGATGACGGCGGACGGGGCGCAGGTCTGTGTGGATGGGGGCTGGATAGGCGATGAACGCGATTACGAAATCGTTCACGGGACGCAAACGCATCCGCAAGAGCTTCGGGCGTATACCCGAAATCGCTCCGATGCCCAATCTGATCGACGTGCAGCGTGCCAGTTACGAGGCATTCCTGCAGATGAACGTGTCACCCGACAGCCGGACACCGACCGGGCTGCAGGAAGTGTTCCGTTCCGTCTTTCCGATCAATGATTTTGCCGGACGTGGGCGACTCGAATTCGTCAGCTATGAACTCGAAGAGCCGAAATACGATGTTGAGGAATGCATCCAGCGCGGGTTGACCTTCGCCGCGCCGCTGAAGGTGATCCTGCGCCTGATCGTGTGGGACGTGGATGAGGATACGGGCTCGCGCTCGATCCGCGATATCAAGGAACAGCCGGTCTACATGGGCGACATGCCGCTCATGACGGACAACGGCACGTTCATCATCAACGGGACAGAGCGCGTCATCGTCAGCCAGATGCACCGCAGCCCCGGCGTGTTTTTCGACCATGACAAGGGCAAGACCCACTCGTCGGGCAAGTTCCTGTTTGCCGCGCGCGTCATCCCGTATCGCGGGTCGTGGCTCGATTTCGAATTCGACAGCAAGGACCTGATCTACGTCCGCATCGACCGCAAGCGCAAGCTGCCGGTTACCACGCTGCTGTACGCGCTTGAGGGCGAGGAATCCCGCGCCGCGCGCGATGCGAAGGCGGCAGAGGGTGGCGACGTCGAGTCGATGGAAATCCGGGGCATGACGCCCGATGAAATCCTTGGCTATTTCTATGGCCAGGTCGAGTTCATCAAGAGCGAGAAGGGCTGGGCCCGCCGCTTCGACCCCGATGCGTTCCGTGGCCAGAAGCTGCTCGAACCGCTGGTGGATGCCGACACGGGTGAGATCGTCGCCCAGGTGGACACCAAGCTGACGGCGCGCATGGTGCGCAAGATCGCGGAAACGACGAAGGACGTGCTGGTCGGCCCGGCGGGGCTGATCGGCCGCTTCATCGCGTTCGACATGGTCAACCCCGAAACCGGCGAGATCTTTGCCGAGGCCGGTGACGAACTGACCGAAGCCCGCCTTGAGGCGCTGGAGGAAGACGGGGTCACCAAGCTGGTGACGCTGGCGATCGACGCGACCAATGGCCCGTGGATCCGCAACACGCTGGCGATTGACAAGAACACGTCGCGTGACGACGCGCTGACCGACATCTATCGCGTCATGCGCCCCGGTGAGCCGCCGACGCCCGAGACGGCCGAAGCGATGTTCTCCGGCCTGTTCTTCGATCCCGACCGTTATGACCTGTCCGCCGTCGGCCGCGTGAAGATGAACATGCGCCTTGGCGTGGACGTGCCCGACACGGTGCGTGTCCTGCGCAAGGAAGACATCCTGCGCACGGTCAAGATCATGTGCGAACTGAAGGATGGCCGCGGCGCGATCGACGATATCGACAACCTTGGCAACCGTCGTGTCCGCTCTGTCGGCGAACTGATGGAAAACCAGTATCGTGTCGGCCTGCTGCGCATGGAGCGCGCGATCCGTGAACGCATGGGCTCGGTCGATATCGACACGGTCATGCCGCATGACCTGATCAATGCGAAGCCGGCTGCCGCCGCCGTGCGCGAGTTCTTTGGCTCCTCGCAGCTCAGCCAGTTCATGGACCAGACCAACCCGCTGTCGGAAGTCACGCACAAGCGTCGTCTTTCGGCGCTTGGCCCGGGTGGCCTCACGCGTGAGCGCGCGGGCTTCGAGGTCCGTGACGTCCATCCGACCCATTACGGCCGCATCTGCCCGATCGAGACGCCGGAAGGCCCGAACATCGGCCTGATCAACTCGCTGGCCACCTATGCGAAGGTCAACAAGTACGGCTTCATCGAAACGCCTTACCGCATGGTCGAGAACGGCGTCCTGCAGAGCGGCTGGAAATACCTGTCCGCGATGGAAGAGGACAAGCTCATCGTCGCCCAGGCGGACGCGGAGCAGGACGACAAGGGCAACCTGACCGGTGAACTGGTGTCCGTGCGTCGTGGTGGTGATTTCCGCCAGGTCCTGCCCGACGAGGTCACGGCCTGCGACGTGTCGCCCAAGCAGCTTGTGTCGGTCGCAGCAGCGCTGATCCCGTTCCTTGAGAACGATGACGCGAACCGCGCGCTGATGGGGTCGAACATGCAGCGCCAGGCGGTGCCGCTGGTGCGTTCCGACGCGCCGCTGGTCGGCACCGGGATGGAAGCCGCCGTCGCCCATGACTCGGGTGCGACCATCGTTGCCCGCCGCCGTGGTGTCGTCGACCAGATCGACGGCGCGCGTATCGTTGTCCGCGCCACCGATGATGCCGGTGCGACGCAGGGCGTCGATATCTACCGCCTGCGCAAGTACATGCGCTCCAACCAGTCCACCTGCATCAACCAGCGTCCGCTGGTCCGCGTGGGCGACCAGGTCTCGGCCGGTGAAATCATCGCAGACGGTCCCTCGACCGAACTGGGCGAACTGGCGCTGGGGCGGAACGTGCTCGTCGCGTTCATGCCGTGGAACGGGTACAACTTCGAAGATTCGATCCTGATCTCCGAACGTATCGCGCGTGATGACGTCTTCACCTCGATCCATATCGAGGAATTCGAGGTCATGGCCCGCGACACCAAGCTGGGTCAGGAAGAAATCACCCGCGACATCCCCAATGTCGGCGAGGAAGCGCTGCGCAACCTCGACGAGGCCGGCATCGTCTATGTCGGCGCAGAGGTGAACCCCGGCGACATCCTGATCGGCAAGGTCACGCCGAAGGGCGAAAGCCCGATGACGCCGGAAGAAAAGCTCCTGCGCGCCATCTTCGGTGAAAAGGCATCCGATGTCCGCGACACCTCGCTGAAGCTGCCGCCCGGCACCAGCGGCACGATCGTTGACGTGCGCGTCTTCTCCCGCCGTGGCGTGGACAAGGACGAGCGCGCGATGGCGATCGAGCGCGCGGAGATCGAGCGTCTGGCGAAGGACCGCGATGACGAGCGCGCCATTCAGGAACGCTCCTTCTACAACCGCCTGCGCGAACACCTGATCGGGCAGACGGCGGGCGCGGGCTTCAAGGGCATCCGTTCGGGCACCGTGATTACGGACGAGGTCCTGTCGGAGCACCCGCGTGGTACGTGGCGCAACATTACCGTGGCGTCCGATGCCGTGATGGCGGAACTCGAGGTGCTGCGCCGCGAGTTCGATACGGCGGTGTCGCGCATCCAGGCGCGTTTCGACAACAAGGTCGAAAAGCTGCAGCGCGGTGACGAACTGCCGCCGGGCGTGATGAAGATGGTCAAGGTGTTCGTCGCGGTGAAGCGCAAGCTGCAGCCGGGCGACAAGATGGCCGGCCGCCACGGCAACAAGGGTGTCGTCTCCCGCGTCGTGCCGGTCGAGGACATGCCGTTCCTTGAGGACGGGACCCCGGTTGACCTGCTGCTCAACCCGCTGGGCGTGCCGTCGCGCATGAATGTGGGGCAGATCCTTGAAACCCACCTCGGCTGGGCCTGCGCCAATATCGGCCGCGAGATCGGGCAGCTTGTCGATACCTATCACAAGACGGGCGAGAAGCGTCAGGAACTGCTTGACGAGCTGCGTTCGGTCTATGGCGACGAGGCCTTTGCCTCCACCATTGCCGACATGACGGATGCGCAGCTGATCGAACTGTCGAACAACCTGCGCAAGGGCGTGCCCATCGCGACACCGGTGTTCGATGGCGCCTCCATCCCGGACATCGAGGCGATGCTGGAGAAAGCAGGGCTCGACAAGTCGGGGCAGTCGCAGCTGATCGATGGCCGCACGGGCGAGCCGTTCGAGCGCAAGACCACGGTCGGCTACATCTACATGCTGAAGCTGCATCACCTTGTCGATGACAAGATCCATGCACGTTCGATCGGTCCCTACTCGCTGGTGACCCAGCAGCCGCTGGGCGGTAAGGCGCAGTTCGGCGGGCAGCGCTTCGGTGAGATGGAAGTCTGGGCGCTGGAAGCCTACGGCGCGGCCTACACGCTGCAGGAAATGCTGACGGTGAAGTCCGATGACGTGTCGGGCCGCACCAAGGTCTATGAAGCCATCGTGCGCGAGCAGGATGATTTCGAGGCCGGCATCCCCGAAAGCTTCAACGTCCTGATCAAGGAACTGAAGTCGCTGGGCCTGAACGTGGACCTCGAACAGAGCGGCACCTGATCGTTCCATGAGCAAGGTAACGACCCGTCCATACGTTTTATTTTCAGGGTCGGGGGCAGATAGTCGGTCTGTCCCCGTCCTTTTCCCTCAGGGGGTTTGCGGCGCATGAATGAACTCATGAAGATCCTTGGCCAGACTGGCCAGGCGATGACCTTCGACCAGATCAAGATCCAGCTCGCCTCGGCCGAGCAGATCCGGTCATGGTCCTATGGCGAGATCAAGAAGCCCGAGACCATCAATTATCGCACCTTCAAGCCGGAGCGTGATGGTCTGTTCTGTGCGCGGATTTTCGGTCCGATCAAGGATTACGAATGTCTGTGCGGCAAATACAAGCGGATGAAATTCCGCGGGATCATCTGCGAGAAGTGCGGCGTCGAAGTCACGCTGGCGAAGGTCCGTCGCGAACGTATGGGCCATATCGAGCTTGCCAGCCCGGTTGCGCACATCTGGTTCCTGAAGTCGCTGCCCAGCCGTATCGGCCTGATGGTCGACATGACGCTGAAGGATCTGGAAAAGATCCTGTATTTCGAAAGCTATGTGGTGCTTGAACCCGGCACCTCGCCGCTCAAGCAGTACAGCCTGCTGACCGAAGACCAGTATCTCGACGTCATGGACGAGCATGGCGACGAGGGGATCGAGGTCGGGATCGGGGCCGAGGCGATCAAGAAGATCCTTGAGCGCATCGACTGCGATCAGGAAAAGGTCGAACTGCGCCAGGAACTGAAGGAAACCACGTCCGAGGCCAAGCGCAAGAAGCTGGTCAAGCGCCTGAAGCTGATCGAGGCGTTTTCCGAAAGTGAATCGCGCCCCGAATGGATGATCATGGAGCTGATCCCGGTCATCCCGCCGGAACTGCGCCCGCTGGTCCCGCTGGATGGTGGCCGTTTCGCGACGTCCGACCTGAACGACCTGTACCGCCGCGTCATCAACCGTAACAACCGCCTGAAGCGGCTGATCGAACTGCGCGCGCCCGACATCATCGTGCGTAACGAAAAGCGCATGCTGCAGGAATCGGTTGACGCCCTGTTCGACAATGGCCGTCGCGGCCGCGCCATCACGGGGGCGAACAAGCGCCCGCTGAAGTCGCTGTCCGACATGCTCAAGGGCAAGCAGGGGCGTTTCCGCCAGAACCTGCTGGGCAAGCGCGTCGATTACTCCGGCCGTTCGGTCATCGTGGTCGGACCGGAACTGAAGCTGCACCAGTGCGGCCTGCCCAAGAAGATGGCGCTGGAGCTGTTCAAGCCGTTCATCTACTCCAAGCTGGAAAAGTACGGTCACGCCACCACCATCAAGGCCGCCAAGCGGATGGTGGAAAAGGAACGTCCCGAGGTCTGGGACATCCTTGAAGAAGTGATCCGCGAACATCCGGTCATGCTGAACCGCGCGCCGACGCTGCACCGTCTGGGCATCCAGGCGTTCGAGCCGGTGCTGATCGAAGGCAAGGCGATCCAGCTGCACCCGCTGGTCTGCACCGCCTTCAACGCGGACTTCGACGGTGACCAGATGGCCGTGCACGTCCCGCTGAGCCTTGAGGCGCAGCTCGAGGCGCGCGTGCTGATGATGTCCACCAACAACATCCTCAGCCCCGCCAACGGCAAGCCGATCATCGTGCCGTCGCAGGATATCGTGCTGGGCCTGTATTACCTGAGCCTCGAGACGCCCGAATTCCGCGCAACCCCGGACCGCAACGAATATGATGCGCAGGGTAAGGTGACGGTGGCCGGTGCGTCGTCGTTCTCCAGCGTGGGTGAGGTCGAATACGCGCTGACCACCGGCGCGGTGAAGCTGCATGACAAGATCCGCGCGCGCATCGAGAACATCGACGCCGAAGGCAATGTCACGCGTGAAACCGTCGTCACCACGCCGGGCCGCATGCTGGTCGCGCAGATCCTGCCGCGCAGCGCGGCGCTGCCGTTCTCGCTGATCAACAAGCAGCTGACCAAGAAGACGGTGTCCGACGTCATCGACGCGGTGTACCGCCATTGCGGCCAGAAAGAGTGCGTGATCTTCTGTGACCGCCTGATGGGGCTTGGCTTCAAGCACGCGGCGAAGGCCGGCATTTCCTTCGGCAAGGACGACATGATCGTGCCGAAGGAGAAGAAGGAACTCGTCGAGCATACCGCCAACGAGGTCAAGGAGTTCGAGCAGCAGTATCAGGACGGCCTGATCACGGCGGGCGAGCGCTACAACAAGGTGGTTGACGCCTGGTCGCGCTGCACGGACGAAGTGCAGGCCGCGATGATGAAGGAGATCTCCAAGCAGGAGATCGGCAAGCCCACCAACTCGGTGTGGATGATGAGCCACTCCGGTGCCCGTGGGTCGCCAGCGCAGATGAAGCAGCTGGCCGGCATGCGCGGCCTGATGGCCAAGCCGTCGGGCGAGATCATCGAGCAGCCGATCATCGCCAACTTCAAGGAAGGCCTGTCGGTTCTCGACTACTTCACCTCCAGCCATGGCGCGCGTAAGGGCCTGGCCGATACGGCGCTGAAGACCGCGAACTCCGGTTACCTGACGCGTCGCCTGGTCGACGTGGCGCAGGACTGCATCATCGTCGAGGACGATTGCGGCACGGAACGCGGCCTGACGGTGCGTGCGGTCATGGATGGGGGCGAGGTTGTCGCCTCCCTGTCCGAGCGCATGCTGGGCCGCACGCTGGCCGCCGACGTGCTGGACCCCGCAACGGGTGAGGTGCTGTTCAAGCGCAACACCCTGATCGAGGAAGCGCAGGCGGAACAGATCGAGAAGGCCGGGGTGGAAAGCATCCTGATCCGCTCGGTCCTGACCTGTGACAGTCGTGTGGGCGTGTGTGGCCACTGCTATGGCCGTGACCTTGCACGTGGCACGCCGGTCAATATCGGCGAGGCCGTGGGCGTCATTGCCGCCCAGTCCATTGGTGAGCCGGGCACGCAGCTGACGATGCGCACCTTCCATATCGGCGGTGCCGCGCAGCGTGGCGCGGAACAGTCGATGGTCGAGGCTTCGCGCGATGGCAAGGTGACGATCCGCAACCGCAACGTGGTGCAGAACAGCCAGAACGTGCCCATCGTCATGTCGCGTAACTGCGAAATCCTGCTGACGGACGACAAGGGGACGGAGCGTGCGCGCTATCGCGTGCCCTATGGTGCGCGCCTGCTGATCGAGGACGGGGTCGAGGTGACGCGTGGCCAGAAGCTGGCCGAGTGGGATCCGTACACCCTGCCGATCATCACCGAACAGGCGGGCACGGTCGAATATCTCGACCTGATCGATTCCATCACGCTTGTCGAGCGTATGGATGAGGTCACCGGCCTGACGTCGAAGGTCGTCGTTGACTACAAGCAGGCCTCTAAGGGCGTCGACCTGCGGCCGCGCCTGCAGCTCAAGGACGCCAAGGGCGATGTGGTCAAGCTGGCGAACGGCAACGACGCACGCTACTTCCTGTCGCCTGACTCGCTGCTGTCGGTTGAAAACGGCGCGCATGTGAATGCGGGTGACGTGCTGGCGCGCATCCCGCGCGAAGGTTCGAAGACGCGTGACATTACCGGTGGTCTGCCGCGCGTGGCCGAACTGTTCGAGGCGCGGCGCCCGAAGGATCACGCGATCATTTCCGAGACCGAAGGCCGTGTCGAATTCGGCAAGGACTACAAGTCGAAGCGTCGCGTCATCGTCAAGAACGACGAGACGGGCGAGGAAACGGATTACCTGATCCCCAAGGGCAAGCATGTCTCGGTGCAGGAAGGCGACTTCGTGCAGGTTGGCGATCCGCTCGTCGATGGTCCGCGCGTGCCGCATGACATCCTGAAGGTCCTCGGGGTGGAGGCGCTGTCCGACTACCTCGTGAACGAGATCCAGGACGTCTATCGACTGCAGGGCGTGAAGATCAACGACAAGCACATCGAGGTGATCGTCCGCCAGATGCTGCAGAAGGTCGAGATCCTTGAGCCGGGCGATACGACCTACCTGATCGGCGAGACGGTGGACCGGATCGAATACGAGACCGAGAACACCAAGCGCCTGAACATGGGCGAGCGTCCGGCAGTGGCCATGCCCGTGCTTCAGGGCATCACCAAGGCCTCGCTGCAGACGCAGTCGTTCATCTCCGCTGCGTCCTTCCAGGAGACGACGCGCGTCCTGACCGAAGCCGCCACGGCGGGCAAGAAGGACACGCTCAACGGCCTGAAGGAAAACGTGATCGTCGGGCGCCTGATCCCGGCGGGCACGGGCAGCGTGATGAACAAGCTGCGTGCGGTCGCCGCCGGGCAGGACCGCCAGCGCCTTGCCCAGGCGAAGCCTGCGGTAGCCACGACGAAGGCTGCCGAATGATACCGGCCGGCGGGTGGGGGCGTTGTCGCGTTCCCGCCCACCGGCCAATGCTGCATCGGAGTCCGCCTGTGGCGGACTCCGATTCGGGACTCGGCGCATGAGCTGCCGAATCATCCCGTTTCATATTTTAATGGGGTGTTTTGACACCCCATGCGGAATGGTCATGCCGTGTGCATGTCCGAATCCTGAGCGAAGGCTTGACTTCGAGCCATTCTCTTCGTAGGTTCCGCGCCCTCGGCTAGCCCTGTCTGAATGACGTCGTTGGCCGTCGAATGCAGCATGCTCGCATGCGGTACCGCCTCCCGGGAATCGGGCGGCCCAGGCCGGATGCATATATGATGCCCGACCGAATGGATCTTCATTCGTTGGGGTTTTGTTGTGAACGACAGTCGGCAACCAGACTTTGGGGTTGGCCGGCCGAAATTTGTAAGGATCGGGAAAGGCGTATGCCGACCATCAACCAGTTGATCGCGAAAGGCCGCGAGCCCGCAGCCAAACGCAACAAGGTACCTGCCCTGCAGGGGTGTCCGCAGAAGCGTGGCGTTTGTACTCGTGTTTACACAACCACACCGAAGAAGCCGAACTCGGCTCTGCGTAAGGTTGCGAAGGTGCGCCTGACGAACGGTTATGAGGTTGTGAGCTATATTCCGGGTGAAGGCCACAACCTTCAGGAACATAGTGTCGTCCTGATCCGCGGCGGTCGCGTCAAGGATCTTCCTGGCGTGCGATATCACATTCTGCGCGGCGTTCTGGATACCCAGGGTATCGCCAAGCGTCGTCAGCGTCGCTCGCTCTATGGCGCGAAGCGTCCTAAGTAAAAGGAATACCAGGCATGAGTCGCCGTCATCGCGCTGTTAAGCGCGAGATTCTTCCCGATCCGAAATTTGGTGATGTCGTCATCACGCGTTTCATGAACGCCCTGATGTACGACGGCAAGAAGTCCACCGCCGAAGGGATCGTCTATGGCGCCCTTGAGGTGCTGCGTCGCCGCGGTGGTGCTGCTGCTGATCCGGTCGTGCTGTTCCACGGCGCGCTGGACAACGTGAAGCCTGCCGTCGAGGTGCGTTCGCGCCGCGTTGGTGGTGCGACCTACCAGGTTCCGGTCGAAGTCCGGGCCGAGCGTCGCCAGGCGCTTGCGATCCGCTGGCTCATCGACGCGTCGCGCAAGCGCGGCGAGAACACGATGCAGGAACGCCTGTCCAACGAGCTTCTGGACGCGGTCAACAACCGTGGCGCCGCCGTCAAGAAGCGCGAAGACACGCATCGCATGGCGGAAGCCAACAAGGCGTTCAGTCATTACCGCTGGTAAAGGGCGTCAGGTCGGTATATTCACCGGCTCGGCTTCCGACACGGAACTTTCTAACCCGACTTTCGGCATGAGGCCGAAGTAACGGAGAAAACGATGGCAAAGGCTAAATTTGAGCGGAACAAGCCGCACTGCAACATCGGCACGATTGGTCACGTCGATCACGGCAAGACCTCGCTGACCGCTGCTATCACCAAGACGCTCGCCAAGAGCGGCGGTGCGGAGTTCAAGGCTTACGACATGATCGACGCGGCGCCGGAAGAGCGCGCCCGTGGCATCACGATCTCCACCGCTCACGTTGAATACGAAACGGCGAAGCGTCACTACGCGCACGTCGACTGCCCCGGCCACGCCGACTACGTGAAGAACATGATCACGGGTGCGGCGCAGATGGACGGCGCGATCCTGGTTGTGTCGGCCGCTGACGGCCCGATGCCCCAGACGCGTGAGCACATCCTGCTGGCCCGCCAGGTTGGCGTTCCGGCCCTGGTCGTCTTCCTGAACAAGGTTGACCAGGTTGATGACCCGGAACTGCTGGAACTGGTGGAAATGGAAGTCCGTGAGCTTCTGTCCGCCTATCAGTTCCCCGGCGACGATATCCCCATCATCAAGGGTTCGGCCCTGGTGACGCTGGAAGACGGCGACGCGGAAGTTGGCGAAAAGCGCGTTCTCGACCTGATGAACGCGGTTGACGAATACATCCCGCAGCCGGAGCGTCCGATCGACCGTCCGTTCCTGATGCCGATCGAAGACGTGTTCTCGATCTCCGGTCGTGGCACCGTGGTGACGGGCCGTGTCGAGCGTGGCGCCGTGAACGTCGGTGACGAAATCGAAATCGTTGGCCTGCGTCCGACGCAGAAGACGACGGTGACGGGCGTCGAAATGTTCCGCAAGCTGCTGGATCGCGGCGAAGCCGGCGACAACATCGGCGCGCTGCTGCGTGGCACGAAGCGTGAAGACGTGGAGCGTGGTCAGGTCCTGGCGAAGCCGGGTTCCATCACCCCGCACACGAAGTTCAAGGCGGAAGCCTACATCCTGACGAAGGAAGAGGGTGGCCGTCACACGCCGTTCTTCACCAACTATCGTCCGCAGTTCTATTTCCGCACGACCGACGTCACCGGCGTCGTTCACCTGCCGGAAGGCACGGAAATGGTCATGCCTGGCGATAACGTCGCCATGGATGTTGAACTGATTGCTCCGATCGCCATGGATGAAGGCCTGCGCTTCGCTATCCGCGAAGGTGGCCGTACGGTCGGTGCTGGCGTGGTCGCTTCGATCACTGCGTGATTGTAAGTAACTGAAGTGATGATGTCCCCGGTCGGAGCGATCTGGCCGGGGATATCATTGGCGGATCGGGTTCCCCCGAACCAGTTAAAGTTGGACTGAAACAGAAAGATGGACAACCAGAACATCCGCATTCGCCTGAAGGCGTACGATCATCGGGTGCTCGATAACAGCACAAAAGAGATCGTCAACACGGCGAAGCGTACGGGTGCGCGGGTTCGGGGTCCTATCCCGCTGCCGACGCATATCGAACGGTTCACTGTCAACCGTTCTCCCCATGTGGACAAGAAAAGCCGCGAGCAGTTCGAAATTCGGACCCATCGCCGGCTGCTCGACATTGTCGAGCCGACCCCGCAGACCGTGGACGCTCTCATGAAACTCGACCTCGCCGCTGGCGTGGATGTCGAGATTAAACTCTAAGGTCCAGACGATGCGCACCGGATTGATCGCAAAGAAGCTGGGTATGACCCGGCTGTTCAAGGAAGACGGCACACATGTGCCGGTGACTGTCCTGCAGGTGGATGACCTGCAGGTGGTTGATGTTCGCACCAAGGAACGTGATGGCTACTCCGCCGTCCAGCTTGGCTCGGGCAAGGCCAAGGTCAAGAATGTAACGAAGCCGTGCCGTGGCCATTTCGCCAAGGCGAAGGTTGAGCCGAAGAGGAAGCTGGTGGAATTCCGGGTGGCCGATGATGCCGTCCTGGAAGTCGGCGCCACGCTGTCCGCCGCTCACTTCGTCGTCGGGCAGAAAGTGGATGTGACCGGCACCAGCAAGGGCAAGGGTTTTGCCGGCGCGATGAAGCGCTGGAACTTTGCCGGTCTCGAAGCCTCGCATGGTGTCTCGATCAGTCACCGTTCGCACGGGTCGACGGGTAACCGTCAGGATCCGGGCAAGGTCTTCAAGAACAAGAAAATGGCCGGACATCTCGGTTCGGAACGCGTGACCACCCTGAATCTGGAAGTGGCCGCCGTCGATGCCGAGAAGAATCTGCTGATGATCTGCGGCTCCGTCCCGGGCGGCAAGAATGAGCTGATTCTGGTTCGTGATGCGATCAAGAAGCCCCGTCATGCCGAGGTGCCGTATCCGGCCGCCCTGGCCCAGGTAGCGGGCTGAGGATAGAGGGCAATGGATTACGAGATCAAAACCCTCGAGAACGGAAGCGCCGGTACGGCAACGCTTCCCGACGAGATTTTCAAGGTTGAGCCGCGCGCCGACATCATGGCCCGCGTCGTTCACTGGCAGCTGGCGAAGCGCCGCGCGGGCACGCACAAGGTCAAGGGCATGGGGGAAATCTCCGGCACGACCAAGAAGCCCTACCGGCAGAAGGGCACCGGCAGCGCCCGTCAGGGTTCGCTGCGTTCGCCGCAGTACCGCACCGGTGGTGTGGTCCATGGTCCGGTCGTGCGCGACCATGGCTATGACCTTCCCAAGAAGGTGCGTCGCCTGGGCCTGATTTCCGCGCTGTCGCAGAAGGCCGCCGAAGGCAAGCTGGTGGTGCTCGACGCCGCCACGGCTTCGGGCAAGTCGTCCGACCTGGCGAAGAAGCTGAAGGTGCTGGGCTGGAAGTCTGCGCTGATCGTGGATGCCGCGGTTGAGGAAAACTTCGGTCGTGCGGCACGCAACCTGCCAAAGATCGACATCCTCCCGACCATCGGCGCGAATGTCTATGATATCCTCAACCATGAGGTGCTGGCCATCACGCGCGCCGGGCTTGAGGGTCTGAAGGAGCGTCTGGCATGACCAACATCCTCGCACTGCGCAAGAAGGCGGAGCGTATGTCGCGCGAGGCGATGTACGACATCATCCGCGCGCCGCTGATCACGGAAAAGGCGACCGCCCTGTCCGAAAAGAACCAGGTCGGGTTCAAGGTCGCGTCCGGCGCGTCGAAGTTCGAGATCAAGGTCGCGGTGGAAACACTGTTCGGCGTCAAGGTTCTTGGTGTGAACACCCTTGTCCAGAAGGGCAAGGCGAAGCGCTTCAAGGGACGTCCCGGCCAGCGGTCTGATGTGAAGAAGGCGTTCGTGCAGCTTGCTGATGGTCAGTCCATTGACCTGACCGCCAAGCTGTCCTGACGCGGGGTGACAAGAAATGGCATTGAAGCACTTTAACCCGGTTACCCCCAGCCTGCGCGGAACGGTCCTGATCGACCGCAAGGAGCTGTGGAAGGGCAAGCCCGTCAAGGGGCTGACCGAGGGCAAGAACAAGAGCGGCGGTCGTAACAACCACGGCCGCACCACCTCGCGTTTCATCGGTGGTGGTCACAAGCAGTCCTATCGCTATGTCGATTTCAAGCGTCGCAAGTTCGATGTGGTCGGCACGGTGGAGCGTCTGGAATATGACCCCAACCGCACGGCCTTCATCGCGCTGGTGAAGTATGCTGACGGTGAACTCGCCTACATCATCGCGCCGCAGCGCCTGCAGGCGGGTGACCAGGTGGTGTCCGGCCTGCGCGCCGACATCAAGCCGGGCAACGCGATGCCGCTGTCGGCGGTGCCGGTGGGGACGATCATCCACAACATCGAGCTCAAGGCCGGTGCAGGTGGGAAGATCGCCCGTTCGGCTGGCACCTATGCCCAGCTGGTCGGCAAGGACATGGGCTATGCCCAGATCAAGCTGCAGTCCGGTGAACTGCGTGTCGTGCGCGCCGAGTGCATGGCGACGATCGGTGCGGTGTCCAACCCGGACAACATGAACCAGCACATGGGCAAGGCAGGCCGCGCCCGCTGGCTCGGCCGTCGTCCGCACAACCGTGGCGTTGTCATGAACCCGGTCGACCATCCGCATGGTGGTGGTGAAGGCCGGACTTCGGGCGGGCGTCATCCGGTTACGCCGTGGGGCAAGCCGACAAAGGGTTACAAGACCAGGGTCAACAAGCGTACGGACAGTCTGATTATCCGTCGCCGGAAGACCGGCAAGTAAGGGGCATACAAGATGGCACGTTCCGTCTGGAAGGGCCCGTTCGTGGACGGGTATCTACTGAACAAAGCCGATGCGTCGCGCGCGTCGGGCCGTAACGAGGTGATCAAGATCTGGTCGCGTCGCTCAACCATTCTGCCGCAGTTCGTGGGACTGACGTTCGGCGTCTATAACGGGCACAAGTTCCTGCCCGTGCAGGTGACCGAGAACATGGTGGGGCACAAGTTCGGTGAATTTTCGCCGACCCGCACCTTCACGGGTCACTCCTCGGACAAGAAAGCGAAGCGGGGCTGATCATGAGCAAGCCTAAGCATCCGCGCACGCTCGCGGAAACCGAAGCGCAGGCCACCACGCGGAATATCCGCATCAGCCCGCGTAAACTGAACCTTGTTGCGGGTCTGATCCGCAACAAGCCTGCCGCCCAGGCCGTTGCGACGCTGACGTTCTCCAAGCGCCGCATCGCCCAGCAGGTCAAGAAGACGCTGGAAAGCGCCATCGCGAACGCCGAGAACAACCATCAGCTGGACGTTGACCAGCTGGTGGTGGCGCGCGCGGAAGTTGGCAAGTCGATCGTCATGCGTCGCTTCCACGCCCGCGGGCGTGGTCGTTCGGCCCGTATCGAGAAGTTTTTCAGCCACCTGACGATCATCGTGGCGGAGCGTCAGCCCGAGGCTGAAGCGGCAACCGGAAAGAAGGCGGCCTGATCCATGGGACATAAAGTCAATCCGATCGGGCTGCGGCTCGGCATCAACCGCACCTGGGACAGCCGCTGGTACGCGGATGCCGACTATGCGCGTCTGCTGCATGATGACCTGAAGCTGCGTTCCTACCTGCGCCGCAAGCTGTCTGGCGCAGGCGTGTCGCGCGTCGTGATCGAACGTCCGGCCAAGAAGCCGCGCGTGACGATCTATGCCGCGCGTCCGGGTGTCGTGATCGGCAAGAAGGGCCAGGACATCGACGTGCTGCGCAAGGATCTGACCCGCATGGCGAAGACCGACGTTGCGCTGAACATCGTCGAGATCCGCAAGCCGGAAATCGATGCGACGCTGGTGGCCGACAACATCGCCCAGCAGCTTGAACGCCGCGTGGCCTTCCGTCGCGCCATGAAGCGCGCCGTGCAGTCCGCCATGCGCCTTGGCGCGCAGGGGATCCGGATCAACTGCTCCGGCCGTCTGGGTGGCGCTGAAATCGCGCGTGTCGAATGGTATCGCGAAGGCCGCGTGCCGCTGCATACGCTGCGTGCCGATATCGATTACGGTGTGGCGACGGCAAAGACGACCTATGGCACCTGTGGTGTGAAGGTCTGGATCTTCAAGGGTGAGATTCTTGCCCATGATCCGTTGGCGCAGGATCGTCGCGCCGCCGAGCAGGCCCCGCAGCGCTGATCTGCGGGGAATAGGGAACAGAGTGCGCCAGGCGGCGCTGAGGATTTGAAAAAATGCTTTCTCCCAAGCGGACAAAGTTCCGCAAGGCCCACAAGGGCCGCATCCACGGACTGGCGAAGGGGGGGACGACCCTGAACTTTGGGGCCTTTGGCCTCAAGGCCCTGCAGCCGGAACGGATTACCGCCCGTCAGATCGAAGCAGCCCGTCGGGCCATCACCCGCGCCATGAAACGTGCGGGTCGCGTGTGGATTCGGATTTTTCCTGACCTTCCGGTCTCGACAAAGCCCGCAGAAGTGCGTATGGGCTCCGGCAAGGGGTCGCCTGAATACTGGGTGGCCCGTGTGAAGCCGGGTCGTATCCTGTTCGAGATCGAAGGCGTGTCGCCGGAAGTCGCGCGTGAAGCGCTGGCTCTGGGCGCGGCAAAGCTGCCGATCAAGACGAAGTTTGTGACCCGTATTGGAGACGCGTGAGATGGCAAAGGCAACCAAGCCGGCCGATCTGCGTGCCAAGACTGTTGAAGAACTGGATACGCTTCTCATCGATCTGAAGCGCGAGCAGTTCAATCTTCGGTTCCAGCATGCAACCGGCCAGACCGAAGGGCAGTCGCGTATGCGTGCGGTGCGTCGCGAGATTGCCCGCGTCAAGACGATTGCGTCTGAGGCGTTGAAGAAGATCGCTGCCGGCACCACGCCGGCAGTCAAGTCCTGAAGGGAGACGGGCGATGCCGAGGCGCGTCCTGACCGGACGGGTGACCAGCGACAAGATGGACAAGACGGTGACCGTTCTTGTCGATCGTCGCGTCATCCATCCGCTGTACAAGAAGTTCATTCGCCGCTCGAAGAAGTACGCGGCGCATGATCAGCTGAATGAATGCAAGATCGGGGATACGGTGCGCATCGAAGAATGCCGCCCCATTTCCCGGCGCAAGACCTGGACCGTCGTGGTTCGCAATGGCGCCCCCCTCGCGGCGGCTCCGGCGACCGAGGCCCAGTCTGGCGCACAGGCGTAAAGAAGGGCATAGAGCATGATCCATCCCGAGACCAACCTTGACGTCGCCGACAATTCCGGTGCGCGTCAGGTGCAGTGCATCAAGGTGCTGGGCGGTTCCAAGCGGAAGTCCGCCTCGGTCGGCGACGTGATTGTCGTGTCCGTCAAGGAAGCGATTCCCCGCGGCAAGGTCAAGAAGGGTGATGTGCACCAGGCGGTGATCGTCCGCACGTCCTATCCCGTGCGTCGTCCCGATGGCAGCGCCATCCGCTTTGACCGCAATGCCGCCGTGCTGATCAACAAGCAGCAGGAACCGATCGGAACCCGTATCTTTGGCCCGGTCGTGCGTGAACTGCGTGCGCGCAAGTTCATGAAGATCATTTCGCTGGCGCCGGAGGTGCTGTAATGGCCGCACGTATCAAGAAGGGCGACCAGGTCCTGGTCATCACCGGTTCGTCGCGCGGTACGCGCGGTGAGGTCGTGACCGTGCTGCCCGCCGCCGAGAAGGCCATCGTGCGCGGTGTCGCGGTCGCGAAGCGCCATACCCGCCCCAGCCGCATGGGTGAGCAGGGAGGCATCATCGAGAAGGAGATGCCGGTTCACCTGTCCAACCTGAAGCTGATCGACCCCAAGAGTGGCGATCCGACGCGCGTCGGCTATCGCATTCTGGAGAACGGTCGCAAGGTTCGCGTCGCCAAGGCGACCGGCGAAGTCATCGAAGGCTGAGGAGGCGGGGATGTCAGAAGCTAACGTAACCCGCTCGGTGCCGCGTCTGCAGAAGCGTTACAATGACGAACTGCGCGCGAAACTGCGCGAGGAGTTCGGCTACAAGAACGTGATGCAGGTTCCGGCCCTTGAGAAGATCGTTCTCAACATGGGTGTCGGTGAAGCCGCAGGCGACCAGAAGAAGCTGGATGCCGCATACCAGGAAATGACCCTGATCGCGGGTCAGAAGCCGGTCAAGACGGTTGCCAAGAAGGCGATCGCGGGCTTCAAGATCCGTGAAGGTCTGCCGATCGGGTGCAAGGTCACGCTGCGCCGTGCGCAGATGTATGAGTTCCTTGACCGTCTGGTGACGATCGCCCTGCCGCGCGTCCGCGATTTCCGCGGCCTGCCGGCGAACAAGGGTTTCGACGGGCATGGCAACTTTGCCATGGGCCTGAAGGAACAGATCGTCTTCCCGGAAATCGAGTACGACAAGGTCGACGATATTCGCGGCATGGACATCATCTTCGTCACGAGCGCGAAGACCGATGCTGAAGCCAAGGCTCTTCTGAAGGCATTCGATCTGCCCTTCGCAGCATAAAAGTTGCGAGAGGGGCTTTCACTGGAAGCCCGGAAGACCTAAGACACACGTAGTTTGGAAAACCGTTGGGAATGGCCCGACAGGTTCCGGAGGATAAAACAAGGCATGGCCAAGATTTCCGCCGTAAACCGGAATGCCAAGCGTGAGCGCATGGCAGCACGGGACAAGGCAAAGCGGACTGCATTGAAAAACATCATCATGGACCGCTCTCTGCCGGTCGAGGATCGTTTTGATGCATCGCTGAAGCTTGCTGAACTCCCGCGGAACGGATCGCGCGTGCGCGTCCGTCTGCGGTGCAAGTTGACGGGGCGTCCCCGCGCCAATTACAGAAAGTTCGAACTCTGCCGTATCGCCCTGCGCGACCTGGCCTCCAATGGTCAGATCCCGGGTATGGTCAAATCGAGCTGGTAAGGGCAGGGAACGATGTCACTTTCTGATCCTTTGGGTGATCTCCTCACCCGGATCCGCAATGCCCAGCGTGCGCGTCACGCGGCATGCGTCGCACCGGCGTCAAAGCTGCGTGCAAACGTACTCGAGGCGCTGCGCCGCGAGGGGTATATCCGTGGTTTTTCCAAGGAAGAACTGCGCAAGGGTGTGTCCCAGCTGCGTATCGAGCTGAAGTATCTTGATGGCGAGCCCGTGATCAAGGAAATCCACCGCGTTTCCAAGCCGGGACGTCGCGTGTATTCCAAGATCAAGGAACTGCCGCGTGTGTATGCCGGGCTGGGCGTGTCGATCCTGTCGACCCCGCGTGGCGTGCTGTCGGATGGGGAAGCCCGCGCTGCCAATGTTGGCGGCGAAGTTCTCTGCCGCGTATTCTAAGGAGGGATGAATGTCGAGAGTTGGCAAATATCCCGTCGAGATTACGTCGGGAGTCCAGGTTTCCATCGCTGATGGTGTGCTGACGGCCAAGGGCAAGCTCGGTGAGCTGAAGCTGCCCCTGTCGCATCACATCGAAGCCGAAGTCGCGGATGGCAAGGTTTCGGTCAAGCCGGTCGGCACGCAGGCGCAGGCCCGCATGATGTGGGGCACGACGCGTTCCCTGATCGCCAGCATGGTCAAGGGGGTGTCCGAAGGGTTCTCCAAGACGCTGGAAATCAGTGGCACGGGTTACCGCGCTGCGGTTCAGGGCAAGAACCTTGTCATGAACCTCGGGTATTCGCACGATATCGTGTATGAGATCCCGGCCGGTATCAAGATCACGACCCCGCGTCCGACCGCTGTGACCGTCGAGGGTATCGACAAGCAGCGTGTTGGCCAGGTTGCGCTTGATATCCGCAGCTTCCGCAAGCCCGAGCCCTACAAGGGCAAAGGTGTCCGTTATGAAACGGAGACCATCCGTCGCAAGGAAGGTAAGAAGAAATAATGAGCGCGCAGCAGGATCTGCGGGAGCGGCGTCGTCAGCGTCTTCGCTTCCAGCTTCGCCGCAAGAGTGGCGGACGGCCGCGCCTTTCGGTGTTCCGGTCGGGCAAGAATATTTACGCGCAGGTGATCGACGATGTCGCCGGCCGCACACTGGCCGCAGCGTCTTCCATCGAGAAGGACCTGCGTACCTCGCTCAAGAGCGGTGCGGACGTGGCGGCAGCCGGTGCCGTTGGCAAGCTGCTTGCCGAACGCGCGGTTGCGGCGGGTGTGTCGAAGGTCGTGTTCGATCGCGGCTCGTATCTGTATCATGGGCGTATCAAAGCCCTGGCGGAGGCTGCCCGTGAGGGCGGTCTCTCGTTCTGACGAAAGGGTCACGCACAATGGCACGTGAACCGAGAGAAGGCGGCCGGGGCGGCCGCGATCGTGATCGCGAAGGCGATGACCTCGTTGACAAGCTGGTCACGATCAATCGTGTTGCAAAGGTGGTCAAGGGCGGTCGCCGCTTCGCTTTCGCCGCACTGGTTGTCGTCGGTGACCAGAAGGGTCGCGTTGGGTTCGGTGCGGGCAAGGCCCGCGAAGTCCCCGAGGCGATCCGCAAGGCGACCGACCGCGCCAAGCGCGCGATGATCCGCGTCCCCATGAAGGAAGGGCGTACCCTTCATCATGACGTGGCGGGTCATTTCGGCGCTGGTAAGGTGGTGCTGCGTTCGGCTGACGCCGGCACGGGCATCATCGCCGGTGGTCCGATGCGCGCAGTGTTCGAAAGCCTGGGCATCAATGATGTCGTGGCGAAGTCGCTGGGCACCCGGAACCCGCACAACATGGTCAAGGCGACCTTTGCCGCCCTGGAACGCTGCGCAAGCCCGCGTTCGGTTGCAAACCGCCGTGGCAAGAAGGTTTCCGATATCCTTGGTCGCCGTGAGGTGACGGCATCGGCGGAGGCTGCTGCAGATGTCTGAGGCAAAGGGAACCATCAAGATCACCCAGATCCAGTCTGGCAACGGGCGCAAGCCGGGTCAGCAGGCTACGCTGATCGGTCTGGGACTGAACAAGATCGGCCGTACGCGTGAACTGGAGGATACACCTTCGGTCCGCGGCATGGTGCGCAAGGTCGCCCACCTTGTGAAGGTGGAGAATTGAGATGAATCTCAACGAACTTCGCGATAACGAAGGTGCCCGCTACCGCAAGAAGCGTCTGGGGCGTGGCATCGGCTCTGGCAAGGGCAAGACCTCGGGGAAGGGCGTCAAGGGTCAGAAGGCCCGTTCCGGCGTGTCCCTGAACGGCTTTGAAGGTGGTCAGCTTCCGCTGTACCGCCGCCTGCCCAAGCGTGGATTCAAGAACATCTTCCGCAAGGAATTTGCCATCGTGAATCTCGACGTGCTGGACAAGGCGATCGAAGCCGGCAAGATCGATGCCAAGACCCCGGTCACCGAAGACGTCCTGCGCACTGCAGGGCTGGTGACGCAGACGGGTGTCGCGGGTGTCCGCCTGCTGGGCAACGGTGAACTTCATCATGGCGTGACCATCGAAGTTTCCGGGGCATCCGCCGGTGCCATTGCCGCGGTCGAAAAGGCCGGCGGCAAGGTGCAGGTCAAGGAAAAGGCCGCCAAGGCGGTTGCCGCTCCTGCGAAATGACTGGATGGGGGACTGTTCCATCTCCCCCAGGCCAGAATAATGAAAGCGATGCGTCTTGCACTGTGCAGGCGCATCGCTTTATTATTTTAAACAGGTTTTTATCATGACAGCGTCCCGCTTTATGTGGTGACGCTGTTCTTGTGAAAGGATGGGCGCATGGCCTCCGCGGCCGAACAGCTGGCTGCCAATCTGAATTTCAATTCTTTTGCCAACGCAACGGAATTGAAAAAGCGTATCTGGTTCACTCTGGGCGCGCTGATCGTTTATCGGATTGGCACCTATATTCCGGTTCCTGGCGTCGATGCGACGGTCATGGGGCAACTGCTGGCCCGGCATCAGGGTGGTATCCTGGGCATGTTCGACATGTTCACGGGTGGTGCGCTCGGGCGCATGACCGTGTTCGCGCTGAATATCATGCCCTACATCAGTGCATCCATCATCGTGCAGCTGATGTCGGCAGCAATTCCGTCGCTTGAGGCTCTCAAGAAAGAGGGTGAGGGCGGACGCCGCAAGCTGAATGAATATACGCGCTATCTGACGGTCGCGATCGCGCTGTTCCAGGCGTATGGAATCGCCATCGGGCTGGAGAACATGCATACCGAGGCTGGATCGGCCGTCATCTCGCCCGGCATGTTCTTCATTGTCTCGTGCGTGCTGACGCTGGTGGGTGGCACGATGTTCCTGATGTGGCTGGGTGAACAGATCACGTCGCGTGGGGTGGGGAACGGGATTTCCCTCATCATCTTCGCGGGTATCGTCGCCAACCTGCCCAATGCGCTGGCAAGCCTGTTCCAGCTTGGCTACACGGGCGCGCTTTCGCCATTCTTCGTGCTGGTATTCCTGGTCCTTGCGGCCATTACGATCGCGTTCATCGTGTTCATGGAACTGGCGCAGCGGCGGGTGGTGATCCAGTATCCCAAGCGCCAGGTGGGGCAGCGGATGTTTGGTGGCGACTCCACGCACATGCCGCTGAAGGTGAATACCGCGGGTTCGATTCCGCCGATCTTCGCCTCGTCCGTGCTGCTGATTCCCGTGACCATCGCGGGCTTCATGAACAACAGTTCCCTGCCGGGGTGGCTGTCGTTCCTGGGGCAGTCGCTGGGGCAGGGGCAACCGCTCTACATGCTGTTCTATGCCGCGATGATCGTGTTCTTCTCCTATTTCTATGCCGCGGTGACGTTCAACCCGCAGGAAACGGCGGAGAACCTGCGCAAGCAGGGGGGCTTTGTCCCCGGTATCCGGCCGGGTGCGAATACGGCGGTCTTCTTTGACCGGATCCTGACACGCATCACGACAATCGGGGCGATGTATCTGGTGGCGGTGTGCCTGCTGCCGCAGATCCTCATCAGTCACTACAACGTGCCGTTCTATTTCGGCGGGACCAGCCTCATCATTATCGTGACGGTGACGATTGATACGGTCACGCAGATCCAGTCCCATCTCGTGGCGCACCAGTATCAGGGACTCATGCGCAAGGCGCGTGGCAGGAAGGGTAAATTCCGGTGAACATCATTTTTCTTGGGCCGCCGGGCGCGGGGAAGGGCACGCAGTCGAAACTGCTGGAGGCCCATTATGGAATCGCACAGATTTCCACGGGCGACATGCTGCGCGCGGAAGTCGCGGCAGGCAGTCCGCTGGGCCTGAAGGTGAAAAGCATCATGGCGTCGGGGCAACTGGTCCCCGATGACCTGATCATCGCCCTGATTGAAGCGCGGATCGACCGCCCGGACTGCGCCAAGGGGTTCATCCTTGATGGCTTCCCCCGGACCCGGGCACAGGCGGAAGCGCTCGATTCCATGCTGAAGAAGACCGGCCGCCACATTGACCTGGTCCTGCTGCTGGATGTGGACGAGGATGCGCTGGCCGACCGTATTGCGGGGCGGTTCACCTGCGCCAAGTGTGGCGAGGGCTATAACGACCTGTACAAGCGGCCCAAGGTCGAGGGCACATGTGATGTCTGTGGCGGGCACGAATTCGTGCGGCGTGAGGATGATCGCAGGGAAACCGTGGCGGCGCGCCTGAAGGCGTATCGTGAGCAGACCGCGCCGATCCTGCCTTACTATGAGCAGCACGGACGCCTGTGCCATATCGATGGCATGGCGGATATCGACGATGTGACGAAGCAGGTCTTCGCTGCCGTCGATGGTATCACGAAAAAGTGATGCAGAATAATTGACTTGGATGGGCTGGCGGGTATATTCCGCGCCCTCAAGGTATGAGTGCTGCGTGAGTCGTTGACCGGCTGCGCGGCACTGGTATGACCAACTGGAATTGATGATGGGGTTGGCCGGCGTCTGTCCGGTATGTTCACGACGCTGCGGGGTGTAACCCGGTGGCGTGAAGCAGCCCTGCCGAAATGTTAGTGCCCGTCGTGGACGGGCGGACGAGGAGTAAGTGGCGTGGCGCGTATTGCCGGCGTGAACATCCCAACGAACAAGCGGGTAACGATTGCCCTGCGTTATATCTATGGTATCGGGGCGACGAAGGCCCAGACGATCTGCGACAAGCTTTCGATCCCTGCCGAGCGTCGCGTGAACGAGCTGTCCGATGACGAGATCGTCAAGATCCGCGAACTGATCGACAATGATTATCGCGTCGAAGGCGACCTGCGTCGCGAAGTCGCGATGAACATCAAGCGCCTGATGGACCTTGGCTGCTATCGCGGCCTTCGCCATCGTCGCGGCCTGCCGGTTCATGGCCAGCGGACACATACCAACGCCCGTACCCGCAAGGGCAAGGCTGTTGCGATCGCAGGCAAGAAGAAGGCGGCCCGCTAAAACGGGCACCCTGACCTGCATGGACCGGACCGGCCCCGCGCGGGCCGTTGCGGCCGTGCCCAATGAACTGACAGGATCGAGAAGATTATGGCGAAAGCTGCGGCACCGCGTATTCGCAAGAAAGAGCGGAAGAATATCATTTCCGGGGTGGCACACGTTCTGTCCACCTTCAACAACACGATGATCACCATCTCCGATGCGCAGGGCAATGCGATTGCATGGTCTTCCGCCGGTGCGCAGGGGTTCAAGGGTTCGCGCAAGTCGACCCCGTATGCCGCTCAGGTCGCCGCCGAGGATGCCGGCCGCAAGGCGCGTGAACATGGCATGGAAACCCTCGAGATCGAGGTTTCGGGCCCTGGTTCGGGGCGTGAAAGCGCCCTGCGTGCCCTGCAGGCGGTTGGTTTCTCCATCACGGCGATCCGTGACATGACGCCGGTTCCCCACAACGGATGCCGTCCGCGCAAGCGTCGCCGCGTCTGATCCGGGAACTCGAATTCGCTTCCTCCTGTCCCGCTTCGCGGCGGGCAGGGGGATCTGATTGTCATCAGGCACCCGGTGTGGGTGCCATCTGTTGTCTTGAGTGACGGCAGATCAGTCTTGAAAGGCCATTACCTTGGTCCTCCAGAAAAACTGGCAATCCCTGATCAAGCCGGAAAAACTGGAAGTCGAACCGGGGGCAGAACCGTCGCGCACGGCGACTGTCGTTGCGGAACCGCTGGAACGTGGTTTTGGCATGACGCTCGGCAATGCGATCCGTCGTGTTCTGCTGTCCTCCCTGCAGGGGGCTGCGGTTACGGCAATCCAGATTGACGGCGTTCTGCACGAGTTCTCTTCCGTTGCGGGTGTGCGCGAGGATGTCACCGACATCGTCCTGAACATCAAGCAGCTCGCCCTGCGGATGCATGGCGAAGGCCCCAAGCGCATGGTCCTGACCGCCACCGGTCCGGGTGAAGTGCGCGCAGGCCAGATCCAGACCGGCCATGACATCGAGGTGATGAACCCCGATCTCGTGATCTGCACGCTTGATGAGGGCGTGAAGTTCGGGATGGAATTCACGGTCAACATGGGCAAGGGGTATGTTCCCGCTGCGGCCAACCGGCCCGAGGACGCACCGATCGGCCTTATCCCCATCGATGCGATCTACTCCCCGGTGCGTCGCGTTTCCTACAAGGTCGAACAGACCCGCGTGGGACAGGTGACGGATTATGACCGCCTGCTGCTGACGGTGGAAACCAACGGTGCGGTGACGCCCGAAGATGCGGTGGCCTTGGCCGCGCGCATCCTTCAGGACCAGCTGCAGCTGTTCATCAACTTTGACGAACCGCGCGCCGTCCGTACCGAGGAACCGCAGGACGACCTGCCGTTCAACCGCAACCTTCTGCGCAAGGTTGATGAGCTTGAACTGTCGGTCCGTAGTGCGAACTGCCTGAAGAACGACAACATCGTCTATATTGGCGATCTGGTTCAGAAGACCGAGCAGGAAATGCTCCGTACCCCGAATTTCGGGCGGAAGTCTCTGAACGAAATCAAGGAAGTCCTGACCGCCATGGGGCTTTCGCTGGGTATGAACGTTCCGGCATGGCCGCCGGAGAACATTGAAGATCTGGCCAAGAGGCTCGACGAGCCGTTCTGATCCTCTGAACCGGAAAGACAGGAAGACTACATCATGCGTCACGGTGTTGCTGGCCGGAAGCTCGGCGTTACCTCGTCCCATCGACAGGCCATGTTTCGGAACATGGCTGTCGCCCTGATCAAGCACGAACAGATCACGACCACCCTGCCCAAGGCAAAGGAACTGCGTCCGGTCGTCGAGAAGCTGATCACCCTCGGCAAGCGGGGCAACCTGCATGCCCGTCGGCAGGCCTTTGCGCAGCTTCGTGACGATGTGATCGTGACCAAGCTGTTCTCGGCCGTGGCTGAACGCTACAAGACCCGCTCGGGCGGATATACCCGCGTCCTGCGCGCCGGTATGCGCCATGGCGATGCGGCCGACATGGCCGTGATCGAACTGGTCGATCGCGACGTGACGGCCAAGGGGAAGGATAGCGGTCCGCGTCCGACCACCGAAGCGAAGGAAGACCTCGCGGCCTGATCGCTGCGGGATTATCCTGGAAAAGCCCGGCTCCGGCCGGGCTTTTTTTATGCCATGTGCGGGTAAGTACCATATTATGCGCTGTCTCAGGTTTATTTCCTGATTCAGATCGTCTAATGAATGGCGGTATAAATTAATAACGATTAAGTTCCGGTAATTTTTCGGGAATGCGCGCGATGGCACGGTCTATATTTTCACGTTTCGGGACGTATGTTTTTGCGGCGGTCATGGCCCTGTGCACGCAGGCACATGCGGCCCCGACGGTGCGCGTGGGCTACATTCCCGTTCTGGGGTCTGCGCCGCTGTTTGTCATGGATGGCGAACACTGGCTGAAGGATGCGGGGATCGACATGCAGTTGATCCGCTTCCAGTCCGGGCCGCAGGCGATCCAGGCGCTCGCGGCGGGGAAGATCGACGCCTATGTGGCGGGTGTGCTGCCGCTGTTGCAGGCGCGCGCGCATGGGGTGAACGTGAAGGTGGTCGCCAGCGCGGCGATCGAGGAGCTTGAGGTCATGGCGCGCGGCCCGCTGGCCGAGGGCCTGCCCGAGACGCCGTCCCAGCCGATCGAGGGCGCGGCGCTGAAGCAGCGGTTTGACGATTTCGCCCGTACCAGCGGCCGCAAGGCGAAGATCGGGGCGCAGCCGCTCGGCTCAGTACCGGATTCGATGCTGCGCTACTGGCTGAAGGCGCGCAACGACCTCGACCCGGCGCAGACGGCGGATATCGTGGGCGTTGACCTCGATGCGGAACAGCAGGCCTTCCTTGCCGGCGCCGTGGATGCGGCGGTGCTGCGTGAACCGACGCTTACACTGGTGCGCCATCGCCTGCCGCAGGCGCGTATCCTTGCCACCGGTCACGACATGATGCCGGGCCAGCCGGGATCGGTCCTTGCCATCCTGAACGAGGACGCGCCGGACCGCGCGGCGTGGAAGGACAGGTTCCTCGCGGCGTTCGTGCGTGCGACCGACCTGCTGTCGCATTCACCGGACGAGGCCGTGCCCTATGTGCGTGGCGCGCTGGCGGGCGGGATGCTGCCCGTGGCGATCGTGCAGGAGTCGCTGCGTGCTTCGGCCTCGCATTACGTGTCCGATCCGGCCAGCATCGTCGAATCCGTGACCAAACTGCAGGATTTCGAGGTCCAGAGCGGCCTTCTGCATGCGCCGCAGCCGGTTGCGGACCTGTTTGACCTGGAAAGCTACCGGCGTCTGGGCAAATGAAGCCTGACAGCAAATCACTGACCCGCCTCGGTCTGGGCGTCATTGGCCTTGTGGTGCTGTTTGGCGTGTGGGAAGCCGCCGTGCGCCTGGGCTGGGTGCCGGCGGGACTGCTGCCCGCCCCGTCCTCGCTGGGGCCGGCGTGGCTGGAGGAGGTCCGCAACGGCGCATGGCAGGCGGCCATCCGTGACAGCCTGACGCATTACCTCCTTGGCCTTGTGATCGGCACCGTGCTGGGGGCGCTGGTCGGACTGCTGTGCGGTGCGGTCGGGGTGCTTGATGCGCTGCTGGCCGGCGTGGTGCGGGTGCTGCGCCCCATCCCCGGACTGGCATGGGTTCCGTTCGCGATCCTGTGGTTCGGGCTGAATACCGCAGGGGCGACATTCGTCATCGCGATTTCGGTCTTCTGGATCAATTTCTATGCCGCCTATGGCGCGGTGCAGTCGATCGACCCCGACCTGTATGAGGTCGCGGCCGCCTTTGGCCATGGCGGCTTTTTCGGGCGGCTGACGAAGGTCGTGCTGCCTGCTTCCGCACCGGGACTGCTGGCGGGGCTGCGCACGGGGCTGGGGCAGGCATGGATGTCGGTCGTGGCAGCCGAACTGTTTGGCGTGCCGGGGATCGGTGCGCGCATGATGCAGGCCTCGAGCCTTCTGGCGACGGACCTGGTGGTGGTCTATATGCTGACAATGGCGCTTTTGTATGCACTGACGGACATGCTGTTCATGGTGGTGCGCAGGCGTCTTCTGGGATGGCAGGGATAGGTATGGACATGGCGATGCCCGAAACCGGGGCCCGGACCGGGGGCGAGAGCGATACGACGATGGTCCGCCTGTCCAATATCGGTCTGTCGCATGACAGGGGCAGAAGCTTCATCCTGCGTGGGGTGGACCTGAGCATCGGCAAGGGCCAGTTCGTGGCGCTGCTGGGGCCGTCGGGGGTCGGGAAGTCCACCCTGCTGCGTGTCATCATGGGCCTGACGCCACCAAGCGAGGGGACCGTCACGCTGACGGCGCCGGCATCGCCACTGGGGCGGTCCACCGCGCTGGTATTCCAGGATGCGAAGCTGATGCCGTGGCGCACGGTGCGGCAGAACGTGGAACTGGGGCTGGAGGGAATCGGCCTGTCACGGGCCGAGCGCCATGCCCGCGCGATGGCGTCTCTGGAACTGGTGGGGCTGGCGGACAAGGCCGATCGCTGGCCGCGGCAGTTGTCCGGGGGACAGCGGCAGCGTGTCGGCGTGGCGCGTGCCCTGACGGTGGAACCCGACCTGCTGCTGATGGATGAACCCTTTGGCGCGCTCGACGCGATCACGCGCAGCAGCCTTCAGGATGAACTGCTGCGGATCTGGGCGCAGACGCACAAGACGGTCCTGTTCGTCACCCATGATATTGACGAGGCCCTGATCCTTGCGGACCGGATTATCGTCCTGTCAGGGCATCCGGCCTCGGTGCGGGGGGACTTCATGGTGGGGCCGCGCCCGCGTGACCGTGCCGCCCCTGCGACGCAGGCGCTGGTCGAACGGCTGAAGGCGCTGATTGCGGGCGAACCCGATCCAGGCGAGCGTCCCGCATACTGGCAGGCATCGGAAATCTGAATCCTGCCGTCATGATGGACAGCACGCCCTCTCCCCGACATGATGGGGCGTACATGACCGGGCCATGGGGCAGGGGCGTCGTCGCGTGACGCCCGCTGCCATGTGGGGCACCGGCAAGGGAGTAACTGGAATGAATGAATTCGAAGCGCAACTGGAAGAAGGCGTCGGCCGCCTGCAGGACGACATTGACGGCTGGGCCGCGGGCGCCCCGCGTGTGGGCGGTGCAAAGGGACTGGGCGGTGTGTGCGACACGGTGCGCGACCTGACGGCGGATCGCCCGCTCTTCGCCCTGCTGGGCGCGTCATTCGCGGCGTTTGTCGCAACATGGCTGTGGCGGCGTCGCTGAGCGGCGTCAGGTGCCGTGGGGGCATGGGTGATGTGCGGGCAACCCCGCCGTGTCATGCCGCGTTCAGGAATGACATGAAGAAGCGGGATTTTGCATCATGCTGAAACTGGCGTTGTTTTTCCTGGTGGTCTCGCTGGTCGCCGGGATATTCGGGTTCAGCGGCATTTCCGCCGTTTCGGCGGGGATGGCCAAGGTCCTGCTCTTTATCGCGATCCTGGGGTTTACCATCGTGGTGGTGCTGTGCGTCATGCTGGCCCTCACGCTGTTCAGGTAACCCCCCTTCTTCCTTTGGGGAAGGCGACACCACCAGAAGGCTCCCGGCATGCGCCGGGGGCCTTTTTTACTGGTTTTTGTCCTTCTGGATGAAGGCGGGCAGGAACGGGTTGTCCTTCTGCAGGGACCCCTTCGTCGGCAGGCGGGAGACATCCCAGCCACCGCCAAGGGCTTCGACAAGGTTCACGCTGTCCACCACGCGCTGCTGCTGGATGGACAGCACGTTTTCCGCGTCACTCAGGGCCGAGGTCTCGTTGGTGATGACGGTGGTGTAGATCGCGGTCCCGGCCTTGTACTGGTTCAGCGCGACTTCCACCGAACGGTTGGCGAATTCCAGCGCCTTCTGCTGCTGTTCCTGCTCCTGCGCAAGGATGCGCAGGTTCGACAGGCTGTCTTCCGTCGACTGCAGCGCCGTCAGCACCGTCTGGCGGTAGGTGGCGACCGCATTGTCATACTGGGCATTTGCCTCATGCACGGCGGCGGTGCGCGACCCGCCGGAGAACAGCGTCTCCGTCGCGGCGGCGCCAAGCGACCAGATGCGGTTGGCCGCGTTCATCAGCGACGTGACCGGGTCGCCGCCACTCTGCTCGAAACTGGCATTGATGGTGATGTCGGGGAAGAACGCGGCCATGTCCGCCCCGATCTGGGCATTGTACTGCTCCATCGTGCGTTCGGCGGCGGCAATGTCCGGGCGACGCTGCAGCAGGTCGGCCGGGACCGTCACCGGGATGGGCGGGATGGTGCGTGTCAGTTCGCCCGGCGTGATGGTCACGTCGGCGGGCGGCTTGCCGATCAGCACGGCAATCGCATGTTCGTACTGCGCACGCGCGACGCCGGTCTGCACCAGGGCGGCGCGGTTCTGCTCCAGCGTGGTGCGCGCCTGCAGCACGGCGGTGGGGTCGGCCGTGCCCGCGTCATACTGGTTCTGCGTGATCTGCAGTGCCTGTTCATTGAACTGGACATAGCGTTGCAGCAGGTCGTGCAGGGAATCCTGGTAACGCAGGTTGAAATACGCCGTCGCCAACTGCGCCTGATAGGACAGGGTGGCGTTGGCAAGGTCGGCGGCGCTGGCCTGTGCCGCGGTCACCTGCTCCTGGATCTGGCGGCGGATCTTGCCCCAGATATCAAGGTCCCAGCTGGCGGACGGGCCGATGTCATAGGTGTTGTACTGGCTCTTGCCATACAGTGAACTGCCGCTGGAGGACAGCGATCCCGACCCGTGCGCATTGCGGTTGAAGCCGAGGCTGCCGCTGATGGTGGGGAAAAGCTGCGCGCGCACGCTGTCGATCAGCGCGCGTGCGTTGCGGTAGTTCGCCTCGTATTCCTTGATGTTCTGGTTCGATAGCGCGACCTGGGATTCCAGTTCGTTGAGCACCGGGTCGTTATAGATCGTCCACCAGTTCTGCTTGGGCAGGCTGGCCATCTGCGGGGCGGCGAGTTCCCATCCCGGCGCGGGCTGCAGTTCCTTGAACCGGGCGGAGACGATGGCCGAGGGACGGTGGTATTTCGGCCCGACCATGCACCCGCCCAGCAGGACGGCAGGCAGCGCCAGCGACACGATCCGCGCCAGCGCGCGTCGCGCCCGCGCCCTGTTGCGGGGAAGGATGGCACGAGGTGGCGGGCAGGTGCGCGGTAATGGCCTGGAATATGTCATCCGGGTCAGGAATCCTGTTTGGAAAGGTTGGGGCGCGAGGATGAAATACCGGAGGTCAGCCGACGATAACGCTCCCGGCATGATGCGCCAAGGCGGTCGAGGTAAAGATAGACAACCGGCGTGGTATAGAGCGTCAGCGCCTGGCTGACGAGCAGGCCGCCGACGATGGCGATGCCCAGCGGCCGGCGCAGTTCGGAACCATACCCATGGCCAAAGATCAGCGGCAGCGCGCCAAGGGCGGCGGCAAACGTGGTCATCATGATGGGGCGGAAGCGCATCAGGCAGGCCGTGCGGATCGCGTCATGCGGCGTCATGCCGTCCTCGCGCTCTGCCGTGATGGCGAAATCCACCAGCATGATGGCGTTTTTCTTCACGATCCCGATCAGCAGGATCACCCCGATCATCGCGATCAGGGAAAATTCCTCCCCGAACACCTGTAGCGCCAGCAGCGCCCCCACGCCGGCCGATGGCAGCGTGGACAGGATCGTGAAGGGATGGACATAGCTTTCATACAGGATGCCCAGCGTCATATAGACGGCAGCCAGCGCCGCAAGGATCAGCAGCGGTTCGTTGTTGACCGACTTCTGGAACTGCGCGGCATTCCCCGCGAAGCTGCCCTGGATGTTGGAGGGGATGTGCAGGCGGACCATCTCCTCGTTCATGATCTGCACCGCCTGGCTGAGCGAGGCGCCATTGGCGAGGTTGAACGAGACGGTGGTCGCCACCGACTGCCCCTGGTGATTGACGCTGAGCGCGGTCAGCACCGGCTTTGGCGTCGAGACCAGCGTGAGCGGCACCATCGTTTCCGAATTGGTCGAGACGGCGGAGCCGGAGGACGTGCTGCTGCCGCCAGCCAGCGTATTGGCGATCTGGTTGCGGAAGGACTGCGAACTCAGCGCGGATTCCGTCGTGCTGGCGGTCGAACTGACGCGGATGGTGTTCGACACGGTCCCGCCGCCGGCACTGCCGCCCGCGACACTGACCCAGACCTGCTTGAGGGTCGTGGGGTCCTGCCAGAAGCGCGGCTGGACCTCCATCACCACACGATACTGGTTGAGCGGGTTGTAGATGACCGATGCCGCGCGCTGCCCATAGGCGTCGAACAGCGTGTTGGAGATCAGCTGCGGGGTGATGTTGACGCGGCTTGACGTATCGCGGTCGATCGAAACCTGTAGCGCCTCGCCGCCCTGCTGCACGTCAGACGAGATGTCCGTCAGTTCATGGTGGCGTTGCAGCGCGGCGACCAGGCGGGGCGTCCATTCATACAGGTCGGCCGAGGAATCGGACTGTAGCGAATACTGGTAGGCCGCGTTGCTCTGCCGCCCGCCGATCCGCAGCGTGCCCGGCGCCGTGGCATAGAACCGCGCGCCGACCATGTTGCGCAGGCGGCGGTTGATCCGCGCGATGGTCGTGGCAGGCGTGTCGTTGCGTTCCGACTTGTCCTTGAGGATGACGAACAGGTTGGCCTGGTTGGATGACCCGCGCCCGCCCATGAACCCCATCACGCGGGAGACGTCGCGGTCGGCCATGATGGCTTTCTGCACCGTGTCGATCTTGCCCTGCATCGCCTGGAACGAAATCGACTGGTCCCCCATCAGGCGCCCCATCAGCATGCCCGTGTCGGATTCCGGGAACAGGCCCTTTGGCATCTTCATGAACAGCGCGGCCATCAGGATGACCGTCAGCGGCAGCGACATGACCGTCAGGCGCCGGTGCGCCAGCGCGATGTCCAGCGTGCGGGCATAGAACTGCTGCAATCCCACCAGCGCACTTTCGAGCAGGCGCGATATCCGCCCCAGCACGCCTTTCGTGGGGGGCTGCTCCCCTTCACGCGACAGCACGCGCGCCGTGATCATCGGCGTCAGTGTCAGCGACAGGACCATGGAAATCACGATCGTGATCGACATGGTCATCGCGAATTCGTGGAACAGGCGTCCCGCCACCCCCGCCAGCAGCAGGATCGGCAGGAACACCGCGATCAGCGAGACCGTGATGGACAGGACCGTAAACGCGACCTCCTGCGCGCCCAGCAGCGTCGCCTGCAGGCGGCCCATCCCGCCCTCCAGGTGGCGGCTGATGTTTTCCACCACCACGATCGCGTCATCGACGACAAACCCGGTGGAGACCGTCAGCGCCATGAGCGAGAGGTTGTCGAGGGAGTAGCCAAGGAATTTCATCGCGGCGAAGGTTGCGATGATGGAGGTCGGTACGACGATGGCCGGCACGATGGTGATCCGCCACGACCGCAGGAACACCAGCACCACCAACACCACCAGCACCACCGACATGACCAGCGTGAACTGCGTATCCTCCAGCGCCGCGCGGATGGTGGTGGAACGGTCCATCATGTTCGACAGGGTCACGTCCGCGGGCAGGGCGGTGCGCAGGGCGGGGATTTCCGCGCGGATCTGGTCATTGGTGCGGATGATGTTCGCCCCGGCCTGGGCAAAGATGATCGCAAGGACGGCATGTTCGCGATTGACGTAACCCGCATTGCGCACGTCCTCCACCCCGTCCACGACATAGGCCACGTCGGCAAGGCGCACCGGGCGGCTGTCGTGATAGGCGACGATCAGGTCGCGATAGGCCTGCGCGTTGTGCACCTGGTCATTGGTCGCCAGCGTGTAGCGGTAATTGCCATGGTCGATGAAGCCCTTGGGCGTGTGCGCGTTGGCCGATGCCAGGGCGGCGCGCACGTCCTCGAACCCGATGCCGAATTTGTACAGCGCCAGCGGGTTCATCTCCACCCGCACGGCCGGCAGCGAACTGCCCCCGACCTCGACCTCGCCCACGCCGCTGATCTGCGAGAGGTGCTGCTGCAGCACGTTGGAGGCAAGGTCGTAAAGCTGCGGCGCGGTGCGTGTCTTTGACGTCAGCGCCAGGATCATGATCGGCGCCCCGTTGGGGTTGGCCTTGAAATAGCTGGGATTCTGCCGCAGCGACGTCGGCAGGTCCGCATGCGCGGCCTGCAGCGCGGCCTCCACGTCGCGTGCCGCGCCATTGATGTCGCGCGACAGGGAAAACTGCAGCGTGATGCGCGCCTGGTTCGCCGTGGACTGCGACGTCATTTCCGTCAGGTCCGCGATCTGCCCCAGATGGCGTTCAAGCGGGGCGGCGACGGAACTGGCGATTTCCTCCGGCGTGCCGCCGGCCTGCCGCGCCTGGACCTGGATGACGGGGAAATCCACGTTCGGCAGGTCCGCCACCGGCAGGGTCAGGTATCCGATCACCCCGCCGATCAGCAGCGCGACAGTCAGCAGGGTGGTTGCGACCGGTCGCCTGACAAACAGGGCAATCGGATTCACGAGGGCGCCTGCGTCGGGTCGGTGGTGCGCGCGGGGGTGTCGTCATCCATGGCGAAACGCCGGCGCAGGCGCAGGCTGATGCGGTCCATGAACAGGTAGATGACCGGCGTGGTGAACAGCGTCAGCAACTGGCTGACCAGCAGGCCCCCCACGATGGCAATGCCCAGCGGGCGGCGCAGTTCGGAACCCGTGCCTGTGCCGATCACCATCGGGACCGCGCCCAGCATCGCCGCCAGCGTCGTCATCAGGATGGGACGGAACCGCAGCAGGGCGGCATGGCGGATCGAATGCAGCGGCGACATGCCCTCGACCCGTTCGGCCTCCAGCGCGAAGTCGATCATCATGATGGCGTTTTTCTTGACGATGCCGATCAGCAGGACCAGCCCGATGATCCCCATGATGTCCAGCCCAGATCCCGTAAGCAGCAGCGCAAGCAGCGCGCCGATCCCCGCCGACGGCAGGGTGGACAGGATGGTGATGGGATGGATGAAGCTTTCATACAGGATGCCCAGCACGATATAGACCGCCGCCAGTGCCGCCAGCACCAGCCAGACCTCGTTCGACAGGGAGTTGCGGAACGCCGCCGCCGTGCCCTGGAATGACGTCTGGAAGGTGGAGGGCAGGTGGATGTCATGCTCCGCCCGTTCGATCGCGTCCGTCGCGCTGCCCAGCGAGTAGCCCGGCGTGACGTTGAAGGAGATCGTCGTCGCCGGGAACTGTCCCACATGCGTGATCAGCAGCGGGGCCGTGTCCTGCGTAACGGAGGTGACGGAGGCCATCGGCACCAGCCCCGACGTAGGCGAACGGGTCGGGCCGGAGGTGCTTTCCCCCGAATTGCCGCTGATGCCCGGCAGGTACATCTGGTCCAGCGAGGTCAGGCTGGTCTGGAAGCGGGGATCGGCCTCCAGGATCACGCGGTACTGGTTGGACTGCGTGAAGATGGTGGAAATCTGCCGCTGCCCGAAGGAATCATACAGCACGTTGTCGATCGTCTGTGGCGTGATCGAGTACCGCGCGCCCGTGGTGCGGTCCAGCGTCACATGCGCCACCAGTCCGGCGGCCTGCAGGTCGGACGTCACATCCGACAGGGCCGGTTCCTTCCGCAGGCGGTCGAGGAATTTCGGCACCCAGTTTGTGAACTGGTTGTAGTCGGGGTTTTCCAGCAGGAACTGGTACTGCGTCGCGGCGACGGAGGTATCGAGCGACAGGTCCTGCACCGGCTGCAAATACAGGCTGGCCCCCGCGATGTCGGCGGTTTCACGCTGGATGCGGCTGGCGATCGTGGTGGCATTGTCGTGGCGCCTGTCCTGCGGGCGCAGGTTGATGAGGAACCGGCCCTGGTTCAGGGTCACGTTCTGCCCGTCCACGCCCACGAACGACGACAGGCTGACGACGTCGGGGTCCTTGAGGATACGCGCGGCAAGCTCCTGCTGGTGGCGTTTCATCGCGTCAAACGATGTGGACTGCGCCATGACCGAAATGCCCTGGATGACGCCCGTGTCCTGCGTGGGGAAGAAGCCCTTGGGGATGATGACCGCCAGCACGCCCGTCAGGCCCAGGGTTGCGACAAAGATCGCCAGCATCAGACGCTGGTGACGCAGCACCACGTCCAGCCCGCGCCCATAGGCGGCGATGGTGGCGACCATCGCGCGCTCCACATGCACGGCCCAGGCGGCCTCCTTGCGGTTCTCGCGCTTTTCGGACAGCAGGCGCGCGCACATCATCGGCACGAGCGTCAGCGATACCACCGCCGACAGGATGATCGTGACCGCCAGCGTGACCGCGAATTCGTGGAACAGGCGTCCCACCACGTCGCCCATGAACAGCAGCGGGATCAGCACCGCGATCAGTGAGACGGTGAGCGAGATGATGGTGAAGCCGATTTCCCCGGCCCCCTTCAGCGCCGCGGTCATGCGGTCATCGCCCATTTCGATGTAGCGGGCGATGTTCTCGATCATGACGATGGCGTCATCGACGACAAACCCCGTCGCGATCGTCAGCGACATCAGCGACAGGTTGTCGAGCGAGAAGCCCAGCAGGTACATCGCCGCCAGCGTCCCCACCAGCGACAGCGGGACCGACAGGCTGGGGATGATGGTCGCGGGCACGTTGCGCAGGAAGACGAAGATGACCCCCACCACCAGGAACAGCGCAAGGCAGAGTTCGAACTCCACGTCCTCCACCGACGCGCGGATCGTCGTGGTGCGGTCCGTCAGCGGCGTGATGGTGATGCCCGGCGGCAGCGACTGCTGCAGGTGGGGCAGGGCGTACTTGATGTTGTCCACCACGGCGATGACGTTCGCGCCGGGCTGGCGCTGCACGTTGAGCACGAGGGCGGGCGTCGTGTTCGCCCATGCCGCAAGTTCCGTGTTCTCCGGCCCGATCACGACGCTGGCCACGTCACGGATGCGCACCGGCCCGTTGTTCTGGTAGGCGATGACCTGGTTGAGCAGTTCGTCCACGCCCGAAATCTGCCCGTCGATGCGCAGGGTGGTCGCGCGCTGCGGGCCGTCGAACGTGCCGGTGGGGGAGTTGACGTTCACGTTGCCGATCGTCGTGCGCAGCGTATCGAGGTCGATGCCGAAGGACGTCAGCTTGGGGATGTTGACCCGCACGCGGATCGCCTTGCGGTTGCCGCCCGACAGGCTGACAAGGCCCACGCCCGAAATCTGGCTGATCTTCTGCGCCAGCCGGGTGTCAATGTAATCCTCCACCTCCGTCAGCGGCATGGTCTTCGACGTGATGCCCAGCGTCAGGACAGGCGTGTCGGCGGGATTGACCTTGGCATAGACCGGCGGCGCGGGCAGGTCGGTCGGCAGCAGCGAATTGGCCTGGTTGATCGCCGCCTGCACCTCCTGCTCCGCGATGTCCATCGTCATCGTCAGGCCAAAGCGCAGCGTGATGACCGACGCCCCGCCAGAGGACTGCGACGTCATCTGGTCCAGCCCCGACATTTCCCCGAACTGTGTCTCCAGCGGCGCGGTGACGGAGGTCGCCATCACGTCCGGACTGGCCCCCGGATAGAAGGTCTGCACCGTGATGGTCGGGTATTCGACTTCCGGCAGGGCGGAGACAGGCAGGAAGTGATAGCCGAGCATCCCCGCCAGCATGATGGCAAGCATCAGCAGGGTGGTCGCGACCGGGCGCTGGATGAACAGGCGGGAGGGATTCACGCGGACATCTCCGTCAGGGGCGGGGCGATGGGCAGGGACGCGACGGTGTCAGTCGCGGGCGCTGTCGGGATCATCCCTGTTTTGACGCGGGCGTCTGCGATGCGGGTGCGGCATCGGCGGGGGCAGCCGTCGTGGCCGTTTCGGCCGGGATGCTGACCTTGATGCCGCTGCGCAGGTGATCGACGCCGTCGGTCACGACGGTTTCGCCATCCTTCAGGCCGGAGGTCACGACCGTCATGCTGTCATTGGCGTGCCCGGTCTTCACGTCACGGATGTCGACGGTATGGTCGGCCTTGACGACATAGACGAACTGCCCGTTGGGGCCGGTCTGCAGCGCATTGGTCGGCACCAGCAGCACGCCATGTTCCGTCGTGACCATCAGGTGCGCGTTGACGAACTGGTTGGGGAACAGCGTCTCCTCGTTGTTGGGGAAGATGGCGCGCATGCGCACCGTCCCGGTCGAGGTGTCGATCTGGCTGTCGAGCACGCTGACCTGCCCGTCGGCGATCTTGTGTTCGTTGCTGCTATCCCATGCCTCCACCGCCAGCGCGTTGCCCGCGTGCAGGCGTTCGGCCACGGGACCGATGTCATTTTCCGGCAGGGTGAAGATGACGGAAATCGGCTGCATCTGCGTCAGGATGACCAGGCCGTTCGTCTGCCCTGCCGTGATGTAGTTGCCGGCATCGACCTGGCGGATGCCCACGCGGCCATCCACCGGGGCGATGATGTGGCAGTACTGGATCTGGAGCTTTTCATTGTCCACCAGCGCCTGGTCCGCCTTGACCGTGCCCTCGTACTGCTCGACGAGGAACTGCTGGTCCTTCGCCGTCATGGCGGCGACGCTGTTCTGCCGGATAAGGGTCTGGTAGCGCGCATTATCCACCCGCGCCTTCTGCAACTGCGCCACGTCCTGCGCCAGCTGCCCCTCGTACTGCGCGAGCAGCACGTCATAGGGGCGCGTGTCGATCAGGGCCAGCAGGTCGCCCTTGTGGACATGCTGCCCCTCGGTAAAGAGGACCTGCATCAGGTAGCCATCGATGCGCGACTGCACCGTGACGTTGGTGATGGGCACGACCGTGCCGAGTTCCGTCAGGACGAACGGCATGTCGCCCGCATGCACGGTGGCGACAGCCACGGGCTGGGGCGTGCCGTTTGCATCGTGCTTCTTGCCGCCGCCGCCATGCGGGCGCAGGAACGCCACCGCAAGCATGACGGCAAGTGCCCCCACGCCCCCCCATACGAGGAGGCGCCTGCGCCTGGGGGGGGGATTGGGCCTGCTGCTGGTGGGGGAAGGGGATGACGGGGACTGGTTTGGGGTATCCATGTTCAGGTCAGTTTTCCACCACGGGTTGCATCATATAAAGCTGGAGGAGCAGGCCGTTCGCCAGGGCGCGCGCGCGGACATGGTCGGTTCAGGATAACGTCCAGGGGACTGGGGTATAAAGTATTGGAATGTAACGTCTCGATAAGGGTCATTTTCGTTATAAAGATGAATGTTTCAGTGTCGATTTAATTTTTGTTATAATTTGGGGGTGTTGCGTTTCGTGTTTGCGTGTGCCCGCTGATTTCAGCCCCCGCGCGTGGCGACAGCCGCGCCAGCAGGATGGATGCCGGCGCGGCCAGTATGCCCATCGTCACGAACGCCGCGCTGAACGTGCTTGCCGTGGGGTCTCCCGTCGCGGGGGTGCTGAAGGCCATGCGGCTGAGGGAGAGCACGCCCGCCGAGACGCAGATGCCCAGCGACAGGCTCATCTGCTGCGCCGTGGAATAGAAGCTGGTCGCCGCACTCATGCGCTGTGTCGGCATGTCGGCATAGGCGATGGTGTTGTATCCGGTGAACTGCAGCGCCTGCGACATGCCCAGCAGCAGCATCATCACCACCAGGATCCACAATGGCCAGTCCGCCCCGACCATCGCGAGGAAGAGGCATGCGGCAGGCAGAACCGCGCCATTGAGCGCAAGGATGTTGCGAAAGCCCCATTGCCGGTACACCCGCACCGCCAGCACCCGCACCAGCAGCGCGCCAAGGGGGGCGACAAATGTCAGCGCGCCGCTGGAGGCCGCGCTGAGGCCGAATTCCAGTTGCAGGAAGGATGGCAGCAGGAACCCGATCGCCCCCGTCGCAAGGCGGGAGAACAGCCCCGCGCAGACGGAGACGCGAAACGTCATGACCCGCCACAGTGACAGGTCCAGCACGGGATGGGCGACATGGCGCGCATGGCGGGCGTAGGCCACCAGGCCGAGGAGGCCGGCCCCGCACAGGACGAGCATCTCCGGCAGGGAGATCTGCCCGTGGCTTGACAGTTCGATCCCCAGCATCAGCGCGGCAAGGCCCGCGCCGGACAGCGCGGTGCCGCGCAGGTCGAACGGGACGATTTCGGGCGCGCGGACCTGCGGGATGAAAATGCGCGTCAGCACGATGGCCGCAAGCCCGACGGGCATGTTGATATAGAAGATCCAGCGCCATGACAGGTAGGTCGTCAGCACGCCGCCGACCACCGGCCCGATCATCGGCCCGAGCGTGGCGGGCAGCATCATCCAGAACATCACCCCGATCAGCGCGGATTTCGGGACGTTCTGCAGGATGACCAGTCGTCCCACCGGCACCATCATCGCCCCGCCCATGCCCTGGAGCATGCGCGCGGCGGCAAGCGGCCACAGGCCGGGGGCGACGCTGCACAGCAGCGATCCCGCCATGAAGACGGCAATCGCGCACTGCAGGACGCGCCGCCCGCCAAAACGGTCCGCCATCGGGCCGGAGGCGGGAATGAAGATCGCAAGGCTGAGCATGTAGGATGTCAGTGCGACGGCGGTCTGCGCCACATCGACGCCAAAGGTCCGCGCCATGGTCGGCAGCGCGGTGGTCAGGACCGTGCCGTCCATCTGTTCCATGAACAGCATGCTGGCGACGATCATGGCGACAGTACGCCGCCGCGATGGCGGGATCGCGCACGAAGGTGGGGGCTGGGTCGTTGGCATGACGGTCGGCAATCAACGCATTATCGTGCAAGATAGGCAATAGCCGAAGGGAACGTGCTTTCCGGCGACGCGTTGAATCTTGGAAACACACACAGACACATTCAGGAGCATTGAACATGTCCGACAACAAGAGTGAAGCACTTGAAAACAAGGCAGAAGGCCTGGTGGAGCAGGGCGTGGGCCGCGTCAAGGACGCAGCAGGCGGCCTGACGGGGGATGCGCGCCTGCAGGCGGAAGGGAAGGTCGATCAACTGTCCGGCATGGCGCGGGAGGAATTCGCCG
Organism: Novacetimonas maltaceti; assembly: GCF_002906255.1. Lineage (GTDB taxonomy): Bacteria > Pseudomonadota > Alphaproteobacteria > Acetobacterales > Acetobacteraceae > Novacetimonas > Novacetimonas maltaceti. The sequence continues at coordinate 23,701 of NZ_POTC01000008.1, read as the reverse complement.
AACTTTATGAGGAAACCGAAGGCAAGCTGGAGAAGGCCGTGACGTTCGTGCGCGAACGCCCGCTGACGTCGCTGGGCATCGCCGCGGCCATCGGGACGCTGCTTGCGCTGCTGTTTGTTCCCCGCCGCAAAGGCTGAGGAAAGCCATCGAGTCGCTTTTTTTTCATTTTAAGGGACTCGTTGATTCCAGAGCATCTTGCGCAACAGTACTTAAAAATGGTTTTCATCCTTCCAGAGCGGAATTCGCAAGCGAATCGGGCTGTGACAGCGTGGTTCGCAGCGAGTCGGGAAGAGGTGGATGCCAGATTACTCACGCGAGAGCGCACATGGCGGCAGGGTCGCGGGCGTGGACGAAGTCGGACGCGGCCCGCTTGCGGGGCCGGTCGTGGCTGCCGCCGTCATGTTCACGCATGGCGTGCCCGACGACCTTGCCTCCCGCCTTGATGATTCAAAGAAGCTCCGCCCCGCGGCACGCCTGCGCGCCTTTGCGGACCTGCAGGCCCTTCCCTCCGCCCTGATCGGTGTGGCCGCGGCGTCGGTTGCGGAAATCGAACGCCACAACATCCTGCGTGCCGCCCATATCGCGATGCAGCGCGCGGTCATGCGCCTGCCCCTGCCGCCCGACCTTGTGCTTGTCGATGGCAACGCCGCGCCGGATTTCGGCTGCATGGCGCAGTGCGTCGTGGGCGGGGATTCCAAAAGCCTTTCTATCGCGGCGGCCTCCATCGTGGCGAAGGTCATCCGTGACCGCCTGATGGAGCGCCTGTCTGCGCGCTGGCCCGGCTATGGCTGGGAACGCAATGCCGGGTACGGCACCGCCGCCCATCGCGCCGCACTGCGCGCCGACGGCATCACGCCGCACCACCGCGCCGCGTTCGGCACGGTGCGCGCCATTGCCCGGTCCCTGTCCCCGGCGGATGTACCGACCCGATCCCGCGCCCGGTCCGCGGCCCGACCTACCCCCAAGAATGCGGAGCAGCCATCATGCTGACAAACTCATGAGCGGTGCAGTCATGATGGAACTGCCGCTGGACCAGATCCTGCGCGGTGACTGCGTGGAAATGATGCAGACCCTGCCCACCGGGTCGATCGACTGTGTCTTTGCCGATCCCCCCTATAACCTGCAGCTGCGCGGCGAACTGCGCCGTCCCGATGACAGCATCGTCGATGGCGTCGATGACGACTGGGACAAGTTCGCGGACCTGCAGGCCTATGACCGCTTTACCCGAGCCTGGCTGAGCGAGGCGCGGCGCGTGCTGCGCAAGGACGGGACGATCTGGGTCATCGGGTCGTACCACAACATCTTCCGCATCGGCGCGATCCTGCAGGATCTGGGGTTCTGGATCCTCAATGACGTGATCTGGCGCAAATCCAACCCCATGCCCAATTTCCGGGGGCGACGCTTCACCAACGCGCATGAAACGCTGATCTGGGCCGCGCGTGGTCCCGACAGCCGCTACCGCTTCAATTACCAGGCGATGAAGGCGCTCAATGACGATGTGCAGATGCGCTCGGACTGGTACCTGCCGCTGTGTACCGGGGGGGAGCGGCTGCGCAACGAACATGGGCTGAAACTGCACCCGACGCAGAAACCCGAAAGCCTTCTGCATCGCGTGCTGATTGCTTCGACCAATGTTGATGACGTGGTGCTCGACCCCTTTACCGGGACCGGCACGACGCCCGCGATGGCCCGCAGGCTGCGGCGGCGTTTCATCGGGATCGAACGCCATCCCGACTATGCCGAGGCCGCGATCGGCCGCGCCCGGCGTGAAAAACCGGTGCCGCTCGACAGTGTGCTGACCACGCCCGCGCGGCGCGAATCCCCGCGCATTCCGTTCGGTACACTGGTGGAGCGCGGCATGGTGCCGGCGGGCACGGTCCTGATGGACCGGCAGAAGCGCGTGTCCGCGACGGTGGCCCCCGATGGCACCCTGATCAGCGGCGGGCACCGTGGCTCGATCCATAAACTTGGGGCGACACTGACGAACGCGCCGTCATGCAATGGCTGGACCTTCTGGTATTTCGAGCGGGCGGGCGAACTGCATCCGCTGGATATCCTGCGCAATGAACTGCGCGCGGAGCAGGGGGGTGAGCAGGCCCGGGCGTAATCGTCCGGGGCCGGTTGCAGGCGATGGAATGGAACCGCACCACGCATTCCGCGAACAGTACCGACGATTTCCTGTTCAGCCAGCTCATTCCCTATATCGGCAACAAGCGCAAGCTGCTCGACCTGATCGTGCGGGCGATCAGCGCCACGGGGGAAGACCCGTGCGCCACTGACTTCATCGACCTGTTTGCCGGGACCGGGGTCGTCGGGCGCATGGCGAAGAAGATGGGCTTCCGGGTGATTGCCAATGACTGGGAACCCTATGGCGAGGTCCTTGGCCGCTGCTACCTGCAGGCCCAGCGCGCGCCATGCTTTTTCGATGGCAGTACGTATGCGGAGGTCATCGCCCGTCTCAATGCGCTGCCGCCGGTGGATGGGTGGGTGACGCGCCACCTGTGCCCCGATGATGATGAAGCCTATGACGTGGCGCGCGACCGCATGTTCTACATGCGCAAGAACGGGCGGCGGATCGACGCCATCCGTGAACAGGTGGCGGTGTGGGAGGCGCGTGGCCTGCTGTCGCCCGTACAACGGGCCTGCCTGCTGGCGCCGCTGCTGTACAGCGCATGCTACAACAGCAATACCAGCGGCCTGTTCAAGGGATTTCACAACGGGTGGGGCGGGCGGACGGGCACCGCGCTGTACCGGATCGCGGCCGACCTGTGCCTGCGGCCTGCGACGTTCCTTGATAACGGGCGCGACAATGTGGTGCTGCGTGCCGATGCGCAGGATGTGGCGTGCGACCTTGGGCAGTACCTGCACGGGCCGGCCATCGCCTATATCGACCCGCCCTATAACCAGCATCCCTATGGCGCGAACTACCATGTCCTCAACAGCATCGTGCTGTGGGACCAGCCCGCGCTGTCGCCCAAGATCAGCGGCCGCGACAAGGCCGCGATCCGTACCGACTGGCGCACCGTGCGGCGCAGCGCCTACAATTATCGCGATCGCGCGACGGCGGCCTATGCCCAGCTGCTGCAGACATTGCCGGTGCGCTGGATCGCGACGAGTTACAGCACGGACGGGATGATTTCCCTGCCGGACATGGTCGCGGCGAACCGTGAACTGGGGCAGGTGTCGGTGTTCACGCGCGGCTACAAACGCTATCGCGTCAGCAGCCAGCGGTTTTCCCCCAAGCCGATGAATGTCGAATTCATCCTGCTGACGCGGGTGGGGCATGAATGCAGGCGCAGCGTCGCGCAGATCGTCGATGAAATCCGCACGGCGGAGGCCCGTATCCTGGCCCAGCACCCCGAAACCGCAACCGGCGACGTGGCTGAGTGAAGGCGGTCAAAAGTACCTGGTGAAGCTTTGGGGCCTTTCTGAACGGAGGCGCCCCGGATACCGCATGTCCGCCGAAGCGTCAGCTGCCGCCAAAGCCGAGGAAGCCCGCCGTCGGGTTCGCATGTCCGCCGCTTGTGTCATAGCGCGACTGGGTGCGCCGGGTCCGTCCGGCCAGTGGCGGGGTGCGGACCGTGTCCGCCGCTTCATCCATGTCCGAATCCGCAGTCGAGCCAGAGGCGAAATGCGGGTCTGAATCAGAGAAGGTGCGCATCGACAGCAGCAGGAACGTGATGTCGTTGCGGTTCAGGTCGATGGCCATGTCCAGCGGGCTTTGTCCCAGCACGTTATGCGCCGTCATGTCCGCCCCACGGTTCAGCGCCTCTTTCGCGGCGCCAAGGCTGCCACGGTTGATCGCATCGAACAGGGCGTCGGTCGGGTTCATGTCATTGCTGGCATGCCCGCGTTCTTCCTCGTTCGATTCCGCGCCAGGCAGGGCGGCAGGGGGGGCGGCGGCCTTGGCGGCGCGGCGGGCCTCCGCCTTCTTGGCGGCCTCGGCGGCTTCGGCCTCGGCCTCCGCATCATCGGCTTCCTGCGCGTGGGCCATATGCAGCGGCATGACGATGCAGGGAACAGCCGACAGGAAAAACGCCGCAAGAAGCCCGATGCCTGGTCTGGAAATCATGTCTTGTCCCGTAAATGAACGCTGCGCCCCGTACGCGATGCAGGCCTGCATAACAATGGTGCAGCAATATCGCACGGCGGCGGGGGAACGCAAACTTTGTCTTACGTGCGCCTGCGTCCCTCCCGCCACCAGCCGATCATCAGCATGGCCAGCACGAACGGCAGGACCGCCCATGCGGGCACCAGCGCACGCGCCTGCTGTCCCGTCACGACATGGGCATGGCGGTCGGGAAAGTCGAACCGCGTGGCGCTTGAACGTGGTGCGCCCTCGACCATACGCATGGCCGGCAGGGACGGGGCGTCCGCCCGGTCGCCCAGCCAGTGCACGCCCCCGCCGGTCATCTCCACAAGTGGCTGCAGGCGGGTCGCGGTGGCGCGCAGGTCCGCGAATTCCTGCGGGTCTTCGGCGCGGGGCGCGGCAAATGCCTCGTGCCCGTCGCTGTCACGCACGCTCCAGATCCCGTTTTCATGGGCGGGAACATGCGCGGTGGTGACGCCCTTCGCCCCGGTGGCAAGCAGGGGCACCTGCTGCACCGTGCCATCGGGATGGGTGACGCGCACCGTCCCCGGTGGCGCGGGCAGGAGCGAACGGCGGGTGATGTTGAGTTGCCCGCCCGTGATTTCCGCCTCAAGCTGGTTTTCCTCCAGCTCCGGCTCCTTCATCAGCCAGTGCGAAATGCGCCGCAGCAGTTCGGACTGCGGTCCGCCGCCGCCCTCGCCATGTGACCACAGCCACGCCTGATCCGACAGCAGGAAGGCCACGCGTCCCCTGTCCGCATGATCCAGCACCAGAAGCGGCTGCTGGTGCGGCCCGGTCATCAGCACTTCACCGTTGACGGAATCGGATTGCAGGCTGCGGTACCATGGCCCCCAGCCCGGAGCACTGGCCGATGCCGGGGCGCCGGGCAGGTTCGCCGTCACCGGATGGCGCTGCCCCGCCTCGGTCAGCATGGGGCGGAACTTCTCGACCGTCACCCCGTCGGGCCGGACATGGGCGGGCAGGATTTCCGACAGCGGCGTATCCTGCAACGATCCCGGGCCGACGAACTCCGGCCCGCCAATCAGCAGCAGGCCGCCGCCCTCGCGCACATGGTTGGCGATGTTGCGCAGGTAGGCCTGCGGCAGGATGCCGTGATTTTCAAACCCGTCGAGGATGATGAGGTCGAACTGCCCGATCTTCTGCTGGAACAGTTCGTTGACGGGAAACGCGATCAGCGCGAGGTCCGACAGCGGCGTCCCGTCATCCTTGTCGGGCGGCCGCAGGATGGTGAAGTGGACCAGATCGACCGACGGGTCGGCCTTCAGCAGCCGCCGCCACACGCGTTCACCCTGGTTCGGCGTGCCGGAAACCAGCAGCACGCGCAGGCGGTCGCGCACGCCGTTGATGCGCACGATGTCCTGGTTGTTGACGGTCGAGGCCTCGCCCGGCAGTTCCGGCACCGACAGCCCCACCAGCATCGGGCCGGGACGGGTGACGGGCAGGGTGATGTCCTGCGGCTGCCCGATCAGGACCGTCCGGCTGACGGGCTGCGCGCCGCCCTGCGTCATCGTCAGTTCGGCCGTCGCCCCGCGTGTGTCGGGACGGCCAAGGTCGTCCACCTGCACGCGCACCGTCACGTCCTGCCCCACGATGCCATAGGGCGGGGCCTGCAGGATGCGCAGGCGACGGTCCGTTTCCTCGCCCCGCCCGGTCAGCAGCACATGCAGCGGCAGCGTGACGTGATGGTCATCCCCGTCCGATGGCGTCAGGATCTCCGGCGGGTGGGGGGGGATGTCGTGCACCTGCCCGTCGGTGATCAGGATCGCACCGGCAAGGCGCGAAGGCGGGATGTCCGATGCCGCCTGCGACAGCGCGGCGAACAGCCGCGTGCCGTCATGGTGGGCGTCGCGCACGCTTACGGTGCGGGTCTGCAGCCCGTCGATATGGCCGATTTCCTCCTGCACGCGCGCGGCGGCGCGATGCGCCATGACCGCGCGGTCGCGGATGGACATGGAGGCCGACTGGTCCACCACGACCAGCGCCGTCTGCGGCAGGGGACGCCAGCTTTCGCTCAGCCGCTGAGGCCCCGACAGCCACAGCACAAGCCCGGCCCCCGCCAGCACGCGCCACGTGGTCCCGCGCACGCGCCGTGCGATCCCCCACGCGCCCATCGCAAGCAGCAGCCCCCCCAGCGCCCAGAGCAGCCAGGACGGCACCAGCGGCTGGAAGCCGATCATGTGATGCAGGCGGTCAAGTGACGGCATCATTCCCCCAGGCGTTTCAGCAGGGCCGGGACATGGACCTGGTCGGCCTTGTAGTTCCCCGTCAGGGCATACAGCACGGCATTGACGCCAAAGCGGTAGGCCAGCGTGCGCTGCTCCGTCCCGTCGGGGATGGTGGCATAGGGCGTGTTGCCGCTGTCGTCCACCGCCCAGGCATGCGCCCAGTCATTGCTGCCGATGATGACGGGGCTGACGCCATCATTGGTGCTGTCGCCTTCCTGCGCCACCCAGACGGGCATCCCGTCATAACGGCCCGGGAAATCATGCAGCAGGTAGAACGTATGTGTCAGCACGTGATGGTCATCGAGCTTCATCAGCGGCGGGATGTCGAGCCCCGCCGTCATGCGCCGCAGCGCCGCCGCCGTGCCGGGGGCGGAGCCGGTGAAGCTGTCATCGCCATTGTCCGCCTTGTCGCCCTGCGCCGTGGCCGGGTCCTGCCCCTGCGTGTCGATCATCAGGATGCCCCCATGGCGCATATACGCGTTCAGCGCCGCCGTGCGCGCGGGTGTGGTCGTGGCGTCCGCCGTCACCGGCCAGTAGATCATGGGATAATAGGACAGGTCATCGCGTTCGGGCACCAGCGCATCGGGATGGCCCAGCACGGCGGAGGTCCGGGCATTGACGTAATCCGACAGGCCCTGCAGCCCCTCGCGCGATACGGTGTCGATATCTTCATGGTTGGTGACGATGTAGCCCAACCGCGTCTCCAGCGCCGCGCCCGGCACGGCGGACGTGTCGTTCGGGTGCTCGCTGCCTGCCCGCGCGGGGGGCGGCGCGTCCTGTGCCGGCGCCCGGTTGGGGAACGCCAGCGCCGCGCCTGCCACCGCCAGGACCAGCATCGTCATGCGCCCCGAAAGCCGCCCGGCCCCGCGCCCCGCGCTCGAACGCAGCAGGATCGCCACGATCCCGTCCACAAGGATCAGCGCCAGCCCCAGCACGGCAAGGACCGGGCCAAGGGCGATGTCGGGCGCCTGCCCACGCAGGTCCATGGCCGTGCCGATCGGGCTTTGCGGCAGCATCTCCCCGGCCTCGTCCCCCACGTTCAGCGCCCGGCGCGATGCGCGCGGGCCGTACAGGCCCGGCGGGTGCGTGGCCGAGACCGCGATATGCCCGAACGCATCGGCGCGCACGGCCTGCGCACCCGCGGGCGGCGGCCCTTCGACCCCCGCGCCGTCCAGCGTCAGGTAAGGCGAAAGCAGGCTCTGGTCCGCCGGGGTCTCGATCCCCATCGCGCGTTCGCCAAGCCGCTGGAGCATGCCGACAAACAGCCCCGACAGCGGCAGGTTGGACCAGTCCGCCGTGCTGGTGACATGGAACAGCACGACCTGTCCCGCCCCCAGTGCCGCATGGGTCACCAGCGGCGTCCCGTCCGTCAGCCGCGCCCATGTATGGGTATCAAGGTCGGCCGATGGCCGGGCCAGCACCTGCCTGGATACCGTGACATCGCCGGGCACCGGCAGGTCGTGGAACGGGGATTGCGCGTCAAAGGGGGCAAGGTGTTCCGGCCTGCTCCATGACATCGCGCCACCCAGCACGCGCTCCCCGTCCATCAACTGCACCGGCAGCAGCGCATCGGGGGCAGGCGTGTTCGCGCCCGGCCGTTCGGCGCCAGGCGCGGGGAGGGTGGGGTTCGCAAGCCCCGGCCCACCGGCGGCCTGCACCAGCAGCGGGCCGGCAAAGCGGATCAGCGTGCCCCCCCTGCGCACCCAGTCCTCGACCTTGTGGCGGGCATCGGGGCTGCCCAGCGTGCCGTCAGGCGCGATCAGGATGGACAGGGGCCGGGCCAGCAGGCTGTCGAGCGAGCCTTCACGCAGTTCGGCCCCCGGCGCCAGTGCGCGGCGCAGGTAGAACAGGCTGCCCATCAGGGGCGTATCCGACGCATTGCCCGAAATCAGGCCCACGGGCCGCCTGCGGTCATTTTCGTCAAGCAGCCGCACGCTGGCGGGGCCGCTGATGGCATCGACATCCACATGGTCCAGCTGGTTGCGCAGTTCGACCGGCAGGTTCAGCCGCACGTCGGCCTGCCGCGCATCGGGGGGCAGGGTCACATGCACGACCTGCAGCGTGCTGTTGTCGAGGGTCTGCGCCCGCACCGCCAGTTCACGCAGGGTGGGGCGGGGGACCGTGCGCAGCCGCAGGTCGAGCGCCTCGCTCCCGTTATGGCCGGGGGCGAGTGTCACGATGTCCGCATCCGGCAGGCGCAGGTCGCGCACCGGCCCCACCGCGCGCAGCGCCGTGGCGAAGGCCGCGTCGTCAGGCGTCGCCAGCCCGTCGGCCAGATAGAGCACCGGCCCGTGCCACCCCCCCTGCGCCAGCGCCTGCAGTGCCGTGGCGGCGGCATGGCGGTCCACGCCCCATGGCTGTGCCTCGGTGGGGTCGAGCATCGTGCGCATGATGGCGGGGTCCTGCGCCTCGCTGACCCGCACAGGTTCGTTCCCGGCAGGCGGCGCCGTCAGCAGCAGGCGCACCGCGTGGCCATTGCGGGAGAGGCGTTGCAGGATGCTGTCCACCGCGCGCAGGCGTTCGGTCCAGCCGGGCGCGGCGGCCCAGCCATTGTCGATCACCAGCAGCGTATCGGCCGTGGTGGTGATGCCCGCGCGATCGCGCGTGATGAAGGGCTGCGCGCAGGCCGCGATGACAAGCGCCACCGCCAGGCAGCGCAGGACCAGCAGCCATGGCGGCGCGCGGGCCACGTCGTCATTGCGCGCGCCCAGTCCGCGCAGGATGGCGATGGGGGGGAATGCCTGTTCACGCGGGCGCGGCGGCAGCGCGCGCAGCAGCAGCCAGACCACCGGCAGTGCCGCAAGCGCCCACAGGACCCATGGTGTCGTCAGGATCATGCGCGTGCTCCCCCGCTGCCCTGGTGTGCCGCGGCAAGCTGCATGTGCAGCGCCAGCAGGGCGCGTTCGGGTGGTTCATCCGTGGTATGGACGATCATGGCGTTCCCGCCCGCGCGGCACAGGTCCGAAAGCTGCTGCTGGTGTCGTGCGAATGCCGTGCGGTAGGCCGCGCGCAGGTCGCCCCCGGCGGACAGCGTCAGCGGGGCCTCGTCCTCCAGCCCCATGAAGCGCGTGCGCCCGGCATAGGGCAGGTCGCGTTCCGCCGGGTCGATCACCTCGATCAGGCTGGTGCGCACCTGCCGCGCCAGCGCCGCGCGCAGCAGGCCCGAAAATGCGGCCGGGTCATACAGTCCGTCGCCCAGCAGGACCAGCCGCCCGTTGCGCGCCAGTTGCCCCACATGCGGCAGGGTCGCGGGCGGGGAGGGGTGGCGCATCGCATCGATCAGCAATGTCGCCATGCGTTCCAGCGCGCCCTTGCCCGAAATGGCCGCGACCGTGCCGCCATCCGCGCCCAGCAGACGCACGCGTTCCCCCTGCCGCAGCAGGATCGCCGCCAGCGCCAGCGCCAGCAGCAGCGCGCGTTCCGCCTTGGCTGGCACCGCGGCGGAGGAATGCCAGCCCATGGACGGGCTGTTATCGCACCAGATGAAAATAGTCTGTGATGACTGCGCCTCATTCTCCCGCACGAAGGGGCGGTCGCCGCGCGCGGACTGCCGCCAGTCGATGCGCGATGCGGCCTCTCCCGGCTGGGCGGGGCGGTATTGCCAGAAATTTTCCCCCGTCCCCGCGCGGCGGCGGGCATGGCTGCCCTGCTGCACTGTCAGGGCGATCTTCTGCGCCGTGAGGATCAGGGCGGGCATCCGCGCGGCAAGGGCCTGCGCCAGCGCCGGCCCCTCCTGCGCGGAGACCGGCCGGGACGTGCCGGTGGGTGTGGCCGCCCCGGCGGCGGGACGTGCGTCCGCGGCACGCGAAAAAAGGCGCCGGAGGAAAGCGGGCACGGGCATGCGCTCAGCCACGGCCCATGTCAGCCTAGATGCCCAAGCAGCCCGTCGATCAACTGCTCCAGCTTCAGGTTCTCGGCCCGGGCGGTAAAGGTCAGGGCCATGCGGTGCGCCAGCACGGGCCGCGCCAGCGCCGCCACGTCATCAAGCGTGGGCGACAGCCGCCCGTCAAGCAGCGCGCGCGCCCGCGTCGCCAGCATCAGCGCCTGCGCCGCGCGCGGGCCGGGCCCCCAGGCCACGGTCTCGCGGATGGTGGGGTCGGTGGTGGTTTCGGGCCGTGCCTCGCGCACCAGGCGGACGATGGCGTCCACCACCTTTTCCCCCGTGGGCAGGGCGCGCACGACCTGCTGTGCCGCGATGACGTCATCCGCGCTCATGACCGGGTCAGCAGTGGCCTGCGTCGCGCCGGTGGTCGCCAGCAGCATGGCGCGTTCGGACGCGCTGTCGGGGAAATCGAGCAGGATCTGCATCATGAAGCGGTCAAGCTGCGCCTCCGGCAGGGGATAGGTGCCTTCCTGCTCGATCGGGTTCTGCGTTGCCAGCACATGGAACGGGCGCGGCAGGGCATGGTCGGTGCCCGCGATCGCGACATGGTGTTCCTGCATCGCCTGCAGCAGCGCCGACTGCGTGCGCGGGCTGGCGCGGTTGATCTCGTCAGCCATCAGCAACTGGCAGAAGACCGGCCCCGCGACAAAGCGGAAGCTGCGCCGGCCCTGCGCGTCCTCGTCAAGGATTTCACTGCCGAGGATGTCCGACGGCATCAGGTCGGGCGTGAACTGCACCCTGCGCGCATCAAGCCCCAGCACCCGGCCAAGCGTCGTGACCAGCAGCGTCTTGCCCAGTCCCGGCGCGCCCACCAGAAGCGCATGCCCCCCCGCGAGGATGGAGGTCAGGGCCAGGTCGATCACGCGATTCTGTCCCAGGATGACCTTCCCGACCTCCGCGCGGGCGGCGTGCAGCCGCGCGGAGGTCGCGTCGGCCATCGCCGCGGCCTGTGTGGCATCAGGGGGGGAGGATATCGTCATGCTCGCAGGCTCCGCGCGGGAGGGGGAAAAGGCATCGGAGGTCATCATTCCTTCAGTCTGACACGTCCGGGGGTTTCATCAAGCCGGGGTTGCTCCCTATATCAGGTGGAGCAAGGTTTCATAATGTTCGGGTTAACGCACTTGACGGACGATTTCGAGACGAGAGTCACATTCGGCGGCATGCGCCCCACCGCTGGACGCCCCGCTGTCGGACAGCCCGACACCGCACGGCAGGGGCACGATGCCGCCCCGGCCATGCCTGCGCAAGGGCAGGGATATGCCATGGGCGCGGCGCGGACGGCGTCGGGGACGATATGCGGGGCGCTGCCTTTCCGGATACGTCGCGACGGGACGTGGCTGTATCGTGGGTCGCCCATTACGCGCAAACCGATGATCTGCCTGTTCGCCGGGACGTTGCGGCGCGATGCGGCGGGGGTGTTCCGGCTGCAGACCCCCGTGGAATCCGGCACGATCGAGGTGGAGGACGCGCCCTTTGTCGCCGTCGCCCTTGAATGGTGCGGCTGCGGGCGCGATCAGGTCCTCTCCTTTCGTACCAACGTGGACCAGGTGATCTGCGCCGGGCCGGAACATCCGATTCGTGCCGACTGGGACCGCCCCTGTGACGAGGAGGGGGGCGGGGCCGTCCCGTATATCGAGGTGCGTGCCGGCGATGGCGACCTGCCGGTCGAGGCGCGCGTGTCCCGCCCCGTCTATTACGAACTCGCGGCGCTTGCGGTGCCGGGACATTGCCGTGGGGTGCCCTGCCTTGGGGTATGGAGCCGCAATGTCTTCTTTCCCCTTGCCCGCCTGCCTTCGTGCCGCGATGGGGAGGAATGCCGTGATTGACGATGATGGCATCCCCGGATGATGGCGCGCCCGTGACGGGTGCCGGGCCATGAGCGACCTGCCCGCCCCGGCCGCCACCGGACCGCTGGGACTGCTGTACCGCACGCGGCCGGACGCGGTCGCGGCACTGGCGCGGATATGGGACGTGCTGCCCGATGCGCGGTTGGTGGGCGGGGCGGTGCGCGACCTGCTGTGCGGGCGCGCGGTGACGGACATCGACCTTGCCACGGCCGTGCCCCCGCAGGACGTGATGGAACGCCTGCGCGCGGCGGGGGTGAAGGTGGTGCCGACGGGACTGGCGCATGGGACGGTGACGGCGGTGATCGACGGCCTGCCGCACGAAATCACGACCCTGCGCCGCGACGTGCGGACCGATGGCCGCCACGCGCAGGTGGCATGGACCGATGACTGGCGCGAGGACGCGGCACGGCGTGATTTCACCATCAACGCCATGTCCTGTGACCGCGCGGGCGTCGTGCATGACCCGTTTGGCGGGCGGGCGGACCTTGCCGCCGGATGCGTGCGCTTCGTGGGGGACGCGCGTGCGCGCATTACGGAGGACGCGCTGCGGGTCCTGCGCTTTTTCCGCTTCAATGCCCGTTACGGTGGCGACGTGCCCGATGCGCAGGCCATGGCGGCGGCCACCGCGCTTGCCCCCATGGTCGATCACCTGTCGGTCGAGCGGATATGGTCCGAACTGCGCCGTATCCTTGCCGGGCCAAGGGTGGCGCAGACGCTGGCGCTGATGGAACATGCGGGTGTCCTTGGGCGCATCCTGCCCGAAGGGTATGACCTGTCGCGGCTTGGCCGGCTTCTGGCGTGCGATGCGCCGGTGGATGCGCTGCTGCGCTGTGCCGCGCTGTTCGCGGGGGATATGGGGGGGATCGCCCAACGCCTTCGCCTGTCGCGCGCGGACGCGCGCTTCGTGCTGGCGGTGCAGGGCGGGGCGGCCCCGCATCCGGGCATGACGGCGCATGACATCGCGCGCATGCTGGCCGCGGACCCGGCGGACATCCTGATCGCGCGCGCATGGCTGCGCCAGGCGGAGGAACTCGGGCAGCCCGATGCCCGGTGGGATGCCCTGCGCGATGTCATTGCCCGCACCCCGCGTCCGGTGTTTCCATTGGCGGGACGTGACGTGGTGGCGGCGGGATGCACGCCCGGCCCCCGTGTGGGAGAGGTGCTGGAGCAGGTGCGCCAGTGGTGGCTGGCGGGGGGATGTGCCGCCGGGCGCGCCGCCTGCCTTGGGCACCTGCGTCAGGTGCTCGCGGGCTGAGGCACGGCGCGCCCGGACGCCTGCGTCATGAGGAAAGCGGGGATCAGTTTTGCATTTCAGGCGTGCGGGAGTTTATAGGGCCGTATGAACGTTGTTGGATCGACGCGGCCCGGCGCCGCCGGAAAAGCGCAGCCAGACCCGCATGCCCCGGCGCCGCTGGCCGGACTTGTGCGCCGCCTGTGGCGCGAGGATCTGAGCCATTACCGCCTGCGCATCGCAGGCGTGGTGATCCTGACGGCGCTGATGGCCATCTTCAGCGCACTCTATCCGCTGGTGATCCAGCGTGCGCTCGACATGTTCGCGGCGCAGGACCGGCGCATCCTGTACCAGGTGCCGGTCCTTGTCGTCCTGATCACCACGGCCAAGGCCATTTCCCAGTACTGGCAGAGTGTCGCGGTGCAGGGACTGGTCCTGTCGGTCATCCGTGGCCTGCAGGGACGCATGTTCGCCCACCTGGTCAATGCCGACATCTCCCGCATCGAGGCGGAGGCCCCGGCCCAACTGGCCGCGCGCTTCACCACCGACGCCGTCTCCATCCGCGAGGCCCTGATCCGCGCGACCAATGCGCTGGGCGATGCGGTGACGGTCATCGGGCTGATCGTCTCGATGTTCTACATGGACTGGGAACTCAGCCTGATCGCCGCCGTGCTGTATCCCATCGCCGCCATGCCGGTGCGCAGGCTGGGCAAGCGCCTGCGCCGGGAATCGGGCGGCGTGCATGAACAGACCGGCAGCACGGCGGCACTCCTGACCGAAAGTTTCGCGCAGGCACGCACCATCCGCGTCTACGGACTGGAGGAGGTGGAGCAGAAGCGCGCGAACCATGTCCTCGACATGCTGCATGCGGGGCTGCTGCGCATTGCGCGGGGGCGCGCGCGCGTCGATCCGATGCTGGAGGTGCTGGGCGGGGTCGCGGTGGCGGCGGTGCTGGGCTTTGCCGGGTGGCGTGCGACGCAGGGGGGCGCGACGCTGGGGGATTTTTCCGGTTTTGTCGCGGCGCTGCTGCTGGCCGCGCGGCCGCTGCGGGCGCTGGGCACGCTCAATGTCGCGCTGCAGGAAGGCATGGCCGGGCTGCAGCGTGTCTTCCAGGTCATCGACGAACCCGCCGCCGTGCGCCAGTCGCCCGATGCGCGCCCGTTGCCCCCCGGACGTGGGGACCTGCGTTTCGACAATGTGTCCTTTGTCTATCCCGACGGGCGGATGGGGCTGGCGGGGCTGGATTTCATCGCGCGTCCCGGCACGACCGTGGCGCTGGTGGGGGCGTCGGGTGCGGGGAAGTCCACGGCCCTGTCGCTTGTGCCGCGCCTGCATGATGTCTCGGGCGGGGGGATCGTGCTGGATGGGGAGGACCTGCGCAACCTGATCCTGCCGGACCTGCGTGACGCCATCGCCTATGTCAGCCAGGACTCGCTTCTGTTCGACATGTCGGTGGGGGAGAATATCCGCATGGGCAACCGCCACGCGGATGAGGCGCAGGTGCGTGCGGCGGCCCGCGCGGCGGCGGCGGATGAATTCATCATGGCCCTTCCGGAGGGGTACGGCACGCTTGTCGGGCCGGGGGGGCAGCGTCTGTCGGGCGGGCAGCGCCAGCGTGTCGCCCTGGCGCGCGCGCTGCTGCGCAACCCGCGCATCCTGCTCCTGGACGAGGCGACAAGCGCGCTTGACAGCGAGAGCGAGGCGACGGTGCAGCAGGCCCTTGCCCACCTGCGCAGCGGGCGCACGACCATCGTTGTCGCCCATCGCCTGTCGACCATCCGCTCCGCCGACCTTGTGGTCGTGATGGCGCAGGGGCGCGCGGTGGAGCGCGGAACCCATGATGACCTGATGCGTCAGGACGGCGTCTATGCCCGCATGGTCCGTACGCAGGCCTTTGGCCTGTAGGCCGCCTGCCGGGACATTCCGGTCGAATAAGCTGCGTGCGATGGTTGAAGTCACACCGTGTTCGTGTCATGCCTTGACCGACCCGTTCGGTCAATGCGGTCGCGCTGCGCGGAACCGGGACACGAATCGTACGAAATGAGGGAACCACATGGCCGGTGACGAAGCCCAGACGCCAGATAATGGACAGGCAGGCGAGGACAAGCCCGCGGAAAAATCATCGCGCAAGGTCATCATGATCGCGGCCCTCGTGGTGCTGGTCCTCGCGGCGGCGGTTTACTGGTTCCTGCATCGTGGGGAGGTGGAAACCGATGATGCGTTCACCACGGGGCGTGCGGTCACCGTGGCGCCGCATGTGCGTGGCTATGTGACCGAACTGCTGGTCAATGACAACCAGTTTGTCCATGAGGGGCAGGTCCTTGCAAGGCTTGACGACCGTGACTGGCGGGCCGAGCGCGACCAGGCCGCCGCCAACCTGGAGGTCGCGCGCGCGCAGGCCGCCAGCGCCGAACTGATGCTTGCGGTGGCGCAGAAGAACTTCCCCGGCCGGCTGCTGGCGGCGCAAGGCGCGCTGCAGGGCGCGCAGGCGCAGGAATTCCGTGCCCAGACCGATTTCAGACGACAGCATTCCGTCGCCCGTGCGGCAACGTCGCAGCAGGATATCGACTACGCCACCGCGGCACTGGACGCGGCGAAGGCCCGCGTGCTGCAGGCGCAGGGGGAACTGCAGCAGGCGCTTCCGGTCGAGCCCAATATTTCCAGCACCCAGACCAAGGTGTCGCAGGCGCAGGCACAGGTGCATGAGGCGGAGGCCCGGCTGCGACAGGCGGAACTGAACCTGGAATGGACCACCATCCGCGCCCCGCATGACGGCTGGATCTCGCAGCGTAATATCGAACGCGGAACCCTGGCGCAGGCCGGGCAGGCGGTCTTCTCCATTGTCGAGCCTGAAGTCTGGGTGATCGCGAACTACAAGGAAACGCAGCTGGCGAACATGCGCCCGGGGCAGAAGGTGGACATCGCGGTTGATGCCTATCCGTTCCTGAAGCTGAAGGGGCATGTCGATTCCCTGCAGCTTGGCACCGGTTCGACCTTCAGCGCCTTCCCGCCGGAAAACGCCACGGGCAACTACGTCAAGATCGTGCAGCGCGTGCCGGTCAAGATCCTGATCGACGAGGGGCTGCGTCCTGACGTGCCGCTGTCGCTGGGCCTGTCGGTCGAACCCACGGTCTATACGCGATGAGTGCGGCGGCAGCCCCCACCGATGACCACGCCGACCAGGCGTGGAAGCCGAAGCACAATCCGTGGCTGATCGCCGTGGTGGTCACGGTTGCCGCGTTCATGGAGATCCTTGACACCACCATCGTCAACGTCTCGCTTCCGCACATCGCGGGCAACCTGTCGTCCACCTATGACGATGCGACATGGACGCTGACGTCCTACCTTGTCGCGAACGGCATCGTGCTGACCATTTCCGGATGGCTGGGGAAGCTGTTCGGGCGGAAGAAATACTTCCTGATCTGCATTTCGATGTTCTCGATCTCCTCCTTCCTGTGCGGGATATCGACCAGCCTGCCGGAACTGATCTTCTTCCGCCTGCTGCAGGGATTTTTCGGTGGCGGGCTGCAGCCGAACCAGCAGTCGATCATCCTTGACACCTTTCCCCCCGCCAAGCGCGCCGCGGCCTTCGGCCTGACGGCGATCGCGACCGTGGTGGCCCCCGTCATCGGCCCGTCGCTGGGCGGGTGGATCACGGACAATTATTCGTGGCGGTGGGTGTTCTTCATCAACGTGCCCGTCGGCGCGCTGGCGACGGTGGCGGTGTCGTTCATGATCGATGACCCGCCATGGGCGCGCAAGCAGTCGGCCCCGCTGGATTTCGTCGGCATCGGCCTGATCACCATCGGCTTCGGCTGCCTCGAGGTCGCGGTTGACCGTGGCGAGGACGAGGACTGGTTCGGGTCGCGCATCATCGTCGTCATGGCTATCCTTGCGGTGCTGGGGATCGGCGGCGCGGTGCTGTGGCTGCTGCATGCCAAGAAACCGGCGGTGGACCTGCGGGTGTTCAAGGACCGGAATTTCGCCGTGGGCACCGCGCTGATGGGGGCGGTGGGGGCATTGCTCTATTCCTCCGCCATCATCGTGCCGCAGTTCGCGCAGCAGGTCATGGGCTATACCGCGACGCTGTCGGGCCTGATCCTGTCGCCCGGCGGCGTGGCCGTCATCATCCTGATCCCGATCGTCGGGATGGTGATGAAGAAGGTCCAGTTGCGCTACATCATCGCCTTCGGCTTCTTCCTGATGGGCATGTCGATGCTGTGGTCGGCGCGGCTGGTGCCGGCCCTCGATTTCCGCCACCTCGTCTTCTTCCGCATGAGCCAGACGGCGACGATGGCGTTCCTGTTCGTGCCGATTTCCACCATCACCTACGCCACCTTGCCGCGTGAACTGAACGCGGACGGGTCCGCCCTGTTCAGCATGGTGCGCAACGTGCTGGGTTCGCTCAGCATTTCCGGGGCGACGGCGCTGGTGACGGAACTGCGCCAGGCGCACCAGACCCATATGGTCCACTGGATGACGCCGTTTCACCAGCCCTTCAACGAATACCTGTCACAGGCGCGCGTTGCGGCGCTGGCGCGGGGATTTGCCGAACCCGTCGTCAATTCCGTGGCCATGGGCAAGCTGTACCAGCAGTTTTCCAAGCAGATCGCGATCCTTGCCTATAACGAGGTGTTTATGATCCTTGGCATCGGCTCGCTGCTGGTGGTGCCGTTCTGTTTCCTGATGTCGCCGCTCAAGGGCGATGACAAGCCATGAGCATGCGCGACATCCGCGTCGTCTGCGCCGCGATCGTGCGCGACGGCGCGTTGCTGTGCGTGCGCAAGTCGGGGACGGCGCTGTTCATGCTGCCCGGTGGCAAGCCCGAAGCGGGGGAGGAGGCCCTGGCCACCCTGCACCGTGAACTGGTGGAGGAACTCGGCTGTGGCCTGCGTCCGGGCAGTGCGCGCCTGCTGGGGCAGTATGCCGCGCCTGCCACGCATGAAGGTGGGGTGCACCGTGCAGGCTGATGTGTGGCGCGCGGACCTGTCAGGCGCGCCACGGGCGCAGGCGGAAATCGCGGAACTTCGCTGGGTCGATCTGCATGATCGTACGGTGGAACCCATGCTGGCCCCGCTGTTGCGCACGCAGGTCATGCCGCGATTACGCCAGTCGTAAAGAAGTTTTTGGTGAAGATTTTTCCAAAAAGCTTCGAAAGACGCCGCATTTTTGGAAAAAGGCGACACCCGAAAACTTTTATTATTTAACGAATCTATGCCCCGGCCGGTCGCGCAAACCGGCTGAATTCCTGCATCACCTGATCGTAGATCGGACGCTTGAACCCGACATTGAGGCGCGAGATGTCCGCCGCAGGCACCCACTGCCACATGTCGAATTCGGCGGGCAGGTGCGTGTCGAGCCGGATATCGCCGTCGCGCCCCGTAAAGCGCAGGGCAAACCATTTCTGCGTCTGTCCCCGGTAATGCCCGCCCAGCGCCTTGCCGATCAGGTGGTCAGGCAGGTCATAGCTGATCCATTGCGGGTATTCGCCAAGGATGACGGCATGGTCGGTGCCGATCTCCTCCATCAGTTCGCGCATCACCGCCTGGTGGGGATTTTCCCCTTCGTCAATGCCACCCTGCGGGCACTGCCACACGCCCTCGCTCGCGGGGCCGCCCGCGCCGGGCATGTCGGTGCGGCGCGCCATCAGCACCTCGCCGCGCGCATTGAACAGCATCGCCCCGACATTGGGGCGATAGGGCAGGGAGGCCTTGTCGATGCTCATGGATGCGCGGGGGTTGGGGTTGCGGGGGGTGCGGGCCTGGCAGGTGTTGCCGGTGCGGAAGGCGCCGTCGGCGCTGCGGGCGGTGTTGGCGTGGCGGGGGCAGCCGGCGCAGGGGTCGCAGGCGCAGCAGGCGCGGGGGAAGCAGGTGCCTGCTGTTCCGCCGGGGTCGGCTTCGTCGCGGGTTTGGCCTGCGTCGTCGGCGTGTTGACCGTGGTCGGTGCCGCCGCGTTCGCCTTGGTGGTCTCCGGGGTGACCGGCAGGCCCGCCATGGCATGGACGACCTTCAGGCCCTCCTGCAACTGGAAATCGGTGGTGGGCTTGGTCGGGTCGTAATCCGGCCACCCGGCGGGCGGTTCATGCGGCAGGGTCTTGGCGATCGCAGGCAGGTCGGTGCGGGTCGGGGCCTGCGCCGTGTTGCCGCCGCTGTTCTTGATGATGTGCGCCAGGTCCGCCTCGCGGATGCTGTAGCTGTCATCATCGCGGCTTTCCTTGACCACGATGTCAGGCATGATGCCCAGGCCCTGGATGGAACGCCCCGACGGGGTGTAGTACCGCGCCGTGGTCAGGCGGATCGCCCCTTCGCCCGGGATGGGCAGGATGGTCTGCACCGATCCCTTGCCGAACGTCTTTTCACCCACCAGCACGGCGCGATGGTGGTCCTGCAGCGCACCGGCCACGATTTCACTGGCGGAGGCGGAACCACCGTTGATCAGCACCACGATCGGCAGGCCGTTGGTGATGTCCACGTTGTGCGCATCCCAGCGCTGGCTGTCCTGCGCATGGCGTGCGCGGGTGGAGACGATCTCGCCATTCTTGATGAAGTCGCCGCCAACGTCGATCGCCTGCGTCAGCAGTCCGCCCGGATCGGAGCGCAGGTCGATGACCAGGCCGTTGAGCTTGCCATGCGTCTGGGCCTGCAGCTTCTTGTAGGCATCAAGCAGCCCGCGCTGCGTTTCCTCGTTGAACTGTGCGATGCGGATGTAGCCGGTGGAATCATACAGCGCCGACTTGATGACCTGCAGCGGGATGATCGCGCGCGTCAGGGTCACGATGATGGGCTTGGGCGTCTTCTCGCGGATCAGCGTCAGGGTGATGCGCGTATCGGGCTTGCCGCGCATGCGGGTGACCACCTGGTCGAGCGGCTGCCCGTCGATGTTCTTGCCGTCGATGGCGACGATGAAGTCGCCCGGCCGGATGCCCGCGCGCGCGGCGGGCGTGTTGTCCACGGGGGAGACGACGCGCACATGCCCGTCCTCGCCCTGCACCTCCAGCCCGAGGCCGCCGAACGTGCCCTTTGTCTGGACCTGCAGGTCGGAGAACTGCTTTTCCGTCATGTAGGAGCTGTGCGGGTCAAGGCCGGTCAGCATGCCGTTGAGCGCGTTGGTGATCAGGTCGCGCGTGGAGACGGGTTCGACGTAATTGGCCTTCACCTTTTCCAGCACGTAGCCGAACAGGAACATGAGCTGTTCGATCTCGTGCGGGGAATTGTCCTTGGGTGACGGGCTGTCCGCATGGGCGATGGATGTCAGGTCAAGCCAGCGTCCCCCCGAATGGAAGGCGAGCTGGGGACCTGCCGCGATGCCAGCAAGAAAGGCGCAACCAAGCAGCAGGCCATTACGGAACTTCATGCGTCGTCGTCTCCTGAATGGCCATCCACGCAATCGGCGTCTGACCTGCATATGGTGACCAGTCCCATGTGGGAGGGAGGGTCATAGTCCGTCATCGGTCGCACACCTTATACCGAACTTCTTGCACACGGAAACCGTGTAAACCAATTCTACAGGTATGGCGCGGGGTTGACGGCGGTGCCCCCGCGCCGCAACTGCACGAACAGGGTCGGCCGCGCCTGCGCACCTGACCAGGGGGGCATCTGCCCCACCGGCGCGCCCTTGACGATCTGCTGTCCGGGGGCGACGGCCATGTCCCCGATTCCGGCCAGGACAAAGCGGTAATGCTGCCCGCAATTGAGGATCATCATCTGCCCGTAGGAGCGGAACGGCCCCGCGAAATCGACTCGCCCGCTGCATGGCGCGCGCACGGTCGCGCGTGACGGGGGGGCATAGGTCACGCCGCTGGCCGGGCCGCTTTCGGTGGACTGGCCCCAACTGGTGACGATGTTGCCGGGTACGGGGGCGCCCGCGCTGCCGGGGCGTGTCGCGTTGACGCCGGGGCCGGGTCCGGCGGCAAGGGCACGGGCACGGGCGCGCGTGGCCTCGGCCTCCTGCGTGCGGTGGGCGCGTTCGGCCTCCTGGGCTGCGCGTTCAAGGTTGGCCTGTGCTGTGCGTTCGACCTCCTCGATCCGGCCGATCGCATCCTGCAGGCTCGACGCCCTGCGGGCTGCGTCCTCGACCTGCTGGGTGGCGCTGCGGACGGCGGCGTTGGACTGTTTCTGCGCCTCCAGCGCGGCATGGGCGGAGCGGTTGACGCTGTCGCGCTGGCTTTCCTGCTGCGCCAGAAGCTGCGTCATGCGTCCCTTCTGCTGCGCCAGTTCGGCGTCAAGCTGCACCAGGCGGGCGCGGCGCTCATGGATCTGGCGCGCCTGCTGGGCAATGCGTGTCGTCAGCCCCCGCATGACCAGCAGTCCCGTCACCGCGCGATCGGCGGGCAGCGGCACCGCAAGCAGCGTATCGGCGGGATAGAGGGAGAGGCGTTCGACCACCGGCAGCAGCGGCGTCAGCGCCGCGACATCCTGCGACAGCGCGCGGCGCAGCGTGTCCTGTTCGGTGTGCAGGGCGTCAATCCTGCTGTCGAGGTCGGCGGTGTCCTGTTCCGTGCGCTGCAGGCGCGCCGTGGCGTCCACCGTCGCCGCCGACAGTTCGGTGGCGCGGGCGGCGTCACGCTGGGCCTGTGCCTCGGCTTCGTGCTGGGCCTTTATGCGGGCCTGCATTTCCGCGCCCTGTTGTTTCTCACGCGCCAGCAGGGCTTCGCGCGCGGTGCGGGCATTCTCGATCTGGCGGCGGATGGCCTGGGTTTCATGCCCATCGGCCGCCGTGGCCGCGGTGGCGTGCGCATGATGGAGCGTATGGGTAGCCGGGGGCGTCGCGCCGGGGCAGGGGAAGGCAGCCTGCGCGATGGCAAGGCAGACCCCCACGAAAACAGCGCGACGCAGGGTGATGGCGGATGGGGCGGCCGTCAGGATGGCGTCGGTCCATCCAGCAGGGAGCGCCCGGTCATGGCGGCGGGCTGCGGCAGGCCCATCAGCGCCAGCAGCGTCGGCGCAAGGTCCGCCAGCCGCCCGTCATGCACATGCGCGCCCGCCACCCCATGCAGCACGACCGGCACGACATTGAGGGTATGGGCGGTGTGCGGTCCCTGCGTTTCGGGATCGAACATGGTTTCGGCATTGCCGTGGTCCGCCGTGACCAGCAGCGCGCCGCCCGCGCGGTCGATGGCCTCGACAATCCGGCCAAGGCCGGTATCCACCGCTTCGACCGCCTTGATGGCGGCGGCCAGCACGCCGGTATGGCCCACCATGTCGGGATTGGCGAAGTTCAGGACGATCAGGTCGTATTCGCCGCTGTCGATCGCCTCCACCGCGCGCTGCGTCAGTTCGGGGGCCGACATTTCGGGTTGCAGGTCATAGGTCGCGACCTTGGGGGAGGGGACCATGATCCGGTCTTCGCCGGGCAGTTGCTCCTCGCGCCCGCCATTGAGGAAGTAGGTGACGTGGGGATATTTCTCCGTCTCCGCCATGCGAAGCTGCCTGCGTCCCGCCGCCGAAACCACATCGCCCAGCAGGTCGCGCAGTTCCTGTGGCGGGAACAGGACGGAAATCAGCTGCGCCAGCCGGTCGGAATAGCGCGTCATGCCAAGGACGGCGGAGAAATGGATGACGCGTTCGCGGTGGAACCCCTCGAACTGCGGCTCCAGCAGCGCGTCGAGCAGTTGGCGGATGCGATCGGCGCGGAAGTTGAACGACACGATGCCGTCGCCATCCTTCATGCCCTGGTAATCGCCGATGACGGTGGGTTCGATGAACTCGTCCGTCGTGCCCTTGGCATAGGACGCTTCCAGCACGGCATCGGCGCTGTCGGCATGCGGGCCGTGGGCGGCGGTGATGATGTCATAGACCTTCTGCACGCGTTCCCACCGGCGGTCGCGGTCCATGGCGTAATACCGGCCCGAAATGCTGGCGATGCGGGCCTGCGGCGGCAGGTCGCGCAGCAGGTGCGCCACGTATTCGCGTCCCGAATGTGGCGCGGTGTCGCGCCCGTCGCTGAAGACATGCACCGCGACGGGAATCCCCTGCGCGCAGACGATCTTCGCCAGTGCGACGGCATGGGCCTGGTGCGCGTGCACCCCGCCGGTGGAGACAAGGCCCATCAGGTGGCAGGTGCCGCCGCTGGCCTTCAGCGCGGCAAGGAAATCGCGCATGACCGGCGCTTCGGCCGCGCTGCCATCGCGCAGCGCGGTGGTGATGCGCGGCAGTTCCTGCATGACGACGCGGCCCGCGCCGATATTGAGGTGCCCGACCTCCGAATTGCCCATCTGCCCTTCCGGCAGGCCGACATCCTCCCCACATGTGCGCAGGAATGCGTGCGGGTCATGGCCCCACAGCCGGTCGAAGGTCGGGGTATCGGCGGCGGCGACGGCGTTGTCGGACGTGTCCTCGCGCCAGCCAAAGCCGTCGAGGATCGCCAGCATGACGGGACGGCGGGTCTGGGGGGTGGGTGCATGGG
>NZ_POTC01000007.1 GCF_002906255.1 Novacetimonas maltaceti | reverse complement strand
GCCGGCAAGCGCGCCGATCGCGGCGCCCCCGCCCGCCCCGATCAGGCCACCAGCGATCGCGCGCTGACCGGGGTCATAATTGTCGGTGCAGGCAACCGTCGTCATGGAGGCGACGGCAAGGGTCGCGATCGCCAGCGGTCGGCGCAGTAAATCGTGCAGGATCATTCTCATCAATCTCATGTGCGGGGACGGCGGAACTGCCGCGTCCGGCAAGGGGTCATATTGTAGTGTGCGCCGCACAGGAAAGGATATCCTGCGTGATAAAATTTGGGCATTTTGTAACAAAGCGCCTTGGCGGCCATGAATTAACGAATTAAAACCATCTCTCCTCTTGCTCCCATCCGTCAGCACCGGTAAGCCCTCGACCTGATCCAGATTTTTCGACAGGCGACAGGCGCGGCATGGCCGTGCCATCGGGTCGAAGCTGCGGAATGGGTCATGGCTGGTTTGTTGTCGGGAGTTTTGGATGTTTGCTCGTGTGCTGGGTCTGCTGTCCGCTGATATGGCGATTGACCTCGGCACGGCCAATACACTGGTCTATGTCAAGGGACGCGGTGTCGTCCTGAATGAACCTTCGGTCGTTGCCCTGGCCGAGGTGCGGGGCAAGAAACAGGTTCTGGCCGTTGGGGAGGAAGCCAAGCTGATGGTTGGCCGCACCCCTGGCAATATCACGGCCATTCGCCCCCTGCGCGATGGCGTGATTGCCGATTTTGAAGTTGCGGAAGAGATGATCAAGCACTTCATCCGCAAGGTGCATAATCGGCGCATGTTTGCCAGCCCGTTGATTATCGTATGTGTCCCGTCCGGGTCAACCGCGGTCGAGCGGCGCGCCATCCAGGAAAGCGCCGAGAGTGCCGGCGCGCGCAAGGTCTTCCTGATCGAGGAGCCGATGGCGGCGGCGATCGGCGCGGGCCTGCCGGTGACAGAACCGTCGGG
Source organism: Novacetimonas maltaceti (assembly GCF_002906255.1). GTDB lineage: Bacteria > Pseudomonadota > Alphaproteobacteria > Acetobacterales > Acetobacteraceae > Novacetimonas > Novacetimonas maltaceti. The sequence goes on along the minus strand of NZ_POTC01000007.1, from coordinate 100,625 downwards.
CAGCATGATCGTCGACATTGGCGGTGGCACGACGGAAGTGGCGGTCATCTCCCTTGGCGGCATCGTCTATGCCCGCTCCGTCAGGGTTGGCGGCGACAAGATGGATGAGGCGATCATCTCCTACATCCGGCGCAACCATAACCTGCTGATCGGTGAAAGCTCTGCCGAGCAGATCAAGATCGGCCTCGGCTCCGCCATCCCGCCCGATGATCCGGACGACCCCGGCCCATGGCGGGAGGTCAAGGGGCGCGACCTGATCAACGGCGTGCCGCGTGAAGTAGTGGTGTCGCAGGCGCAGATTGCCGAAAGCCTTGCCGAACCGGTCAGCCAGATCCTTGATGCGGTGACCACCGCGCTGGAAAACACGCCGCCCGAACTTGCCGCCGATATCGTGGACAAGGGCATTGTGCTGACGGGTGGTGGCGCGCTGCTGTATCGCCTTGACGAGGTGCTGCGCCGTGCGACCGGCCTGCCGGTGACGGTGGCGGAGGACGCGCTGTCATGCGTCGCGATGGGCACCGGCCGGGCGCTTGAGGAAATGAAGCGGTTGCGCAATGTGCTGACAAGCATGTACTGACTATCGACGCCATGCCACAGTCCGGCGTGGCGCAGGCGCAAGACAAGACAAGGGGAATGCAGGACTATGGGGGGCCGGCGCTCAGGCACGTTCGATAGGTCCGGCCGGCGCGTGGACAGGTGCGGAAAAGGGGCATGGTGATGCCGGTTTCCATCCAGTCCCGTCAGGCGATGGGCAAGCTTGTGCTGCCATTCCTGATCCTTGTCGCCTGCGGCATCATCCTGCTGGGCAAGGCGGACCGACCCCTGATCGAACATGTGCGCATGCAGGTGGCCGACATGCTTGCCCCGGCCTATGGCCTTGTGGCATGGCCGCAGGCGCGGTTGCGTGAACTTTCGGGGAATCTTCAGGACATCCGCAACCTGGAGGCGGAAAACATCCGCCTGCGCACGGAAAATGCCAACCTGCAGCACTGGTACGACGTGGCGGCGGCGCTGGCGGATGAAAATGCGACGCTGAAGGCCAACCTGCACTGGATTCCCGACGATGCCCCCTCCTATGTCACCGGGCGCGTGGTGCGTGATACCAGCGGCCTGTATGCGCGCGCGGTGCTGCTGTCGATCAATCCAGATACCAACGTGCGCAAGGACGGCATCGCCCTTGACGGCGCGGGCCTTGCCGGGCGCGTCACCGAGGTGGGCAAGCGTTCGGCGCGCGTGCTGCTGATCACCGATTCCTCCAGCAGGCTGCCCGTGACCCTGGAATCCAGCCATGCGGCGGCGATCATGGCGGGGGACAATTCCGCCACGCCAAAGATCATCTATTACCCGCAGGACAACATGCCGGTGGAGGGGGAGCGCGTCGTGACCAACGGCGAAATCGAATCCCTGCCTGCGGGCCTTCCGGTGGGGCATGTCCATTACCTGCGTCCCGGCACGCCGGTGGTGATTCCCGCCGCGGGACTGGAACACCTCGATATCCTGCGGATCTTCAACTATGCCGATGCGGTTGTCCCGCCTGACGCGCCGGGGCGCATCCCGCTGCCTTCCGTCGGGCGGACCATGACCCTTCCGCCCCAGTTCCAGCCGAAGCGGGGATGAAGGGGTGCATGGATGAAGCCGCTTCCCCCGCCATCGCTGAAACCCGAGATCCAGCCGCGCGCCGGACTGGCCCACGGCACGGACCTGTTCATGCGGCACTGCCTGCCGTGCCTGTTCGTGCTGCTGGTGACGCTGGTGCTGTCCGCGCCGCTCAATATCCCCGCGCAGGCGGAACTGATGCCCGCCATCGTGCAGGTGTCGGTGTTCCTGTGGTCGGTCTTCCGCCCGGCGCTGATGCCATCGGTCGCGGTGTTCGGGCTGGGGCTGTGTGTCGACCTGCTGAGTTTCGAGCCACCGGGTGTCATGCTGCTCATCATGCTGGTGGTGCATGGCATCGGGCTTTCGGGGCGTTACATGCTGGCGCGGCTGAATGTCTTTGTGCTGTGGCTGGTGTTCGGCATCGTCATGGTGTTCGCGACCGCGCTGCAATGGGTGCTGTGTTCGGCGCTGGCGCTGCATCTTGTGGAAACGATACCATTCATGTTCGAAAGCATCTTGGCATTCGGCAGCTTTCCGGTGCTTTATGTCATATTCGTCTGGACTTACCGCTTTATCGTCAACGACGCGAATCGCGCCTGAACAGGGCTGATGGATCAGACGTCTTCCGATCTGCCCGGATGGGTGAATGAAGTTTCGCACTAAGAAAACAGGTACGCGGCTGATGACCCGCCCGGAGGAAGGCAAGAATCCTTCCCGGGGTGTTTTCACGCGTCGCGCGCTGCTGTTGATGGCGGCGCAGGGGGCTGTGCTGGGCACGCTGGCCCAACGCCTTTACGGCCTTCAGGTTCGTGATGGCAGCCATTATGCACGGCTTGCGGAAAACAATTGGTTAAGCAAACGCTTTTTTGCGCCGCCGCGTGGGCGCATTACCGACCGTTTCGGCATTGCGGTCGCGGCGAACAAGGTGAACTGGCGCGCGCTCCTGCTGGCTGAGGAGACGAACGACCTGCCCGGCACGCTGGAACGCTTCGCCCAGCTTGTCCCGATGGAGCCACGCGACACCGCGCGGATCGAGCGCGAGTTGCGGCACAAGCGGCGCTTCATTCCCATCATGCTGCGTGACTTCCTGTCGTGGGATGACATGGCGCGGCTGGAACTCAACATGCCGTCGCTGCCGGGCGTGCTGATCGATGTGGGCACGACGCGGGTCTATCCCTTTGGCCCGCTGCTGGCGCATGTGGTGGGGTATGTGGCCCCTCCGTCGGAAAAGGACGTGGCGCGTGATGCGGAACTCGCCCTGCCGGGGATGCGCGTGGGACGTTCGGGCATCGAGCAGACGCAGGACCAGGGGCTGCGCGGGCAGGTCGGGTCGGTGGAGATGGAGGTCAACGCCGTCGGCCGCATCATGGCCGAGCTTGACCGTGACGAGGGACAGCCGGGCAACGAGATCACCCTGACACTCGACAGCGGGTTGCAGCAGCAGGTGCTTGGCCGCATCGCCGACCAGTCCGCCAGCGCCGTCGTCATGGACTGCCGCAATGGCGAAGTGCTGGCCATGGTCAGCAATCCTTCCTTTGACCCGTCACTGTTCGACAGCGGCGTCAGCCAGGCGCAGTGGATCGAATGGACGAACAACAGCCAGACGCCCCTGATCAACAAGGCGGTGTCGGGCCTGTATCCGCCCGGCTCCACCTTCAAGCCGGCGGTGGCGATGGCGGCATTGCGCGCGGGCACCCTGTCGCCCAATGACCGCATCAACTGTCCCGGCTATATCGATGTCGGTGGCACGCGCTTTCACTGCTGGTCGCGCTATGGCCATGGGTCGCTTACGCTCAAGCAGGGGCTGAAATTCTCCTGCGACGTCTTTTTCTACGAGGTCGCGCGCCGCACCGGCATGGACCCGATCGCGCTGGCGTCGCACCAGTTCGGGCTTGGCGCGCCGCTGGACATCGAACTGCCGCATGTGCGCCAGGGGCTGATCCCGACCCCGCAATGGCGGCGCGCGCACGGGCATCACTGGAACGGGGGCGACACCATCGTCAGCGGCATCGGGCAGGGCTTCATGCAGGTCACGCCGCTGCAGCTTGCGACCTATGCCTCGCGCATTGCCAGCGGACGCAACGTGCAGCCGCATCTGGTGCGCGCGGTCGGTGGCCGACTGGGCGATGTGGCGGCGCTTGACCATGCCGGGCCGATGGAAAACATGCCCGACCATTTCCTCAATGCGATCCGCGAGGGGATGTATGCCGTCGTGAACGAGGAAAGCGGCACCGCGCCCAAGGCGCGCCTTGCCATTCCGGGCGTGCAGATGGCGGGCAAGACCGGGTCGGCGCAGGTGCGGCGCGTATCGCGCGCGATGCGTGAAAGCGGGCATTTCAATTCCGCCAACCTGCCGTGGGAATATCGCCCGCATGCGCTGTTCATCTGCTTTGCCCCCTATGACGCGCCGCGTTACGCGGCGGCCGTGGTGGTGGAGCACGGCAATGCCGGGGCGGAGGTCGCGGCCCCGCTGGCGCGTGATATCATGACCGACACATTGATGCGCGATCCGGTCAACCACAAGGAATCGCCGGGCCAGGAAGTGGCGCAGGCGGACGTGGACCAAGGATAACGATCGCGCCATTGGCGTGGGGTGGCCCATCGCATACGCTCGTGCGATGGCCATGCCTGCCGGGGGACTGACATGAATTTCCAGAAACGCCTGCTGCGGGCGGAACCCAATTTCCAGATCCTTGCCAAGCTGTGGCAGGTCAACTGGATCTATGTCGTGCTGATCTGCCTGCTGGCGGCGGTGGGATACGGGGCGCTGTATTCCGCGGGTGGCGGGACGTCACGCCCGTTTGCCGAACCGCAGACCATCCGTTTCTGCTTCGGGCTGGTGATGATGCTGGGTGTCGCGCTGATGAGCCCGACCGTGCTGGTGCGCCTTGCCTGGCCGCTTTATGGCGTTTCACTGCTGCTGCTTGTGGCGGTGCTGCGCATGGGACATGTCGGCAAGGGGGCGGAGCGGTGGCTGATGATCGGGGGCCTGCAGGTCCAGCCGTCCGAACTGGCGAAGATCGCGCTGGTGCTGGTGCTGGCAAGCTGGTTTCACAAGATCAGCTACCGTGACATGGGCAACCCGCTCTACCTGTTTCCGCCCGCGCTGATGGTGCTGATCCCGGTGGGGCTGGTGCTGAAGGAGCCGAACCTAGGGACTGCGGTCATCATCGCGACCGTGGGGGCCAGCCTGTTCTTCGCCGCCGGGATGCGTCTGTGGCAGATCGCGCTGCTGGCGGCGCCGCTGCCGTTCCTGACCAAGATCGCCTACAACCACCTGCATGATTATCAGAAGGCGCGGGTCATCACCTTCCTGCACCCTGAAAATGATCCGCTGGGCGCGGGCTACAACATCATCCAGTCCAAGATCGCGCTGGGGTCTGGCGGGATGTGGGGGCAGGGATACCTGCATGGCACGCAGGGGCAACTCAACTTCCTGCCTGAAAAGCAGACCGACTTCATCTTCACCATGATCGCGGAGGAATGGGGGTATGTCGGGGGGGCGGCGGTGATCGGACTGCTGCTGGTGATGATCCTGGGGGGCATGCTGATCGCGATCCGCAGCCGCAACCAGTTCGGGCGGTTGCTGGGGCTGGGGATCAGCATGAATTTCTTTCTCTACTGCGCGGTCAACCTGTCGATGGTGATGGGGGCGATCCCGGTGGGCGGCGTGCCGCTGCCGCTGATTTCCTATGGCGGGTCGGCGATGCTGATGGTGATGTTCGGCTTCGGGCTGCTGCTTTCGGCATGGGTGCATCGCAACTCCACCTTTGGTGAAACGACGGACAAGGATACATGAGCGGCATCCTGCCTTCCTCTGCCGCCACCCGCCGTTCCTATCGCCTCAGCACCTATCACGCGGACCCGCTGCCGGTTGTCCGGGTGGGGCAGCGCCCTGATGATGCAGGCCTGCCCCGGCGGGGGACGGTCGTGATGCTGAGTGCGTGCAATCCCGGCGGGCGGCGGCGGCTGGATGGGTGGAATGCCCGCATGATGGCGCGCCTGGCCCGCGACCTGCGCCATGTGCCCCACCATCTGGGTGAAGGGCGACTGGGCCGATGGTCCGAACCGCTTTATGCGGTGGAAATGGACCTTGCCCCGGCGCTGCGTCTTGCCCGGCGGTATCGGCAGAACGCGGTGGTGGTCGTGCGGCGCGGGCAGGTGGCGCGGCTTGTCTATCTGGCGTAGGGACAGCCAGGTTTCTGAGTGTGCGACGTGATTACGTGCATGGTGCATCCGGGCGCTGCCCGGACCCGGCAAGGAGCGCGCTTCCTGCACCCTGATCTGTCAGGAAATCATGGTTTCCAAAGGGTAATACCCTTTGGTGGGGTTTCAGGGGCAAAGCCCCTGAGATAGCCGCCCCCGCGCACATGGCAACGGGGGCGTGGGATCAGCCCTCGATCTGGCTGAAATCCGCGATCAGCACGGTCATGCGGCGCAGTTCCGACAGCAGGCGCAGGCGGTTGCGACGTATGGCGGCGTCTTCGGCATTGACGGTGACGTCCTCGAAAAACCGGTCCAGCACGGGGCGCAGGTGGGCGACATCGCGCATGGCGTCGGCGAAGCGTTCCTCGCTGATGGCGTTTTCCACCGCCGGGATCGTATGCGCCAGCGCATCGGCAAGGGCGCGTTCCTCATCCTGTGCATACAGGGCGGGGTCGGGGGCGCCTTCGTGGGGGCCGTCCTTGCGGTCCTCGATACGCAGGATGTTGGCCGCGCGCCGGGTCGCCGCCAGCAGGTTGCGCCCGTCCTCCGTCGCCAGCATTTCCGCCAGCGCGTCGCTGCGCGCCAGCAGGCGGGTGATGTCGGTGTCGGTATTGCCGACCGACACGGCGGCCAGGATGTCGTGGCGCGCGCCCTCGTTACGCAACTGCACGCGCAGGCGTTCGGCCACGAACTGCGGCAGCAGGTCAAGGTCCGGGGCCAGCCGCAGGTTTTCGGGCAGGCCATGGGCCGCCATGACGAAAAGTTCCGCAAGGTCGAGACGCAGGTGGTTTTCGCGAATGATGCGGATCAGGCCAAGGGCCGCGCGGCGCAGGGCGTACGGATCACCCGACCCGCCCGGCTTTTCCCCCGCCGCGAAGAATGCGACAAGGCTGTCGATCTTGTCCGCGAGTGCGACGGCAATGGAGACGGGCGCATGGGGCACGCCGTCATGCTGCCCGCGCGGCATGTAATGTTCGCCAATCGCATCGGCGACCGCGCTGTCCTCCCCATCATGGCGGGCGTAATAGGCGCCCATCGTGCCCTGAAGTTCGGGGAATTCGCCGACCATGCCGGTCGTCAGGTCCGCCTTGCACAGCAGGGCGGCGCGTTCGGCCTGCTTCGGGTCCGCGCCCACCATGGGGGCGATCAGCCCGGCAAGCCGCACGATGCGCCGCACCCGTTCCCCCTGGCTGCCAAGGGCGGCATGGAAGACGATGCGGTCAAGCTGCGCCACGCGGCTTTCGAGCGTGTGGGTGCGGTCGAGGTCCCAGAAATGCCGGGCATCGGCAAAGCGGGCGCGCAGCACCCGTTCGTTGCCCGCGATCGTCAGCGCACCACCGTCAGACGGTTCCATGTTCGCGACGAAGGCAAAGCGCGGGGCGGCGGAGCCATCGGCGTTGCGCAGCGCGAAATAACGCTGGTTGACGCGCATCGACACCTGCATCACCTCTGGCGGCAGGGTCATGAATTCATCGTCGATCTGCCCCAGGAACGGCACCGGCCATTCCGTCAGGCCCGCGACCTCGTCAATCAGGGCGGGGTCGGAGACGACGCTCAGCCCTTCTTCGGCGGCAAGGCGGGCGACACCTTCGGCAATTCTGGTGCGGCGGGCCTTGGCACAGGGTTCGACCTGACGCGCGCGCAGGCCCGATAGCCAGTCCTGCGTGCCGGTTACGGCAAACGCGCCCGGCGCGGTGAAGCGGTGCCCCTCGGTCAGGTTGGCGGCCACCAGGCCGTGGCCGTTATCCTCGCCTTCGGCCAGGGAGAACGGCACGACCTGCCCGTCGAGCAGGCAGGCGATCCGGCGCAGCGGGCGCACCCATGTGAAGCTGCTGCCCACGCCCCAGCGCATCGACTTGGGCCACGGGAAGCGGCGCAGCAATGCGGGGAGGGTGGCGGTGATGTGGGTTGCGGCCTGCACGGCGGGTACTTCGCGCCGCAGGACCCAGAACCCGTTTTCCAGCACCAGCGCGTCGCGTTCGACCCCATGCTTGCGCATGAAACCGGCCAGCGCCTTCTCCGGCGCGCTTTCGCGCGGGCCACGTTCGTTGACGGTACTGCCCGGCACCGTCGCATCAATGTCGAGCGAAATGGCGATGCGCCGTGGCCCGGCAAAGGTGCGCGGATTGCACGGGTTGAGGGGGGACAGCGCCTCCGTCAGCAGGCGCTGCAGGTCTTCCGCCGCGCGCTGCTGCATGCGGGCGGGGATTTCCTCGGAAAAGAGTTCAAGCAGGAGTTCGGGCATGATCTTGTTATCCTTCGCCCGCCAGCCAGGCTTCGCAGCATCGCTTCGCAAGCGCGCGCACGCGGCCGATATACGAGGCGCGTTCGCTGACGCTGATGACGCCGCGCGCATCGAGGAGGTTGAACAGGTGGCTGGCCTTCAGGCACTGGTCATAGGCGGGCTGCGCCAGGCCAAGCTCGGCAAGGGCCGTGGATTCGCGTTCCGCGTCGATGAAATGGCGGTGGAGCATTTCCACGTCCGCGGCCTCGAAATTATGGCGCGAATAATCGCGTTCGGCGCGCAGGAACACATCGCCATAGGTCAGGCCGTGGCCATTGAAGTCGAGGTCATAGACGTTCTCGATCCCCTGCACGTACATCGCAAGGCGTTCGAGCCCGTAGGTCAGTTCCGTGGACGGCATGACGGTGGGGATGCCGCCGACCTGCTGGAAATAGGTGAACTGCGTCACCTCCATCCCGTCGCACCAGACCTCCCAGCCCAGTCCCCATGCCCCGATGGTCGGGTTTTCCCAGTCATCCTCGACAAAGCGGATGTCATGTTCCATCGGATCGATCCCGATGGCGCGATAACTGTCAAGCAGCAGCTTCTGGCTGTCTTCGGGCGTGGGCTTCAGCAGGACCTGATACTGGTAGTAATGCTGCAGGCGGTTGGGGTTTTCCCCGTAACGCCCGTCCGACGGGCGGCGGCAGGGCTGCACATACGCCGCCTTCCACGGGCGCGGGCCCAGCGCGCGCAGCGTGGTATGCGGCGACAGCGTGCCTGCGCCAACTTCCGTATCATAGGGCTGGAGGATGGCGCAGCCCTGTTCGGACCAGAACTGGTGCAGTTTCAGGATAAGCCCCTGGAACGACAGGGGGCGCGTACGGGATGATCGGGGCACGGGGGCCGGGTCCATGAACAGGATGCTCCGTTGAACGGGGACGGGTCTGCGCCATCTGGCGCAATTGCTGCGAACAGCATACCGTTATGTCGTCCCGACCGAAAGGCGGGGCGTGCCGTGTGGCTGTCCGTTGCCTGCATGGCGTGGGGTCTTGCGCATTGGCGCACCGCGCGCCACATGATTGGTGGCTGGGTCAGTTTCCTTGTGTGGAGCAGGATGGAATTACGATGAATACTCAGGAACGCGATCTGATCGCACAGTTCTTCGCCCGTGTCAGTGGCGCAAGCACGGGCAGCGTGCCGCAGACGGCGTCCTCGCTGCCGCCGATCGACCCGCAGGCCGACCAGTATATCGGGGAGATGTTCCAGAAATACCCCGAGGCGCGCTATCGCGTCACCCAGATGGCCGTGGTGCAGGAAGCCGCCCTGGCGGAGGCGCAGAACCGCATCCGCCAGTTGCAGTGGGAACTGCAGCAGGCGCAGCAGCAGCTTGCCACGGCACAGCAGCAGGCACAGCCGCAGGCCGCCCCCCAGCCCGCACGTTCGGGCGGGTTCTTCAGCGGCATGTTCGGTGGCGGCGCGGCACAACAGTCCGCACCCCGCCCCGCCGCGCCGCCGCCGGGCTGGGGCGCGGGTGCCGCACCGTCCGCCCCGCCGCAGCCGGTCTATCCGCCGGGGATGCAGCCGGGCATGTTCCCGCAGCGCGGGTCGGGCTTCCTTGGTTCCGCCCTGACGACGGCGGCGGGTGTTGCCGGTGGCATGATGGTGGGCAACGCCCTGACGGGCCTGTTCAGTGGCCATCATGACAGCGATGGCGCAGGCTTTGGCGCGGGCATGCCCGCAGGTGGTGGGGAGACCATCATCAACAACAACTATGGCGATTCCGGCGCGGGCGCCGGTGCCGATCCGTTTGCGGGCAGCGGCACGACCGCCGACCAGGGCTTTGACGCCGGCGGGGACGCTGGTGGCGGCGATGCGGGTGGCTTTGACGATGGTGGCGGGTTCGACGCAGGCGACGACAACAGCTTCTGATCGCCCGTCCGGTTTTTCGTAACGGTGAAAAGGCCATCCTTCGCGGGTGGCCTTTTTTCATGGCGGCGGCCATCGAAATTTCCGGGCGGTCATATGACCGGATCCCAGCTTACGGGGAGTCCGCCAGTACGACGCTGTCCACTTTGCCAAACAGCAGCGGAACCATGATGGACATCATCACGGCAGCAGCGCCCAGCCACAATGTCCCGGCTGTCCCAAAGGTCAGGGCCATCGGACCTGCCAGGACATACCCCATGGGCATCAGGCAAAACGACCCCAGGGCGTCATACGCGGACACACGTGAAAGCATCTCAGGCGGGATGGCGCGCTGAAGCGTGCTTTCCCAGACGATGTTGACATGCGCCATCTCGATCCCACCGAGGAAAAAGCAGAGCACCTGCGCCCAGAATGGCCACGAACCCGCCAGACATGCCGGGGTCAGCGGATAGACCAGCAGCCACAACAGGACTGCGCGCAGGGGCCGCCTTGGCTGAAAACGCAGAGCCATCAGGGCGCCAGCCGTAGCGCCAGTGCCCATTGCTGAGAGAAGGACTCCCCAGTGTGGAGCACCATGCGCGCGTCGGGAAAAAATCGACGCGCCGAGGATTTCCGCAGGCGCCCATGATAGCGTCTGCATCACAGCAAACAGGCAGACCATCATCCACAGCCACCGCCTGCTGGCAAATGCCGTCCATCCTTCGCACAGGGCCGTCAGCATGCCCGGTCCGCTGCCTTCCCCGGTTGAACATCCCTCTTTGGGCGCCAATGCCAGCAGCAGGCCCGCATTGGCCAGATAGCTGAGCGCGTCCAGCGCAACCGCCCATCCCGCGCCGGTACTGGCAACAAGTAACCCGCCGATGGCCGGACCCAGAAGCCCCGCAAAGGAGATTGCCATCATGACCATTGAGTTGGCGCCGGGCAGCAGGGTGGGCGGCACGATCTGGGTCAGCAGTCGGTTGCGACCGGGGACGTCCAGCGCATTGCCAAGCCCAAGGAGCACGGAAAGTGGAATGACCGCGACATATGACAGGGACGGCGCGAACAGCAGCAAGGCAAGCACGCCCTGTGTCAGAGCCCGCATCAGGTCTGCGGCCACCATGATGCGGCGAGGTGGATGCCGGTCCGCAAGAACGCCTCCCAACAGCAGCGGCAGTGCCATGGCAAGGGCCTCGGCACAGAGCACCGCGCTTACGCCCGCTGTCCCCGCTCCCCTGGCGAACAGGGCGAAAGACAGTGCGACCGGGACCAGCGCACTTCCCATATTGGATAGGAATGTCGCGATGAGGAATATTACGAAATTACTGTTGCCAAGGACGCCGATTTTTTCTCGATGATTACGGAGTGGCATCATCTGGCAAGTAGAATGCACCACAGGGCGGGGGTCAATATATCCGCCCGGCTCGCGCCCTGGAAAGTCGGCGGGTTCCCGCATCGTCAGGCGTCGCGGCCGAAGGGTATGGTCTGTTGTCCCGCTCCTTCGAATAAATATGGCATCCGGGCAAACGACATGGCGAGGATCGGATGTATGCACATGTCATGATCGCCTTTTTCAGGGGAGACCTCATCCGTGACGCAGGGCACGCTGTTCAACATGGAAGAACCGCCGGATCGGGGACGCGGGACGCCGGAAATCCTTGGTCCCGGCGCGGTCGTGCTGCCGGGGCTTGTCCGTGCGCGGGCGGTGGACCTGCTGTCGGCCATTGATGACATCGTGCGCCGCGCCCCGTTGCGACACATGACGACGCCCGGTGGGGGGCGCATGTCGGTGGGCATGAGCGGGTGTGGCGCGCGTGTCTGGGTCAGTGATGCGGCGGGATACCGGTATGAAACGCACGATCCCCGCACGGGCCGGCCCTGGCCACCAATGCCCGGCATGCTGCAGGACATTGCGGAAGAATGTGCGCGAAAGGCGGGCTATGACGGATTCACGCCGGATTCTGGCCTGATCAACCGCTATGGCCCGGGGGACCGGATGGGGCTGCACCAGGACCGTGACGAGCGGCGTGATGCGCCCATCGTTTCCATCTCGCTCGGCGTATCGGCGGTGTTCCTGTGGGGCGGCATGACGCGATCGGCCCCCGTAAGGCGCATCGTGGTGCGCAATGGCGATGTCGTGGTGTGGGGTGGCCCGTCACGGCTGGTATGGCACGGGATCGCCCCCGTGCCACATGCGCAGCATCCGCTGTGCGGGGATGTGCGCTACAACCTGACATTCCGCCTGACCGCCTGACAGTGGCGGCCGGCAGGTGCGGGATCAGGCCGCCAGTGCCGCCGCCGCGCGGGCGCGTGCCGTGATGTCGGCCAGGTCCGGCGTGCCCGACGGCACCAGCCACGATCCGCCCACGCACAGCACGGACGGCAGCGCCAGCCAGTTCGCCGCCGTATCCTGGCGGATGCCGCCGGTGGGGCAGAAGCGCACCTGCCCGAACGGGGCCGACAGCGCCTTGAGCGCCGCGATCCCGCCCGAGGCCTCGGCCGGGAAGAACTTGAAGCGCGTCAGGCCGAGGTCCAGCCCGCGCATGATGTCGCCCGCATTGGCGATGCCCGGCAGCAGCGGCACATCCGCATCCCGCGCCGCATGGGCCAGGGGCGTGGTCAGGCCGGGGCTGACGATGAAGCGCGCGCCCGCCCGCACGCTGGCGTCAAGGTCGGCCCGGTTCAGCACCGTGCCCGCGCCGACGACCGCGCCTTCGACCTTCGCCATTTCCGCAATGACGTCGAGGGCGCTCTCGGTGCGCAGCGTGACCTCCAGCGTGCGCAGGCCGCCCGCGACAAGGGCTTCGGCCACGGGACGGGCATGGGCGGGGTCATGGATGACAAGCACCGGGATGACCGGCGACAGCGTCATGATGTCTTCGATGGTAGCCACGATGGGATTTTCCTTGGTTCGGGTCCGTGGGAACAGGGAAGGGCGTGCCGACTTTTACGACAGCCCCTCGGCTTCGGCCATATGGTCCATCCCGGCAAGGATGGCCGAGGCCCCGCGTTCGGGACTGTCCACCCCGCCGCGCATCAGCGCGAATAGTTCGCGCCCCGTGCCAAAGGCGGGTTTCGGCCCGGTCGCGGGCTGGCGCCGTTCCCATTCCGCCGCGTCGACCAGCGCCTCGATACGGCCCGACTGCGCGCAGACCCGCACGATGTCCCCGTCACGCAGGCGTGACAGCGGGCCGCCCGCATGCGCTTCGGGGCCGATATGGATGGCGGCGGGCACCTTGCCGCTGGCGCCCGACATGCGACCATCGGTGACAAGCGCGACCTTGTGCCCACGGTCCTGCAGGACGCTGAGCGTCGGCGTCAGGCGGTGCAGTTCGGGCATCCCGTTCGCCGCCGGTCCCTGGAAGCGCACGACCACGATCACGTCGCGATCCAGTTCCCCCGCCTTGAACGCGTCGATCACGTCCTGCTGGTCCGCGAAGATGCGGGCCGGGGCCTCGATCGTCCAGCGTTCGGGGGCGACCGCGCTGGTCTTGTAGATGCCGCGCCCGAGGTTGCCCTGCATCAGGCGCATGCCGCCGTCCCTGCGGAACGGGTCGGAGGGCGCGCGCAGGACCGTGTCGTCACGCGACGGACCGGCCTCCTCCCACACCAGGTGGTCGTCGCGCATGTGCGGGGTGGTGCGGTACCGGGTGAAGCCGCCTTCGGTCACGGTCAGGATGTCGGGATGCAGCAGCCCCGCATCGAGCAGCGACCCGATCAGGCTGGGCATGCCGCCCACCTGGTGGAAGCCGTTCACGTCGGTGGAACCGTTGGGATAGACACGGGTGAGTTGCGGCACCACGGCCGACAGGCGGTCAAGGTCCTCCCAGTCGATGATGATGCCCGCCGCGCGCGCCATTGCCGGGATGTGGATGGCAAGGTTGGTGGAGCCGCCCGTCGCCAGCAGGCCAACGGCGGCGTTGACGATGGCGCGTTCATCGACACAGTGGCCAAGCGGGCGGTAGTCGTTGCCGTTCGGCCCGATCTGCGCCAGCCGGTGGATGGCCGCGCGTGTCAGTTCCTGGCGCAGTTTCGTGTTGGGCGGCACGAAGGAAGAGCCGGGCAGGTGCAGGCCCATGACCTCCATCAGCATCTGGTTGGTGTTGGCCGTGCCGTAGAAGGTGCAGGTGCCCGGTGCGTGGTAGGACGCGGCCTCTGAATCCATCAGGCGTTCACGGTCCACTTTCCCTTCGGCGTAAAGCTGGCGCACGCGCTGCTTCTCGCTGTTGGAAATGCCCGAGGGCATCGGCCCGGACGGGATCAGGATGGCGGGCAGGTGACCGAAGCGCAATGCCCCCATCAGCAGGCCGGGCACGATCTTGTCACAGATGCCCAGCATCGCGACACCTTCGTACATCCCGTGGCTCAGCCCGATGGCCGTGGACATCGCGATGACGTCGCGGCTGAACAGCGACAGTTCCATCCCCGGCTGGCCCTGCGTCACGCCGTCGCACATCGCGGGTGTCGCGCCGGCCACCTGCGCCGTGGCCCCGACCTCTCGCGCGAAGACCTTGATCTGGTCCGGATACCGGCCATAGGGCTGGTGCGCGGACAGCATGTCGTTATAGGATGTGATGATACCGATATTCATCGCGCGCTGCGCGCGGATGCTCTGCTTGTCCTCTCCGGCGGCGGCAAAGGCATGGGCAAGGTTGCCGCAGGCCAGGTGCGGGCGCGAGATGCCGGCGTCCTTTTCACGGGCGATCAGGTCAAGATAATGACCGCGCGAGCGTGCAGAACGTGCGATCACGCGATCCGTTACGGCAGACAGGACAGGATTAAGGCTCATCAGTTCTCACAGAATGTCATGTGGCCGCGGGGTGGCGTGCACTCCCGATGATACATTTGTGGCGCGTCCGCAGGCGAAGGCCGGGATCGGACACGGCATTTCGGCCGGATGGATGTCGCCAGGACGCAGCGACATAGTGTGTATCAGGTTATATATGACATAATATACATAAAAACAAGACATAAAATTATAATATAAGTCTCGTTTTGGTATTTTAATTATTAACGCATCATACCTGTGCACCGGTTGCGCGGATTCCTGCGTTCATCAGGGACGTGGTTGCGTGATGTTTCATACCATGAGGAGTGCCATGACATGACCCTGCGACGCGTCCCCACCTGCTGGCGGGCAGGGTGGCAGGCCATTGCCATTGCGGCAGTACTGCTGCCCTCGACCGTGATGCACGCCGCATCCGCGCAGGACGCGCCGCCGCGCCTGACCTATCACCATATGTGGACCGACAGGCAGGGTGTCAGCCATATCGCGACCTGTCCGCTGACGCAGTTCGTGCTGAAAAGCATGTCGCCCCCCGCCGGGCCGCAATGGCAGGACCGGCAGCCCGACGGGCGTGCGACCGTGCTGATGACGGTGCAGCCGCCGCACTGGAACGGGGACTGGCACGAAGACCCGAAGGTGCAGTGGATCGTTCCCCTGCACGGGCGCTGGTTCGTGCAGGCGATGGACGGCACCCGCGTCGAGATGGGGCCGGGCGATGTGCTGCTAGGCGAGGACCAGAATACCCGCCCGCTGCCGTCTGGCCCGATGCGGGGGCGCAAGGGGCATCTTGGCGGGAATGTCGGTGATGGCGCGGTGGACCTGATGGTCGTGCAGATGGATATCGCCCCCACGCTGGACCAGCCCTGCCATTTCCGCTGAGGATGCTGGAAACGGCTGGAAGCCTTCAGGTATGTCTTTTGACCCTGAAGGGGCGAAACTTCTGAATTTTCATGAAAATGTGTGGTGAGCCGGGTGGGATTCGAACCCACGACCATTCGATTAAAAGTCGAATGCTCTACCGACTGAGCTACCGGCTCACGAAGGGAGATCTGGCCTGCTGTAACAGGGATCAGGCCATGGATGGCCCGACGTGCCTTGACGTCCCGCAACTGCTCAAGCGGGGGTGTAGGCGGCCTGATGCGGACTGTCAAGGAGAAGATGAAAATATATCAGCAGACTAGATTGCTGATATAAAGGGAAGTTGTTGGCGATTACGCCATGATTTCATGGCGGTGGCCCGGAACTACGTCCCGATGTTGCCCCCGGCCGCCCGTCTTCATGCAGCGACATGATGATAGGGGGCAGGGAAAGGGGCCGCGCCAGCACGGCCCCCGCCCATTGTGCCTTACGCCTCGGCGTCGGCAGGGCGCATCTTGATGATGCGGTCCGGGTCCTGGACCATGCCGCTCTGGCCCGCACCACGCTTGACCTTGTCGATATGGTCCATGCCCTCGATCACCTGTCCGACGATCGTGTACTGGCCGTCGAGATGGGGGGAGGGTTCGAACATGATGAAGAACTGGCTGTTGGCGCTGTCGGGGTTCATGGTACGGGCCATGCCGACGGTGCCGCGCTCGAACTTCGCCTTGTTGGTGAATTCCGCCTTCAGGTCCGGCAGCTTGCTGCCCGACGTGCCGGTGCCGGTCGGGTCGCCACCCTGCGCCATGAAACCATGGATGACGCGATGGAACGGCGTGTTGTCATAGAACCCTTCGGCCGCCAGCGTGCGGATGCGCTCCGCCGCGAGCGGCGCAAGGTCGGGACGCAGGCGGATGACCACGCGCCCGGTCTTGAGGTCCATGTTGATGAGGTCGGCCTTGTTCGTATCTGACATGGCTGTCCGTTTCCTGTTGTCTGTTGGGTGAAAGGAACTGGCGCGCATCCCGTGGCGGGCTAGAAGGGATGCGCAGGGGGGGGGGAAGGGGCGCGCGTTCAGCGGCCCTTCAGGCGCGCCAGGACGCACTGGCGGGTGGAAGGGGAGACGAAGTCCGTGATGTCACCATCGAGACGCGCGATCTCCTTGACCAGGCGGGAGGAAATATACTGGTTCCCCTGTCGCGCCATCAGGAAAACGGTCTCGATATCCGGGGCCAGGTGCGTGTTCATTGCTGACATCTGGTTCTCGTAATCGAAATCCGCAACCGCCCGCAGGCCACGAAATATTGCATGTGCCCCATGCGCGTGCGCCGCGTTGACCAGCAGCCCTTCGAACCCCACCACCTCGACCGCGGTGGAAGGCGGGATGTCGAGGGCCGCGATATCGGTGCGCAGGCACGCGATCCGCTCCTCCAGCGACAGCAGGGGCTGCTTGGTCGTGTCCTTCGCCACCCCGATCACCAGTCGGCCCACAAGACGTGAAGCCCGCGTGATGATGTCGAGGTGCCCGTTCGTCACCGGGTCGAAGGTGCCGGGATAGAAGCCGGCGCGCACGGGCGTGTCAGTCATCGCCGCCGTCCGTCGTGGGGGCGGGCGGCGCATCGCCATCCGCCGCATCCCCGGCTTCGCCCGTGCCGTCCGTTCCGTCGGCATCGTCACCGTCCTCGCCATCATCCATGACGGGGAAGACGCTGGTGACTTCTTCCGTATCGTTCAGGCGGAACAGGGTCACGCCGCTGGCCTGCCGCGACATGATGCGGATCTGGTCCACCGGCAGGCGGATCAGGCGGCCCGCATCGGTGACGAGCATGACATCCGTGCCCGACAGCACCGGCAGCGTGGCGACCACCGCGTTGCCGCGCCGCGCGGTGGGGAAGGACATGTTGTTGATGCCCTGCCCGCCGCGCCCGCTGACGCGGTAGTCATAGGCGGAGGAGCGGCGGCCGAAGCCGGCATTGCTGACGATCAGGAGGATTTCCTCCGCCGCCTCCATCTCCGCCACGCGTTCGGGGGAGAGGGCGAGGTCGGTGGCCGCTTCCTCGTCATCGCCTGTCGCCGTGTCGGCCGTGGCGTCGGCCTCCTCGCCGTTCTGGGCGGCGTTCTCGGCGCGGCGGCGGGCATTGGCGATCCGCAGGTAGGCGGCGCGTTCCTCCACCGTGGCATCGACATGGCCCAGCACGCACAGGCTGTTGACCTCATCGCCTTCGGCAAGGCGGATGCCGCGTACGCCCGAACTGCCACGCCCGGCGAACACGCGCAGGGTGTCGTCCGTGATCTGGAAGCGGATGCAGCGCGCGTTACGGGTGCCAAGGAACACGTCCTGCCCCTCGCGGCAGGTGGCGACGCCGATCAGCCTGTCGCCATCATCCAGCTTCATCGCGATCAGGCCGGAGGAGCGGATGTTACGGAAATCGCTCAGCCGGTTGCGGCGCACGTTCCCCGATGCCGTGGCGAAGACAAGGTGCAGGTTTTCCCACAGATCCTCATCCTGCGGCAGCGGCAGCACCGCGGTAATCGAATCCTCGCCCAGGTCGGGCAGCAGGTTGACCAGCGCGCGCCCCTTCGCCGTGGGGCTGGCTTCGGGCAGGCGCCAGACCTTTTCGCGGTATGCCTTGCCGCCGGAGGAGAAGAACAGCACCCACTGGTGGGTATGGGCGTTGAACGAACGGATGATGATGTCATCGCCCCGGCGCCCGGCGGCGGTACGGCCGCGCCCGCCACGGTTCTGCGCGCGGAAGACATCCAGCGGCGTGCGCTTTATGAAGCCGTCGCGCGTGATGGTGACGACCATCTGTCCCGGTTCGATCAGGCTTTCATCCGTCTGGTCGCCCGCGTAATCGGCGATGTCGGTGGCGCGCGGCGTCGCGATCTCGGCACGCACGGTGGCGAGTTCGTGGCGCATGACCTCCATGCGGCGCGGGCGGCTGGCGATGATTTCCAGCAGTTCGTTGATGCGCGTCGCGACTTCGGAGAGTTCCTGCTGGATCTTGTCGCGCTCCAGCCCCGTCAGGCGCTGCAGGCGCAGTTCAAGGATGCCGCGCGCCTGCGCCTCGGTCAGGTGGACACGGCCGTCCACGACGACATTGCCCTCGTCATGGATCAGCGCGAGCAGCGGCGCGATGTCGCCCGCGTCCCATGCGCGTTCCATCAGGGCGGTGCGCGCGGTGGCGGCGTCGGGGGCGGCGCGGATCAGCGCGATGACCGCGTCGATGTTGGCGACCGCGATGACCAGGCCGACCAGCAGGTGCCCACGGTCGCGCGCCTTGTTCAGGTCGAAGCGTGCGCGGCGCAGGATCACTTCCTCGCGGAAGCGGATGAAGGCCTGCAGCACGTCCTTCAGGCCCATCAGGCGCGGCTGCCCGCCATCAAGGGCCAGCATGTTGACCCCGAAGGAGGCCTGCAACTGCGTGAAGCGGTACAGCTGGTTCAGCACCACTTCGGGGGTGGCGTCGCGCTTGATCTCGATGACGATGCGCATGCCCGAACGGTCGCTTTCGTCACGGATGTCGGAAATGCCTTCCACCTGCTTGGTGCGGACAAGGTCGGCGATGCGTTCCTGCAGGGTGGCCTTGTTCACCTGGTAGGGGATTTCGGTGACGATGATGGCCTTGCGGTCGCGGCGGATGTCCTCCACCTCCGCACGTGCGCGGATGATGACCGACCCGCGTCCCGTCTCGAACGCGCTGCGGATGCCCGCGCGGCCCAGGATCGTCCCGCCGGTGGGAAAGTCGGGGCCGGGGACGTACTGCAGCAGGTCGTCGAGCGTCATGTCCGGGCGTTCGATCATCGCAAGGGTGGCGTCGATGATCTCGCCCGGGTTGTGCGGCGGGATGTTGGTGGCCATGCCGACCGCGATGCCCGATGCGCCATTGACCAGCAGGTTGGGGAAGGCGGCGGGCAGGATCTGGGGTTCCTGCTCGCTCTCGTCATAGTTGGGCTGGAAATCGACGGTGTCGCGGTCGATGTCGTCAAGCAGGAAGGAGGCGGCCCGCGCCAGCCGTGCCTCGGTATAGCGCATGGCGGCGGGGGAATCGCCATCGACCGACCCGAAATTGCCCTGCCCGTCGATCAGCTTGACCCGCATCGACCACGACTGCGCCATGCGCACCATGGCGTCATAGATGGAGGAGTCGCCATGCGGATGGTATTTACCCATGACGTCACCGACCGCGCGGGCCGACTTGCGGTACGGCTTGTCATGGGTGAAGCCGCTTTCGCGCATGGAATACAGGATGCGTCGATGCACCGGTTTCAGTCCGTCGCGCACATCAGGCAGCGCACGGCTGACGATGACGGACATTGCATAGGCCAGGTAGGAGGAGCGCATCTCCTCCTCAATGGTCACCGGCAGCATGTCGGAGGGCGGAGTCTGTTCGGGAATTTCGGTCAAGGCAGTTCCGTCATGGCTGGTTTTCGCACGCGTTCGGGGGGGAAGCGGGCGGGGGCGGGCATCAGGACTCGCATCGCGCATGGCGTGCGGGTTTGTTGCCCTCTCAATAGCAGAATTGCGCCCACGCGCGAAGCGTGTCGCGCATGGGAACGTACGGGCGGGTGCGCGGGCGTGCAAGTCCGGCCCTGTGGCGTGGTGCGGATGCGCCTGTTTCCGTCACGGAAAGGACGCAGCGCCAGACCCGTGGGACGGCCATGTCAGGCGAAGGAGAGATAGCGTGGCGGCACGTGCCCGCTCAGCCATACGCCGTTATCCGCCCGCCAGAATATCAGACCATCGTCCTGCATCCGCTCCGCCGCGACCCGCAGGACCACGGCCCGGCCATGGCGCGTCCCGACCTTCATGGCCGTGGCCTCGTCGGTGGAGAGGTGGACGTGCCGACGGCGCCCGGGCACCAGTCCGTCGCGAAAGATCGAATCCAGGCTGGCGCGCGCGGTGCCATGCCACAGGGTCGCGGGCGGGATGGCAGGGGCAAGTGCGAGGTCCACGGCGACGGAATGGCCCTGTGCCGCGCGGATGCGCGCGCCATCGGGCGACAGGGTGAAACGCTGCTTGTCATTGTCACGCACCACGCGGCGGAGGGTCGGCAGGTCGAACGTCCTGCCATGCCTGCGGGCCTGACGGATCAGGGTGGTGGTGTCCACCCATCCCTGCGGGTCGAGCCTGATGTCGATCCGGCCGGGGTCATGGCGCAGGACAAGGCTGAGGAATCTGCCGATTTCCCTGTCGGTCAGGGGACGTTGCGTGCGGGGGCCGTGTGTATCCATGTCGTCCATCCATCACCTGGCACCATGGCGGCATCATGCCGGGGCGATGCCTGCCATTGGACCCCGCCCACGGACGCCGCCCGTGGAAAAGGACGCATTTCCTGCGCCCTTCGCCGGTTACATGCCTTCAGGCGGCGTCGGCGCCGTGCTCAGAACGGGATTTCATCGTCAAGGTCGCTGCCACCCGACGGCGCATCCCATCCGCCGCCACCGCCGCCTGCGGGCGGGGCGGAACGCGGCTGCTGTGCCGGGCGGGAGGAACCGCCGCCACCGCCGCCATAGCCACCACCATTGCCGCCGCCGTAACCACCGCCCTCGCCACCTTCGCCGCCACGGTTGCTGTCGAGCAGGACGAGTTCACCGCGGAAACGGTCGATCACCACCTCGGTGGTATAGCGCTCCATCCCTGACTGGTCCGTCCACTTGCGGGTCTGCAACGTCCCTTCGAGATAGACCTTGCGCCCCTTGCGCAGGAAGCGTTCGGCCACGTCGCCGATCCGTTCGTTGAAGATGACCACGCGGTGCCATTCCGTGCGCTCGCGCCGTTCGCCAGAGGCGCGGTCGTTCCATGATTCGCTGGTCGCGACCGTCAGGGAGACGATCTTTGCACCGCTCTGGCTGTTGCGGATCTCGGGGTCCTTGCCCAGATTACCAATAAGGATGACCTTGTTGACGCTACCCGCCATTTGATGTCCTGCTTGCTGTTCGGGTTCGCGGGCGGCCTGCCTGCGTCCCGGTGTCAGGGGGCAGGGGCCGGTCCGTCGGGAACCGCCATGTCCGCCATGGTGCGGACCGGCCGGTCGTGAGGCCGCATATCCTAGACCATAAAGGGGGCGCACGGCAAAGCCCTGCCCCGGGTTTTTTGGTGCGGATTCCCATCGGAAAAGCAGCCGGGAAAAAACAGGTCGCCTTGCCATGGCCCCTTGCCCTCCGGCCGGGATGGGGACAGAACAACATGGCAACATCACATTCGGTCCCCACGCGGCGTCAGTGGGGCAGGAGGATAACATGGACGATTCTTCTCCCGCACGGGCGGGGGCCGGTGTGCAGCAGGTGACCGGCCCCGCGATTCGCGTGCGGGGCGCGCGTGCGCACAACCTCAAGAACATCGACGTCGATATCCCGCGCGATGCGCTGACGGTCATGACGGGCCTGTCGGGGTCGGGCAAATCGTCGCTGGCGTTCGACACCATCTATGCCGAGGGGCAGCGCCGCTATGTCGAGAGCCTGTCGGCCTATGCGCGGCAGTTCCTCGAACTGATGGGCAAGCCGGACGTGGATTCGATCGAGGGGCTGTCGCCGGCCATCTCCATCGAGCAGAAGACCACGTCGAAGAACCCGCGTTCCACCGTGGGCACCGTGACCGAAATCCATGACTACATGCGCCTTTTGTGGGCACGCGCGGGCATTCCCTATTCGCCAGAGACGGGCCTGCCGATCGAGGCGCAGACCATCAGCCAGATGGTTGATCGCGTGATGGCCATGCCGGACGGCACGCGCCTGATGCTGCTGGCCCCGGTCATCCGCGACCGCAAGGGCGAATGCCGCAAGGAACTCGCGGACCTGCAGCGCAAGGGCTTCACCCGCGTGAAGGTGGACGGCACGCTGTATGAAATTGCCGACGTGCCAGACCTGAACCGCCGCCTGCGCCATACGGTGGAGGCGGTGGTGGACCGCATCGTCGTGCGTGAGGGGCTGGAAGCCCGCCTTGCCGACAGTTTCGAGACCGCGCTGTCGCTGTCCGACGGTCTTGTCTATGCCGAGGAAGTGCCGCGCGGGAAGGAGGCGGGCGACGACATGCCTGCCGAACGCACGGTCTTCTCCTCGCGCTTCGCCTGTCCCGTCAGCGGCTTCACGCTGGAGGAGATCGAGCCGCGCCTGTTCTCCTTCAACGCGCCGCAGGGGGCCTGCCCGGCCTGTGACGGCATCGGGCAGGAGACGTTCTTCGACCCGCACCTCGTGGTGCCGGACGAGGGGCTGTCGCTTGCGGGCGGAGCCATCGCGCCATGGCGCAACAGCCAGAGCCCGTATTACCAGCAGACGCTGGCCGGGGTGGCCGCGCATTACGGCGTCAGCATGGACACGCCATGGCGCGACCTGCCCGAAGGCGTGCGTGACGTCATCCTTGATGGCGGGCGCGATCCCATCGCCTTCACCTACAGCGACGACCGCCGCAGCTACACCCTGACCAAGCCGTTCGAAGGCGTCATCACCAACCTGCGCCGCCGCATGGCGGAAACCGACAGCGTCTGGGTGCGCGAGGAACTGTCACGCTACCAGTCCGAAAAGCCGTGCCATGTCTGCCATGGTGCGCGCCTGCGGCCCGAAGCGCTGTCGGTGAAGGTGGCGGGCCTGAATATCGCGCAGGCGTCGGACATGCCCATCCGTCGCGCTCTGGAATGGTTCGCGACCGTGGAGGCAACGCTGACCCCGCAGCGCGCGGAGATCGCGCGGCGGATCCTGCGTGAAATCCTCGACCGGCTGCGCTTCCTCGATGACGTGGGGCTGGATTACCTGACGCTGTCGCGCGGGTCGGCCACCCTGTCGGGGGGGGAGAGCCAGCGCATCCGCCTTGCCAGCCAGATCGGGTCGGGCCTGACGGGGGTGCTCTATGTGCTCGACGAACCCTCCATCGGGCTGCACCAGCGCGACAACGAACGCCTGCTCGGCACGCTGGAGCGGCTCAAGCGGTTGGGCAATACGCTGATCGTCGTCGAACATGACGAGGACGCGATCCGCGCAGCCGACTGGCTGATCGACATGGGGCCGGGTGCGGGCGTCAATGGCGGGCATGTCGTGGCATACGGCACGCCGCAGCAGGTTGCGGAAAATCCCGACAGCCTGACGGGCGCCTACCTGTCGGGGCGCAAGCGCATCGAGGTCCCGGCCCACCGCCGTCCCGTCGACCCGGCGCGCGAACTGGTGCTGCGCGGGGCGAGCGGCAACAACCTCAAGGATGTGACCGCGCGCTTCCCGCTGGGCACGTTCACCTGCGTCACGGGGGTGTCGGGCGGCGGCAAGTCCACGCTGGTGATCGACACGCTGTACAAGGCCCTGTCGCGCCGCCTGATGGGATCGGGACAGAACCCGGCCCCGTATCGGGAGATCGACGGGATCGAACTGCTCGACAAGATCATCGACATCGACCAGTCCCCCATCGGGCGCACCCCGCGCTCCAACCCCGCGACCTATACCGACCTGTTCACCCCGATTCGCGACTGGTTCGCCGAACTGCCCGAAAGCAAGGCGCGTGGCTACAAGGCGGGGCGATTCTCCTTCAATGTGAAGGGCGGCCGGTGCGAGGCGTGCCAGGGCGATGGCGTGCTGAAGATCGAGATGCACTTCCTGCCCGACGTGTTCGTCACCTGCGACACCTGCAAGGGCGCGCGCTACAACCGTGAGACGCTGGAGGTGAAGTTCCGGGGCAAGTCGATTGCCGACGTGCTGGCGATGTCGGTGGACGAGGCGCTGCCGTTCTTCTCCGCCGTGCCGCGCATCCGTGACCGGCTTGCGATCCTGCAGAAGGTGGGGCTGGGCTATGTCGCGCTGGGACAGCAGGCGACCACCCTTTCAGGCGGCGAGGCGCAGCGCGTGAAGCTGTCGAAGGAACTGGCGCGGCGCGCCACGGGGCGCACGCTCTACATCCTCGACGAGCCGACGACAGGCCTGCATACCGAGGACGTGCGCAAGCTGCTGGAGGTGCTGCACGCGCTGGTGGCGCAGGGCAACACGGTCGTGGTGATCGAACATAACCTGGAGGTCATCAAGACCGCCGACTGGGTGATCGACATGGGGCCGGAGGGCGGTGACGGCGGTGGCCGCATCGTGGCCGAGGGCACGCCGGAGGAGGTCGCGGCCAACCCCGAAAGCCATACCGGCCGATTCCTTCGCCCGCTTCTGGCGCAACGCCCGCTGGTCGCGGTGCCGCAGGCCGACGCGCCTGCTCCCGCGAAGAAGGCGCCGGCCCGCAAGGCGGGCAGGAAAGCGGCCGCCGCGCCGAAATCGCGCGCCACGGCGACGAAGGCCGCGCCAAAGGCGAAAAAAGGCGGAAAAAAGCCGATGAAGGGCAAATAGAAACCGGCGCGGCGGGGCGAAGTTGCGGGCGTGATGGGGAAATACAAAAAATATTGTCCCCATCATGCGGAAAATGCTTGCGTCCTGCCCGTCAGAAGCCCTATCAGCGGCGCTCTTGGCCCAAGGGGGCAATGTCTGCCCAACAGGCTGTCTACTGGTTTGGGGGTACGTGATGAACGCACTTGCTCAACTGGGGATGGTCTCGGAACTCCCGAGCGATAACCAGATCTCTTCAGCGCCGTTTTCGTCCGACGACGACCGGAAAGATTATTTCGTCGAAAAAGACGGGATGAAGTTTGCGGGAACGCATCTTCTTGTCGATCTTTGGGATGCGCACAATCTTGACGATCCGGACAAGATCGACCGCACCCTGTGCGAAGCCGCAGTGACGGCCGGGGCGACAATCCTGCACAGCCACTTCCACCATTTCACGCCCAATGGCGGCGTGTCGGGCGTGGTCGTCCTGGCGGAAAGCCACATTTCCATCCATACGTGGCCGGAACGCAATTTCGCCGCCGTGGACATCTTCATGTGTGGCGCATGTGACCCGCACCTGGCGATTCCGGTCATGCAGCGCCTGTTCCAGGCCGGCCGGATCGAGGTGGACGAACAGCGTCGCGGTCGCGTCGCGCTGTAACGTGCCTGCATGGGGGGGATGTGACATGTCCCCCATGCCCTGTCCTGCGGCGTCCCGCCCGCACCCGATATTTCCCATACGGGAGAAGATGACAGGCCGGACCCGGTGTCCGGCCCGTTTTCGCATGGATATTTTTCAAGGAGTACCATGATGTCCGACGTCTGGATCAGCGAAACCCTCTATGGCGGCTGGCGGCAGCAGCTTCGCGTCAACAGGATGCTGGCCCAGACCAAAAGCGCGTTCCAGGACATCGCGGTATTCGAGAACGAGGATTATGGCCGTGTCCTGATGCTCGACGGGGTGGTGCAGATCACCGAGCGCGACGAGTTCGTGTACCAGGAGATGCTGACGCATGTGCCGCTGCTGGCCCATGGGGCGGCGCGCAATGTCCTGATCATCGGGGCGGGCGATGGCGGCGTGCTGCGCCGCGTGCTGCAGCACAGGACGGTCGAGCGCGCGGTCATGGTCGAAATCGACGGGGAAGTCATTTCCCTGTCGAAGAAGTTCCTGCCCGACATCGCGGGCGATGCGTGGAACGACCCGCGCGCCGACGTGATCGTGGGTGACGGGATCGAATATGTCGCCAATGCGCCCGATGGGTCGTTTGACGCCATCATCGTCGACAGCACCGACCCGATCGGCGTGGGCGAAGTGCTGTTCACCGATTCGTTCTATCGCCACTGCGCGCGGATCCTGACCGAAAACGGCCTGATCGTGAACCAGTGCGGCGTGCCCTTCATGCAGGCCGACGAACTGCGTGACACCAGCGCGCGCCGCGCACAGTTCTTCCGCCATGTCTCCGCCTATGTCGCGGCGGTCCCGACCTATGTCGGCGGGTTCATGACGCTGGGCATCGCGGCGAAGGGCGAGGCGCCGGGTGGCCAGGATGTCGCGACCATCCGCGAACGCGCGCGTAAGGCGGGGATTGCGGGATGCCAGTACTGGACGCCCGAAATGCACGTCGCGTCCTTCGTGCTGCCGCCCTATATCGCGCGCAACCTGCCGGGCTACACCCCGGAAGCCTGACCTGTCGTGGGCGGAGAAAATCATTCCCCGCCCAGCAGTCCTGACATGACAAAAGTTTCTGGGCGTCGCCTTTTGATCGAAAAAGGCGACGTCTTTCGAAGCTTTTTGCAAAAAGCTTCACCAAAAACTTTCATTACTTTTCAGGGTTTATTCCGAAACGAGTCATGCCGTCGCGTTGCGCGTCGTCTTGCGCACGCTCACGGTGCGGACCTTCAGCGTGTTGACCGCGTTGCTGAACGCCTTGAAATGCGGCGTTGCCTGGTGCGCCTCGAACGCGGCCGGGCTGTCATAGACTTCGTGCAGGATCACGGTGTCGGGTTCGTCCGACGTGGTCAGCACGTCAAAGCACGAACATCCCGCCTCGTCCGTGACCGAACGGATGCTGTCCTCGAGGCATGCCTCGAGGAAGGGCTTGCGCGTGGCGGCCGTGGTTTCGAATTCCGCGATGATGATCAGGGAGGTGTCGGCCATGTCTGGCATCCTTCTTTGTGACAGCAGGAACGGATGCCCCGCCCCGGTGCGTGCAGGCGCGCGCATGGACGCGGGACATCGGGCGTTTTCATGGATTGACTTGTGTTCGCGTGTCATGTCAAGCAGTCGGGTATCGACACGGGAGAGACCGGCCATGCCGGCGCCGAAGGAGCAACCGCCCCGGAAACTCTCAGGCAAAAGGACCGGTCGGTGATAACTTCTGGAAAGAGGCGCGCCGTTCGCGGTGGCGTCCGCCGACGGGATAGCGATCTCAGGCACAGGTGACAGAAGGGGCAGGTGATATCCATCACGGAGTCGCGGGAGCCCTTTTCATGTCCATGCTTTCGGCACAGATCGTAACGATTTCGCAATTTCTGGCATCCCCCCGCACATGTTCCCCCTGCGCGCGTCCCGACGCCGCGGCCTTTTCCCCTGTGGCGCCGCCGGCGTTGCGGGATGCGGGCCGTGGCGCGCGCGTCGTGGGGACATATCGCAATGACGAGGTAGTCTTCGCATGACCGAGGGTCTTCTGCGCACGCCGCTGCACGCGCTGCATCTTGAACTGGGGGGGCGCATGGTGCCCTTCGCCGGGTATGACATGCCGGTCCAGTACGCCGCTGGCGTCATGGCCGAACACCTGCATACCCGCACGGCAGGCAGCCTCTTCGACGTCTCGCATATGGGGCAGGTGCGCGTGCGCCCGCGTTCGGGCGTGATGGCCGATGCGGCGCTGGCGCTCGAACGGCTTGTCCCCGCCGATATCGTCGCCCTGCGTCCCGGCCGGCAGCGTTATGCGCTGCTGATGCGCGAGGATGGTGGCATCAGCGATGACCTGATGATCGCCAACATGGGAACGTGGTTCCTGCTGGTGGTCAACGCCGCGTGCAAGGAGGCGGATTTCGCGCTGGTCAAGGCCGGGATTTCCGATGTGTGCGAGGTGGAATTCCTGTCGGATCGCGCCCTGATCGCGGCCCAGGGGCCCGCGGCGGTCGCGGCGATGGCCGAACTGGCGCCCGCGACGGCGGACATGCGCTTCATGGACGTGATCGAGACCGAGGTCGCGGGCGTGCCGTGCATCGTCTCGCGCTCCGGCTACACTGGCGAGGACGGGTTCGAGATCGGCATGCCTGCCCCCCAGGCGGAAAAGGTCGCCCGCGCCCTGCTGGCCTGCACGGACATGGCCGCCGCGGGCCTTGGCGCGCGTGACAGCCTGCGGTTGGAGGCCGGGCTGTGCCTGTATGGTTCGGATATCGACACCACGACATCGCCGGTCGAAGGCGCGCTGGAATGGTCGATCCAGAAAAGCCGCCGTCCCGGTGGCGCGCGTGCCGGCGGGTATCCGGGCGCCGACATCGTGGCGAAGCAGCTTGCCGAAGGGGCCACGCGCCGTCGCGTCGGACTGAAGGGTGAGGGACGCGCCCCGATCCGTGGCGGCGCGCCGCTGTTCAGCGATGCCGAAGGCACCCGCCAGGTCGGGCATGTGACATCGGGCGCATTCGGCCCCAGCGTCCCCGGCCCGGTGTCCATGGGCTATGTCGAGGCGGCATCGTCGGCCATTGGCACGCCGCTGTTCGCGGGCGTGCGGGGGCGCTTCCTGCCGGTCCATGTGGTCGCGCTGCCGTTCGTGGCGCCGACCTTCCGGCGCTAGGCCCCGGATTTCACCCGGTTTTCCCAACATCCACCATCATAGGAAACGAGCGGATCATGAGCACCTATTACACCAAGGAACATGAGTGGCTGCGCATCGAGGGCGACGAGGTCGTCGTCGGCATCACGCAGCATGCGGCCGATGAACTTGGCGAACTTGTCTTCGTCGAAGCCAAGGACGCCGGCACCGACGTCGCACAGGGCGACAGCGTCGCGGTCGTGGAGTCGGTGAAGGCCGCCTCCGACATCTATGCCCCCGTGGGCGGCACGGTCGCCGCGTTCAACGGCGCACTGGCGGAGGATCCGTCGCTGATCAACCGCGCGCCGGAAGCCGAGGGCTGGATCGTGCGCATGAAGATGGCCGACCGCTCGCAGCTTGACGGCCTGCTCGACGCTGCGGCCTACGCCGCGCTGCTGGCCTGATATCCCTGCTGCCTGTGACCTGACGGAGTTCCCGATCATGACGTCTTTCACCGATAACTCCCCCCTGTGGCAGGGCGCGGGCAGCGATCCTGACGCGTTCTGCGCGCGTCATGTCGGCCCCGATGCCCATGACGTGCGCGACATGCTGCGTGTCGTCG
Source organism: Novacetimonas maltaceti (assembly GCF_002906255.1). GTDB lineage: Bacteria > Pseudomonadota > Alphaproteobacteria > Acetobacterales > Acetobacteraceae > Novacetimonas > Novacetimonas maltaceti. Next base: position 71,376 of record NZ_POTC01000007.1, on the reverse strand, counting down.
GGGCGGAAAGCCTTGAGGACCTGATGGCGCAGACCGTCCCCGGCGATATCCGCCTGAAGGGGGAGATGGGTCTGGGTGCCGGCGTGTCCGAAACGCAGGCGCTGGATCGCCTGCGCCAGATCGCGCGCCGCAACAGGGTGATGACGTCACTGATCGGGCAGGGATATTACAACACGATCCTGCCGGGCGTGATCCAGCGCAACGTGCTGGAAAGCCCGGCCTGGTACACGGCCTATACCCCGTACCAGCCCGAAATCAGCCAGGGCCGTCTGGAGGCGCTGCTGAACTTCCAGACGCTGGTGATCGAACTGACCGGGCTGGACGTGGCCAATGCCTCGCTGCTGGACGAAGCCACGGCGGCGGCGGAAGCCATGGCCATGGCGCGTCGCGTCGCACGCAGCAAGGCGACATCGTTCTTCGTCGATGCGGACTGCCATCCGCAGGTGATCTCCGTCCTGCGCACCCGCGCCGAGCCGATGGGCTGGACGCTGGTGGTGGGCGATCCCGCGCATGACCTGCACGCGGACGGGGTGTTCGGCGCGCTGTTCCAGTATCCCGGCTCCTCCGGGCAGGTGCGCGACCCGCGTGCCGCCATCGAGGCCCTGCATGCGGCAGGCGCGATCGCGGCGATGGCGGCGGACCCGATGGCGCTGCTGCTGCTCGAAAGTCCCGGCGCGCTGGGGGCTGATATCGCGGTCGGTTCGATGCAGCGTTATGGCATGCCGATGGGGGCCGGTGGCCCGCATGCGGCGTACATGGCGGTGCGCGATGCGTTCAAGCGCAACATGCCCGGCCGCCTTGTTGGCGTGTCGATCGATTCGCGCGGCGAGCCGGCCTATCGCCTTGCGCTGCAGACGCGTGAGCAGCATATCCGCCGCGAAAAGGCGACGTCGAACATCTGCACCGCGCAGGTGCTGCCGGCGGTCGTGTCGTCGATGTATGCGCTGTATCATGGGCCCGACGGCCTGCGCGCGATCGCGCAGCGTATCCACCGCCTGTGTGTCGTGGCCGCCGCGGGCCTGCGCGCGTTGGGCGAGGACGTGCGCACGGACGCCTTCTTCGACACGCTGAGCATTGCGACAGGTGACCGCACGGCAGCCATTGCGGAGCGCGCGGTGGCGGCGGGGATGAACCTGCGCCGCATTGACGCACATACCCTTGGCCTCAGCCTTGACGAGACGACGACGCCTGAAGTCGTGCGCAAGATCTGGACGTGCTTCGCCGGGGACGCGGCGCGCGTGGCGACGATGGAAGCGACGCTCGACGCTTCGGGCAGTGCGATCCCGCAGGCGCTGGCGCGCACGGGCACGCTGCTGACGCAGCCGGTCTTCAGCGCCTATCGCTCCGAAACCGACATGCTGCGCTACCTGCGCCGCCTTGCGGACAAGGACCTTGCGCTTGACCGTTCGATGATCCCGCTGGGGTCATGCACGATGAAGCTGAACGCCACGGCGGAGATGATGCCGATCACGTGGCCGGAATTCTGTGACATCCATCCCTTCGCCCCGGCGGACCAGATGGAAGGCTACGCCGAACTGTTCGCGGACCTGCAGCAGATGCTGTGCCGCATCAGCGGGTATGACGCCGTCTCGCTCCAGCCCAATTCGGGCGCGCAGGGCGAATATGCCGGGCTGCTGGCGATCCGTGCCTATCACCGCGCGCGGGGCGAGGCCGGGCGTGACGTGTGCCTGATCCCGGCATCCGCCCATGGCACCAACCCGGCATCGGCGCAGATGGCGGGGATGAAGGTTGTCGTCGTCAAGTGCGACGAACATGGCAACGTGGACATGGATGACCTGAAGGCACGCATCGCGCAGTACGCGCCGCAGCTTGCCGCGATCATGATCACCTATCCCTCCACCCATGGCGTGTTCGAGCAGAGCGTGCGCGAACTGTGCGACCTGGTCCATGCGGCGGGCGGCCAGGTCTACCTTGACGGGGCGAACATGAATGCGCAGGTCGGGCTGTCGCGTCCGGGTTCCTACGGCTCGGACGTCAGCCACTTCAACCTGCACAAGACGTTCTGCATCCCGCATGGCGGCGGTGGTCCGGGCATGGGGCCGATTGGCGTGGGCGCGCACCTTGCGCCGTTCCTGCCGGGGCGTCCCGAACTGGGCGAGGCCAATGCCGTGTGCGCGGCGCCGTTCGGCTCGGCCGATGTGCTGCCGATTTCGTGGACCTACATGAAGATGATGGGGGATGCGGGCCTGCGCCGCGCGACCGAGGCCGCGATCCTGAACTCCAACTACATCGCGGCGCGGCTGTCGGATTATTATCCGGTGCTGTATCGCGGGGCGAACGGGCGGGTGGCGCATGAATGCATCATCGACCTGCGCCCCGTGCGCGATACGGCCGGGGTGACGGTCGATGACATCGCCAAGCGTCTGGTCGACCACGGCTTCCATGCCCCGACCGTCAGCTTCCCCGTCGCGGGCACGTTCATGATCGAGCCGACGGAGTCCGAGGGCCTGCGTGAGCTGGACCGTTTCTGCGATGCGATGATCGCGATCCATGCGGAAATCAGCGAGATCATGGATGGCGCGATCAAGGTGGAGGACAGCCCCCTGCGCCATGCGCCGCATACGGTGCGTGACGTGACCGACCCGCAATGGAACCGGGCGTATGACCGTGCGCGTGGCTGCCTGCCCGGTGAAGTGCAGGCGGGGACCAAATACTGGTCGCCGGTCAACCGGCTGGACAATGCCTATGGTGACCGCAACCTCGTCTGCTCGTGCCCTGACATCTCGACCTATGCCGAGGACTGATCCACGGTTACATAACGGATCTGGAAAAGCCGCCCTTGTCGGGGCGGCTTTTTTTATGGGCTGTCGGGAAAATCATTAAGAAGTTTCTGGTGAAGCTTTTTCCCAAAAAGCTTCGAAGGACGCCGCCTTTTTGAAAAAAGCCGGCACCCAAAAACTTTTAATTTTTTCAATCCATTATTTCAAAACGTGCCTTCACGGGCACAAGATCGCCTCTGGCCGGGGATGTATCCGATGCGATATATCGGGGCCATCAGGCAGAAGGGATGGCAGCGGCATGCGGCATTGGCGGAAATGGGGCGTCGGGGTGATCGGCGCGATGATGCTGTCGGTGTCTTGTGCCCATGCGGCAACCCATGGCGTGACCGACATGACGGGGCAGGTGCAGCAGGTCCCCACACAGCCCCGGCATATCGCGGACCTGTGGTTTGCCCATAACGAACTGACGATCATGCTCGGCGCTGCGGACCGGATCGCGGTGACGGTGGACCGTCCCGATACGCGGCCATGGATGTTCCGTGTCGCGCCCGTCCTGTACAAGGCCATCGGGGTCAACGGCCCCGCCGTCAATGCCGAAAGCCTGCTGAAGGCCGGGGTGGATGTCGCCTTCGTTCCCAACGGGTCGGCCACGGCGGCGGCGCTGCGTGCTGTGGGGATTCCGGTGCTGGTGGCCGGGTTTACCGATGTCGCAAGCCTGCGGCGCTCGCTGGAGATGACGGCGCAGGTGATCGGCACGCAGCAGGCGCATGATGTGACGCGGGCGTATGAAACCATGCTTGACGGGGTGATCCATGACACCCGCGCGCGCACCGGCGCGCTGGCTGCCGATGCGCGGCCGCGTGTGGTGCATATCCAGTCGCTGCACCCGCTGCGCGTGGACGGGGCGCACACGATCATTGACGAATGGCTGTCGATTGCAGGCGCGCGCAACGCGGCGGACGGGGTGGACGGGAACATGAAGCCCGTCTCGGTCGAGCAGGTGGCCGCATGGAACCCCGATGTCATCATCCTTGGCCCCGACAGTGGCACCTTCGACCCGGCGGCCGATGGCGGGGTGTGGCGCAACATCAGGGCCGTGCAGGCGGGGCGCGTGGTCCATAACCCGGCGGGCGTGTTCCCGTGGGATCGTTATGGCAGTGAATTCCCGCTGCAGGTTGCATGGGCGGCGCAGGTGCTGCACCCCGACCTGTTCGCGGCCACCGACATGGTGGAGCAGACGCGCGCCTTCTATCGCGATTTCTTCCATTACGACCTCGACGCCACGCAGGCGAAGCGGATCCTGGCCGGACTGCCGCCCGCCGATGGCGCAAGGGATGGGGGGGACAGCCCCCGTTGACCCTGCGTGCAATGGGGCGGCATGCCGGGGTGCTGGTGTCCGGCGGACTTGTGCTGTGTGTCCTGGTGTCTGCCTGCCTTGGACGTTATGCCATTGCGCCGGGCGTGATCGTGCGCTTCATCGTGACGGCCATGGGCGGCCATGCGCTGCCTGCCGCGCAGTATGACATGGTGCACGCGATCCTGACGGGCGCGCGGCTGCCGCGGATCGGGGCGGCGGTGTGCGTGGGGGCGGCCCTGTCGGTATCGGGGGCCACATACCAGGCGGTATTCCGCAACCCGCTGGTTTCTCCTGGCCTGCTCGGCGTGCTGGCGGGGGCGGGGTTTGGCGCGGCGCTTGGGATTGTCGGCGGCATGGGCACGACGGGGGTGCAGGCGCTGTCATTCGCGGGTGGCATTCTGGCCGTCTCGTTCGGTGTGGGGGTGGCGCGGATGTTCGATGCGACCTCCGTCCTGATGCTGGTGTTTGGTGGACTGATCAGTTCGGCGCTGTTCACCGCGCTGATGTCCATGCTGAAATATGTCGCCGACCCGCAGCAACAGTTGCCCGACATCGTGTTCTGGCTGCTGGGCAGCCTGACGCAGGTCGATGTGCTGCGGCTTGAGGTCATGGTGGTCCCCGTGCTGCTGGGTATCGTGGTGCTGTCGGCGTGCGGGCGCATGCTCGATGCGCTGGCGATGGGCGATGACGAGGCCCGGACCCTTGGCGTGCCGGTCTCGGCGCTGCGTTATGGCACGATCGGCATCGCCACCGGGCTTTCGGCGCTGACGGTGTCCGCCGTCGGCATGATCGGCTGGGTCGGGCTGATCATCCCGCATGTGGCGCGCCTGCTGGCGGGGCCATGCAATGCGCGCGTCATCCCGCTGAGCGCGGGGCTGGGCGCGATCTTCCTGCTGGTCTGCGATGACCTTGCGCGCTGCCTGTCGGTGGAGGAAATCCCCGTCGGCCTGCTGACGGACCTGCTTGGCGTTGTGGTGTTCCTGTCGGTACTGCGCCTGTTGAAGCGGGGATGGCGGTTGTGAGCGATCCGGTGCTGGAGGTCCGCGGTGTCGGGTTGCGTCGCAATGGGCGGTGCGTGCTGGATGACGTATCGCTGTCGGTGGTGGCGGGACGGATGACCGGGCTGCTGGGGCCGAACGGGGCGGGGAAAAGCACGTTGCTGCGCGTGCTGCTGGGCCTGCTGCGGCCCGATGCGGGGCAGGTGCTGCTTGATGGGCGGGACCTGTCGCAATGGCGGCGCAGGGAGGTCGCGCACCGCATCGCCTATGTCCCGCAGGGGCACGTGTCGCTGTTTCCCTATGCCGTGCGCGACGTGGTGGCGCTGGGGCGGGTGTCCTATACACCGTTTGCCCGCGCACCTGACCCGGCGGAGGCCGCCATCGTGGATGGGGCGCTGGCGCGGCTGTCGATTTCCCACCTTGCCGCGCGCGCCTATACCGACCTGTCCGGCGGGGAGCGCCAGGCCGTCCTGATCGCGCGTGCCCTGGCGCAGGGCGGGCGGATACTGGTCCTGGACGAGCCGGAAACCGGCCTTGATTACGGGCAGCAGCAGCGATTGTATGCGCTGCTGCGTGAACTGGCCGATAACGGGTATGCCGTGGTCGCGACAACGCACGACCCGTTGCGCGCCGCAGTTGCGTACGACCATGCCGTGCTGCTGCGCCATGGGCGGGTGATGCGCGATGGCCCTGCAATGCAGGTGCTGGATGCCGACGGGATCACGCGGCTGTATGCGCGCGGCCCGTGCGAAGGGGAATGAGGGCCGGGCACTGAATGCTCCGGGAGGCGGCCTTTAACGTCCTGTCGGGTTTCCGGTGCCGCGCAACGCGGGTTCAGCGGCTGGGGGAGATCGGGACATTGTCGACGCGGATGGCCTTGCCCGTGCTGTCATAATAGACGATGGCCCCGCCATGGCGTTCGGCATAGCCATCGGGCGTGCCGTTCTGGGTCCAGAACAGCAGCCGGTTCACGTCGGGCTGTTCCTTCACCTTGTCGCCGGGGGGGATGAAGCGGTACTGGCTGTAATCCATGTGCAGGCGCGGCAGCGGCGGATGGCGTGACAGTTGGTGCATGGACTGGTGGCGCTTGAATTCCGCGTCGTCCTCTTCCTCCTGCGCCATGGCGGGGATGGAGGACAGGAGGACCGGCAGGAGCCCGACGGCCACGCACCCGGCAATTTTCCAGTATCGCTGCTTTACCGGCATCTGCGTCGCACCCTTTCGCCTCGTCCAGACAGGTGGGGGCAACATCCCCCTTTTTTCCCGCTGGCGCAAGGCGCTGGTGTCATGGCTGTTGTGGCGCGGGCGGGGGTTACTGGAACGGCAGGTAGCGGAAGTCGAAGAAGATCTCGCTCATGCTCGTGCTGGGAGCGCCGCCGGTGCCGCCCCACGCATGCACGCGCGAGTAGGCAAGCTGGGTCCCGGCCTGTACCGTGCCGTACTTGCCCTTGATGAAGCGGTACCATGCACCGATCGTGAATTCCTCCACCGATTTGATGCTTGCCGTGCATGCCGACGACCCTTCGGTCCAGCATCCGCTGTTATCGGACATCGGGTTGCCATAGCCATAGGCCGTGCCATCGGAATCGAAATACCCACGCCCCGAACGCTGCATCCCGAAATAGCCATAGACATCGAACAGGCGGTTGGGATGGGCGATGATGCCCGCCGTGGCCTGCGCGCTGCTCAGCAGGTCGGGCGCGCCATTTTCCTTCAGCGTGGCGTCAGGCAGCAGGACCGAGCCATAGCGCCCGATCCCCTTGCCCGCCAGTCCGGCAAGGCGCACTTCGAGATGGTGCGGGAGGATCGGCACGATCATGGACCCGCCGCCGCCCCAGGCGATGGCGGTATGGTTCACGCCCTCGCCCCCGATGACCGAGCGGTCATGCGGGAAATGGACGATCCCCTCCATTTCGTAATGGCCCCATGACGGGTCGCCCGCGACCTTTGCGATGATGTCGGGCGCGATCTCGTTCGAATAGTTCGTGGTCGATCCCGTCAGACCCACGCCGTTCGATCCCAGCTTGGCATAGTTGCCGCTGCCGGGCAGGGCGTATTCGCCATTGTCGCCAGCAGAGGAAAAGCCGGTGGTGTCATAGATCGTCGCCGGGTTTTCGATCGACACGCCCGCCCACAGGCGATGTTCGAGGAAGTCCTTGACCAGGCGCACCTGCCACTGCCGTGCCCATGTCTGCCCCGCGAGGATGGAGGATTCGATGGTTTCCGGCAGGCTCTCCTGCCGGGGGATGATGCCGACGCGGTCGGGGGTGAGCATCGTCCAGGCCTGACCGATCAGGAAATGCCAGTTGGTCTTGGAATCATCGAGCGTCAGGTACGCCTGGCGCAGGCGCGGGACGTAGGAGTTGCTTTCATACGGGTTGGTGGTTTCCGCGCTCGCGCCGAAATCGCTTTCGACAAATCCCGCCACCGTCATGTGCGTGCCCAGCGGCGCGCGCGCCATCAGGGAGAAGCGGGTATAGCGCGCGTCCCCGGTAAAGTTGTCGGTGTGGAAGTTCGAACTGTTGCGGAAGGGGATGTTCGCCCACGAATTGAAGATGCCCGAGGCGACATGGCGGTTTTCCTCCACCGCGGCGGCGTCGAAGAACCCGCCAAGGATGATCGACACCGACCCGGCATGGAACACCTTGCTGCCCAGCGCGCCGGTGGACTGCTCGCCGACGGTTTCGCGCGTGTGCGGGCCGACATTGTTGTTCGCCATGTGCGAGATCAGGTCCTCGTCGCGGTGGGCGACGACGGATTCAAAAGTCGGCGTGTCGAGGAACGATCCGTTCGGGTTGTCCGAATGTCCCCCGATATGCGGCGCCGCCATGCCCGGCGGCGTGCGTTCGCCCGTGGTTGCAAGGTGTCCTTCCTGCGGGGTCCAGCCGCCGCGCACATGGCCCGCGCTGCCTGAAACCTGCAGGGAATGTCCCCCCGTGCCCGTGCCGGCATGGGCGCGGTGCTGCGCGATCTGCTGGCGCATTGCCTGCAGGCTGCGCTGCAGTTCCATCTGCTGCTGTTGCAGGCGTTCCATCTGTCGCTCCATGATGTCGAGCGATTCCGGATCGTCTTCGGCCCAGCCTGCCGAGGCAGGCACCATGAAAGAGCACAGCAGCAGGGCGGCCGACAGGCTGAGCCAGCCAGCACGACGGGAGGAAAGATTCGGCATATATTACCAGTGGGCCTCGGACTACGGGTCAAGACTACTGTGTGTCAAAACATTTCCCGGCTTCGGCGTAAATGATAATTTCTTTTAAGAAGGATATTTTTACCTTCTGTAATATCCGATGCGCGGCAGGAGGCGTGTTTTTCATGCCACGCTGCCATCGCGCCGCGCGGTGACGCCATAGACCGTGTCATGCCACACGGCATCGTTGGGGGGCGGTGTCACGCTGCCGGTATCGGTATGGGCGAAGCCCGCGCGCTGCATCAGGATACGCACAAGGCGCTGGCGCTCGTCACTTTCGAGTGCCTGCCACAATGCCACGGCTTTTTGTGGGACAAAACTGTTTCCGTATGTAACAAGAACCAGCCCGCCGGGTTGCAGGACACGGGCGATTTCGCGAAACAGCGCGACGGGGTGACGCAGGTAGGGTACCACGTCGCACAGGCACACGGCATCAAGCGATTCATCGGCCAGCGGCAGTTCGGGCGCATCGTTGAGGTCCTGCACGATGCGTTGCGTCAGGCGGTCGTTGGCCTCCAGCGCCGGGGCATCCACCCCGATGCCGATCACGGCGTCAAAGGGGATGTTGTCCGGCAGGTGGCTGTCGTTGCCGGCCATCAGGTCAAGGATGCGCCCGCCTTCGGGCAGCATGGTGCGATACAGCGCCGTGACCGCCGTGCAGGCCCCGGAATCCAGCATCGGGCCGGAGGGACGGGCGGACCAGAAGGCGGTGTCGGATTCGTGCGATGCGCTGAGGAAGGCGCCGGGGTGGAAGCCGTGCAGGTCGTTCATGAATATGCCAGATGCGACGGGGTGGGACGAAACGGCCGGTCGCCTGCACGTTTCGCCGTGCGCGAAAAAACGCCACGGCATGTTGAGAATGCCGTCAGTTGCCGCCATTTACGACAGATTGCAGCAAGGGAGAAAGCGCAGACATGGCCAGAATGATCCATTCCATGATCCGTGTACGGGACGCGGACGCCGCCATGGCGTTCTATGACCTCGCCTTCGGCCTCAGGCCGGTGGACAGGTTCGTGTTTGATACGTTCACGCTGATCTACCTTGCGAACGCGGAGCAGACGTTCGAACTCGAACTGACATTCAACCATGACCGCGACCGCCCGTATGACCTTGGCGATGGCTATGGCCACCTTGCCGTCTCGGTCGCGGACGTGGATGCCGAACATGCGCGCCTGTCCGCCGCGGGCCTGTCGCCGCAACCGGTCAGGGACATGTCGTGCGGGGAGCGGTTCGTGGGGCGGTATTTCTTCATCACCGACCCCGATGGTTACCGTATCGAGGTCCTGCAGCGTGGCGCGCCGGGGCGTTTCCTGTAAAAACGCGTCGGCGGGCGACTCCCCGCCGGTGGCGCGCATGGTCGCGGCGGACATGATGTTGGCGTATATAGGGTTCGGATGAAGACCAGCTTTTACAAGATGCACGGCCTTGGGAACGATTTCGTCGTCATGGACGAACGCGCCGGCCGCCTTGACCTGACGCCCGCGCGCATCGCCGCCCTGTCGGACCGGCAGCGCGGGATCGGCTGTGACCAGTTCGTGGTGCTGCGCCCCGCCTGCCGCGAGGGCGCGGACGTGTTCGTGCGTTTCTTCAACGCCGATGGCAGCGAATCGGGGGCGTGCGGCAATGCGTCGCGCTGTGTCGCCGCCCTGATCGGGCGTGAACGGGGCATTGCGACCCCGGTGCTGCAGACCCGCGCCGGGCTGCTGGAAAGCGAAATCGCCGCAGACGGGACGATCAGCGTCGATATGGGACCGCCCGCGCTGGGCTGGCGCGATATCCCGCTGGCGCGGGAGGTCGATACCCTGCACCTGCCGCTGTGGGGGGACCCGGCGGCGGCGTCGATGGGCAACCCGCATGCCACCGTATTCCTTGAGGCCGATGATGCGACCGACCCGCGCCGGCAGGGGCCGGTGATGGAACATGACCCGCTGTTTCCCGAACGTGCCAATATCGGCTTTGCGCAGGTGCGCGCGCGCGACGCCATGCGCCTGCGGGTGTGGGAACGTGGCGCGGGCCTGACACTGGCCTGTGGGTCGGGCGCATGTGCCGCCGTGGTCAATGGCGTGCGGCGCGGACTGGTCGATCGCACCTGTGCCGTGGAAATGGATGGCGGCGTGCTGTCGGTGACATGGCGCGAGGCCGACGGCCACGTCCTGATGCGTGGTCCCGCCACGCTGAGTTTCGAAGGCTCTGTTGCGCTGGATACCTATCCCCGATGAAAAAGCCTGAAATCCTGACATTCGGCTGCCGGCTCAACACCTACGAAAGCGAGGTGATGCGCACCCATGCGGCCGGGCTGGACAATGTCGTGATCGTCAATACCTGTGCCGTCACGGCGGAGGCCGAACGCCAGGCCCGCCAGGCGGTACGCCGCGCCCATCGCGACCGGCCCGACGCGCGCATTGTCGTGACGGGATGCGCGGCGCAGATCGACCCCGAACGCTGGGCCGCGCTGCCCGGTGTGACGCGCGTGCTGGGTAACCGGGAGAAACTGTCCGCCGAAAGCTGGAGCGAGGCGGCGCTGTCGCAGGGCAATGCGGTGTCCGACATCATGGCCGCGCGTGAAAGCGCGCCGCATCTGGTGACGGAATTTGCGGGCCGCACCCGCGCCTTTGTGGAGGTGCAGCAGGGGTGCGACCATCGCTGCACCTTCTGCATCATTCCCTTCGGGCGCGGGCCGTCGCGTTCCGTCCCCGTCGGCGCGGTGGTCGAGCAGGTGCGCGCGCTTGTCGCCTCGGGCTATCGGGAGGTGGTGATGACCGGCGTGGACATCACTTCATGGGGGGGCGACCTGCCGGGACAGCCTTCGCTGGGGCAGTTGTGCCGCAGGCTGCTGGCACTCGTGCCCGAACTCGAACGGCTGCGCCTGTCATCGGTCGATCCGGTGGAAATTGATGACGACCTGTGGCAACTGCTGGGGCAGGAGCCGCGTTTCATGCCCTATCTGCACCTGTCGCTGCAGGCGGGGTCTGACATGATCCTCAAGCGCATGAAGCGTCGTCACCTGACGGCGGATGTCGCCGCCGTCATCGCGCGGGCGCGCGGGTTGCGGCCCGATATCGGGATCGGCGCGGACGTGATCGCCGGTTTCCCGACCGAGGACGAGGCGCTGTTCAACGAGACGCTGGACTTCATCGCGGGGCAGGCGCTGCCCTACCTGCATGTCTTCCCCTACAGCGAACGCCCCGGCACCCCGGCAGCAAGGATGCCCGCCATCCCCATGGCGCAGCGGCGCGAACGCGCGGCCCGCCTGCGGGCGGCGGGGGCGCAGGCGGCGCGTACCTATCACGCGGGGCTGCTCGGGCGGCCGCTGCGGGTGCTGATGGAGACGCAGACATCCGGGCATTCCGAGGAATTCGCCCCGGTGCGGCTGGCAGATGGCGTTGCGCCGTCGCAGGCGGGACGGATCGAGACGGTGCGGCCCGTGGCTTTTGACGATAACGGACTGGTGGCGGAAATTTCCTGACATGGCTCTTGGTTTCTTTTCACGACTCAAGGCGGGGCTGTCGCGCTCCACACAGAAACTCAGCGGCGGGCTGAGCGCGGTCTTCACCCGGCGCAAGCTTGACGACAAGGCGCTGGAGGACCTGGAAGACCTGCTGATTTCCGCCGACCTTGGGCCGAATGTCGCGGCGAAGGTGATTGATTCCTTCCGTTCCGCCAAATTCGGCAAGGAAGTCACGGACGAGGAAGTCCGCAGCGCGCTGGCGGAGGAAATTGCGAATATCCTTGAACCCGTCGCCATCCCGTTCGAGCCCGATCCCGCGCACAAGCCGCATGTCGTGCTGGTGGTGGGCGTCAACGGCACGGGCAAGACCACGACGATCGGCAAGATGGCCCGTTATTATGGCGAGCAGGGCAAGAAGGTCATGATGGTCGCGGGCGACACGTTCCGTGCCGCCGCGGTGGAGCAGTTGCAGGTGTGGGGCGAGCGGGTGGGCGCGCCGGTCATCGCCGGCCCCCCCAATGCCGATGCCGCAGGCCTTGCGTTCGAGGCGCTCAAGAAGGGCAAGGCGGAAGGTGCCGACCTGCTGCTGGTCGATACGGCCGGACGCCTGCACAACAAGGGCGCGCTGATGGAGGAACTGGCGAAGATCATCCGCGTGATGCGCAAGTTCGACGAGACCGCGCCCCATTCCGTCTTCCTTGTGCTGGACGCCACCACGGGCCAGAACGCGATGGAACAGGTGCGCGTGTTCAAGGAACTGGTGAATGTCACGGGACTGGTGGTGACGAAGCTGGATGGTTCCGCGCGTGGCGGCATTGTCGTGGCGCTGGCTGATGCGTTCGGCCTGCCGGTGCATATGGTTGGGGTGGGCGAACAGGCGGAGGATCTGCGTCCGTTCTCCGCGCAGGCCTTCGCGCAGGGACTGGTGGGCGACGACATCAAGGTGATCGACCGTGACACCCCGGCGGAAGAGGGGGGAAAGAAGGAAGAAGCTCCCCCGCCTGAAGAAAAGTGAAAGAAGTTTTTGGTGAAGCTTTTTTCAAAAAGCTTCGAAGAACGCCGCCTTTTTGGAAAAAAGGCGGCACCCAAAAACTTTTATTCCTCAAGGATTTTCCATCTACAAAAAAGGGGACCATCCCGCAAAGGATGATCCCCCATAGCCCATCAGGACGGTAACAAAACGGCCGCTCAGATCGGCAATGCGCGCTCGAACACGGATTCCAGCGCCATGATGCCCGGCAGGGTCTTGCCCTCCAGCCATTCAAGGAACGCACCGCCTGCGGTGGAGATATAGGAAATCTCCTTCGTCACACCGGCATGGCGCAGGGCGGAGACCGTGTCGCCGCCGCCTGCGATGCTTTTCAGCCTGCCTTCGTGCGTCAGGCGGCCGACCTCCTGCGCCACGGCGTTCGTGCCCGCGTCAAAGGGCGGGATCTCGAACGCGCCAAGCGGCCCGTTCCAGACCAGCGTCTTCAGCGTCGCGATCTTCGCGCACAGGTCGCGCACGGTCTGCGGGCCGACATCAAGGATCATCGCGTCATCGGGGATGGCGTCGATGGCGACAACCTGCGTGGGCACGTTGGCCTTGAACTCGGTCGCCGTCACCGCATCGACCGGCAGCACCACCTCGCACCCCTTTTCCCTGGCCTTCGCCAGGATGGCGCGCGCGGTGTCGTGCATCTCGCCTTCCTGCAGGGAACGGCCGACCTTCACGCCCTGCGCCGCAAGGAACGTGTTGGCCATCGCGCCACCGATGATCAGCACCTGCACCTTTTCAAGCAGGTTGCCGATCAGGTCGAGCTTGGTGGAGATTTTCGCCCCGCCAATGATTGCGCCGACCGGGCGTTCAGGGTTTTCCAGCGCGATGTTCAGCGCGTTCAGTTCCGTCTCCATCAACCGCCCGGCAAAGGACGGCAGGTGGCGGGCCACGCCCTCGGTGGAGGCATGGGCGCGGTGGGCGGCGGAAAACGCGTCATTGACGTAGAAATCCGCCAGCGACGCCAGCGATTTGGCAAGGTCGGGGTCGTTCGCTTCCTCGCCGGGATGGAAACGGGTGTTTTCCAGCACCACCACGTCGCCATCCTGCATGGCGTCCACCGCCTTCTGCGCCACCGGGCCGATGCAGTCATCGGCAAAGGTGACGGGACGGCCCAGCGCATCGCCCAGCGCATCGGCAATCGGGGCCAGCGACATTTCAGGCACGCGCTGCCCCTTGGGGCGGTCGAAGTGGCTGACCACGATGACGCGCGCGCCCTTCTGCGCCAGTTCCTGGATTGTCGGCAGCAGGCGCAGCAGGCGGGTGGCGTCGGTAATCTGCCCCCCCTTGACCGGAACGTTCAGGTCCGCGCGCAGAAGAACCTTCTTGCCCGCGGGCTGAAGCTGATCCAGCGTCTTGAATGCGACCGTCGCCATTACAGGCTGCCGAACAGGGCGGCGGTATCGGACATACGGTTGGAGAAGCCCCATTCGTTGTCGTACCAGCTGCAGATGCGCACCAGCTTGCCGCCGTCGATCACCGCCGTCTGCGTCGCGTCAAAGGTGGAGGAGGCAACCGAATGGTTGAAATCCGAACTCACCAGCGGGGCGGTGTTGTAGTCGAGGATGCCCTTGAGCGGCCCTTCGGCTGCGGCCCTGCGCATCGCCTCGTTCACGTCCTCGACGGAAGACGGCGCGCGCTTCGGCACGAAGTCGAGCGAGACGAGGGAGACGTTGGGCGTCGGCACGCGGATGGCGGTCCCGTCGAGGCGCCCCTTCAGGTGCGGCAGGACCAGGCCCACGGCGCGCGCCGCCCCGGTGGAGGTCGGGATCATGTTCAGCGCCGCGCCACGCGCGCGGCGCGGGTCCTTGTGCAGCGTGTCCACCGTGCGCTGGTCGCCGGTATAGGAATGGATGGTGACCATGTAGCCACATTCGATGCCGAACGCATCATCCAGCACCTTCGCCACCGGGGCGAGGCAGTTGGTCGTGCACGAGGCGTTGGAGATGACCGTCATGTCGGATGTCAGCACATCCTGGTTGACGCCATAGACGATCGTCGCATCGACACCCGATGCCGGGGCGGAGACGATAACCTTGCGCGCGCCCGCCTTGATCAGCTGTGACGCGCTTTCCTTGTCGGTGAAGCGGCCGGTGCATTCCATGGCCACGTCCACGCCCTGAAACGGGACCTTCGTCGGGTCCGCCTCGGCCGAGACGTGGATCGGGGCATAGGTGCGGCCATTGGCCTTGATGATGATGCTGTTGCCCTCGACACGGACTTCGGCCGGGAAGCGGCCATGCACGCTGTCATAGGACAGGAGGTGGGCGTTCGCCTCGACACTGCCGAGGTCGTTGATGGCGACAGGGACGACATCGGTGCGTCCGCTTTCGATGATCCCGCGCAGGACGAGGCGACCTATGCGACCGAAACCGTTGATCGCGACTTTGACAGTCATTTCTTATTCTCCGTTAAGGTCAGTTCTGTAGTGCAGCGCTTCGGGATGACGTGTCCGAAAAAGGAAGAACCCCGTCATCATGCCGCCGGTTGCCAATGGTCCCGGCGGGGCCGTTGCCCGTGGCGTGGATCACCTCCAGCGCGCGGGCGACGATATGTTCGGGCTGTATGGTCACGTTGCGCTCCTGCCGTGTGCCGGCGGTGACGCTTTCGCCGAAACCATCAATCCCGATGAATGTCCCTTCCTGTCCCAGCCAGCGTTCCCACCCGAACCCGGATGCGGCCTCCACGCCAATCCGGGGTGCCGTTCCCAGCACCTGCTCACGATAGGATATTTTTTGCGCCGCGAACAGTTCCCAGCACGGCAGCGACACCAGTGCCGCGCCGATCCCCTGTTCACACAGCAGCAACTGCGCCATGCGCGCGGTCGCGACCTCCTGCCCCGTGGCGATCAGGGTGACCTGCCGGGGCAGGGTGGGGGATTCGGCCACGACATAGCCCCCCCGCGCGCACAGGTTCGTCAGCGGGTTGGCGTTGGGCAGCGTCGTGTCCGCCGCCACGTCGGCCGCCGGGATGAACGGGCACAGCGTCAGCAGGCTTGGCCCGTCGGTGCGCTCAAGGGCAAGTTCCATGCACTCCATCGTCTCGCGCCGGGTGGCGGGGCGGAACACCGCGACATTGGGCATGGCGCGCAGGCTGGCAAGCTGTTCCACCGGCAGCCATGCCGGGCCGTCCTCTTCCGGCGACAGGCCGCCATCGGTCAGGAAATAGATGACCTGGCGTTTCATCATGGCGGCAAAGCGCAGGGCGGGGCGCATGCGGTCCACGGCGACGAAGGTCGCGGCCCCGCACGGCAGGAACCCGCCATGCAGCGCGATCCCGTTCAGCAGCGCGGCCATGCCATGCACCTGCGTGTCGCAGCGTGTCGGCAGGGCGGCGGGGCCATGTCCCGTTGTCGCCCCGGACGCCAGGCCAAGGCGGGAGCGCAGGCACAGCACTTCCGGCAGGAGTTCGCGGAGGATATCAAGCCCGCGCCGGGCGTAGCTGGTGGTCGGCAATGCGGGATGGGACGTGCGGTGGCGTCCCGCGCCCTGCCATGACCGCCGCCAGTCGGTGCGCCACAGGGCCGGTCGCGCGCCTGAGATGATGCGTTCGAAATCGATGCGCTGCCGGTCCTTGGCCAGCCGGCGCAGCCATGACCGCCGTGCCGTGGCCCCGCGCCGCGCAGCCGAGGCCCACAGGCCGGGATCATCGACGAAGGGGGCGGCCGTTTCCGGGTCGGGTGCGGGGGACAGGCATGCGATCAGGCAGGGGCGGTGCGTGCGGATGGACGACGCGATGGCGGCCGCGATCTGTTCGGGCTGGTCGGCCGCGACCTTGCGCACGGACCAGCCCGACGCGGCATAGCGGGGGAGGGCCGCCTCGGCCTGCACGCGTTCATGTTCCGACAGGCCCACCAGCACCGTGATGCGGTCCAGCCCCATCTGTCCCGCCAGCACCGCCGCCTCCAGCGCCACGCCGGTCGACAGTTCGGACCAGCAGCTGACGGCCCATATGCGATGGTTGACAAGCGTGCGGCCGAAACGCGCGGCCATGTGCTGTTCCGCCATGGCCATGCCGATGGCGGCGCCCAGCCCCTGCCCGCTGGGCCCGAACCCCATGGTCGTGGCGGGGTGGGGGGTATCGTCCATGCGGATCGCCGCCTGTCCCGACAGGGTGACCAGCGCATCGACCAGCGTGCGGTACCGCACGGAGGAGACCACGAAACGGTCCCGGTCGAACCATGTGGGGCAGGCGGGATCGAACCTCAGGTACCGGCTCCACAGCACCGCGCAGGCATTGGCCATCGCACAGGCATGGATGACATGGTGGCTGTCGGCCTCGTTCGTGCGGATGATCTGCCGGATGGAGGCGGCGATCCGCCCCGTCTGGTCCAGCGGCGCGCCATCTTCCGCCATCAGCGGCGGGGCGGGGGGGACGTTGTGTCCAGTGTCGGTAACGGGGGACTGTTTCATGCCGTCTGGCCTGATCCACCTGCTGGTTCATGGTGGCAGGACGAATATGCCGCAGGCGGGATGCCGCATCGTGCCATGCCTGCCCTGTCCGGGTATCGCCGTGTCGGCGCATCACGTGATGTCCCACGACTACAGGATGACCCTTCCTGATCGCAAGTCCCCTGAATGCATGCCGGGTCACAGGCGTTTGATTGTGGGCATCCGGGGGGATGGCGGGGCGCGCCAATTGCCGTTTTGGCCCTTGCCCCGGGGCGTGGATGCTGTATCGCTTGGCGGTCATGCCCGTACCCTGCCGCATCGCGCTGCCGCTCCGTGTCCTCCTTGCCTCCAGCATGGTCTGGGTGGGCGGGTGTACGCTGATCGGGCAGAAGACGTTCAACCGCCATGCGGGCGACCCGCCGCAGGTGGTCATCCCGCCCCCGCCGCCGGTGGAGGTCCGCCATGTTCCGCCGCTTATTGAAATCCGGGCAGGGACGCCACAGCCGCAATGGCAGCCCGACCTGAAGAAAGCGGTGGCGGAGGCGCTGGCGCGCAAGCCCAACGTGCTGTTCACCATCGTCGCGGCCATTCCCGATGCCCTGTCGCCTGACGCGCAGGCCGCGCTGCTGTCGCGCATCGTTGCGACCGACGCGCAGGCTGTCGCGGCGGAGGTCGTCCATGATGGCGCCGACCCCGCACAGATGGAGATGACAGGCATGACCGATCCGGGCGTTGATGTCCCGACAATCCGCATCTATGTCCGCTAGGACGCCCAGAAAAGTGGAGATTTTTTAAATTTCACGGCGGCCCTGCCATGGTGACCCGGCGGCAGAAGGCCTATAAGACTGGACGGATAGGGAAATAATCCTGCCTGTGGGGCGTGACATTGCCGTTCCACGCCGTGGGACGACCGGCCGATGGCGCACGCCTGCGCTGCGGCGGGGCCGCGTCCGGCGCTGGAATGACGGTTCGGTGCGGGTATGGAACGAGGTTCGCATGGAAAGGAAGATCAGTGTCCAGTAATCATCCGGACGGCCATCCGTTTTACCGGTTCTGCCGCACCGCGCTGGCGGACATCCGCACGCAGGGCCGGTACCGCCAGTTCACCCCCCTCGCGCGGGAGGCGGACCGTTACCCCGTGTACGAGCAGGAAAAGGCCCCCGCCACGCCTGCGACGCCCGCCTGCGACCATGACCGCGAGGTCGTGGTATGGTCGTCGAACGATTACCTGGGCATGGGCGTCGAACCCGTCGTGATGGATGCCGCGATCACCGCGATCCGCGAACATGGCGCGGGGGCCGGCGGCACGCGCAACATCGCGGGCACCAGCCCCTTCCACACCGCGCTGGAGCGTGAACTGGCCGACCTGCATGGCAAGGAGGCGGGGCTGCTGTTCGTGTCGGGTTATGTCTCCAACCAGGCGAGCCTGCAGACCATCCTGACCAGCATGCCGGGCTGGATCTGCTTTTCCGACCGCCTGAACCATGCGTCCATGATCGCGGGCATCAAGGGTGCGCGTGGCTCCACCACGGTCATTTACGAACATAACGACCTCGAGGACCTTGAGGCCAAGCTGGCCGCCGCCCCGCCCGATGCGCCAAAGCTGATCGCGTTCGAGAGCGTGTATTCCATGGATGGCGACATTTCCGACATTGCCGGGACATGTGCGCTGGCGCGCAAATACAATGCCATGACCTATCTGGACGAGGTGCACGCGGTGGGCCTGTACGGCGCGCAGGGTGGCGGCATTTCCGAACGCGACGGCGTGGCGGACCAGGTGGACGTCATCGAAGGCACGCTGTCCAAGGGGTTTGGCGTGCATGGCGGATACATCACCGCGTCGAGCGAGGTCGTGGAATACCTGCGCCTTGCGGCATCCGGCTTCATCTTCACCACCGCGCTGCCGCCGGCCGTGGTTGCCGCCGCCCTGACGAGTGTGCGGCAGGTGCGCAAGGATGCGTGGCGTCGTGAAAAGATGTTCGAACGCGTCAACGCCTTCCGCGCCCGCCTGCGCAAGGCCGGGATCCCGTTCACCATGACGCCCAGCCATATCGTCCCCATCCCCGTGGGCGATGCGCAGCGCTGCCGTGACCTCAGTGACCGGCTGCTCAATGAATACGGGCTGTATGCCACGCCCATCAACTATCCCACCGTTCCGCGCGGGACGGAACGCCTGCGCCTGACGCCGGGGCCGTTCCACACGGACGAGATGATGGACCAGATGGTCACGGCGCTGTCGAAGCTGATGCGGATCAACGCACCGGTGGATGTCGCGCAGAAAATTGCCGAACCGGTGAAGTGACCGTTAGGGGGAGGAAAAGGGGGCACCTTTCCTTCCCCGGCCGCCAGCGCATTGCGCAACGTGATCCGGGCGGGAACCCTCCCGCGACTTCTTCCGCCAGCAGCGCTGCCAGCCATGGGGGTGGGGAGGCCATCTCCTCGAACCCCATTGCGCGGTAGAATGGCGCATTCCAAGCGACATCGCGAAATGTGGTCAGTGTCAGGCCACCCGGCAGGCGTGACTGGCGCACCCGGCGCATTGCCGCGTGTAAAAGCGCGCGTCCCATGCCGTGTCCCTGTGCCTCCCGGCGGACCGAAAGTTCAAGGATATGCAGGCTGTCATGCCACATGCGGGCGCTGAGGAAACCGGCAACCATGCCGGCGGCGTCATCCGCCACCCAGCAGGTCCCCGCCGCGATGCAGGCCAGATGGGCCTGCGGTGTCATGACATCGCCTGTCGCCAGTCCCGCCAGCGCGGGGATGGTGGCGAAGCGTTGCGCGGCGGAGCGTTCCGTTGCCGGCAGGGACGCCGCATCCGCCGGACGGGCGGCCCGTATGGCGGGAACGCTGCGTGGTGGTGCCGGATCAGCGGGTATGGGCGATGGCTTTCTTGAGTTCGTCGTAATCCACCGCGCCGGGGATGATCTGGCGGGCGTTGAAGACGAAGGTCGGCGTCCCGTCGAGGCCGATGCCGTGGGCGAGTTCCATGTTCGCCTGCAGCACGGCAGTGACCTTTTCCCCGTTCATCGCCTTGGCCATCTGTTCAGCATCCAGCCCGCACTGCTTGGCCAGCGTGCGCATGCGATCGACGGTGGGATGTTCCGAATCCGTCATGATCGCGTGCTGCATCTTGAAATACGCGGCCTGTCCCCCCTGCTGGAATGCGGCGACAAGTGCCTGTGACGCGATCAGGCTGCCCTGTCCCAGGACGGGCACGACCTTTTCGATGATGCGCACGCTCTTGTCCTCTGCCACGATCCGGTCGAGGTCGGGCAGGACCTTGCGGCAGTAGGGGCAGCGCGGGTCATAGAATTCGACCACGGTGGTGGTTGCCTGCGCATTGCCAAGGATCGCATCCGACGCCACGGGATTGAGCAGTTGGGCACGATGGGTGGCAAGGGCCCCCTGCGCCGAGGCCTGGGCCTGGTTGGCGGCGTTCTGCCGCAGTGCGGTGATGGCATCGGTCAGGATGGAGGGATCGGTCTTCAGCGCATCGCGCACGATTTCCACGATGGCCTTGCGTTGCGCGGGGGTGAATGTGTCGGCCGCGCCCTGTGCGGAGGCGGCGCCCGGCGTGTAAAGTCCGCCCACGAGGAGGGCCGCCGCAATGGTAGCGGGTGCCTTGCGGCGCAATCGGTAAATGCTACGGGAAATGGACACGGTGCGGCCTCCGTCAATCGGGTCAGGATGGGGTATGTAAAGGATGGTGGCAGGTAAGGAAAGAAGACGGCATGTGAAAGATGCGCCATGTCCGGCAAGGCCGACAGGGGCGGCCACATCCGCCGCAGCGAAAAAAGCCGAATCGCCTGATGTGGGGGCGTAGGACAGGGTCGCCATCCGGCTATGGATTGCTCATGCCGCTTCGTAAACGGGGGCAATCCATGGCGTCAGGAAAGACGCATCAGGACGCGCAGGCGGACATGTGGGTTCCCCTTTCCGTGCCAAGGAATCCTGTATTGTTGCGTGCAGATGTGAAGTGGGACGGAAGGGGTGCTTGTTATTTATTTATAATGAATATGTTTTATATCTGGTCGAACTGTTTTTTTGATTCTATGAGAATTGCTGTATGGGATATAAACATTGTATACAAAAATATAGAAAAGAAAATTAAAATCAACGAAATAGGTATGCCGATAAATGGTCTGTGAAATGAAAATAACACGGAGCAAATGGTTGTTATTAAAAATAAAATGAATAATATAAGAAAAAATTTTGCAAAGGAAGAAACTGAACTGGCGTTATAGATTTTCTGATTCCCATCAGTTACGAAAATAAGATATTTAATTTTATTGGGATACTCAAAGTAATTCAGGCTTAACTTTTTTCCGATTTCAATAAAATGTAAAAAATCCTTTGGAACATAGACTTTTCCAAGAGTTATGCTTTTTCCAGAGTCGGATTTCATATTGATGCTGCTATATTCTATCTGGTTCAGTTTTTCTTTGTGTATTCCAATATATTCTATTATTCCACACGCATTTTTAATATTTGGTTTACCTTCGAATTCCATATCTGGCTCTAACTTTTGTAATTAAACAGCTGTTAAACTCAATAAAACAGGAATGCCGGGCACAGGAAGCTGTTTTTATTCCTGTCGGATTTTTCCTGTCCGTCAACCTCATCGCGCATGGATACCATGTGTATCCGGGCCGTACCAATGGCATATGCTGTGTCGCGGAACTATCCTTGCCCATATTTCCTGCATGGGCATGTATCACCGGTAAAGCCGGACAGGGCAGTGCGCCGACAGGGCGTGAGGGGTTTTCCTCCTGTTGTGTGTGCATGCGGCGGGGGGCATGATGTCAACGAAATGGCCCACCGGAAGGCCCTGCGCTGGCGTCGCACCTGCGGCGGCAGTCGTGCAAAAGGCTGCTTGCCCCATGCGCGCAAGACCGCTAATGGCGGAATGCCGGTGTGTCGATGTCCTGGCTGGTGGGACATCTGCCGTTGTGGTCGAATGGAGAAGAAGACGCGTGCCAGAGCATTCCCTGAATTCCTTTGCGCGCAGGTCCGTCCGGGTTGCGTTTTCAGCAATGCTTGCGGTTTCCGTCGCCGGATGCGGCCATTCCTCGCCCATGCACCTTGTCACCCACATGTTCGGCCCGTCTCCCGGTGCGCTGATCGGCACGGTGGCCGCTGATGAACCCCAGGCCGCCATGGTCGGGCGTGACATCCTGTCGCGTGGTGGCAATGCGGCGGATGCGGCCGCTGCCATGGGCATGGCGCTGGCGGTGACGCTGCCGTCACGCGCGTCGATGGGATCGGGCGGGGCGTGCCTTGCCTATCGTCCCGGCGATAATGAAGGGGGACGCGCCTTCATCTTTACCCCGCGCGGCGGCACCACCGATGGCATTCCCGGCGCGCCCCATGCCGACCGTCCGGCGGCGGTGCCGATGCTGGCGCGCGGGTTGTACCTGATGCACCTGCAATATGGCACCACGTCTTTTTCCGAAATCCTGTCGGATGCGATGTCGCTGGCGGTCAATGGCGTGAATGTCAGCCATCAGTTGGCAAGTGACCTCGCCACCGTTCAGGGGCCGCTGCTGGCCGATCCGGGCATGCGCGCGATCTTCAGTCGCACCGATGGCACGGCGCTGGTCGAAGGGGATGCGCTGGTGCAGACGCACCTGTCCGGCGTGCTGGACCAGATCCGCAGCATGGGCGTGGGCGACATGTATAACGGCGCGCTGGCGCAATCCTTCACTGCTGGCAGCCAGGCGGCGGGCGGCGGGTTGCAGACCAGCGACCTGCGCGCGGCCATCCCGTCCGAACGCCTGCCGCTGCGGGTCAGCGCCGCAGGCGGCCTGACGGTCGCGTTCCTGCCGCCCCCCGCCGATGGCGGCCTCGGCAGTGCCGTCGCCTTCCGCGCGCTGCTGGCGGGGCAGGGTAATCCGGAGGCCCTGTCACAGGGGGCTGTCGCCTCATGGCGCGCCCGGGGCGGGGATACGCAGGGCAAGCTGACCAATGACGACCAGACCGCCCGCGCGCAGGCCGTCCTTGATTCCGGCACGCCGGGCAGCGGCATGCTGCCGCCGCTTCCGGCCTCGACCTCCTTTGCCGTGGTCGACCATGCCGGGATGGCCGTGGCGTGCAGCCTGACGATGAACAACCTGTTCGGCACGGGGCGTATCGCGGGGAACACGGGCATCGTGCTTGCGGCGTCGCCCGTGCGCATGCCCCCGGCACTGCTGTCTGCCGCGATCGCAAGTGACGGCCATGCCTTCCGCGCGGCGGTGGCGGGGTCGGGCCAGAATGATGCCGCCGCCGCCGTGGCGGAGGAAATGAAGCTTGTCCTGTCCGGGCAGGCGCCCGCGTCGCGGGCCGTCACGGCCGAAGGGCGCGTCAACGCCATCGTCTGTCCCCGTGGCCTGCCCGGTGACGGCGCGACATGCGCCGCAGGTTCGGACCCGCGTGAAACCGGCCTTGCCGTCGGGCCACGGTGAGGCATGGCCTCCGGTCGTGTAACGGGGCAGGAGAAATGATACGGCAAATGGCAGGGGCAAGGTTGTAAATGATCTTGTTTTGTTCCATATAGGAAGCAGCAAGGCAGCTTCCATGTGGAAAGGCCGCGGACATGTCCATCCTGTCCGGCGGGTCCTGTGTCGGTCCACAGACAGGAACATGGAATGCGCGAAACACAGCTTCGTCGAAAAGGTAGGCAGGCCATGGCACAGGCTCCGGGTATTGACAAAGGCAAGGCTCTCGAAGGCGCGCTGAGCCAGATTGAACGCGCGTTCGGCAAGGGATCGATCATGCGCATGGGCGAACGGCCCAAGGCGGAGGTCGACGTGATTTCCACCGGGTCGCTCGGCCTTGATATCGGCCTTGGCATCGGTGGCCTGCCGCGCGGGCGTATCGTGGAAATCTATGGCCCCGAAAGCTCGGGCAAGACGACCATGGCGCTCCATGCCATCGCGGAGGCGCAGAAGAAGGGCGGCACCTGCGCCTTCATCGATGCGGAACATGCGCTTGACCCCGGCTATGCGCGCAAGCTGGGCGTGGATGTGGACAACCTCCTCATCAGCCAGCCCGATGCGGGCGAACAGGCGCTGGAGATTGCCGATACGCTGGTGCGTTCCGGGGCGATCGACGTGCTGGTGATCGACAGTGTGGCCGCCCTTGTCCCGCGCGCGGAACTTGAGGGCGACATGGGCGACAGCCATGTCGGCCTGCATGCCCGCCTGATGAGCCAGGCGCTGCGCAAGCTGACGGGATCGGTGTCGCGTTCGAACACCATGATGATCTTCCTCAACCAGATCCGCCTGAAGATCGGCGTCATGTTCGGCAGCCCGGAAACGACGACGGGCGGCAATGCGCTGAAATTCTACGCGTCGGTCCGCATGGACATCCGCCGCATCGGTTCCATCAAGGACAAGGACGAGGTCGTGGGCAACCAGACCCGCGTCAAGGTGGTCAAGAACAAGATGGCCCCGCCCTTCCGGCAGGTGGAATTCGACATCATGTATGGCGAAGGCATCAGCAAGATGGGCGAACTGATCGACCTTGGCGTGAAGGCCGGCATCGTGGAAAAGTCCGGGGCGTGGTTCTCCTGCGACAGCCAGCGCATCGGGCAGGGGCGTGAAAACGCCAAGCAGTTCCTGCGTGAGCATCCCGAAATGGCCGCCGACATCGAACGCCGCGTGCGTGAGCAGGCGGGCGTGGTGGCCGAAGCCATGCTGGTCGATCCCGAAGATGAGGCGGAGTGACGCATCCACCCCGATGGCCGGTCCCTGCCGTCACCATGGCGTGACGGCAGGATATGCAATAATCGGGCTTTGTGCCGTGGCGCGGGATGATACTGTGCGCGCATGAAACCGCGTCTTGTCATGATCGGGATATTGCTGTGCCTGGCATCGTGCGCCGATACGATGCATGGCGATCCCACCGATCCCGTGGATGTTGATGAGGCAATGCCCCCCATTGGCGGGCATCGCGCCAACGGGACCACGGTGCCCGGCCCGGCGCATGCCTCCGCCGCCGGGCATGTGCGGCAGTTGCCGCGCATCAACCCGGACCCCGACGCCGCGACAGAGGCCTATCACCCCATGCCCGACGCGGCGGCGATGCAGATGATCTCCTCCGGCTATGACCCGTCACAGGCGGGGGACGATGATGATTCCCAGAATCAGGAAGACCCGAAGCACTTCGTCGTGCCCGACACGCAGGTCAGTTACGGCAAGCCGCACGGCGGCAATGCGAACTGAGCCGCCAGTTCGGGAAGAATGATTAAAAGTTTCTGGGTGCCGCCTTTTGATCTGAAAAGGCGGCGTTCCTTGAAGCTTTTTGAAAAAAGCTTCACCAAAAACTTTTGATTTTATCAATCGTTTTTCGAATTCCCTACAGCACCATGATTGCACGGATATCGTTGACGTTCGTCAGCGTTGGGCCGGTGCGGATCAGGTCTCCCGTGGCGTCAAACAGGCTGTAGCTGTCATGGCGGCGCAGGAAGTCGCGCGGGTCCAGACCCAGCGCACGGGCCCGTGACAACGTATCGGGCGTAATGAGCGCTCCTGCCGCGTCCTCGGTCCCGTCGATGCCGTCGCTGTCCCCCGCAATGGCCCAGATCCCGTCCTGTCCCCGCAGCGCAAGGGCGAGGGAGAGCAGGAATTCCGTATTGCGGCCGCCCCGTCCCGGCGGCCCGTCGGCCGGGCGGATGCTGACGGTCGTCTCCCCACCCGACAGCAGCACGGCAGGCCCTGCCACCGGCAGGTCGTGATGGCGCGCGGACTGTGCGATGCCGGACATGATGATCGCCGCCTCCCGGCTTTCCCCCTCCAGCGCGTCGCCAAGGATCAGCGGCGTCAGACCGAGGCAGCGTGCCTCGTCCGCTGCGGCCTCAAGCGCCATCAGCGGGGTGGAAATCAGGATGTAGCGGTTGTCCGGGTTGGGGGGCGCAGGTACGGGGGCAGGGCGCGTCAGGGCGTCGATCACCTGTGGCGGGACGGTGATGTCGCGACGGCGCAGCACCGCGAGCGCATCGGCAGGCGTCGTGGGGTCTGGCACGGTCGGTCCACTGGCGATGGTCAGCGGGTCATCCCCCGGCACGTCGCTGATGGCCAGTGTCAGCACACGGGCGGGTGCGCAGGCGCAGGCCAGGCGGCCGCCCTTGACCTGCGACAGGTGGCGGCGCACCAGGTTCATGTCGCCAATGTCCGCGCCCGAATGCAGCAGGGCGCGGTTGAGTGCACGCATGTCCTCCAGCGTCAGGCCCGGTGCGGGCAGTTCCATCAGTGCCGAACCGCCCCCGGAAATCAGGGCGATGACAAGGTCATCCGGCCCAAGGCCACGCACAGCGTCGAGCATGGCGCGCGCCGCGTCCTCGCTGCGGCGGTCGGGGACGGGATGGGCGGCTTCCATCACGCGGATGCGCGACGTTGTGGCCACATGGCCGTCGCGCGTCACCACCACACCGCGCAGCGGCACGTCCGGCCATGCCTGTTCCAGCGCCGCCGTCATGGCGGCCGAGGCCTTGCCCGCCCCCACCACCACGCACTGCCCCCTGGGCGGCGGCGGCAGGTGGCGCGCCAGCACGCGCGCGGGTTGTGCGCTGTGGATGGCGGCGTCGAAGATCCGGCGCAAGGCCGCGCGCGCGGCGTCGTCGCGCCATGCGCCCGGCGCGACAGGGAAGGAAGGGGTGGATGTCATCGGGCGGTCCATCATGTGCAGGAAGGGGCTGTGTTCTCGTCGCCTCTGGCAGCGTTCTTGTCCGTGGGAGCAGGAGGTCCCATTCCCGATCCATTGGTAAGTCATGGTTTCCAAAGGGCAATGCCCCCTGGCGGGTTTCAGGGCCGCGCCCTGGGCGTTTCCCTCAGTCCAGGAACCTGTCGCGCCGACGCCGTGCAAATCATAAAGAAGTTCCTGCCTGCAGGCTGCCCCGGAAAACAGGCCACACCATGGGGCACGCGCCCGGTGCATGGCCTGCTGTCGCGCGTCATGGCGGGGGGGGGGCGGCAGACGGGGGCAGGCGTGTCACAATTGTCACGACTGTATCAGGTGGGGGCCGTAGGACGCGCACCCTGGCCCTGCACACGCGAAATTGGGGCCGGTCGCTCTGGATCGGGGCGGGGTAAGATGTTACGCCGCCCGGCGTGGATCAAGGGCACCCGTGCCCGGATCGACCATCAGGAGGAGAGCGGCCCTTGGAGAGTGGAAAGGGTAACAGGCCCGACACGCCACAGGTCCCGTCATATGGCGCGACCCGGCCATACATGATTTTCCCCCGCCCCGAATGGGCGGCCCTGCGCGCGAATGTGCCCCAGTCCCTGAACGAGGCGGAGGTCGCGTCCCTGCGCGGCCATAATGAACCGGTCTCGCTCGAGGACATTGCGGAGGTGTACCTGCCCCTGTCGCGCCTGCTCAACCTGCATGTGCTTGCCAGTCGCAGCCTCAACAACATGGTCAAGAGCGCCTTCCTCGGCGTGCCGCGCAGGACGGTGCCCTTCATCATCGGCATCGCCGGCAGCGTCGGCGTGGGCAAGAGCACGTTCGCCCGCCTGCTGCAGGCGGTGCTGTCGCGCTGGCCCGACCATCCCAACGTGTCGCTGGTGACGACGGACGGCTTCCTGCTGCCCACGCGCGTGCTGCAGGAGCGTGACCTGATGGCGCGCAAGGGCTTTCCCGAAAGCTATGACCTGCGGCAGATGATCTCCTTCCTTGCAGCGCTCAAGGCGGGGGAGCGGAACCTCGACGTGCCCATCTACTCGCACGAGGCGTATGACATCATCCCCGACCGCTATCAGGTGGTGGACCAGCCCGACATCCTGATCTTCGAGGGGCTGAATGTGCTCCAGACCGCGTCGGAACAGCCCTTCATGGCGTCGGATTTCTTTGACTTCTCTATCTACCTCGACGCCGATACGCAGGATATCGAACGGTGGTATGTGCAGCGTTTCCAGTTGCTGCAGCAGACCGCCTTTCGCAAGCCGACATCGTATTTCCACCATTACCGCGACCTGACCCCGGAACAGGCGGAAAAGGTGGCGCGTGATATCTGGCGGCGCATCAACCTGCCCAACCTTGAGGAAAACATCCTGCCCACGCGCGAACGCGCGCGCCTGATCCTGCGCAAGGGGCCAAGCCACAGCGTCAGCACGGTCTGGATGCGCCAGATCTGAGGGCGTGCGTGTTTTTGGGGGCCGCCTTTTGATCTGAACGGGCGGCGTTCCTTGAAGCTTTTTGGAAAAAACTTCACCAAAAACTTCTTTTACTTCAGTTGGTTCATACAAAAACAGGAGGCCCGGAGGCCCCCTGTCATGGTTGCGCGATGCGAAAACCGCCTCAGTAATTGAGGTAGATGGTCTTGGTATCGACATAGGCTTCGAGGCCGTACTGCCCGTCCTCGCCCCCGATGCCGCTGTCGCCATAGCCATGGTGGAAACCCTGCGCGGCCTCGCCCCCCTCGCGGTTGACGTAGATCTCGCCAAAGTTCAGTTCGTTGCTCATGCGCATGACCTTCTTGAGGTCCTGCGTGAACATGTAGGCCGACAGGCCATAGCGCGACTTGTTGGCCATCATCAGCGCCTCGTCAAAGTCCTCGACCTTGATGAGCGACAGGACCGGGCCGAACACCTCGTTCTGGGTGATGTCCATTTCGTTCGTCACGTTGGTCAGCAGCGTGGGGGCATAGAAATTGCCCGCGTCATAGATGCCACCCGTCAGCGCCTTGCCCCCGATCTCGACCTTCGCCCCCTGCGCCACGGCGTGCTGGACCATCTCGTCGACCTTTTCAAGCTCGGCCCTGCTGATCTTCGGTCCCATGGTCGTGTCCGCATCCAGCGGGTTGCCGACCTTGATTTCCGCGATCTTCCGGCGCAGCAGTTCGAGAAACCGGTCATAGACCGCCTGGTGGACATAGGTGCGTTCGTTGGCGGTGCAGACCTGCCCGCAGTTCATGAAGCGCGCGGCGACGGCGGCGTTTGCGGCCGCCTCGATATCCGCATCGTCCATGACGATGAACGGCGCCTTGCCGACCAGTTCCAGCCGCACTTCCTTCAGCCCCTCGGACGCCGCTGCCATGATCTTGCGGCCTGCGGGCGTGCTGCCGGTCATGGTGATCAGCTTGGTGATCGGGTTGACGACCAACTGGTTGCCCACCGTCACGCCACCACCGGTGACGACATTGAACACGCCCTTGGGGAAGCCTGCCTCCACCGACAGTTCCGCAAGCGCCAGTGTGGACAGCGGCGTCAGTTCATGCGGCTTGATGACGAACGTGTTGCCCGCCGCCAGCGCCGGGCCAAGCTTGCGCGCCGTCAGGGCAAGGGGGAAGTTCCATGCCGAAATCCCGGCAACGACGCCATGGGGGATCTTCTCGATCAGGATCTTCTCGCCCGGGCGGCTGCCGGGGATGATGTTGCCTTCCAGGCGGCGGGCATTTTCCGCGGCGAAACGGATCAGCTGGATGGCGAAATTGACCTCCACCTTTGCCTCGCGGATGGGCTTGCCGTTTTCGGTGGTGATGATGCGCGCCAGCTTTTCCTCGTCACGGCGGATCAGGTCGATCAGCCTGTACAGGCAGTCCGCGCGGTCGGTGGCGATCAGGCGGCTCCAGGTGCCAAAGGCTTCCTGCGCCGTCTGCAGGGCGCGGTCCACGTCGTCCTTGCTGGCGATGGCGACGCTGGCCAGCGCCTCGCCCGTGGCGGGGTTGCGGATGGTGTCGCGTTCCTCGGTCGTGGCGGGCACCCATTCGCCACCAATGAACAGGTCGTAGGTTCTGACGTCCGTCATGTCAGGGTCTCCGTAATGATTGGTCTGGTCTGGCACAGGTCAGGCCACCTTGGCGAAGGCGGTGTCAACCGTGCGGCAAGGGGATGCGGCGCCCGCACGCCCGGCGCGGGTGGAACCGGCGGGGGAGGGGCGTGCAGGGGCGTCCGGCCATGTCGGGACATGGCCGGTGGACGCAGGCGCCGCGAAAAAAGGGGGAAGTGGCCGGAAGGGATATCAGGGCAGGAACGGCTTGCCTTCATGCGCGACCAGAAGGTCATGCATGTCTGTTGCGTGCTCCTCCTCCTCGGCAAGGATCTTTTCGAGCATGATGCGCGTGGTGGGGTCATGGTCCGCGAAATAGCGGATCAGTTCGCGGTAATGTTCGATCACGAGGCGTTCTGCCACGAGGTTTTGGCGCACCATTTCCACCAGGTTGCCGCCCGCGCCATATTCGCTGGCCGAACGGGTCGCCAGTCCTTCGGGTGACAGGTTGGGCACGCCGCCCAGCTGGTCGATGCGTTCGGCGGCCCACATCATGTGCGCGCGCTCTTCCTTGGCGTGGGTGGCGAATTCGGCGGCCACGCTTTCGCTGGTGATCCCCTCGACGGAGATGGAATGCATGGTATAGCGCAGGACACAGACCAGTTCCGTCGCGACAACCGTCTGCAACAGGTCGATGGCCGTCTTGACATTCCCCTGATAGGCAGGGGTCAGCGCGCCCTGTTCTATGGAGGCCTTTGCACGGGCGCGCAGGGTCTGCACGTCGGTCAGGAATGTGTTTTCAGCGACTTTCGCCATTCCGATGCTCCTTTTCGGGTCATGAACGGGCACAGGTCACAAGGACCCGTGCCTGTGGCGTCCGTTTCGGATTGTGTCTGTCATAACGGGGCAGGGGCGTGACGGTTGCATGCGAAACACACCGGCGCGTGATACGGGGGCATGTGATACATGGGACATGTGACATGGCAGGACGTTACACCCGGGCATGAGGGGCGGCATGACGGGGTGGCATGATGGGGGGCATGATGGGCGCGGATGGCATGATGTCGCATGTGGTGACGGAACTGATCGCGGTGCTGACGGCGGTGCGCGATGGCGTGCCGCAGGTGATGACGATCGACGATGGGCGCCTGCTGCCTTCCGGCCCGCTGGAAAGCAGCCACCGTTCCCTGCAGGCGGGGGTGCGTTCATGGGTGGAGCAGCAGACCGGCCATCCCATCGGCCATGTGGAACAGCTCTATACCTTTGCCGACCATGACCGTGCCCTGCACCCCGAACAGGGGCGCAGCATCTCCATCTCCTACCTCGCCCTGACCCGCAGCCACGCGCGGGAGACGGGGTGGCGCGACTGGTATGACTATTTCCCGTGGGAAGACCGCACCAGCGACACGACGCAGGAAATCACGGACCTGATCGAACGCCGCCTGTGCGCCTGGGTGGCGGGCATGGCGGATATCGAGACGCGGATGCGCCAGTGGCAGCGCTGCATGGCGCTGTTCGCCATCGGTGATGGCGGCGCGTGGGACGATGAACTCGTGCTCCAGCGCTATGAACTCCTGTATGAGGCGACGCTGGTGACGGAGGCCGGATGCCCCCCCGCGCAGGCGATTCCCGGCCGGTACATGCACCGTGACCACCGTCGCATATTGGCAACGGCCATGGCGCGTCTGCGCGCAAGGATACGTTACCGCCCCGTTGTCTTCGAACTGATGCCCGAGGAGTTCACCCTGTTCCAGTTGCAGCGCACGGTCGAAAGCCTTGCGGGCTGCCATGTGCACAAGCAGAATTTCCGCCGGCTGGTGACACAACAGCAACTTATTGAGGAAACAGGCAGGATTGATGAAAAGACCGGCGGCAGGCCCGCCCGCCTGTTCCGTTTCTGTGGCGAGGTGCGGCGTGCGCGGCAGTTCGCGGGAAGCAAGCTGCCGATCGTGCATTCGGGCTGAACGCGCCCGCCACGCCGGGGGATGCGCAAGGGGATCACGAAAATCCTGATTGACACAGGCGGGGTTTCACGTTGGAAGTGTCCGGCCGGATGATCGTGCCTCACTTATACTCAAATTGAGTATAAAGAAATCTGGGGCCGCCGGCGAGGAGGGCAATCATGAATCAACTGGGTCCCCGGCAAGCGGCTGACCGGCTTTACGACCGCGTGCGCCATCTGGTCCCCGAGATGGAGTGGGCGACGTTCCTGGACGACATCCGCGCCATCGAGGAGCTCAAGCGGCAGCGCAACGCGATCATTCTGGCACACAACTACCAGACGCCGGAAATCTTCCACTGCGTTGCCGACATCCGTGGCGACAGCCTCGCCCTCGCGCGTGAAGCGCAGGAGGCCAGCGCCGACGTCATCGTCATGGCCGGCGTGCATTTCATGGCCGAGACGGCGAAGATGCTCAATCCCGACAGCACCGTGCTGATCCCCGACATGCGGGCAGGATGCTCGCTGGCGGATTCCATCACGGCCGCCGACGTGCGCCTGCTGCGTGAACGCCATCCCGGCGTGCCCGTCGTGACCTACGTCAACACCTCGGCGGAGGTGAAGGCCGAAAGCGACATCTGCTGCACGTCGGGCAATGCGAAGCGCGTGGTCGAAAGCCTTGGCACGGACCGGGTCATCATGATCCCCGACGAATTCCTCGCCCGTAATATCGAGGCGGAGACCGGCATCCAGATGATCACGTGGCCCGGCCATTGCGAGGTGCACGAACGCTTCACCCCGCAGGAGATCACCCGCATGCGCGAGGACAATCCCGGCGTGGTGGTGCTGGCGCATCCCGAATGCCCGCCCGAAGTCGTCGCGGTGTCGGATTTCTCCGGCTCCACCGCGATGATGAGCGATTACGTGCAGGCCCATGACGGCGGCAAGGTGCTGCTGGTGACCGAATGCTCCATGAGCGACAACCTCGCCCTTTTGCATCCGAAGATCGATTTCGTCCGCCCGTGCAACATGTGCCCGCACATGAAGCGCATCACCCTGTCGGGCCTGCGCCATGCGCTGGAGACCATGACGCATGAGGTGACGATCGACCCGGCACTCGCGGCGCGCGGGCGGCGTGCGGTCGAACGCATGCTGGCGATATGACGGGCGAAAGCCTGCGTGCCCTGGCCGGGCAACCCGTCATTGTCGGCGGCGGACTGGCCGGGGTGATGACGGCGCTGATGCTCGATCGGCCCTGCGTGCTGCTGTCGGCAGGACCATTGGCCGCCGTCCGTCCCGCAATGGCGTCGAGCATGCTGGCGCAGGGCGGGATTGCCGCAGCCGTAGGGGCGGATGATGCGCCCGCGCTGCATGCGGCCGATACGCTGGCCGCCGGGGCGGGGCTGTGCGATCGCGCGATCGTGGAACGTGTCACTGCCGACGGGCCGGACGCCATCGCGCGCCTTGCGGCGTTCGGGGTGCGGTTTGACCGCGCGGCGGACGGGACGCTTAAACTGGGGCTGGAGGCCGCGCACTGCCGCCACCGCATCGTGCATGCCCGTGGCGATGCCTCCGGTGCCGCGATCATGGAGGCACTGGTGGCGCGTGTGCGTGCCACGCCGCGCATCACGGTACTTGAAAACGCCCGGGTGCATGCGCTCCTGACCCATGACGGGGCCGTGACGGGCGTGCGCGCCGGCATTGCCGGGCGCGATATCGCATGGCCCGCGCCTGCCGTGGTGCTGGCCACGGGGGGGATCGGCGGCCTGTTTGGCGATACGACCAACCCGCTGGGCGCGTGCGGGCAGGGACTGGCGCTGGCCGCGCGTGCAGGGGCGGTCCTTGGCAACCTTGAGTTCGTGCAGTTCCACCCCACCGCCCTTGCCGCGCGCCATGTGGCGGGGCCGATGCCGCTGATCAGCGAGGCCGTGCGTGGCGAAGGCGCCGTGCTGGTGGACGAGAACGGTGATCGCTTTACCGAGGAACTGGCCGCGCGCGACATCGTCTCACGCGCGGTGTGGCGGCATATGCGCGCGGGGCATCATGTCTTCCTTGATGCGCGGTCGGTGCTCGGTGCCCGGTTTGCGACACGTTTCCCCGCGATCGACGCGCTGTGCCGCGCGCAGGGCATCGACCCTGCCCGCCAGCCGATCCCGGTGCGTCCCGCCGCCCATTACCACATGGGGGGAATCGTCGTGGATGGCCGTGGCCGCACCGGCGTGCCGGGCCTGTGGGCATGCGGGGAAGTGTCCTGTACCGGCCTGCACGGGGCAAACCGCCTTGCCAGCAATTCCCTGCTCGAAGCGGTGTCGTTTGGCACATGGGTCGCCCATGACCTGTCGGGCCTGCCTGTGGCGCGCACCGCCCCGCCGGTGGATGACGGCGCGCTCGCCCCGGCGGCCCCGGCCCCGACCGAGGCCCAGCGCCGTGCCATGGCGCGGGGCGCGGGCGTGGTGCGCACGCACGACGAACTGCGTGAGACGCTGCGCCTGTTCGCCCCACGGGTGGAGCGCGATGACGCGGCCCTCGTCTCCGCCATGGTGGTGCTTGCGGCCCTGCGCCGCAGGGAAAGCCGGGGGGGGCATTTCCGTGCCGATTTCCCCGATACCGCCCATGATGCCGTGCCGTCGCGCCTGACGCTGGATGCGGCGCGCGCCGAAATCGCGGCGGTCATGGCGCAGGCTGGCACGACGCCGGCCGACACGATGACACTATCCCCTGATAACGGAGTGATCGCATGACGATCCGTCCCCCATCGATCCGCCCCCTGCCTGACCTGATGCTTGAA
This sequence comes from Novacetimonas maltaceti, assembly GCF_002906255.1. GTDB lineage: Bacteria > Pseudomonadota > Alphaproteobacteria > Acetobacterales > Acetobacteraceae > Novacetimonas > Novacetimonas maltaceti. Next base: position 36,804 of record NZ_POTC01000007.1, on the reverse strand, counting down.
CCGCTGGTGCGTGCGGGCCTGATGGAAGATCTGGGCCGTGGTGGCGACCTGACCACCGATGTCACGCTGGGGGCGGACAATCCCGCCGCCCATGCGGTGCTGTCCGCCCGGCAGGCCGGGGTGGTCGCGGGTCTGGACATGGCGCGACTGGCCTTCACCCTGATGGACCCGGCCATCGAATTCACGGTCGCGGCCCCTGATGGCACCCATGTCACCCCCGGACAGGTGATCGCCAGCGTGCGTGGCCCGGCGCGCGGGATCCTGTCGGGGGAACGGGTTGCCCTGAATTTCCTGTCGCACCTGTGTGGCATCGCTACCGCGACGGCGCAGGTCGCGGCTGCGGTGGAACCTTTTGGCGTCAAGGTCAGTTGTACGCGCAAGACCATGCCGGGCATGCGTGCGATCCAGAAATACGCCGTGCGCGCGGGCGGTGGCGCCAATCATCGCTTCGGACTGGATGACGCGATCCTGATCAAGGACAACCACCTTGCGATCGCGGGGGGGATCCGTCCCGCCCTGACGCGGGCGCGGGCGGCGGCGGGGCACCTGGTCTGTATCGAACTGGAAGTCGATACGCTGGAACAGTTGGCCGAGGGGCTGGAGGTCGGGGGGGTGGATGTCTTCCTGCTCGACAACATGACACCGGAGCAGTTGCGCAAGGCGGTCAGCATGATCGACCATCGCGCCGTGGCCGAGGCATCAGGCGGCGTCACGCCCGAAAATGCCGCTACGATCGCCGCGACAGGGATCGACCTGATTTCGATGGGATGGTTGACCCACAGTGTCAGGGCGATGGATATCGGGCTGGATTATCAACCCTAGGCTGTAGTCGTGTGTCATTTAAATTAAATATGCATAAAAAATGCAACTGACACACAGTACAAGTTGCCATCTGCGGGGAGATCATTATTTATACGGATTAATAAGATATATTTGTACGAAGGATAAGATAGCAGTATGGTGGCGGATATCACGGACCAGAACAGCAAGCCCCCCCGACGTGTCCTGAGCGTTGATGCCTATGAACATGTCCGGCGTGGCCTGATCCGCAGCCGCTATCGCGCGGGCGAACGTCTTGTCCTGCGTCCCCTTGCTGCCGAACTTGGCCTGAGCCCGACCCCCGTGCGGGAGGCGCTGCTGCGTCTGGTGTCCGAACATGCGCTGGAACTCAATGACCGCAACACGGCGGTCGTGCCTGCGATGACCCGTCGCAATTTCGCGGAAATCCATGCCCTGCGCTCCGACCTTGAAGTCAGGCTGGCGGAGGCCGCGGCCCTGAAGGCCAGCGCGCACGGGATCGAGACGCTGGCCATGCTGCATCGTCAGTTTGTCGATGCGCTGGCCATTCGTGACGATGGGGCGGTTGCCGCCCTGAATGCGGATTTCCACACCACGATCGCGACATTGGCGGACCTGCCGCTGACGGCCAACATCCTGCGGAACCTGTGGGTGCGGATCGGCCCGCTTTATGCCCTGTCGCGCCCGATGCCCAGCATGCGCAGCATGGGCGACGTCCATCCGCATGCCGCGCTGATCGATGCGTTGCGCGCGCGTGACCCGCAGGCCGCGCGGGAGGCGATCACCCGCGATTTCAACAATGCGCGGATCTGGATCGAACCGATGCTGGCTTGAAGCCAGATTGTGCTGCCATGAAAACATTCAAAAGTTTTTGGTGAAGCTTTTTCCCAAAAAGCTTTAAGGGACGCCGCCTCTTTCGATCAACAGGCGGCCCCCAAAACTTTTATCTTTTTCCCAAGGGCAGTTCCCGGCCATGGAAAATGCAAAAACGGGGCATCGCATGGCGATTGCCCCGTTTTTTTGCGGCCTCAGGCCCTAGCGGAGTTTCTTTTTTTCGAGGGCAGGCACCTCGATGTCGATTTCCAGCATCGAAACCGACGTTCCCCGGTCCACCTTGATCTGGACCTTGTCCTGATCGACGGGGATATGTTTCTTGATGACCTCCAGGATCTCGCTGTGGAGTGTGTTGAGCAGTTCGGATTCCTGTCCGTCCGTGCCGGCGCGTTCATGCGCCAGCAGGATCTGCAACCGGTCGCGCGCGACCGGCGCGGAGCTGCGGTTGCGACCGAAAAGACTATCAAGCAGGCCCATGATCAGGATCTTCCCTTGAACAGCCACCCGAACAGGCCGCTACGTTCAGTGGGTATGGTGACGTCGATCTTTTCGCCTTCGAGCCTGCGCGCCGCCTCGAAATAGGCGCGGGCGGGCGGGCTCTGCGGGCTGGAAATCGTGACGGGCGAACCGAGGTTCGACGCGCGCAGGACTTCCTCGCTTTCGGGGATGATCCCCAGCAGCGGGATCGACAGGATTTCAAGCACGTCCTCGGTGCGCAGCATTTCCCCGCGCGACGCGCGGCCGGGGTCATAGCGCGTCACCAGCAGGTATTTCTCGATCTTGCCGCCGCCCTTGGCCTTTTCCGTGGTGCTGTCGAGCATGCCGATGATGCGGTCGCTGTCGCGCACGGACGACACTTCGGGGTTGGCGACGACGACGGCATAATCCGCATGGTACATCGCCAGTTGCGCGCCGCGTTCGATGCCCGCGGGGCTGTCGCAGATGATCCAGTCGAACTTTTCACGCAGTTCGCCGATCACCTTGGCGACGCCTTCGGCCGTCAGGGCGTCCTTGTCGCGGGTCTGCGATGCGGGCAGGATCGACAGGGTTTCGACGCGCTTGTCGCGGATCAGGGCCTGCGACAGCTTCGCTTCGCCCTGGATGACATTGATCAGGTCGTACACGACCCGGCGTTCCGCGCCCATGACAAGGTCGAGGTTACGCAGGCCGACATCGAAATCGACCACGACCACGTTCTGCCCCGTCTGTGCCAGCGCCGCGCCCAGTGCCGCGGTGGACGTTGTCTTGCCGACCCCGCCCTTTCCGGAGGTGACGACCAGCACTTTCGCCATTCTAGTTCTTCCTTGTCCTGTCATTTCCGTCCGCGGCCCGGGGAGGTATAGGCCCTAACGGTTGAAATATGGTTGTTAAGAGTAAGGGTGCGGCCGGGGGGGATGCAACAGCCGCAACGATGAAAAATGTATCTTGAATTCATCTTCTTGAGGGTGGCGCCGTCCGCAGGGTGAGTGGCTGCACCACGATTGTGTCATTATTGAGCATGGCCTGTGACGGATTTCCGGAAAATCGGGGGTCGATATCCTCGGCGGTCATATAATACCCATCGATCGCCAGAAGTTCCGCGCGCATGTCATGGGCGAAGATGCGGGCTTCGGGCTGCCCGTTCATGCCCGCGATCGCCCGCCCGCGCAGCGCGCCATAGACATGGATCGACCCTGCGGCGGTGACTTCCGCCCCCGACCCGACCGACCCGATGATGATGATGTCGCCATCGGGGTTCATGATCGTCTGCCCCGAACGGATCGGCTGTTCGAAGATCAGCGACGACCCCTGTATGCGTTCCGGGACGGGAACGTGGTCGTCGGGGATGTCCACGGCGCCCGACGCGCGGCCCCCCTCCAGCCCGGCCGGCCACTGCCAGTGGGCGATGGCGGGGGTTGCGGGGTCCGCGCCCTCGATCGCGATGATGCGGATGCCGCGTTCAAGCAGCGCGGGATACAGCTTGCCCAACCCGGGTTCGTCCGGGCCGAGCAGCGACAGGTCGAGGATGACCGGCTTGCTGGCGAAAAAGGCGGCGGAACGGGCGATCTGCGCATCAAGCCCCGCCATCCAGTCGGACAGGCGGGGTTCGGGTGACAGCACCAGCGCCAGGAAGGAGCGGCCACGCGCGCGGATTTTCGGAAGGGAACGCAATTCGTCGGACAAGTGGTTACAGCCTTCGTCTGCCTGGGATTCGTCTGCCTGCGACCCGACCGGTATCATGGCCACGCCATCCAATGTGCCAGAAAAAGACGCCCGATGCCACGGCCCGTGGCCCCGATGCGCGCGCGTGGGGGGATCATGGCATGCCAGCGTGCGATGCAATGCGGTTTTGTTGACATGAAGGCTTGGCTAAGGGTGGCGCGATGCAATAAAGCGGATGCATGCGTATCCTCTATCACCTTCCCCTTTCACCCTATTCCCGCAAGGTGCGCCTTGCGCTGGGAGAAAAGCGGTTGCCGTTCGAACTGAAGATGGAACGGGTATGGGAACGTCGCCCCGACTATCTTGCGCACAATCCCGCCGGTACCGTGCCGATGCTGGTGGAGGAGACGGGCCTTGCCATTCCCGATTCGTGGGTGATCTGCGAATATCTGGAGGAAGCCTATCCCGATACCCCGCTGCTGGGCCGCACGCTTGCCGAACGGGTGGAGGTGCGGCGGCTTGTCGTCTGGTTTGACGAGAAATTCGGCAACGAGGTGACACGCAACCTGCTCAATGAAAAGGTGATGAAGCGCATCTCCGGCCGGGGCAATCCCGATGGCGGCGCGCTGCGGGCGGGATATGCCAATATCCGCTTTCACCTGTCCTATATCGACTGGCTGGCGGAAACGCGGCAGTGGATGGCGGGCAACATGCTCTCGCTGGCGGATTTCGCGGCGGCCTCGCACCTGTCGTGCCTCGATTTCATCGACGATATTGCATGGGACAGCGCGCCCGCGGCCAAGGACTGGTATGCCCGGATCAAGAGCAGGCCGTGCTTTCGTTCCCTGCTGCAGGACCGCGTCAGCGGGATGACGCCGCCCGCCCATTACGCCGACCTCGATTTCTGAGCGCGCCCGTGCCCCGTGCCGATGTGCTTGATGCCGTAATCCTGGGGGCCGGGGCCGCCGGGATGATGGCGGCCGCGACGGCGGGGCAGGCGGGATGCCGTGTCGTCGTGGTGGACCATGCGGCGCAACCGGGGCGCAAGATCCTGATTTCCGGTGGCGGGCGCTGCAATTTCACGCATCTGGACTCGGGGCCGGGGATGTTCCTGTCGGCCAATCCGCATTTCGCCAAATCCGCGCTGGCGCGTTATACGCCGCGCGATTTCCTCGACCTGATCGCCCGCCACCGCATCGCGTGGCACGCCAAGACGCCGGGCCAACTGTTCTGCGACCGCTCCGCCAGCGAGATCGTGGAGATGCTGGTGCGCGAATGCCGGCAGGGCCGGGTGGAGATGGCGCTGTCGAATCGCATCATCGCGGTGCGGCGCGACGCGGACGGGCATTTCGTGGTGGAAACCGACCGCATGGCGCTGCATGCCCGCGCGGTTGTGCTGGCGACGGGGGGGCTGTCGATCCCGAAACTGGGGGCGACGGGCCTGTCGCATGATGTCGCGCGCCGTTTCGGGCTGAAGATCATCGAACCCGCGCCCGCCCTCGTGCCGCTGACATTCGGTGCGGCGGATCGCGAATGGATGGTGGAACTGGCGGGCGTGTCGCTGGACGTCGCGACACGATGCCATGACGGGGCGGGGCGGCGCGCGCGTGATGTCGTGTTCCGTGACGGCATGCTGTTTACGCATCGTGGCCTGTCGGGGCCTGCGATCCTGCAGGCTTCCTCCTACTGGTCGGCGGGGACGGCGCTGGATATCGACTGCCTGCCCGGACGCGATGCGGCGCGGTGCCTGCGTGATCTGAAGAAGGGACGCCCGCGCATGGGGGGCGCCGCCATGCTGGCGAGCGTGCTGCCGCAGCGCCTGGCGCAGATGCTGGCGGCGCGCCACCTGCCTGACGGCCCGGTGGGGGAAATGCCCGACAGCGTGCTGGACGCGCTGGGGGCGATGCTGTCGTCATGGCGGCTGATGCCCAATGGCACCGAAGGGTACGCCAAGGCCGAGGTCACGCGCGGTGGCATCGACACCGATGGCCTGTCATCGCAGACGATGGAGGCGCGCGACGTGCCCGGCCTGTTTGCCGTGGGGGAGGCCGTGGACGTGACAGGGTGGCTGGGCGGCCATAATTTCCAGTGGGCATGGTCGAGTGGCCATGCGGCGGGGCGGGCGCTGGCGGAGCGGCGGGGCTGATGCTGTTCAGCACGCAGGGCTTCCTGCTCGGGTTCCTGCCTGTCGTGCTGGTGCTGTATTACCTGTGCGCCCCCGTGCGCCGGGCGCGCCAGGGTCTGATGGTCGCGGCATCCCTGCTGTTCTATGGCCTGTGGGACTGGCGCTTCGTGCCGTTCCTCGTCGGGATGACGCTGCTCAACTGGGCGCTGGCCTGCATGTGGGGGCGCACACGCAGGCGGGCGTGGCTGCTGGGCGGGATTGCCTTCAACATATGTGTGCTGGTGTTCTTCAAGGATGCCAACTGGCTGTCAGGCGTGTTCGCGGCGCTGCGCGGGCAGGCGTTCCACCCGTGGGACATCGTCCTGCCGCTGGGCCTGTCGTTTTTCGTGTTCCAGAAGATTTCCTACCTCGTGGACCTGCTGCGGGGGCAGGCCCCGGTCTATGGACTGTTGGACTTCCTTGAATTCGTCACGTTCTTTCCGCAACTGGTCGCAGGGCCGATCGTGCGGCATAACGAGATCGTGCCCCAGTTCGCCCAACCCCCGCGCAACGGCGCGATGTGGGAAAACCTGTCGCGCGGGGCGATGCTGCTGCTGGTGGGGCTGGCGAAGAAGGCGGGACTGGCCGATACGCTGGCCAGCCTGTGCGATCCGGTCTTCGCCCTTGTGGCGCAGGGGCATGTGCCGACAGTGGGGCAGGCGTGGCTTGCGGCGCTGGCCTATGCCCTGCAGATCTATTTCGATTTTTCGGGATATTCCGACATGGCGATCGGCATGGCGCTGATGTTCGGGCTGCGCCTGCCGTTCAATTTCGACGCCCCGTACCGTTCGGTTTCCATCCGCGATTTCTGGCGGCGGTGGCACATGACCCTGTCGCGGTTCCTGCGCGATTACCTTTACATCCCGATGGGCGGCAACCGCTGCGGCGCGGTGCGGCAGGCCTTCAACCTCGGGGCGACGATGCTGCTGGCCGGGGCATGGCATGGCGCGGGCTGGACCTACCTCGTGTGGGGTGGCCTGCATGGGGGTGCGCTGGCGGTCGCGCACTGGTGGCAGCGGCGGGGCGGGGCCATGCCCGCACTGGCGGGATGGGCGCTGACAATGCTGTTCATCATGCTGTCATGGGTGGTGTTCCGCGCGCCCGACCTGGGGGCGGCGCGCACGATGCTGCTGGCGATGGCGGGCATGGGCGGGCATGACCATGCCGCGACCGGGCACCATGGCGTCGTGCTGGCCATCGCGGTGTCCGTGGCGGTGGTGGGGCCGTCATCGCAGCGCGCGATCCTGCGTGACATGCCGCCCGCGCCATGGGTCGCGGTGGCGGGCGGGATCGCCTTCGTCCTGCTGATCCTGCTGATCGGCGGGCGTATCCCCGACCAGTTCATCTATTTCCAGTTCTGATTCAAAGTCATAAAAGTTTTTGGGTGCCGCCTTTTGATCGAAAAAGGCAGCGTTCTTTGAAGCTTTTTGAAAAAGCTTCACCAAAAACTTTTATGACTTTCTTCTTTTTACTAACCCGTCACCTTTGTCTGGCGCATGGGGTGTATCGCGCCGTTTGTGTTCCTATATGTCATGCTGACGCGCCGCGTTGTGACGTGGCGTCCTTCTTTTCATGGAACAAGACACAGCCCATGCACGATCCCACCCAGGACCTGTTCGGGGACATGCCGGACATGGCGCGTCCCCAGGCCGCGCCCGCGACAGGACGCGGGGGCGAGTCCGCATCACGCCACCGCCCGCTTGCGGACCGCCTGCGGCCGGAGGCGCTGGACCAGGTGGTGGGGCAGGATCACCTGCTTGGCCCCGAAGGCACGCTGAGCCTGATGCTGCGCAACCACAGCCTCGCCAGCCTGATCCTGTGGGGCGGCCCGGGTGTTGGCAAGACGACCATCGCGCGCCTGCTGGCCCATGCGGCGGGCCTGCGCTTCGTGCAGATTTCGGCGGTCTTTTCCGGTGTGGCCGACCTCAAGCGCGCGTTCGAGGATGCGCGCCGCCGCGCGGCCACTGGCGAAGGCACGCTGCTGTTCGTGGATGAAATCCACCGCTTCAACCGCGCGCAGCAGGACGGGTTCCTGCCGGTGGTCGAGGACGGGACGGTGGTGCTGGTCGGCGCCACGACGGAAAACCCGTCCTTTGCGCTCAATGGCGCGCTGCTGTCGCGCTGCCAGGTGCTGGTGCTGCGCCGACTGGACGATGCGGCGCTTGAACAACTGCTGTGCCGGGCAGAGGCGGAAACCGGCCGCGCCCTGCCGCTGACGCCGCCCGCGCGCGCGACATTGCGCGCCATGGCCGATGGGGACGGGCGCTACCTGCTGAACATGGTCGAGCAGATTCTGGCGCAACCGGGCGATACGGTGTTCGACCCGCAATCCCTGTCACGGCTGCTGGCAAAACGTGCGGCGCTGTACGACAAGGACCGCGATGAGCATTACAACCTCATCTCCGCATTGCATAAGTCCATGCGCGGTTCGGACCCGGATGCGGCGCTGTACTGGTTCGCCCGGATGCTCGAAGGGGGGGAGGACCCGCGCTACATCGCCCGCCGCCTGACGCGCTTCGCGGCGGAGGACGTGGGCATGGCCGACCCGCAGGCCCTGCCGCTGGCGGTTGCCGCGTGGGAGACGTACGAGCGCATGGGCTCGCCCGAAGGGGAACTGGCGCTGGCGCAGCTTGTGGTGCACCTGTCCACGGCGCCGAAATCGAATGCGGTCTATGTCGCCTATGGCCGTGCGCGCCGCGCCGCGCGCGCCACCGGCAGCCTGATGCCGCCCGCCCATATCCTCAATGCGCCGACGAAGCTGATGAAGGATATCGGCTATGGCAAGGGATATGAATACGACCATGACCAGGCGGAGGGGATTTCGGGCCAGAACTACTTCCCCGACGGCATGCGCCGCCCGCAATTTTACCGTCCCACGGGGCGCGGATATGAACGCGAGGTCGCGCGACGTCTGGACAGTTGGGACAGAGTGCGCGAAAGCCGTGGGTCATGAGTGTCGTGACCCTTACCGTCAGTGATGACGAAGCCGATATCCGCCTTGACCGCTGGTTCAGGCGCCATTACCCGCACCTGACGCAGGGCGCGCTGCAGAAGCTGTGCCGCACGGGACAGATCCGTGTCGATGGCGGGCGTGTCAGCACGTCCACCCGCCTTGCCCCCGGCCAGGCGGTGCGCGTGCCCCCCATCCCGCAGGCCAGTCGCCCCCCACCGGTGACGCACAGGGCGCTTGATGAACGCCAGGTGCGTGAAATCCGCAGGATGGTGATCTACAGCGATGACCAGGTGATCGTCCTGAACAAGCCCGCTGGCATCGCCGTGCAGGGCGGGCCGGGCATCACCCATCATATCGACGGGCTGCTCGACGGGTTGAAGGACCAGCCCGATGACCCGCGCCCGCGCCTTGTCCACCGTATCGACCGTGACACGTCGGGGCTGCTTTTGCTGGCGCGCACGCCCGGTGTGGCGGCGAAGCTTGCGGCGTCCTTTCGTTCGCGCGACGTGCGCAAGGTGTACTGGGCCGTGACGGTGGGCCGTCCCACGCCCGCATCCGGCGTGATCGACCAGCCCCTGACCCGCCTTGGCGCGGGGGCGGGGGCGATCATGGTCGTCGCCGGGCGGCGCGACAAGGACGCGGTGCATGCGCTGTCGGAATATGAAGTGCTGGACGCGGCGGGGCGAAAGCTGTCATGGCTTGCGCTGTCGCCGCTGACGGGGCGCACACACCAGCTTCGCGTGCATTGCGAGGCGCTGGGCACCCCGATCCTTGGCGACCCGAAATATGGCGATGACCGTGCCCATGTGGAGGGCTTCCCCGACCAGTTGCACCTGCATGCGCGCATGCTGGACCTGCCGCACCCGGCGGGGGGGCGACTGGTGGTGTCGGCGGACCTGCCTGCGCACATGAAGGACACGTTCCGCCAGCTTGGCTTTGCAGCGCCTGCGGCGCCCGCGCCGCAGCGCACATGACCCCACGGCGGTAATTCCACCGCCACGGGCAACGCACGGGACGGGTAGGGGAACATGGCGAACAGCGCAACTCTGCGGCGTGGCCTGCTGGCGTCCGCCGCCGCGATCATCGTGGTGGCGGGGGGCGGTGCCTTTGCCCTGCATGCCATGCTTGACCCGCAGGCGTTGCGTGCGCGCGCCATTGCGGCGATCGAACGCCAGACCGGGCGTGAAGTCACACTCGGTTCGGTGGATGTGCATGCCTTCCCCGCCTCCGTCTACGTGCATGACATTGCCCTTGCGGACAGGCAGGGGGCAGGTGGCGCGCCGATGTTCAGCGCGCGCACCCTGAAGGCTGATGTAGGGCTGATGGCGCTTGTGCATCATCGCATGCAGCTTGAAAACGTCACGCTGGACCATCCCGTGCTGAACCTGCGCCGCGATGCCGACGGGCAGGCGAACTGGCGCATGACCCCCACCGCCGCGCAGCCAGCGTCCGGGGCCGCCGCCTCCCGCACGCCATGGGTGGTGCGGATTGGCAGCCTGCGCGTCAGTGATGCGACTGTGGGATGGGATGACCGCCTGGGTGGGGTGAAGACGCAACTGGCGCTGGACCATGTCCGGGTCGATGGCCTTGATGGCGCGCGGCCAGCGTTCGACATCTCGGGCGCGCGCGATGGCGCGAGGTTCACCCTGTCGGGCCATACGGGGGCCATTTCCCTGACGCAGCGCGCGGCAGGGGACGCGCCATGGCCGGTGCATTTCCAGATGGCCCTTGCCGGGCATGGACAGCCCGCAGGCACCCTCACGCTCGATGGCAGCGTGGCCGATCCCGACCGGGCGAAGGGATATGACCTGAAGATCGACGCGCAGGCCGCCCGCCTCGCGGACCTTGCGCCATGGCTTGGGGGGTATGACGTGCCTGCCGCGCGCGATGTCACCCTGTCCGCGCATGTTGTCGATGGCGCCGCCCCCACGGAGACGAAAATCGTCCCGCAGGTGCAGGCGCTGCACCTGCGCACCGGGGCGTTCGATGCCGGGCAGTACCTGTCCGGGCTGCAGGTCGACCGCCTGTCGGCCGATGCCGCAGGCCCGAAGGAGGCGTTGTCCATCGCGGGCACCGGCCTCTGGAACGGGCAGGACCTGAAGCTGGCCGCGTCGTTCGGTTCGCTGGGACAGGCGCAGCATGCCGTGCTGACGCACCTGTCGGACCCGTTGCCGATGTCGGTGGACCTGTCGGGCGCGGTGGGGTCGATGCGGGTTGCAGGGATGCTGGGTGGCGCGCGCGCGGTGGTGAACGTGACGGCGTCATCGACGCACCTTGCGCTGCCCGATGGCGCGGCGCTGGACCATCTGGAGGCGACGACCCACCTCGTCAGTGACGGCAATGGCGCGCATTTCGCCCTGTCGGACCTCAATGTCCGCAGCACGCAGCTTGCGCTGACGGGCACGCTGGACATGAATGTCCATGGCGGGCATGGCGGCGTCCCGCAGGTCAGCGGCGCGGTGGATGCAAGCTGGCTGGACCTTGACGCCCTGCGCGGGACATCCGTCCCGGCACGCCCTCCCGCGCCCGGCCCCGCGCAACAGAAGCCGGGGGAGGGGCGCATCGCGTTTGAACGCCTGCGTGACATCGACATGGATGTGCGTGTCAGCGTGGCGCAGATGAAACTGGCCGGGGACACCTACCGCCAGGCGCTGATGCACATTGCCCTGCGCGAAGGGCGTCTGAACATCGACCCGTTGCAGGCCACGGGCACGGGACGCAGGGTTTCGGGCCGCCTGTCGGTCGATGCCTCGGGTGACGTGCCGGTCGTGTCCGGCACCATCGGCACGCTGGTGCTGCCCGCGACATGGATCGAGCAGCATGCCGGCATGCCCATGGCGGTGCAGGGGGCGTTCCAGTTGGTGGGGGAAGCCACCGCACGTGGGAACACACCCGCCGAACTGCGTACCAGCATGGACGGGCATATGGGCGCTTCGCTGGTCAACGGCACGATCGATGGCGCGGCGCTCGGGTCGCTGCTGGGGCAGGCGGCACGGGGTGTTACGGGGACGGGTGCGATCCCGCTGCGCTGCTTCGGGCTGCACATGGCCATGGCAAGGGGGCAGGCCACGATTGATACGCTCGGCCTGCAGACCTCCATGCTCAGCATGACGGGACAGGGCAGCGTGGGGCTTGCGTCCTATGCGCTGGACATGCGGCTGGTGCCGCAGGTCGTGATCGGCGGGACGGGGGCCTCGGTGCCGGTGCGCGTGGGCGGCACGCTGTCCGCGCCGCGTCCGCGCATGGATGCAGGGGCGGATGGGCGTTATGCCATCGGCCTGCTGCTGGGCGGTGCAGCGGGGAAGGGCGGCATCCCCGACCTGTGCCCCGCCACGCTGAAGGCCGCGCGTGAGGGGCAGGCAGGCCCTGAACCCACGGGGGCCGCGCCACAGCCCACCGGCGATGTCGGCAGCCTGGTGCGTGACAACCCCAAGGCCGCGCAGAAGATTAACAAGGCAAAAGACCTGCTCAAGGGACTGGGACTGATACATTGACGGATACGACGCAGCACACATCGCCAACGCCGGCCGGAAAGCCGGCAGCACGCAGGCGTTTCTGGGACAGCGCAACCGTGGCGGCGGAGGGGACGGGCCATACCGTCCACCTTGATGGCAGGCCGGTGCGGCTGCCGGGGCGTGCGTTGCTGCTGGTGCACGGCCGTGCGCTGGCGCAGGCGCTGGCTGACGAATGGGCGCAGGCAGGGGATGGCAGGAAGGGGGGCGAGTTCACGCCGGAGGACCTGCCCCTGACGCGGATCGCGGGCACGATGATCGAACGCATCGCCCCCGACCGGGAGGCCACGGTCACGGCCCTGTTGCAATATGCCAATGGCGAACTGCTGTGCTATCGCGCGACGCACCCGGCCACATTGTGCGAACGCCAGGCGGCGCAGTGGACGCCGTGGCTTGACTGGCTGCGGGCGCGGTACGGCATTGCGCTGCGCACGACCGAAGGGGTCATGCCCATCACCCAGACGCCGCAGGCGCTGGAGGCGCTGGGGACCATCCTGCGCGGTTATGACGATGCGACGCTTGCCGCGCTTGGCGTCATGGTGCCTGCGATGAAGAGCCTCGTGCTCGGGCTTGCGCTGGTGGCGGGGGCATGTGACGCCGCACGCGCGGCACAGGTCGCGACACTTGACGAACGCACGCAGATGGAAATCTGGGGGCACGACGCGCAGCTTGAAGCCATGCTGGCGGCCACGACGCGCGAAGTCGCCGAAGCATGGTCGTTCCTCGAACTCGCCCGGAAGGGATGACGGACAGGAGGTTCTGGTTAAGCTTTTTGCAAAAAAGAATGCCGCCTTTTTAAAAAAGGCGGCACCCATAAACGTCTGTCACCTTATCAAAAGGTTCAGGGCACCAGCACGCTGACGGCGGCGGTGCAGGCGATGCCTTCTTCCCGCCCGGTAAAGCCGAGGCGTTCGGAGGTTGTCGCCTTGACCGAAATCCGGTCCACGCCGACCTGCAGCAGGTCGGCCAGGCGTTCGCGCATCGCCTGTGCATGCGGGCCGATCTTGGGCCGTTCGCAGATCAGCGTCAGGTCGGCATTGATCAGCATGCCGCCGCGCGCGCGGATGCGCTCTCCCGCATGGACCAGGAAGCGCGCGCTGTCGGCGTCCTTCCATTCATTCTGGCTCGGCGGGAAATGGCGGCCGATATCCCCTTCGGCCAGCGCGCCATAGATCGCATCGCACAGGGCATGGATGCCGACATCCGCGTCCGAATGTCCCGCAAGCCCGCGCGTATGCGGCACGGTGATGCCACACAGGATCAGCGGACGCCCCTCGGCGAAGGCATGCACGTCATACCCCAGCCCCGTGCGCGGCAGCAGGGTCGGGCCGATCAGGCGTTCCAGTCGCACCAGATCCTCCTTGTAGGTCAGTTTGATATTGTCTTCGGACCCCGCGACCATGGCCACATGGTGCCCCGCGGTTTCCAGCAGCGCCGCATCATCGGTCGCATCCGACGCCGCCGCCCCGCGATGCAGGTCGCGCAGCAGGCCAAAGCGGAAACCCTGCGGCGTCTGCGCGCGGTAAAGGTCGGTGCGCGGCACGGTGTCGGTGATGACGCCATCGCGCACGCGCTTGATCGTGTCCGCGACGGGAACGCCGGGAATGGCCCCCGCATGCGCCGACAGCGCGTCGATGACCGCGCGCGTGACCTCTGCCGGGACATAGGGGCGCGCGCCGTCATGGATCAGCACCAGGTCGGGCTTCTGTGTTTCGGGCAGGCGGTCGAGCGCCTCGAGGCCGGCGCGCACGCTTTCCTGTCGTGTTTCCCCGCCGGGGACACAGTCGAGGATGGTGCATCCGTCCGCGGTGGCGTCGCCTGCGGTGCGCAGACCCGACAGCGCCCCGTCAAGCGACGCGCGCTCTCCCACGGGCTGGAGGATCTGGACATGCGGGATCAGGGCATCCGCGGCATGGCGGATGACGGGCCTGCCGCCGAGCGTCAGATACTGCTTGGCGACGGGGGACGCGGTCTGGGCGCTGAAACGGCGGCCCTGGCCTGCGGCAAGGAGGATGGCTGCAACACGCATGGTCGGCAGGAATGCGGCCATGTCGCGCCGACGTCAAGCATCATGGCGGCCAATTTCGTTCCCGTTGTGCATTATCATCAATTGCGTGACGGAAACGGAAAAGGTATTCTGCCTAAATCATAAGCATTGTGGTGTCTGGACGGCGGGGCGTGTCCCGGCCGGTGACGGCTGGCGTGGTGCCCGGTGCATGCCATGTGGCGTGCGGGCGGCAGGCCGCCGGGGAAAGCGGATTTTTGATGTCATCTGAACTGTTGTCGCCGATTGATCTGGGAAATGGCACTGTCATTGACGTGCCGGTGATCCTTGCCCCCATGTCCGGCGTGACCGACCTGCCGTTCCGGCGTCTGGCGCGGCGCCTCGGCGCGGGGCTGGTCGTGTCGGAAATGATCGCGTCATGGGCGATGGTGCGTGAAAACAGCAACACCCTGCGCATGGCGGAGGTCGCGGGCGATGGCCTCAACGCCGTGCAGTTGGCCGGGTGCGACCCCGACGCGATGGCGCAGGCCGCACGTATCGCGGTGGACCGTGGCGCGAACCTGATCGACATCAATTTCGGCTGCCCGGTCAAGAAGGTGGCCGTGGGGCAGCAGGCGGGCTCCGCCCTGATGCGTGACGAGGCGCTGGCCGCGCGCCTGCTGGCCACCGTCGTGCGCGCGGTGGACGTGCCCGTCACGCTGAAGATGCGCATGGGCTGGGACCATAACAGCCTCAATGCGCCAACCCTTGCGCGCATCGCGCAGGAGGCGGGGATCCGCATGGTGACCGTGCATGGCCGCACGCGCCAGCAGTTCTACAACGGCACGGCGGACTGGCGCTTCGTGCGGCAGGTGAAGGAGGCGATCGACCTGCCGGTGATCGTCAATGGCGACATCCTGACGGTGGGCGACGCGCGCGAAGCCCTGGCGCAGTCCGGGGCCGACGGGGTGATGATCGGGCGCGGCTGCTATGGCCGCCCGTGGTTCCCGGCGCAGGTGGGCGCCGCGCTGACGCGCGGTGTCATCGTGGCGGAACCCGACCTGCCGACGGAGAAGGGCATCGTCCTCGAACATTACAACATGATGGTGGAGCATTTCGGCGCGCATCCCGGCCTGCGCCTGGCGCGCAAGCATGTGTCGTGGTACTCCGCCGGCCTGCCGGATTCGGCCGGGTTCAGGGCCGCGATCAACCGCGTGGACACGGTGGGCGCGGCGCTGTCGATGATCGGGGAATTCTATGACCGCCAGATCGCTGCGGGGCACGTGCGCGGGCCGCGCCCGTCCACCACCGGCGCGGACTCCGGCACCGGGCCGAGCGCACGCGCGGCATGACGGGGCAGGCTACCCCACCCCTCTGTACGCCCGCGACCGTCACCGGGCCCGGCCGCATCGTCCTTGACGCCCTGCCGCTGCCGGTCATGGTGGTGGGGCGCGACATGGCGATCCATTATGTCAACGCCAGTGCCGAACCCTTCCTTGGCATGTCGCGCACCCATCTGGTGCAGATGCGCCTGACGGACATCATCCCCGCCGACCATCCGGTCTTCCTGCTGATCGAACAGGTGCGCGACCACGGACAGACCGTGGTGGAGCATGAAGTCACGCTGGAGGGGCCGCGCCTACACCGCGAGGGCGTGACCGTCCATGGCGCGCCGATGATGGAGGAGCCGGGTTCGGTCGTGCTCACGTTCCATGATTCATCGGCCGCGCGCGTGCTGGACCGGCAGCTGACCTTCCGTTCCGCCGCCCGCAGCGTGGCGGGCATGGCGGCCATCTTGGCGCATGAGGTCAAGAACCCGCTGTCGGGCATCCGTGGCGCCGCGCAGTTGCTGGAAAGTTCGGTGGGGGAGGCGGACCGTGAACTCGCGGTCCTGATCCAGGACGAGGTCAACCGCATCCGCGACCTCGTGGACCGGATGGACATGTTCAGCGACAAGCCGATCGAGCGCCGTCCCGTCAATATCCACCGTGTCCTTGAACATGTCCGCCGCCTTGCGCAGCAGGGATTCGCCGCCGACATCCGTTTCGAGGAGGTCTATGACCCCTCGCTCCCGCCGGTCTGGGGCAACCGCGACCAGCTGGTGCAGGTGCTGCTCAACCTTGTGAAGAACGCGGCCGAAGCCCTGCATGGCCCTGACGCGCGGCCCGATGCGCAGATCACGCTGAGCACCAGCTACCGCCCCGGCATCTGGGTTTCCACCGTGGGGGGCAAGCGCCGGGTGCAGCTGCCGCTGCTGGTGTCGGTGCGCGACAACGGGCCGGGCATTCCCGAAAACATCCGCCCGCACCTGTTCGAACCCTTCCTGACCACCAATGCGAGTGGCAGCGGGCTGGGACTTGCGCTCGCGGGAAAGATCGTGGGCGATCATGGCGGCGTCATCGAGGTCGAGAGCCGCCCGGGCCAGACCGATGTCCTGCTGCACCTGCCGGTGGTGGCCGAAGACCGCGACATGCCGTAAGGGGCCATGCCGTTGCCCCGATCCGTTACGAACATCCGCCCGAGCCCCTCTCCCTCACGCGCCCGGGCCATGAAAAGCTGAAAGACTGTAAAGCCCCCATGTCGCTGCCGACCATCCTTGTTGCCGATGATGACCGTTCCATCCGCACCGTGCTCAGCCAGGCGCTTGGGCGCGCGGGATACCAGGTGCGCGCCACGGCGCATGCCGCCACCCTGTGGCAGTGGGTGGAGGAAGGCGAAGGCGACCTGGTCATCACCGATGTCGTGATGCCGGACATCAACGGGCTGGACCTGATCCCGCGCATCCGCCGGGTGCGGCCCGACCTGCGTGTCGTGGTCATGAGCGCGCAGTCCACGCTGACGACGGCCGTGCAGGCGACGCAGCGCGGGGCGTTCGAATACCTGCCCAAGCCGTTCGACCTGAAGGAAGTCCTTGCCGTGGTGGCGCGCGCGCTGGCGACGCCCGCCACCGTCGTGCCCGCGCCCGCCGTGGCCCAGCCCGAGGAGCAGATGCCCCTGATCGGGCGTTCGGTCGTGATGCAGGACATCTACCGCATCATCGCGCGGCTGACGACGTCGGACCTGACGGTCATGATCTCGGGCGAGAGCGGCACGGGCAAGGAACTCGTCGCGCGCGCGCTGCATGAATATGGCCGCCGCCGCGCCGGGCCGTTCGTCGCGATCAACATGGCCGCCGTCCCGCGCGACATGATCGAAAGCGAACTGTTCGGCCATGAACGCGGCGCGTTCGCGGGGGCGACCAGTCGCGTCGCCGGACGGTTCGAGCAGGCGGCGGGCGGCACCCTGTTCCTTGACGAGATCGGGGACATGCCGCCAGAGGCGCAGACGCGGCTTTTGCGCGTGCTGCAGGATGGGGAATTCACGACCGTGGGCGGCGTGCAGCCGGTGCAGGCGAACGTGCGCATCATCGCTGCCACCCATCGCGACCTGCGCCAGGCGATCCGGGCCGGCACATTCCGCGAGGACCTGTACTACCGCCTCAACGTCGTGCCGATGCGCCTGCCGCCGCTGCGTGAACGGGTGGAGGACATCCCCCTGCTGGCGCGGCATTTCCTCAATGCCTGCCAGGAGGACGGGACGCCGGCGAAAATGCTCGACGACGCGGCGATCGCGCCCCTGCAGGCCTATCGCTGGCCGGGGAACGTGCGCGAGCTTGAAAACCTGATGCGCAGGCTCAATGCGCTGTATCCGCAGGAGACGCTGGGCGCGGACCTGATCGAGCATGAACTGGCGGAGGCGCAGGCCATGTCCACCCCGGCGGCGGAAGGCGTGCCCCGTGATAACGAGACGCTGTCGGACGCGGTGGGGCGGCACATCCGCCATTTCCTTGAAACCGGGCAGGACGGCATGCCGCTGCATGACATCTATGACAAGGTGATCGCGGAGGTCGAACGCCCGCTCATCACCATGACGCTGTCGGCCACGCGCGGCAACCAGATCAAGGCGGCGGCGATGCTGGGGCTGAACCGCAACACGCTGCGCAAGAAGATACGCGACCTCGACATTCCCGTCGTGCGCGGTGGTGGCTGACCCATGTCGGGAACGGGTGGCGACCTCAATGGCGCGCATGGGCTGGTGCGGCGCGGGCTGGACCTGCTGGTGCGGCGCAATGTCTCGCTCCTGCTGGTGCTGCTGGCGCTGTGCCTCGGGGTTGCGACGTTCGTCGTGCTGTCGGGGGGGATGTCGCTTGCGCGCCACCCGCAGATCGAGGCGCTGATCTTCATCCTCAATTTCCTCGTGCTGCTGCTGCTGGCAACCGCGCTGACGGAACAGGTGGGGCGGATGCTGGCCGAACGGCGCAGCGGGCTGGCTGGCGCGCGGCTGCATGTGCGGCTGATGACGCTGTTTGGCATTGTCGCGGTCGCGCCGACCATCGTTGTGGGCGTGTTCGCGGCGATCTTCTTCCACTACGGCATCCAGATCTGGTTCAGCGACCGCGTCAACACCGCCCTGAACGAGGCGCTGGAGGCATCGCGCGGATACCTGCAGGAACATAACGCCAATATCCGCACGGAGGCGTTCTCGCTCGCCAACTACCTCGTCAGCGCGCAGAGCGGGCTGCTCGGCAACGGGACCGACCTGATGCGCGATCCCGACGCGCTGGGGCAGATCCTGGATTCGCAGGCGACGCTGCGCGGGCTGAACATGGCGGTCATCTATGACCCGATCACCAATACCGTCGTCGCCTCCGGCGGGCTGATGGGACATTCGGGATACCGCCAGGACCTGCCGCCGCCAGCCGCGACGCTGATGGCGCGGACCAACGATATCGCCATCCTCGATTCCCCGGATGAAAAGACGGTGCGCGCGGTCATCTCCCTTGGTGATACGCCGCCGCTGATGCTGATGATCTCCCGCCCGGTGGACCCCGACATCCTTGGCCACATGCGCAAGACCGAAAGCGTGGTCAGCGATTACCAGCGCCTCAACCGCAACCGCGCGAAGATCCAGTTCACCTTCGTGCTGATCTTCGCGCTTGTCGCGATCCTCGTGCTGGGGGCGGCCATCCTGATCGGGCTGGTGCTGGCGACACAGATCGTGCGTCCGCTCAGCCTGCTGATCCTGGCGTCCGAACGGGTCAGCCGCGGCGACCTCGCCTCACGCGTGCCCGAAGGCGATGGCGATGACGAGGTCTCCAGCCTGTCACGCGCGTTTAACCGCATGACCGACCAGCTTTCGACCCAGCGCACCGAACTGATGAACGCCTCCACCCAGATCAACGAGCGCCGCCGCTTTACCGAGGCCGTGCTGTCGGGGGTGTCGGCGGGGGTGATCGGGCTCGATTCCCATCAGGTCATCGAACTGCCCAACCGCGCGGCCAGCGTGCTGCTCCACCGTGACCTCAATGACGCGGTGGGGGGGCGGCTGGTGGATGTGGTGCCGGAATTCGCGCCCATGCTGGAACAGGTGGCGCGCGGCGTGAACCGCGAACTGACCGATGAGGTGCATGTGGTCGCGGGCACGCGTTCGTGCACGCTGCTGGTACGTATCGGCGCGGAAATTCAGAGCAGCGTGACCGGCGACGTGGCCGACGGCTATGTCGTGACGTTCGACGACATCACGGCGCTGCAGGTGGCGCAGCGCAAGGCGGCGTGGGCGGACGTGGCGCGTCGCATCGCGCACGAGATCAAGAATCCGCTGACCCCGATCCAGCTGGCGGCGGAGCGGCTGAAGCGGCGGTTCCTGCGTGAAATCTCCTCCGACCCGGACACATTTTCGCAATGTGTGGACACGATCGTGCGCCATGTGGGCGATATCGGGCGCATGGTCGATGAATTTTCCGCGTTCGCACGCATGCCCCAGCCGGTGATGCGCGACGAGGATTTTTCGCGTATCATCCGCGAGACCCTGATCCTGCAACGCAGCGCGCATCCCGAAATCCGTTACGTGGTCAACCTGCCGGATCGCGGGCCGATGGTCGAATGCGACCGTCGCCTGATCGGGCAGGCGCTGACAAACCTTCTGCAGAATGCCGCCGACGCCATTGCCATGCGCCCCAAAGAAGGGGATGCTGCGCATGGCGACGATGGCATTGCCGGGACGATCCGCCTTGACCTGTCATGCGGGCATGGCGTCGTGCGCCTGTCGGTTGCGGATGACGGGATCGGGTTGCCGGTGGAAGACCGCACCCGCCTGACGGAGCCCTATGTGACGCACAAGCCCAAGGGCACGGGTCTGGGTCTTGCAATCGTCAAGAAGATTCTGGAAGACCATGGGGGCAGTGTAGGTCTAGAAGATTGTCCCGAAGGTAGGGGAGCTGTTTCGACGTTGATTTTGCCGATAAAGGACGACCATGGGACATGAAATCCTGATCGTCGATGACGAGCCTGACATAAGGCTGCTTATCGAGGGAATCCTGAGCGACGAGGGATACGAGACACGGCTGGCAGGCGATGCCGATTCCGCCATCAGCGCCTTTCGCGAACGTCGCCCGTCGCTTGTCATCCTCGATGTGTGGCTGCAGGGATCACGCCTTGACGGGCTGGGGATCCTCAATGTCTTCCACAAGGAAGAACCCTCCGTGCCGGTTGTCATGATCTCGGGTCATGGCACGATCGAGACCGCCGTTGCGGCGCTCCAGCACGGGGCGTACGACTTTATCGAAAAGCCTTTCCAGTCGGACCGCCTGCTTGTCGTGGTGCGTCGCGCGCTGGAGGCGTCGCGCCTTGCGCGTGAAAACGCGGAACTGCGCCTGCGCGCGGGGTCGGAGGCGATGCTCGACGGGCGCAGTGCCGCGATCGTCGCGGTGCGCAACCAGATCGACCGCGTGGCGCCCACCGGGTCGCGGGTGCTGATTTCCGGCGCTGCGGGCGCGGGCAAGGAAGTTGCCGCGCGCATGATCCATGCCAGTTCGCGCCGTGCGGAGGGGCCGTTCATCGTCCTGAACTGCGCCACGCTTGCGCCGGGCCGCTTCGAGGAGGAATTGTTCGGCATCGAAGGAACCGAGGATGGCGCGGGGCGTCGTACCGGCGTGCTGGAGCGTGCCCATGGCGGGACGCTGGTGCTCGACGAGGTCTCGGACATGCCGCTGGAGACACAGGGCAAGATCGTGCGCGCCCTGCAGGACCAGACGTTCGAGCGTCTGGGGGGATCACGCCGGGTGAAGGTGGACGTGCGCGTCCTTGCGACGACGAATCGCGACCTGCAGGCCGAGATTTCCGCCGGCCGCTTCCGCGAGGACCTGTACTACCGCCTTGCCGTCGTGCCGCTGCGCGTGCCGGGCCTGCGTGAACGGCGCGAGGACATTCCCGACCTTGCGCGCCTGTTCCTGCGCCGGGCCGCGGAAAATGCGGGCCTGCCGCTGCGCGAACTGTCGGGTGACGCGATCGCGGCGCTGCAGAATTACGAATGGCCGGGCAACGTGCGCGAACTGCGCAACCTGATGGAACGCCTGCTGATCATGATGCCGGGCAACGGGACCGACCCGATCCGCGCGGACATGCTGCCGTCGGGGGTGGGCGATGGCGCGCCCGCGCTGCTGAAATTCGATTCCGACGAGGATGTGATGGGCCTGCCCCTGCGGGAGGCGCGCGACCTGTTCGAGACCCAGTACCTGCAGGCGCAGTTGTTGCGTTTTGGCGGCAACATCAGCCGTACGGCCGGTTTCGTGGGGATGGAACGCAGCGCCCTGCACCGCAAGCTCAAGCAGCTTGGCGTGACATCGGAAGACCGTAACCCTGCCTGAGATTTTGCCCCATGATCGCAGGCCTGCTAAACAATGAACCGTGATACGGACGGTGGCAACGCCGTAGCACGGACATGGGTGCGCCCATGTTGTGTGAACCGCCCAACAGCAACAAAGTAAGGCCCAGCCGTGGCAAAAGACCCTTCGCAGAATGTTCAGGATGTCTTCCTGAACCACGTCCGTCGATCCAAGACCCCTGTTACGATTTTCCTTGTGAATGGCGTAAAGCTGCAGGGAATCATCACATGGTTCGACAATTTCTCCGTCCTGCTGCGCCGTGATGGGCATACGCAGTTGGTCTACAAGCACGCGATCAGCACGGTGATGCCGGCAAGTACCGTCACCCTGTTCGAACCCCCCGCCGCCGAGGGCGAGGATGCCGCCCCCATGGCCGGTAGCGGCGAATTCCTGTGACATCGGCGCCCGGACCGGTCATGACGCGCGCCGCCGTCATCCTGCCATGGGAACGTCCCGACCGGCAGGATGAAAGCCGCGCCGCCGAAGCCCGGCTGGAAGAGGCCGTGTGACTTGCCGCTTCCATCGGGCTGGTCATCATCTGCAAGGCGGTGCTGCTGCTGCGCACGCGCCGGCCCGCCACCCTGCTGGGCAGTGGGCAGGTCGAGTCGCTGCATGCGACCGTGCGGGCGGACAACATTACCGTCGTCATCATCGATTCCCGCCTGACCCCGGTGCAGCAGCGCAACCTTGAACGCGCGCTTGGCTGCAAGGTCATCGACCGGACGGCGCTGATCCTCGACATCTTCGGCGAACGCGCCGCGACGAAGGAAGGCTCGCTTCAGGTCGAACTTGCGCATCTGGAATACCAGCGCAGCCGCCTCGTGCGCACATGGACCCATCTGGAACGCCAGCGCGGTGGCTTCGGCTTCCTCGGCGGACCGGGCGAAACACAGATCGAGGCCGACCGCCGCATGATCGGCGACCGTATCGTGCGCCTCAAGCGTGAACTCGAGCAGGTGCGCCGCACGCGCGGCCTGCACCGTCAGGCGCGCAAGCGCGTGCCGTTCCCTGTCGTCGCCCTTGTCGGCTACACCAATGCGGGCAAGTCCACGCTGTTCAACGCGCTTACCGGGGCCAGCGTGTATGCGCAGGACCAGTTGTTCGCGACCCTTGATCCCACGATGCGCGGCATCCGCCTGCCGTCGGGACGCCAGATCATCCTGTCGGATACGGTGGGCTTCATCAGCGACCTGCCGACCGAACTGATCGCCGCCTTCCGCGCGACGCTCGAGGAGGTGGCGGAGGCCGACATCATCCTGCATGTGCGCGATGCCTCCCACCCCGAAACGGCGGCCCAGCGCGCCGATGTGATCGAGGTGCTTGAGGGCATGGCCCACAGCGGCACGATCGAACCCGACTGGCAGTCGCGGGTGATCGAGGTGCTGAACAAGGCCGACCTGATGGGCGGGCGCGAGGCGGTGGGCGCGCGTCCTGGCGCGATCGTCATTTCCGCGATGACCGGCGATGGCCTGCCTGACCTGCTTGCCGCCATTGATGAACGCCTGACGCATGCGATGGAACTGGTGCATTACCGTGTGCCGCCCGCCGATGGCGCGGCGATGGCGTGGCTGTATGAACATGGCGAGGTGATCGAGCGCACGGACCATGAGGACGCGGTGGACATGCGCGTGCGCCTGTCGCCTGCCAATCGTGCGCGGTTCGAGATGCAGCATGCCGCTGGCGTCACCTGTCTGGACAGTTGAGAGATTGCGTTCAAGTAACATATTGATATTAAAGTTATAAAAGTTTTTGGGTGTCGCCTTTTTTCAAAAAGGCGATGTTCTTTGAAGCCTTTTGAAAAAAGCTTCACCAAAAACTTTTGATTTTTGAAACGGCTCCCCTTTCGATGACTGTTGTGTGACCGGCATGGGGGTGGCGTTTGGGCCGTGGCGGGGCCATGGCTGTCCTGTGCATGGTCATGGCATGCAGGGCAGGGAGGAACGGGAAATGGCGGACCGGATTGGCATTGCGGACATGGAAACGGTCCTCGGCCTGATGCGCGATGCCGCGCGCAGCGAGGTCATGTCGCGGTTCCGGCGCCTGGACCATGCGGACATCCGTGCCAAGACCTCCGCGCTTGATGTCGTGACGGCGGCGGATGAGGCCGCGGAACGCGCCATCACCCGTGCCCTGCGCGACCTGTATCCTGATGCGCTGGTGGTGGGGGAGGAAGCCGTCGCCGCCAACCCTGCGCTGCTGTCCGGACTGGGGATGGCGGAGTTGGCCTTCGTGATCGACCCGATCGACGGCACCGCCAATTATGCTGCCGGTGTGCCACTGTTTGGCGTCATGGTGTCTGCCGTGGCGCATGGCGAAGTCGTGGGGGGCGTCATCCTCGACCCGGTCTGCGATATCGCGGCGGTGGCGGCGCGGGGGCAGGGGGCATGGCTGCATGACCGCGATGGGGGACGGCGGGCGATGCGTGTGGCCCCGTCCACGCCGCCGCAGCAGATGTCGGGCAATGCCTCATGGCGCTACCTTGCGCCGGACCTGCGCGATACCGTGACACGCAACCTGCCGCGTGTGATGGGGTCGTGGGATTTCCGCTGTGCCGCGCATGAATACCTGATGCTGGTCGATGGGAAATGCCATTTCCTGCTGTTCAACCGCACCCTGCCATGGGACCATCTGGCGGGATGGCTGATCCATCAGGAGGCCGGGGGATATTCCGCGCATTTTGATGGCTCCCCCTACCGCGTGACGGATCGCGATGGCGGCCTGCTCTATGCCCCGGACCGTGCGGGCTGGCAGGCCCTGCGTGACCTGCTGTTCAGCACACCGGGTTGAAAACAGACGGATAGAAGTTTTTGGGAAAAAGCTTCACCAAAAACTTCTGATTTTTCAGATCTCCCCGCGTTCGCGCCGTTTTACCACCTGCCAGCCTTCTTCCATCACGCCGACATCGACATCACGCAGGGCCAGTCCGCGATCGGCGAGGTCATGCTCCATTTCCGTGAAACGGCGGGTGAACTTGGCGTTGGCCTGACGCAGGCAGGCTTCGGGGTCGAGGTCGAGCTTGCGTGCCAGCGTCGCGAGCGTGAACAGCACATCGCCCAGTTCGTCCTGCATCCGCGCCCTGTCCCCGCTGTCGAGTTCAGCCTTCAGTTCGGCCACTTCCTCGTCCACCTTGTCCATGACATCGGCGGCATTGTCCCAGTCGAAGCCGACGCGCGCCGCACGTGCCGACAGCTTGCGCGCGCGCAGCAGGGCAGGCAGGCCGACCGGCACGTCATCGAGCGTCCCCCGCCGGTCACGCGCGGCGCGTTCGCGCTCCTTGCCGTCCTCCCACTGGCCCTGCGCCAGCGTTGCATTGCTAAAGACATGGGGATGGCGGCGTACCATCTTGTCCCCGATCATGCGCGCGATGGTGGCGAAGTCGAACATCCCGGCCTCTGCCGCCATCTGCGCGTGATAGACCACCTGCAGCAGCAGGTCGCCCAGTTCGTCGGGCAGGCTGTCCCAGTCCTGCCGCGCGATGGTGTCGGCCACTTCATACGCTTCCTCGATCGCATAGGGGGCGATGGTGGCGAAATCCTGCTCCCGGTCCCACGGGCATCCCGTCACGGGATCGCGCAGGCGCGCCATGATGTCGAGCAGCCTGCCAAGCGCCTGCCGTGCCTCGGGCGTATTGGTCGTGGCCATGGGCGGGATGGGGGATGTGGCAGGGGATGTCGGGGTGTCGGGCATCGGGCGCTCCTGTTGTGGTTGCGGCGGCGGGTGATGATTGTATAGTCCGCCAGTCCACGCAATGTCGGACGGATCTTGCCGGGAAACAGGGATATGAACACGCACGCACGGCCATCGGTATTCATTGACGGGGAAGCAGGCACGACCGGCCTGGGGATCCGCGCGCGCCTTGAGGGGCTGCCGGTGGATGTGCGCTCCATTGACGCCGCGCGACGCAAGGACCCCGACGCCCGGCGCGACCTGATGTCTGCGGTGGACCTCGTGGTGCTGTGCCTGCCCGATGCGGCCGCGCGCGATGCGGTGGCGATGGTCGATGAACTCGCGGCGCAGGGACAGCATGCGCCGCGCGTCCTCGACGCCAGCACGGCGTTCCGCACGGCGCCCGGATGGGTCTATGGCTTCCCCGAAATGCGCGCGCAGCAGGCGCAGGCCATCCGCACCGCCCCGCGCGTCGCCAATCCGGGCTGTTATCCCACGGGCATCATCGGGCTGCTGCACCCGCTGGTCGCGGCGGGTCTGGTGCCTGCGGATTACCCCATTACCGTCAATGCGGTCAGCGGCTATAGCGGCGGGGGACGGACCATGATCGAGGCGCACGAGCGCGATGGCGGCCCGGCGTTCGAACTGTATGGACTGGCGTTGCAGCACAAGCACCTGCCGGAGGCGCAGGTCTATTCCGGCCTGTCGCGCGTGCCGGTGTTCGTCCCCTCGGTCGGGCATTTCCCGCAGGGCATGATCGTGTCCATCCCGCTGCACCTCGACCTGCTGGGCCATAATGTGCGCGGCGCGGACCTGCATGCGGCGCTGGTGGCGCATTACCGTGGGTCCGACCGCATCAGCGTGCCGGAAGCCTGCAACAGCCTGTGCGCCGATACGCTGGCGGGGACCGACCGGATGGAACTGCGCGTGCATGTGAACGAGGCACATCGCCAGGCGGTGCTGACCGCGCGGCTGGACAACCTGGGCAAGGGGGCATCGGGGGCAGCGATCCAGAATATCGCCCTGATGCTGGGACTGGAGGCTGCGCCCGGGATATGATATGTGCGCCGCGCTGTCTGCGCGGTGCGCGATGAATTGCCACCGGCCCTGTTTTACTGTTAAGCAGGCCAGCATGCGAGAGTGACGGAACGGTAGACGTAGTCGACTCAAAATCGACCGCCGCAAGGCATGGGGGTTCGAATCCCCCCTCTCGTACCAGTTGGCGCATCATGCCATGTCGTGATGCGCTGTCCCTTTTGCCCGTGTTGCGAACAGGACGATGTTCTCCTTGCCCGAAATCCAGATCGAAAAGCCGTCGGCACGGCCCCTCAATCCGTGCTTTTCCTCCGGCCCCTGCGCCAAGCGGCCGGGATGGTCCGTGGCGGCGCTGTCGTCGGCGCTGGTGGGACGTTCGCATCGTTCGAAGGAAGGGCGCGCGCGCCTGAACGAGGTGATTACCCGTTCGCGCGACATCCTTGGCATGCCGGCGGGCTGGCGGCTGGGGATCGTGCCTGCATCCGATACGGGCGCGGTGGAAATGGTGCTGTGGTCGCTGCTGGGTCCGCGCCCGGTCGATGTCCTCGCATTCGAAAGCTTTTCGGCCACATGGGCCAATGACATCATCGCGCAGCTCCAGCTTCCCGATGCCCGCGTCCTGAAGGCGGGGTATGGGGAAGTGCCCGACCTTGCCGAGGTGGACTGGTCGCGTGACGTGGTCCTGACATGGAACGGCACGACATCGGGCGCGCGTTTTGCCGATGGCGACGCCATCCCCGCCGAACGTGAGGGGCTGGTGATCTGTGACGCGACATCGGCTGCGTTCGCGATGGACCTGCCGTGGGACAGGCTCGATGTCGTGACATGGTCGTGGCAGAAGGTGCTGGGCGGGGAGGCCGCGCACGGCATGCTCGCCCTGTCGCCGCGCGCGGTCGAACGCCTGACCTCGCAGCCTGCGCCACGCCCGCTGCCCAAGATTTTCCGCCTGACGAACAAGAACGGCCTGATCGAGGGCATCTTCCGCGGCGATACGATCAACACGCCCTCCATGCTGTGTGTGGAGGACGCGCTCGACGGCCTGCGCTGGGCGGAGCAGGTCGGCGGGCTGAAGGGGCTGATCGCGCGCAGCCGCGCCAACCTCGCCGTGATCGAGGCGTGGGAGGCACGCAGCGACTGGGCGTCGTTCCTTGCCACGTCGCCGCGCCATCGTTCCAGCACGGCCATCTGCCTGCGCATCGTGGCGCCGTGGTTCACGGCGCTGGACCATGAAACGCAGACGAAGGCCGCGCGGGAAATCGTCGCGCTGCTGGCGGCCGAAGGTGTCGCGATGGATGTCGGCAGCTACCGCGATGCGCCGCCGGGCCTGCGCCTGTGGGGTGGGGCGACGGTGGAATCCTCGGACCTTGCGGCGGTCGTGCCGTGGCTCGACTGGGCGCATGCGCAGGTCCGCGCGACCTATATCTGATCCCTTTTCGCCCCCGTGTGCGTGGCGCGATGCGCCGCGTCCTGCCGCCTGATGCGCGCACGCCAAGACCATAGGCCCGAACCATGACGGATGATCCGCCCCTCAATCCCGCGCTGCTGCCTGCCGGCTTCGTCGATGTGCTGCCCCCCGCGGCAGAGGCGGAGGCCAGCGGGCTGGAAACCCTGATGCGGGTGTTCGCCACCCATGGCTATGACCGGGTTTCGCCGCCGCTGCTGGAATTCGAGGAGACGATGCTGACGGGGTCCGGGGCGGCAGTCGCGGAACAGACCTTCCGCCTGATGGACCCCGACACGCGCCGGATGATGGCGCTGCGTCCCGACATGACGCCGCAGATCGCACGCATCGCCGCCACGCGCCTGGCACATGAACCGCGCCCGCTGCGCCTGTCCTATGCCGGGGCCTGCGTGATGATGGGCGGGCCTGCGCGCGATACCGACCGGCAGATCCTGCAGGCAGGCATTGAACTGATCGGCCCTGATACCCCCGTCGCGGATGCGGAGATCGTGGCCCTTGGCGCGGAGGCGCTGCAGGTGCTTGGCGTGCCGCATGTCTCCTTCGACCTGACGATGCCGCCGCTGACGACCGCGCTGCTGGCGACGGAAGGGCTGACACCCACCGCCCGTTCCGCTCTGCTGCGCGCGCTCGATCGCAAGGACGCGGCCGCCGTGGCGCGGCATGGCGGCGCGCTGGCCCCCGTGCTGACGGAGCTTCTGCATGCGGCGGGGCCTGCGCATCGTGCGCTTGATGTCCTGTCGCGTGTCAGCCTGCCCGATGCCGCGCGCGTGCACAGCGACCGTCTGGCGGCGACGGTCGCGGCCATCGAAAAGCGCGTGCCGGGCATCCGCCTGACGGTCGACCCGGTCGAATTCCGCGGATGGCAGTACCATACCGGCGTGTGCGTCAGTGTTTATGCGCTGGGCCGGCAGGAGGAACTTGGCCGGGGCGGGCGTTATCGTTCCAATGACGATGAACCCGCCTGCGGGCTGACGTTGCGGCCGGACGTGATCCTGCGCGTGGCCCCGCCGCGTGCGCGGCGCATGCGGGTGTTCGTGCCGTGGGGGATGGACCCGCGCGTGGGGCAGGCCCTGCGTGCGCAGGGTTATGCGACGGTCGCGGCCCTGGGCGAGATTGCCGATCCGGCGGCGGAGGCACACCGCCTTGGCTGCGCCTTCGTCGCGGTTGGCGGCAAGCTGGAGCCGGTGCAGGGCGCGGCCCAGGCGGGCTGAGTTTTTTCTTTCATCATCATGGATTTCCTTCCGGTCGCACCTGACGATGCGCATCCGGATCGTCAGGGAAGCAGAGCGAGGAGCAGTACATGTCCAACGTCACCGTTATCGGCACCCAGTGGGGTGACGAGGGCAAGGGCAAGATCGTTGACTGGCTGGCCAGCCGCGCGGACATCGTCGTGCGGTTCCAGGGTGGCCACAATGCCGGGCATACGCTGGTGGTGGGCGATCAGACCTACAAGCTGTCGCTGCTGCCTTCGGGGCTGGTGCGCGGCAAGACGGGCGTGATCGGCAACGGCGTTGTCGTTGATCCCGAAGCGCTGCTCAAGGAAATCGACCGCGTGACGGCGCAGGGCCTGAAGGTCACGCCCGACACGCTGAAGATCGCGGAGAACGCGCCGCTGATCCTGCCGGTGCATGGCGCGCTTGACCGTGCGCGTGAGGCCGCGCGCGGCAAGCGCAAGATCGGCACGA
Source organism: Novacetimonas maltaceti (assembly GCF_002906255.1). Classification (GTDB taxonomy): domain Bacteria; phylum Pseudomonadota; class Alphaproteobacteria; order Acetobacterales; family Acetobacteraceae; genus Novacetimonas; species Novacetimonas maltaceti. Next base: position 6,867 of record NZ_POTC01000007.1, on the reverse strand, counting down.
CCGGCCGTGGCATCGGCCCCGCATACGAGGACAAGGTGGCGCGCCGCGCGATCCGCCTGTGCGACCTTGCGGAGCCGGAGACGCTGGACTGGAAGCTCGACGAACTGCTGCTGCACCACAACACGCTGCTGCGTGGACTGGGGGCCGAGACCTTCACCAAGGACGAACTGATGGCGTTCCTGACCGGTATCGCGCCGCGCGTGCTGCCGTTCATGGCCCCGGTGTGGGACCTGCTCGACGACAGCCGCCGCGCCGGGTCGCGCATCCTGTTCGAAGGCGCGCAGGCCGTCATGCTCGATGTGGACCACGGGACCTACCCGTATGTCACAAGCTCCAACACGGTCGCGGCCAATGCGGGCACCGGCAGCGGCGTCAGCCCGACCTCCGTCGGCTTCGTGCTTGGCATTGCCAAGGCCTATACCACCCGCGTGGGTGAGGGGCCGTTCCCCAGCGAACTGCATGATGAAATGGGCCGCACGCTGGGTGAGCGCGGGCATGAATTCGGCACCGTCACCGGGCGTCCGCGCCGCTGTGGCTGGTTTGATGCCGTGCTGGTGCGCCGTGCCGTGCGCGTTGGTGGTGTGAACGGACTGGCGCTGACGAAGCTCGACGTGCTCGATGGCCTCAAGGAGATCAGCATCTGCGTCGGTTATGAACTTGACGGGGTCAGGACCACGCATTTCCCCTCCGCCCCTGCGGCACAGGCGCGTATCCGCCCGGTGTTCGAGACGATGGAAGGCTGGGAAGGCACGACCCATGGCGCGCGCTCCTGGGCGGACCTGCCCGCGCAGGCGATCAAGTATGTCCGCCGGATCGAGGAACTGGTGGAGGCGCCGGTCACCCTGCTGTCCACCAGCCCGGAACGTGACGACACGATCCTGATGCGCGACCCGTTCGAGGATTGAGGAAGAAGAATAAAAGTTTTTGGGTGTCGCCTTTTTTTAAAAAGGCGACGTTCTTTGAAGCTTTTTGAAAAAAGCTTCACCAAAAACTTTTGTTAATTTCAGTAACATAATGAAAACGGCCCGGAGGATTGCTCTTCCGGGCCGTTTTTCATTGTTCCGCCAGCGTTGTTTAGCCCTTTTGGGCCTTTTCATGTTCCTCGCGCCGGGCGGCGACTTCGGCCTTCATCGCGTTCTGCACCTTTTCAAAGGCGCGGACCTCGATCTGGCGCACCCGCTCGCGCGAGATGTTGTAGACGTGCGACAGGTCTTCGAGGGTCGCCGGGTCGTCCTTCAGGCGGCGTTCGGTCAGGATATGGCGTTCCCGCTCGTTCAGGGACTGCATCGCATTGGCCAGCAGCGCCTTGCGCCCGGAATATTCCTCGCTCTCGGCAAGGGTCTGTTCCTGATTGTCGTGATCATCCACCAGCCAGTCCTGCCATTCCCCCTCGCTGTCGGTGCGCAGGGGGGCGTTCAGGCTGTGATCCGGGGCGGACAGCCGCCGGTTCATGTTGACGACATCCTGTTCCGGAACGCCCAGCGACTTGGCGATCTTGTCCACCTGTTCGGGCTGCAGGTCGCCATCGTCGATGGCCTGCATCTGCCCCTTGAGGCGACGCAGGTTGAAGAACAGCTTTTTCTGCGCAGCCGTGGTGCCGATCTTCACCAGCGACCAGCTGTGCAGGATATATTCTTGAATTGCGGCGCGGATCCACCACATGGCATATGTGGCCAGGCGGAACCCGCGTTCGGGATCGAAACGGCGCACGGCCTGCATCATGCCGATGTTGCCTTCGCTGATCAGTTCGCCCACCGGCAGGCCATAGCCGCGATAGCCCATCGCGATCTTCGCCACCAGGCGCAGGTGGGAGGTAACCAGTTTATGTGCTGCTTCCGTGTCGCCCTTTTCCTTCCACAGGCGCGACAGTTTCAGCTCTTCCTCGGGGGAGAGCATCGGAAATTTGCGGATATCCCGAAGATACTTTGACAGGTTGTTTTCGGGACCGGATAGAATTGCGGAAGAAGAGGCCATCAGAATCGGACTCCTGTGTCCGGATAAACAAGCTGGCGGGTCAGTCTGTAACGAGCAGGCGACCGACGGGTTGCAGCCGTTTTCCGAGAGACGCACGACTGGACTTGTTGTCGTCCCCACAGGACATCCCCGGAATGGGCGATCTCGTGCAGGACGTCCAGTTAGCCTGGGGGCGTCGGCCCCGGCGAACAGTTCCAAGCGATACTGTCCATTCCCCGTTGCGTCAAGGAAAGGCGCATTAAACCGCCTTAATATCAGCCAATCGCGGCAAGCAGGTCTTGGAAGTCGCGGGGGGGCTGCGTCTCGAACAGGAGATGCTCGCCCGTGCGTGGATGCACGAAGCCAAGGCGGGCGGCATGCAGCGCCTGGCGCGGGAAGTCGAGCGCGGCGGCGCGGGCGTCGGCCGGCAGGCCGCGTGCCGCGGCGGGAATGCGCCGCAGGTAGGTCGGGTCGCCCACCAGCGCGTGCCCGGCATGGGCGAAATGCACCCGGATCTGGTGCGTGCGCCCGGTCGCGAGCTTGCATTCGACATGGCTGAGGCTGCCGTGGAAGGCATCGAGCGTGCGGTAATGCGTCAGGGCATGCTTGCCCCCGCCATTGCTGATGACGGCCATGCGCTTGCGGTCGCGCCGGTCGCGCCCGATCGCGCCCTCGAACGACCCGGCGGTGGGCGTCAGCACGCCCCAGCACACCGCCTGGTACGCGCGCTCGATATCGCGGCTGGCGAAGGCGGCGGACAGCGCCTGGTGCGCAAGTTCGGTCTTGGCCGCCACCATGACGCCCGACGTGTCCTTGTCCAGCCGGTGCACGATGCCCGGACGGCGTTCCCCGCCAATGCCCGTCAGGCTGTCGCCACAATGGCCCAGCAGCGCGTTGACCAGCGTCCCGTCCTCGTTCCCCGGCGCGGGATGCACCACCAGCCCTGCCGGCTTGTCGATGACGATCAGGTCGCGGTCCTCGAACAGCACGTCGAGCGCGATGTCCTGCCCCTGTGGCGTGGCCGGGGCGGCGGCGGGCACCCGCAGTTCATAGCGCATGCCCGCGCGCACCGGGTCGGCCGGGTCGCGCAGCACCACGCCATCGCGCAGCAGGTGCCCGGCTTCCATCAGGGACTTGATGCGCGAACGCGACAATGTGCCGATCGTGTCGGCCATGAAGCGGTCGGTGCGTTGCCCTGCATCCCCGACGGTGGCAATGACGGGGGCAGGCTGGATGTCTTGGGTCATGGGGCGTCCATGTAATGGAAAAACTCGCGTTCGGAAACGGAAAGCACACGATGGAAAAACAGGGATCGCGCGCGCTGCTTGCGGCGGTGATCGGCATGGGGGTTCTGCTGGCGGTGGGATCGCTGGTTCTGGTGGGTGTGCTGGTGCACCGGATTTCGCATCCCCGCGACAGCGGCACGCCCGATCCGGCGCAGGTTGCGGCCGCCACGGGCACGCAGGCGGTGCTGCCACAGGATCTGGGGCGGCTGGTGCTTGACGAACCGGCGGGCACGCATGTCACCTCGCTGGCGCGGCAGGGCGATACGATGCTGGCGGTGGCGCTGACGGGCGGCGGCGCGGATCGTGTCATCATCTGGGATCTTGCGCATAACCGCATCATCGGGCGACTGCAGGTTTCGCCCTGAAACCCGCGGCCAGGCAGGGGCGTGAAAGAAAAAAGCACACAGATCGCATTTTGGGGGAGTTGTCCGCTTGTGTCGCTGGCCGCAATCCTCTAGAAGCGCCTTCGGCCCTGTCCCGTTCGTCTAGAGGCCTAGGACACCGCCCTCTCACGGCGGCAACACGGGTTCGAATCCCGTACGGGACGCCATTGGTTCTGCAGCAGGTTTCTGCACGGCCAATGGCATGTCTGTGCCTTTCTCTTTACTGCTCAGTCTTCTGTATATGCTGGCCCGTTTTGCAGCCTTGCGGCACTGCCCGCAGTCCGGATCGCACGCCAGGCGCTGATCCGGCATTTCACGGGGTCGGTTTCAGTCCCAACATTTCCCAGTATGGCCGGCGTTGTTCAGGGGTGTTCAGGCGCGCGCAACATATATAGAAAAACAAAATAGGTATTATATTAAAATATAGCGGAAGCTTTTTTCTGTAGGGTATGGAATATTATCGCTTTTTACGCTTCAGGGACAGAATATGGCTGTCATTACGCCATATGACTGGATCCCGCCTTCATTTCGGAAGATGCGAACAGATTAGATGCGTTTGACCCTGCATACCGATTATGCCCTCCGGGTTCTGCTTTACGTTGCGCTGCGTCCCGACACGCGCGTTTCGATACGTGAGGTGGCGCAGGCCAACAGGGTGTCTGAGACCCATATGGTCAAGGTCGTCCACAAGCTGGGGCGGGCGGGCCTGATCCGCACGGTGCGCGGCCGTGGCGGCGGGATCGAACTGGGGCAGCCAGCGGACGAGATCCGGATCGGCGCGGTCGTGCGCCTGACGGAAGAAGAGCGGCAGCTGGTGTCCTGCATGCGCCCCAAGAGCGAGGCCGAGGATTGCGTGCTGAGCGGGTTCTGCCAGTTCTACTTCGTCCTTGGCACCGCGCTTGATGCGTTCATGGAGGTGCTGGACCGCTGGACGCTGGCCGATATCCTGAAGATGTCCGCGCGCGACGACATGATGCGGCGGTTGTTCATGACTGGCGACGTCACCCTTGACAAAACCCTGCCGTAAACTGCGGCGGGACATGCCTGCGGGGCACAGGGATGGGGCGGAAAGGCGATTTACTTGCCTTTTTCAGGTTCCTGCCCTGTTGTTTTCGATTGTGGTCCGTAAAGATGTAAATATAATGCAAAATTGACACGCCGCTCATTTGCGGGCGGATGACTGTCATTGATCTGCGTCAACCCGAATTGAAATTTTAAATATCTTTCGGGTTTCCAATTTTCTTCGAACGTAAGAATATTATTACACCGACTTAAGCTTTCGGGTGTGGGGATGTCTGGTTTTTTCAGGCAACGCCTGCCCTGGCGAGGGAAGGTCCCCGATGCGGGTTCCGGCATGGTGCGGGAACGGGAGGATCGGGGCTTGTGATAAAATTACAACTTCCGTCGGACCGTATCGTGGCATGGGCTTTGCCATTGTTTGCCAAGGACGGGGTGATGATTATGATCGGAGTGCGGTGCAGGCAATATCCCAAGTAAATCCACGATCGGGGATGCTTTTCGGGAATTGCGCCGTATCTGGTCCGGATCTGTTTCGCGAGTTGTGGGGCCGTGCGCGGACCTGTTGCGGGAAAGAGGTCGTCGCCCGCCATGGTCATGCGGTGCCGGTGGCCGGTTTGTGTGTCGTGTCGTGCCTTGAGTGTGCGTCTTTGGGGATATGTAAGGTCTGATGCAGTTGATTTCCATGATGACTGAAGAAAACAATTCTCCGGCTGCAGGCGGGGTCGGGCGGCGTTCCTTTATGTCGATCATGGCAGCAGCGGGGGGTGCGCAGATGCTTTCATCCGGCAACGCCTTTGCGGATGACGCCGCCCCCGATGCGGTCGCGCAGCAGTGGGCCATCTTCCGCAGCAAGTACCTGCGTCCCGGCGGGCGTGTCATCGACACGGGCAATGGTGGCGAATCCCACAGCGAGGGGCAGGGCTACGGCATGCTGTTCGCCGCGGCGGCGGGCGACCTCGCCTCGTTCGAGGCAATCTGGATGTGGGCGCGCACCAACCTGCAGCATACCGACGACAAGCTGTTTTCGTGGCGCTACCTCAGCGGGCATCAGCCGGCCGTGCCGGACAAGAACAACGCGACCGACGGTGACCTGCTGATCGCGCTGGCGCTGGGCCGCGCGGGCAAGCGGTTCAAGCGTCCCGATTTCATTCAGGATGCGATGGCCATCTACGGCGATGTCGTGAACCTGATGACGATGAAGGTGGGGCCGTATGTCGTCCTGATGCCCGGCAAGACCGGGTTCGTCAAAAAGGACAGCGTGATCCTCAACCTGTCCTATTACGTGATGCCTTCGCTGCTGCAGGCGTTCGACCTGACGGCGGACCCGCGCTGGCGCACGGTCATGCAGGACGGCCTGCGCCTGGTCGCCGCCGGGCGTTTCGGGCAATGGCGCCTGCCGCCCGACTGGCTGGCGGTCAACCGCGCCACCGGTGCGCTGTCGATCGCGCAGGGATGGCCGCCGCGCTTCTCCTATGATGCGATTCGTGTGCCGCTCTACCTTTACTGGGCGCACATGCTTGCACCGGATGTGCTGGCTGATTTCAGCCGTTTCTGGAACAATTTCGGGGCCAATGCCCTGCCGGGGTGGGTCGATCTGATGACCGGGGCGCGTTCGCCTTACAACGCCCCGCCTGGATATCTTGCGGTTGCTGAATGTACGGGGCTTGATTCTGCCGGGGAACTCCCGACACTTGATCACGCGCCCGATTATTATTCTGCAGCGTTGACGCTGCTCGTTTACATCGCACGGGCAGAGGAGACTATAAAGTGAGTGCTTCAGGGTCTGATGATGTCGCTGGAAGAAGGGGGCAGGCTGAAAGTCCGCAGGATTTTCAGCGGGTCCTGCGTTCTTTTGGCGTTGAAGGAGGACAGTACTCCTACCGGTCGTTCGTCGATCGCACCTTCGAGCCGACAACGGTCCCCAAACAGGTTGAAAAACGACTGGACCAGCTGGAACATGAGGAGACGGCAGAGGAAACGGGCGAGACCACGCCCGACGCCGATGTCGTAGCCCAGAGTGCGCCCCAGCCTGATGCTACGCCGGTTGCGCCCGCACCGGCCGAGGTGATGGCCGCGCCAGCCGCCGCGCCAGAGACTCCGGCGGCCCCACCGCCGCCGCCAGCGCCGGCTCCTGCCCCTGTGGCTGCCGCGCCTGTAGCCGCGGCGCCTGCTGCTGTCCCCCCGCCGGCTGGGGCTGCACGGGCGGCGGGGGCGCTGGTGGGGCC
>NZ_POTC01000006.1 GCF_002906255.1 Novacetimonas maltaceti | reverse complement strand
AGCGAGAGACAACTCCCAATCTGCTCAAAACGCAGACTGGACGCCATCGCAAAAACCGTCAATCAAATCGCCAAAACCCAGAAATTACCGGCCAAGCACATCAATCAAGGGTTCTTCGATCCCTCCACGGGCGACAGTGCGGCTGCTGACACTATTTCCTGCACCGGAGACATACGTATCCGACCATTTCTGGTTACTGCCAACCTTGCCATGCACGCCCTCGATCCAGATCTTTGTGCCGCGTGAAAGCGTAATATCGACCATCTCTTGTCCAATTCCGGCTGATTGCTGTAATCATATTATTATAGAATGTTTCATATTGTGCGAATACCCTTCCCGGAAAAAAATGTGCACTCCGCACATATTTTGTGGCGTGGCGCGTCACGCAGGTATTTCAGGGGGACAACGGCAGTAAATTGCCGCCCGGGTGTTGCATGCGCCGACTGCCTCAGGGGCGTTGCCCCTGAAACCCAACCAAAGGATATTCCCCTTTGGAAACCATGACCTTACTGAAACAGATCGGGGTTGCGGCTTTTCCATGTCATGATGGCCAGTTCCATTTCCGCGCAGCTTTCGCGCGACTGGAAGTCCACGTTTTCTTCCTCCAGATGCTGGTTGAATCCGTGGCAGAAGATGGTTTCCGCGATGCGGCGCATCCCCTCGACATCCCCGTCCTCTCGCGTAACGCGCGCCAGGGCGTTGCGGACTGTCAGGGCCCCGGCTTCGGCCGCCCTGTCATAGACGCTTGGCGGGGGCCTGGTGGCCTTGCCGGTCGCGATCTCATCCGCGAGCGCACGCAGCATGTCCATGCTCGACGTCATCAATTCTGTCGTGGGGGTGCCTGTCGCCGGACCGTTCATGCGTGCCTGCCGTTCGCCGGCATCGGCGGGAACGTGGGGTGTCGGCTGGTGGATTTCATGCGGGCCGGGCCGTTCATCCTGGCGCGGCGCGGGCTCCTGGCTTTGCGCGGCATCGGCCTGTATCTGCGTCCGGAGTATCCTTCTTGCCACGTAAGTAAACCGCACGGCACAGATGAGAGCCGTGATGAGCAGCAGGCTGCCTGTTACATGGCTGCCCGTGCTGATCAGGTAGAGTGAATAGAGGCCGATCAGCACGCTGAAGATGAATAACATGGTGTAGGCTCGTACTTCCGATGCGCCATGGGTCCGGAACAGGGGCGTTTTACCAGACCGGTCCGCAAGAAAATTCTGGCTGTTCCTGCCTGTGCCATTCACAAACAGAAAAGTAATTGCCGTTCCTGTTCTTGGAAATGTTACCCCACAACACCGTGTCGGTCTACCCTGCGCGAGGGGCAGGGTTCGGGGAGGCGCAAGGCGGGCGGGGCGCAGGCTGTCTGCTGTAATCGCGACAGTAACGGGATGGTTCGCACGCCGCGAAAATCCCTGCCCGTGTCCTCAGGGGCCTTGCCCCCGAGCCCCCCACCAAAGGGTATTACCCTTTGGAAACCATGATTTTTAAAACAGACCCGGATGGGTCATGCGTCGGTGGCCCGGCATTCAGGGGCGAAAGCGGATGATGGGGCGCCGCGTTTTTGCGCCCCATGGCAGGTTCCGGCACGATGGTGGCGGATCGTTGTTGGCGGGACCGGTCACGCTATGCCTTCGTTGCATAAGTATTCAGCAGCGCGATGGCCGCATCGTTACGGCGTTAGCTGACATCGCGCATGAAAGCAGGGTTCGCCAGGGCGGAGCGACTGACGGTCGCCAGTTCGGTTCGGAGCTGCTGTAGCAATCGCTTCTTGGTCTTGTTAAACTTGATCGCGGTGACGATCAACGCAAGGATGACCAAAGGAACAAGCATGATGATTACAGTCCCCACTACATGCCCCGCGAACGAATGGGGGGCGCCATCACTATTGTTCATCGAAAGCAGTATGAGCACCGTAATCGTAATCACCAGCATAAGGATCAGAAACCGGAATTTTTTGCGGTAGGCGGATATTTCAGGCTCTGCAAAGGCCTGGAACAGCGGCGTATTGGCGCTCCCCAGCCTGCCGGTAAAGGACGTGTCCCTGCCGGTGGTATAATTGCGGAACAGGATGTAATTTCCGCTGGAAATGTTCTGGAGGTTCCCCCAGACCATGGTGACTTCCTGACTTTCGCGGACTGCAAGTGGTTCCTTGATGATTTCCTGGCGTCCACCCGCGGTGGTGACCCAGAATTCACCGGCATCCTCTACGGTGCTGTTGACCGATAGTTGGTGATTGTTATTGTCCGAGGTGGACGAGGCCGAGACATGGGTTTCCGACCATTTCTTGACATCCGATACCGTGCCATGGACACCATAGAGCCACATAGGTGTTCCGTGTGAAAGAGTAATATTGATCATATCCTGCGTCGTTCCAGCTTGTTGCTGTAAATATAATTAACATAGATGTATCATATCATTATATAATGTTTCATATCGCTGGAAACCCATGGCGGGGAAAAAATATGCGGTTGAGCCATCTTTAATATGCCGCGTTGCCGGAGCCTGTATTCAGGTGTCCCGTTATCTGGCGGTTGTCATTGATGCGCGGCCCTGCGCCAGAACGTGTCCAGCGCACTCAGCCCCGCACGCAGCGTGCGCGTGCGCAGGCCGACCGGTTCGTCCATGCCGCATGTGGCGATGACGGCGCGGCGTTGCGGCGCACTCAGGCACGACAGGGCATCGTTCAGTTCCAGCACCGCCCACGTCACCGGGTCATGCCCGCCTGCCGGGCCACGCGCGGCCCCCGTGGTGGGGCGATAGGACTGTGTCAATGGCGTCTGCCGCGCCGCGCGTGCCCACAGGGCGCGAAAGCGCAGGCCCGCCCGATACTGCGCGGGATCGATGGCGCTGTTGGTGCGGTGGAACAATCGGTCGAGCATGCACTCGCACCGCACCCGGCGCACCGCCTGCGCCGGGGTGCGCGGCGTGGTGACGACCATGTCCGACACGACCTCCCGCGCCCGTGCGGCCGGGCCGGGTGCGCCCATGTCGGTACGTGGGGAGGCAGGGGAATGAAGGCGGGGCATGTGGGATACTCCTGAAAAGACATTATGGCACAAGGATGTTGAGGAAGTGGTGGTATGAAACACCCGGGCTCCGCCCGGACCCGGCAGGGATCGCGATCCCTGCACCCTGATTCACTAAAAGTCCTGGTTTCCAAAGGGTAATACCCTTTGGTGGGGGTTCGGGGGCAAAGCCCCTGAGGAGCAGTCGTCGCATGTAACACCCTGGCGCTGCCCGGACCCGGCAGGGAGCGTGCTCCCTGCACCCTGATTCGTTAAAAGTCATGGTTTCCAAAGGGCAATGCCCTTTGGTGGGGGTTCGGGGGCAAAGCCCCTGAGGCACGGTCCTCACCCCCTTTCCCGCAATGCCAGCAACCGCCGCAGCTGATGCTGCTCCGCACGGATGCGTTGTGCCGTCGGGTACAGCACGGCGTGCAGTTCGCCGGGCGCGGGCCAGCGTGCGCCGGCGGGGTATCCGTTGCGGGGCGGCTGTCGGCACCAGGCCATGCGGGTGGCGGGCGTCCATGCGCCAAGGGGGATGTCGGCGCAGACCTCGGCAATGGCGGCGGCCTGTCCCACGACCTGCGCGGGCGGGGGCGGGTTGCTGACCAGCGGGGCGAGCTTCTTCAGCCACGCGGCAATGACCACCGGCGGGGCGGGGCGCGCGGCGATGTCGGCATGGGCCATCTGCGTGCGCAGGGCGTGCAGGCGCGCGGGCGTCAGGTCGCGCGGCAGGATGGCCATGCCCGCGCGCGCCGCCGCCAGCAGTCCGCCGACATCGCCCGTCGCCGGACGCCACGTGCACCCGTCGGGCACGGTGGCGGGGGCGTGGATGTGCGGGCCGGTCATGTCGTGCATCGTTCAGACCCCCCGCAGGTTCGGGATCACGTCCCACGCCGCAAGGTGCGTGGCGCGCGCCGTGCCATCGCCGTCGGTGCGCTGGTGCAGGGAGGCCCGCACCCACGCCACCGGGTACGCCGGGCGCAATGCCAGCGCATCGTGCAGCACCCCATCAAGCAGCACCGCATCATCCCCCGCCATCTTCAGCCATTGTCCCACCAGTGCGCGCGCCTGCCGCGTGCCGCGCCCGGTCAGGTCGCCCGTGCGTGCGATCATCCCCGCCACGTCCCGCGCGCCGGATGCCGGCGGACGCGCCGCGTGGCGCGCGGCGGTGGGGTGACTCTCGCTCTCACTGTTGCTGTCCACGCCGGGTGAAACGCGTTTCGCGGGCATGTCCGCCGCCGTATCGGCGCGCGCATCACGCCAGCGGCGCAGGCGTTCGGCATCGTCATTGCGGCGGCGCTGCGCCCGGAGGCGGCCGACATGGGCGCGCACGGCCTCACGCGAGAGTAACGGATGGTACAGACGCCCGTCCGAACAGGCGACAAACCCGTCCAGCGCCCGCGCGCGCACCCGCCGCCACGCCCGCACGTCACGCCCGAAATCCGCCAGCGTCGCCAGCGCGCGATCGTCCATCGGCAGGCTGCCCGCCGGGACCTGGTTCCATGCCGCCCACCACAGCCGCAGCGCCGCGCGGAACTCCGCATCGGTGCAGTGGGTATACATCCGCCCGCAGAACAGCCGGTGCCCGAACAGGGGCATGAAGTCATACCCGCGCAGGTCGCATTCCGGCGGCGACAGCGGCGCGGGCGCATCGGCGCACGGGCCGGGGGGATGGTCGGGATGGCCGCTCATCCAAACATCGTCCGGCACGCCGGGCACAGGCGCAGGAAACGCCCGTCCGCAATGAACGGCGCGTCACAGTTCAGGCAGGTGCGCCGTACCTCGTCCGCGCGCAGGGTCGCATGCCCCGCCGCACGGTGCAGGCGCAGGTGCCGCAGCCGGGTCTCCATCGTCTTGACGTTCAGCTTCAGCCGCCGCGCCGTCTCCCGGTTGCTCAGGCCGCTCGCCCGCAGGCGCGCGACTTCCGGGTCCAGCCGCGACCAGTCAATGCGCGGCGGACGCGTGCGACGGACCACGCCCGGACGCACTGCCGCAGGCCGGGTGTGGGGGGCCGGACCTTCATCCGGCTTTGTGTGCATGTTTTTCATACAAACGGATGTGCGATAAATGTGTACGAAATGCAAGCGAAATTTTCGCACATGGGCGGGCGACAGTCTCAGGGGCTTTGCCCCCGAACCCCCACCAAAGGGCATTGCCCTTTGGAAACCGGGACTTTTAAACGAATCAGGGTGCAGGGAGCGCGCTCCCTGCCGGGTCCGGGCAGCGCCCGGGTGGTGCGTACGGCGACAGTCTCAGGGGCTTTGCCCCCGAACCCCCACCAAAGGGCATTGCCCTTTGGAAACCGGGACTTCTGAACGAATCAGGGTGCAGGGAGCGCGCTCCCTGCCGGGTCCGGGCAGCGCCCGGATGGTGCGTGCGGCGACAGTCTCAGGGGCGTTGCCCCCGAACCCCCACCAAAGGGTATTACCCTTTGGAAACCGGGACTTCTGAACGAATCAGGGTGCAGGGATCGAGATCCCTGCCGGGTCCGGGCAGCGCCCGGATGGTGCGTGCGGCGATGGCCTTTCACCTTGCGCCTTTGTGCATAAAAGTCGCACAATAAGGCTGCATGACAGACAGGCGGGAGGAGCGGCCATGCGGTGGGATGCGGCGATATGTGCGGATTATCCGGACTGGGCGGTGCGGTATGAGGCGCAGTTGAAGGCGCGTCTGGCGCGTCTGGGGCAGATCCGGGCGGAGCTTTCGGCCACCCGGTTCGAGGGTACGTATGACGGCGCGGACCTTCTGGGCTATCTGGAGGATGAGTGCGACACCCTGCGACTGGCGCTGGCGCGGGTGGAGGACGAGGTGGCGCAGCGCGCGCACGCGGCGGCGCAGGACCGTGCCGCCGATGCGGCCGACGCCGCGCGCGACCTGCGCCTGTGTGAAGGGGAGGCTCCCCCGTGATTCAGGCGGTACTGAGCCGTTATCCACAGGATTGTGCGTGAATCCTTCCCCAGAATCTGTGGAAAAGGGTGCCTGCCCCTATTGCGGCAGGGCGGCGCGCAGCGTGTGCTGCGCACGGTCCATCATGCGGCCGAACAGGCGCGGCGTGTCCAGCCCCTGCGCCAGCATCAGCGCGCCATGGATGGCGGCGATGGTGTCTTCGGCCAGGTAGGTCGCCTGCCCCCCGGTCACGCCCGCGCGGCGCAGCATGTTGCGCAGGGCGACAACCCAGCGGCGGAAGAACACCTCGATGCGGCGGGCGAACAGCGCGCGGGTCGCGGCCTCCTGCGTGAAGGCGGCGAACAGGCTGCCGCGCCGCCCCGCGCGATACCACTGCGTCACGGCGGCGAACATGCGTGCGACGGCCTCGTGCGGGGGGGCGGTGTCAAGCACCTCGAACACGTTGGCGCCGAACCAGCCCTCCACCTGCGCCAGGACCTGTTCGGCCATGTCCTGCTTCCCGCCGGGGAAGAAGTGGTACAGGCTTCCCTTGCCCTTGCCGGTGGCCTGGGTGATCTGCGACAGCGACGTGCCGGCATATCCGTGGGTGCGGAACAGTTCCCCAATCCGGGCAACGGTTTCGGCATGATCGGGAAGGGGGCTGCTCATGGGTGTCCTTGTCCGTTCTGGCGTCAGTCTCGCGCATGCAGGTTACAATAAGTGCAGCCCCAACGGAACGGACCCCCACTGCGTTGCACCTGTGCGCCACGTGACGGGCAGCGGGCGGAAGGCTTGACATTTGTGTTGCAAAACATAAACAGCGGGAAATAGGATAATTTCTGTTTGAAATTGAGTATTGGATCATAAAAATGCGCATTCATGATACATCTATGAAGAAAAGAAACGAAATCTGCGGCATTTTTATGCGGGCCGGCCTTTCGGGGATGGTATATGGTCAATGTTCATATTTGAAATGACACATATATGATGCCTCCATTATGGGGGTGGGGAGATTGCGGTCACGAATATTCGACCGGGACCCGGCGGGATGGCCGGATTATTTTCATGCGTTAACCTTTATTTATCCATATGGATGCAATTCATTTTTCAGGCGAGTGCGGGAGATATGCTGGTCATGAAGCATCATCATTTCCATGTCTGTGGCGGCCAGATCTGGACCCCGCTGTTCCGGGGCAGGGAAAAGCGGATCGTGCTGGAATGCAGCATCGGGCGGGTCGGGTTCGTGACCGACACGCAGCAGCCCGCGGACGGCATCATTTACGAGACGGTCAGTGATTTTCAGAAATGGGTCATGATCCACGAAGCCGCCGCGATCCAGTGGGATTGAGCAGGGCGGCCTGCGGCATGTTTTTTTCTTGAGGGATGTCAGGTTTCGCGACATAGTGCGCTTACTCGGTCAGGGGTGCGCCCCGGGGCCGTGACAGCCCGCGCAGCCCCCGGAAGTTGCAGCGATGCCGCCCGTTTTTCAAAAAGACGGGCCATTGCCCGGCCTGCGCCCTTTCATGAAAAAATGATGACGGAGGCCCCCCATGCCCGATCCCGGCGCGGGTGCGTCCCCGCAGCAGTCGCTTGAGGCGGTGCTGCGGACCCATCGTGACGTGGTGGTGGCGGCGCTGCTTGACCTTGCATGCCACGCGTCGAGCGAGGCGACACGCCTTGCCGCGCTGAAGGAGATGCTGGACCGGGGGTGGGGCAAGGCCGCCGCCCCTGCCGCCGACACGCCCCCCGCGCCGGTTGCGCCGACGCTGCTGATCGCGCCCGCGCTGCTGCGGCCGGATGTGGCGCAGGGGCAGGGGCGGGAATGACGGTGGTGCGTGTCGAAATCCCGCCCGCCTGCGCCGGCATCCTGCGTCCCGCGCGGTACAAGATCCTGTATGGCGGGCGCGGCAGCGGCAAGAGCTGGACGGTGGCGCGGGTGATCGTGGCCATGGCCGCCGCCCGCCCGATGCGCATCCTGTGCTGCCGGGAATATCACAGCTCCATGGCCGATTCGGTGCGGCGGCTGCTGTCGGACCAGGTCGCGGCACTTGGGCTGGGGCCGTGGTTCCGCATCCGTGAAAACCTTATGACAACGACGTGCGGTTCGGAAATCCTGTTCCGTGGGCTGGGCCGCAATGTGGAGGCGATCAAGTCAACGGAGAAGGTGGACCTGTGCTGGGTGGAGGAAGCCCAGACGCTCAGCCGCGCCAGCCTCGACATCCTTCTGCCGACCATCCGCGCGCCGGGGTCGGAAATCTGGTTCACCTATAACCCGGAGCGCGAGGACGCGCCGATGCACCAGATGATGTGTGCCCTGCGCGACGATCCGGACGCGATCGTGCGCCGGGTGGGGTGGCGCGACAACCCGTGGTTTCCCGCCGAACTGGACGCGGAGCGCCGCCGCATGCTGCGCCACGACCCCGATGCCTATGACCATGTGTGGGAGGGCGAGTGCCGCACCCGCAGCGACGCGGTGGTGTTTGGCGGCCATGTGGAGGTCGCGGCGTTTACGACCCCGCCGGATGCGCGGCTGTATTTTGGCGTGGACTGGGGCTTTGCGCGGGACCCGACGGTGATGGTGCGCTGTTTCATTGCCGACGACATCTTGCATGTTGACCACGAGGTGTTTGCCACGGGGGTGGAGATGGACGCGCTTGCCACCCTGTTCGACCGGGTGCCGGGATCGCGCGACTGGCCCGTGCGTGCCGATGCGTCCCGGCCGGAGACGATCAGCTACCTCGCCACGCGCTTTGGCTTTCGCATCACGGCGGCGGCGAAATGGCCCGGATCGGTGCAGGACGGCATCGCCCGCCTGCGTGCCTTCCGCCGCATCCGCGTTCATCCGCGGTGCGAGAATATCGCCCGGGAACTGCGGATGTATTCGTGGCGCGTGGACCGCCTGACGGGGGACGTGCTGCCGGTGCTGGCCGATGGGTGGGACCACGGGATCGACGCGTTGCGTTATGCGTTGGACGGCGTGATCCGCAACCGTCGGCGCATGCCCGCCTTTACGGCGGCGGCGTTGCGGGGGATCTGAACAGCGTCCCTCAGGGGCGTTGCCCCCGAACCCCCACCAAAGGGCATTGCCCTTTGAAAACCATGAC
Source organism: Novacetimonas maltaceti (assembly GCF_002906255.1). GTDB lineage: Bacteria > Pseudomonadota > Alphaproteobacteria > Acetobacterales > Acetobacteraceae > Novacetimonas > Novacetimonas maltaceti. Next base: position 100,315 of record NZ_POTC01000006.1, on the reverse strand, counting down.
GTTTTAGCGAATCAGGGTGCAGGGATCGTGATCCCTGCCGGGTCCGGAGCAAGCCGCCCGGGTGTTGCGGGTGGCGATGTCCTCAGGGGCTTTGCCCCCGAACCCCCACCAAAGGGCATTGCCCTTTGGAAACCATGACTTTTAAACGAATCAGGGTGCAGGGATCGTGATCCCTGCCGGGTCCGGGCAGAGCCCGGGTGTTGCGGGTGGCGATGTCCTCAGGGGCTTTGCCCCCGAACCCCCACCAAAGGGTATTACCCTTTGGAAACCATGACGTTTTAGCGAATCAGGGTGCAGGGATCGCGATCCCTGCCGGGTCCGGGCAGAGCCCGGATGGTGCACACGTCGACTGCCTCCACACGTTCAGGAAAAAACACGATGAAACACTGGTTCCACCGCGCGCCCACGCCGCCCCGCGTGCGGCGTGAACCGCGTGTCGTGCCGCGTGCGGACGCGATGCCGCGCTTTGGCCGGGCGGCGTCTGCCGTGCTGCCCGATGCGCGGGACGGGCTGCGGCCCTATGTCCCGCCGCCGGGGGTGCGCGGGGCGGGGGCGCTGGCGATGGACCGGGCGCTGTCGGGGGTGCATGACTGGGCCGGGGATGGCCTGGGCGATGGCGGGGGCGCGTTTGGCGATGCGCTGGGCTTTATCGGCTATCCCCTGCTGGCGCAGATGATGCAGCGTGCGGAGTTCCGCAAGCCGGTCGAGGTCATCGCGCGTGAGGCCACGCGCGAATGGATCCGCATCACCACGCCCGAAACCGACGCGCCGGACGATGCGCTGCTGTCGCGTATGACGCAGTTGCGTGCCGAGATGCGCCGCCTGCGCGTGCGTGAGGTGCTGCGCCGGCAGGTGATCCACGCGCTGGGCTTTGGCCTTGGGCATGTGTGGCCCGACATGGGCCAGCCGTTAAGCAGCGCGGGACAGGGCACGCCGCTGGTGATCGGGCCGAACGGCATCGCCCGTGGCGCGATCAGGCGTTTTCTGAATGTGGAGCCACTGTGGACCACGCCCGACAGCTATAACGCCGACATGCCGCTGCGGCCCGATTACTTTCGCCCGCGCGCGTGGTGGGTGCAGGGGACGCTGGTGGACGCCAGCCGCCTGTTTTCGATGGTGCCGTTCGAGGTCTCGGACATTTTCAAGCCCGCCTTCAATTTCGGCGGTCCCAGCCTGACGCAGATGCTGCGCACCTATGTCCACAACTTCCTGCGCACGCGCCAGTCCGTGTCCGACCTGGTCAGCAACTTTGCGACCAAGGTGCTGAAAACCGACATGGCCGGCGCGATGGGTGACGGGGACGACGGTCCCGCGCAGGTTGATACCGACAGCCTGACGGGCCGGGTGGAGGCGATGAATGCGTACCAGTCGAACCACGGCACCTTCGTCATCGACCGCACGCACGAGGATTTCGCCATCGTCGCCACCCCGCTTTCGGGGCTGAGCGAATTGCAGGCCCAGTCGCAGGAGTTCATGGCGTCCATCCCCGGCATCCCGCTGGTCAAGCTGTTCGGGATCCAGCCGGCCGGGCTGAATGCGTCGTCGGATGGGGAAATCCGGGTTTTCTATGACGAGATCACGGCATTTCAGGAGGCCCACATCGCCCCGGTGCTGGAGCGGATGTTCCGCATGGTGCAGCTGCACCTGTGGGGGGAGGTCGATCCCCGGCTGGATTTCGCGTTCGTGCCGCTGTGGCAGATGGACGATGCGCAGCGCGCGGACATCGACCATGCCCGTGCGCGCATCGACGCCCTGCGCGCGGCGGCGGGCGTCGCCCCGATGAAAGGACATTCATGACCGATATGCTGGCCCATGACCGGATCGGTTCGGTCCGTGTCACGGACGAGGACGGGAGGCTGTATGTCGCGCGGACCCATATTTCAAAGGCAGGCGTCAACACCTACCGGGGGTCGGAAATCCCCGGACATGCGGCGCTGGGGCTGCGGGCGGACGCTCTGTACCGACTGTTGCGCGCGCCCGACGAACTGGCGCGCGCGGCCCCGACGTTCAACGCCATCCCCGTGCTGGCGGACCATGCGCATGTGTCGGCGGACAACCCGCGCCGCGACATCACCGTGGGGGCGACCGGCACCGACTGCGCCTTTGCCGATCCGTATCTGGACAACGCGCTGGCGATCTGGGACGCGGCCGCCATCGCGATGGTGCGCGATGGCGGGCGGCGCGAACTGTCCTGCGCCTACCGCTATGACGCGGACATGACGCCGGGGCGGTGGCGGGGGCAGCCCTATGACGGGGTGATGCGCAACATTCGCGGCAACCATGTCGCCCTTGTCCCCGCCGGACGCGCGGGGCCGGACGTGCTGGTGGCCGATTCCGCACTACAGGAGAACATGATGGCACCCTTACCCGAACCCGATGCGACCTTCACGGTGCAGGTCATCGGCCACGCCCTGCGCACCGGGGCGCTGACGCCCGACACCGCGCCCGATGCGCTGTCGGCGGCGCTGCTGGCCGCGCGCGCGGAACTTGACGCAACACCCGCCAGTCCGCCCGACGCCCCGCCGGAAATGGCGTCCGACGCCGCCGTGCGCGACGCCGTGGCCCGCGCGCTGGAGGCCGAGCGCACCCGCCTTGGCGCGGTGGAGGACGCACGCCGCGCCGTCCGCCCGCTGGTGGGCGAGGTGATCGGCATGGACAGCGCGGATGCCATCTACCGCTATGCCCTGGGGCAGGTCGGGCATGACGCGGCGGGCGTGCATGCGTCGGCCCTGCGCCCGATGATCGATGTGGTGATCGGGACACGGCAGGCCGCCCCCGGCGCCGCGCTGGCTGCCGACGCCGCGCCGGATTTCAATGCCCGTTTCGGCGTAACCCGCGCGCCGCGCGTGCTGTAGGCGGCTTCCCACGCCCTGATCCGTTAAAAGTCATGGTTTCCAAAGGGCAATGCCCTTTGGTGGGGGTTCGGGGGCAACGCCCCTGAGGCAGTCGGTGCACGCAACACCCGGGCTCTGCCCGGACCCGGCAGGGATCACGATCCCTGCACCCTGATTCATTAAAAGTCATGGTTTCCAAAGGGCAATGCCCTTTGGTGGGGGGTCGGGGGCAAAGCCCCCGAGGCAGTCGGCGCATGCAATACCCGGGCTCTGCCCGGACCCGGCAGGGAGCGCGCTCCCTGCACCCTGATCTGATTAAAAGTCATGGTTTCCAAAGGGTAATACCCTTTGGTGGGGGGTCGGGGGCAACGCCCCTGAGGCGGTTTTACTGAACAAACATGGAGGCTGTACATGCCTTTTCCCAATACGGTCAATTACAACTGGCCCGTATCCTTTCCGGGTGCGTGGGCGTCTGAAAACCCGCGCCGGTCGGTGCTGGCGTGGGCGAATGGCCTGCGGGCGGGTGCGGGCGGCGTTGCTGTCGCGGCGTTTGCGTGGGTGCAGGCGGACGGGGCGTCGGTGCTGAACACGCCGCCGTCCGATGCGACGGCGACGGCCACGGCGGACGCCAGTGTCGCGGCCGGTGCGGTGTCGGCCATTGCGGTCACGTCCGGCGGCGCGGGCTATGAATCTGTCCCGACCGTTACACTGTCGGGCGGGGGCGGCAGCGGGGCGCAGGCCACGGCCACGATCAGCAACGGCGTGGTGACGGGCATTACGGTCACGGCCCCCGGCACGGGCTACACCACCGCGCCGACGGTCACGATCGCGGCCCCGGTGGCGACGCCCGCCGCACCTGACGGGTTTGTCGTGCGTGAACAGCAGGGGCTGATGACGCAGTACCTGCAGGAAGCGACGATGACCATCCCGCAGGGCTTCATGGTCACGCTGGCGGATGGGGGCGACGTGTTCTGCGCCTGCGCCGGTGACGCCGCGCGGGGGGACGTGGTCTGTGCCTCCACCACGGATGGGACGATTACCGCCACGGCCCCTGGTGCTGACGTGCCCGAAGGCTACGTCGCGACCGGCTGGCGCGTTGCCCTGCCTGCCACAACCGGCGGCCTGATCGCCATTACGAAAGCGGCTTCCTGATGAACGCATCCCTGTTTCGCAACGACGCGCCGGTGCTGGCGCGGCAGTATGGCATCCACCTTGACGGCGTGCGGGAGTATTTTCCCGAAGGCGGCCTCGCCATGGACGCCGATGGCGCGGTGACGGCGGCCAATTCCGGCATCCCGGCCATCTTCACCACCTATACCGACCCGGTGGTGATCCGCGCGCTGATCGCGCCGACCCGCGCGGCCCAGATCTATGGCGAGGTGCGCAAGGGCGACTGGGTCACCGACACGGCGATGTTCCCGGTGGTCGAACTGTCGGGGCGCACGGCGGCGTATGGCGATTACAGCGCGGACGGCGAGGTGGACGCCAACGCCAACTGGATCAGCCGCCAGTCCTTCCATTACCAGACCTGGACCCGCTGGGGCGAGCGCGAGGTCGCGCGCATGGGGGCGGCGCGCATCGACCTGGTGAACCAGCGCAACCTTGCGTCGATCTCCGTGCTGGGGAAACAGCAGAACCTGACCTACCTGTTCGGGGTGGCGGGGCTGGAATGTTACGGCGCGCTCAATGACCCGCAGCTTCCCGCCGCGATCCAGCCGCTGCCGAAGGTTTCGGCCAACGGCACGGCGACGGGGGCTGCCGACTGGCTGGCGATGTCCGACCCGTTGCAGTGCTTTGACGACGTGCTGCGGCTGTATGCGCAGTTGGTCACCCAGATGGGCGGCAACCTGACGCTGGAGACGCCGATGACGCTGGTCCTGCCGACCGAGCGGCAGCAGTGCCTTCTCTATGCCAACCAGTACAACGTGAAGCTGCGCGAACTGCTGTCCGAAAGCCTGCCGAACCTGCGCATCGAAACCCTGCCCGAAGCCGGGACCGCGCTGGGCGGTGGCATGGTGGCCAGCACGATGATGCAGCTTTTCGTCAACGAGGTCGAGGGACAGGCCAGCGTGTCCACCGGCTTTACGGAGAAGATGCGCGCGCACGCGGTGGAGCGTCACTCCACCTCCGTGCGGCAGAAGAAATCGCAGGGCACGTGGGGGACGCTGTGGTTCTACCCGCAGGCCTGCGCCACCATGACGGGGATCTGACGGATATGGCGACAGCGAACACAACGGTCACGGTCCTGTGCCGCATGCCCTCCGGGCTGGTGCTGGACCTGTATGATGATGCGATGCTGGCCGCGCGCGCGGGGGAGATGCGGCGCGGGCATGGCGCGATGGCGCCCCCGGTGCCGCGTGCGTCGGTGCGGCTGGCGGGTGCGCGGCGTGACCCGCGTTACCACCCGCGCGACAACCGCCTGCTGGGCATGGCGGGCCGGACGGAGGTGCCGGCCGAGTTCTGGACCGCATGGTGTGCGCAGAACCCGGACTTTGCCCCGTTGCGCAACGGCCTGATCGCGGCGGAACGCACGGCGGATCGCGCAACATCGTGGCTGCGGGAACATGGCGGCACGCGCACGGGGCTGGAGCCGCTGGACCCCGATGCGCTGCCGGTGGTGGGCGTGACCCGTCGCGACGCGGCATGAGTGGCGGCGTGGCGTTCGATTACGCAACATGGGCGCAGCGTTTCCCGCTGCTGGCGGCGCAGGTGGGCGCCACGCAGGCCGCCGCATATTATGCGCAGGCCACGCTGATCCTCTCGCCGCGTGCCCGCACCGCGCAGGATATGGCGCGGCGGGCGGTGCTGCTGAACCTGCTGGTGGCGCATGTCGCGCAGCTGGAATTGCAGGTGGCGCAGGGCAACGGCCTTGTCGGGCGGGTCAGTGACGCCACACAGGGCAGCATCACCGTGCGCACCCAGATGGAGGGGCAGGGCGCTTCCGCCGCGTGGTTCAACCAGACCTCCTACGGGGCGCAGTTCTGGGCCATGTCGCGCCGCCTGCGCCTGGCGCGCTATGTGCCCGGATGGCCGCAGCGGGCCGCCGTGTGGCCGTGAGTATGAGGGCGACACCCGGGCTCTGCCCGGACCCGGCAGGGAGCATGCTCCCTGCACCCTGATCTGATTAAAAGTCATGGTTTCCAAAGGGCAATGCCCTTTGGTGGGGGTTCGGGGGCGAAGCCCCTGAGGCAGTCGGCGCATGCGACATCCGGGCTCTGCCCGGACCCGGCAGGGAGCGCGCTCCCTGCACCCTGATCTGATTAAAAGTTCTGGTTTCCAAAGGGTAATACCCTTTGGTGGGGGTTCGGGGGCGAAGCCCCTGAGGCAGTCGGCGCATGCGACACCCGGGCTCTGCCCGGACCCGGCAGGGAGCGCGCTCCCTGCACCCTGATTCATTAAAAATCGTGGTTTCTAAAGGGCAATGCCCTTTGGTGGGGGTTCGGGGGCAACGCCCCTGAGGGAACAAGGACCAACCGACATGAACCTCTTTGGTGCGGCCTGCGGGGCGGTGGGTGCGGTGGGGCCGGGTGTTCCGGCCATGCTGAAGCTGTCCACCGGCAGCGCGGGCAATGCGGACTTCACCCGCACCGCGCAATATCGCGAGGTCCCGGCGACGATCTGGGTGCAGGCGCTGTCGTCGGACGAGTTGCAGCATGTGGGCGACCTGAGCCAGCAGGGCGCGCTGCGGGTCGTGTATGTCGCGGGCGTTGTCGGCGGCATGGACCGCGCGGCGGGCACGGGCGGGGACGTGGTGAATTTTGACGGCGCGGACTGGCTGGTGGTGCGCCAGATGGAACAGTGGGGGACGGCATGGTCGAAGCTGATGGTGCGCCGCCAGACGTGACCGAGGGCACGGTGCTGGCGGCGCTGGGGCAATGGCTGTGCGCCACCCTTTCGCTGTCGGCGGACGCGGTGATGGTGGGGCAGGTCAACCGCGTGGCCCCGCCGTGCGGCACGTTCGCCATCATGACGGTGGCGGGGCGTGGGCGGATTGCCACCAACCGCACGACCTATGGCGCGGGATGCCGCACCGTGTGGATGCAGCAGCGCATCGACGTGCGCGTGGACCTGCATGGCGCGGGGGCAGGCGATGGTGCTGGGCGTGTGGCGCTGCTGTTTCGTGACCCGGCCTGCGCGGACTTCCTGGCGGGGTTCGGGAGCATCGCGCCCCTGCATGCCGACCCGCCGGTGCAGCGCGATTTCGTGTCCGACGCCGCGCAGTACGAGGACACATGGCAGGTCACGCTGTCATTGCAGGTCAATTCCACAGCGACCTTCGCGCAGGAGTTCGCGGACACACTCAATGTCGGGATTTTCGAGACCGACGCAACCTTTCCACCGGAGTAAGATATGGCCGGCATTCCTGTTTCTTCCATCGTCCGGGTCACGCCCGGCGTCCTTGCGGCGGGGGGCGGTGTCGCGTTCCTCAACGGGCTGGTGCTGTCGCGCAATGCGGGGCTGCCCGCATCCGGCGTCACCGTGTTCACCTCTGCCGCCGATGTCGCGGCGATGTGTGGCGAGGACAGCGTCGAATACGACATGGCGCAGGTCTATTTCACGGGCTACGCCAACGCGGCGCAGACACCCTCCACCCTGCTGATGGCCGCGTGCCCCGCCTTTGCCGATGCCACGCAGGCCACGGCCACCGCCACGCTGTCGGCGGGGGCGGTGCAGTCCATCGCGATTGCCGATGGCGGCAGCGGGTATGCCACCGCCCCCACCGTCACCCTGTCGGGCGGCGGCGGCACCGGGGCGACCGCCACCGCGACGGTAACCGATGGTGTGGTCACCGCGATTGCGGTCAGCGCGGGCGGCAGCGGATACAGTTCTGTCCCGACCGTTACACTTTCCGCCCCCGCCGCGGGCACCACGCCGGGGACGGTGATGGATGCGCTGGTGGCGGGCAATGCGGACTGGACCGGCTTTACCACGTCGTTCGAGCCGTCGCTTGCGGACAAGCAGGCGTTCGCACAATGGACGGCGGCGCAGGGCTCGCGCTTCTGGTACGTGCCGTGGGATACCGACCCGCAGGCGGCGGTGCCCGGCACGACCGAAGCCTTTGGTGCGTGGGTTGCAGCCCAGGGCATCGCGGGCGTCACCCCCATCTATGCCGACCCGATGGTCGCCGCCCTTGCGCTGGGGTGGATGGCGGCGCTGGACTTTTCCGCCACATCGGGGCGCACGACGCTGAAATTCCGGCAGAACGGCCTGATCACCCCCACGGTGGCGACCGCGACGCTGGCGACCACGCTGGCCGCCAATGGCTACAGCTATTACGGCAGCTATGCCGGGTCGGGGACGGATTTCCAGTTCCTGTCCGATGGCGCGGTGTCGGGGCCGTTCGCGTGGGCCGACAGCTATATCGGGCAGGTGTGGCTCAATGGTGCGTTCCAGTTGGCACTTGCGAACCTTCTGCTCAATACCGGGCAGATCCCGTACAATGCCGATGGCGACGTGCTGATTGCCGCAAGCGTGCAGGACACGATCAACCAGGCGCTGGCGTTCGGGCTGATCCGCGCGGGCGTGGCCCTGACGGCGGCGCAGCAGCAGCAGGTCAACAACGCGGCGGGACGCACCATTGCCGACACGCTGGCGACGCGGGGATGGTATTTCCTGCCCGGTGCCTCCACCGCCGCCGCCACCGTGCGCGCATCGCGGGCCTCGCCCCCGTGCCAGTTCTGGTACACCGATGGCGGGTCGGTCCAGTCCATCAGCCTGTCTTCGCTGGAGGTGCAGTAATCCATGAGCGACTATAACATTTCCGACGCCAACTCGGTCTTTACCATCACCGTCAGCAGCCTGTTCAACGCGCCGGTCACGCTGTCGAACTACAGCGCCGACCGCGCGTTCGAGGCCGAGCAGCGCGAACTGGTGGAAACGCAGATGTCGGTCGATGGCTACCTCTCCGCCGGGTGGGTGCCGCAGCCGGTGCGCCAGTCCGTCTCGCTCGCCGCGAGTTCGGACAGCTGCCTCGTCTTTGAATCCATCGTCACGGCGCAGGATGTCGCGCGCACGATCTATCGCATCGGGGGCGAGATCCAGCTGCCGTCCGTGGGGCGGCGCTATACGCTGCTGCGCGGGGTGCTGCGCGCGGCCAGCGCCCTGCCCAATGCGGGGCGGGTGCTCGATGCGCGGCGGTTCGACATCCTGTGGGAGCGGGTCCTGCCCGCAGCGCTGTAATGGCGCTGAAATCCATCGAATATACCGTGGCGGAGGAAGGCGAGGACCAAGGCAAGGTCTTCGTCATCACCCGCATGAGCGCATTCGACGCCGACCGCTGGGGCCGCCATGTGCTGCATGCGGCCCTTGCCGGTGGCTATCGCGCGCCCGATGGCGACGACGCGGCGGAGGGGATGGCCAGCATTGCCGAAGCAGGCATCCGCATCTTCGGCATGATGGCGCCCGAGGCCGCGGACCGGCTGCTGGACCGCCTGATGCAGTGCGTGCGCATCATCCGCGACCCCGCCCATCCCACCCCGCAGCCGGTGATCCCCGCCGACATACAGGAGGTCGGGACCGTGGGCCTGTTGCAGATGGAGGCGATGCGGCTGCACACGGATTTTTTTTCCGGCGCAAGCGTGTTCATCTTCCTCCCCGTCGCCCAACTCCTGCAGGCGGTGGGCGAAGACGCGCGGAGTGCGCCAACGTCTCGCGCGCCATCGCCTGCGTGATCGCATCGCGCCTGGCGCGCCTGCATGAACTGCAGGACGTGTATGACACCGAAGACCTGTACGACCTGCTGGAAATCGCGGCGGTCAGCACCCACAACAGCAGCGTGGATCAGTGATATGGCACCTGTCACCAACTCCCCCGCCACGGGGGCCGGGACTGGACGCGCGGATGGTGCCCGTGGCCTGTCACGCGCCATGCGGCAGGTGCGCCAGTTCGAACGCCAGGCCCCGGGGTTCGTGCGCACGATTGCCGCCCGGCGCAGGGCGGCGATGGCGTTGTTCGATGGTGCGCGGCCATCGCCGGGCGCCGCGCGCGCTGCCGCCGCCGCCAGCCGGCGCGCAGGGGCGGCGAAAGTGCTGCTCCCCGGCCACGGGGCGGCGGCGGCCCGGTTGCGCGGGCGGGTGCGGCGCCTGCGCGGCGCGATGTACGACGCGATGTACCCTGTGGAGGGTGCGGCGGGCAGGCGCGGGGATGAGGCGCGCGGTCCTGCCGGGCCGCCTGGTGCAGCACAGGGGGATGACGTCTGCAGGGAACCGCCGGCCCTGACCCCGGTGCAGCGCCGGGCCGCTGATGCAGGGGGCAGGCGCGGGCACGATGCACGTGGGCCGACCGGGCCGCGCAGTGCCGTGCGGGGGGATGAGGCCCGCAGGGAACCACCAGCCCTGACCCCGGTGCAGCATCAGGCTGTCACGGGTGGGGCTGTTGCTTCGGGTGGCGCGGTGCCGCCCATGCAGGCCGGGATGCAGCGGGCACCGCAGGATGGCGCACCCATGGCCCCCGTCCCGCAGGGTGCGCCTGCGCCCGCAGACGACACCGAACGCACGGTTTTGGGGGCGGACCCACGCCCGCCGGATCGAAAACTTCGTGATAAGGAAACCAGTTTGCGCGAAATGCGGACCATCCGGGTTTCCGGGGAAATGGGCTTTCTGCCACTGGTCGCGGTCGGGGCCGCCGGGAGTGGGGGGCAGGGACATGGGTTTGATGAAGTGCATCGCGGCGATGCGGGCCGTGCTTTCGGTGTCGGGCAATGGCAAGCACCGCGCGCGCAGGCGATGATGCAGGGACCGGGCATTGGCGTACGCGCCGCAAGAATTGCCGATCAGGTCAGGGCATATGGCCTTGGGATACCGTCTGGTCCTGATGCCGGCGCCCGAAAGGCGGGACGGCGGCTCCTGTCAGGTTTTCGTCCGCCCGGTCAGGCATCCGCCCCCCTGCACGGATCTGACCCGCGCCCAGAAGACCGGGAAGAAGCGGAAGGACGCCAGCGTGGCGACTGGAAACGTGGTGACTGGGCGGATGTCGTCAGTCGGCAACTGGACATGGCGAATACTGTTCCAGGTGCGATGGCAGGCCATAAAACAGAAGTGCATGTCGGTGATATCATCGTGCATGCGAATACCCATGACGGGAACAGGATTGCAACACAGATACATAACCAGTTGCGCCAGTCGCTTCCGGCGCTGACGAACACCGGTCAGCGGTGAATTCATCTGCATCAATGACATGTTTCAAAAGTGTCATAACCTGCTGCATGATATGATGCAGGTACGGAAACCAAGGATGACATGATGAAGCAGACATTGGTGGTGCTGGCCCTGTTGATGGGGGCGGCGGTTTGTGGTTCTGCGCATGCGGGGCGGCCGCGTCTGTCCGATCAGGCGCTGATGGCGAAGGAAGAGAACCTGAATGACCAATGCCGGGGCGGCCTCGGCACTTCACGGGCGACCATGGCGGCCTGTGATCGGCGTGATGCGGTTCTGGGCGTTCTGGAAAAGCGCAACATCTGCTGGGGACCGCGTGACGTCATTGAGGCTGAAATGCACTGGGTCAGATGCAAACCCCTCAAGCCGTAAGAGATTATTTGAAAAAATTAAGTCAGATAACCTGGTGGAATAATAAAGGTTTTTGGTGAAGCTTTTTCCAAAAAGCTTCGAAAGACGCCGCCGTCCTGAAAAAAGACGGCACATGAACGAACCATCATCCCGCAGGAGAGGCCCATGACCATCATCCCCGTCTCCATGCCCGCAACGTGGAACCTGCCGTCGATGCAGGGCGTGCCCTCCGTGCTGGGGAATGTCGCCGACGATGCGCAGGCCATGGGCTCGGTCACGCTGGGCACCATGCTCGATGACTACCAGATCAGCAGTGCGGCCAGCCTGTGGGGTATCTTTGACGCCACCGGCGCGCAGGTGCTGGGTGCGGCGCATGTGCGCGCGGTGGAGTTCGAAAGCGCGCATGCCATTTCCGACGCCCCGCAGGAAGACGGCGCTTTTGTTTCGTACAACAAGGTCGCCGCCCCCCGCCGTTTCATGCTGGAGATGCTGTGCGACGGGTCGCAGGGGGGCAGCGGCGGCCTCGACAGCCTTGTGGCGCAGTATTCGCCCATTGCTGCGTGGGGCAACATGACGGGCGATGGCGCGCGGATGGTGCGGGCGTCGTTCCTCGCGACCCTTGCGGCGATGGAGGACGACACCGCGACCTATGCCGTGCATACGCCGGAATATTCGCTGGCGTCGGTCAATGTGGTCGGCCACCGTTACCGGCGCGAGACACGCGGCGGTGTGACGCTGCTGGTGGTGCAGGTCATGCTGGTGGAGGTGCGGTGCACCGCGACCCGGTCCTATGCCACCACCGCGACGGCGGCGGGACAGGTGATGCAGTCCGGCGGCACGGTGCAGGCCACCGATGCGGACACGACGCAGGCCGCCGCGCTGTCCGAAGTCCTGTAGTAAAAGTTTCCGGGTGCCGGATTTTTTCAAAAAGGCGGCGTCTTTCGAAGCTTTTTGGAAAAAGCTTCACCAAAAACTTTTATTCCTTAAATCCTTTTCCAAAAGGTACAGTAAATGGCGACCCCACAGGTCATTCCCCTGTCCGCCATCGCGGCGCAGTCGGTCAATGTCGTCGTCTCCCGACAGGTGCTGCGCCTTGATGTCAGGCAGCGTTCCACCGGGCTGTTCATGGATGTGTGGTGCAATGGCACGCAGGTCCTGTGCGGCGTGCTGTGCCGCGACCGGACGTGGATCGTGCGCGATGGCCATTTCGGCCTGCCCGGCGACCTTGCGTTCCTCGACCTCGAGGGGACAACCGACCCGTCATATGAGGGACTGGGCGCGCGCTATGTCCTGACCTATGCGGAGGGGCAGGATGCAGCCTGATTTCATGCAAAGGGCGCTGGACGTGACCTTCACCGTGGCGTCGGGCGGGTTTGGCGCGGGCGGGGCGGATACGCTGACGCTGTCGGGCCTGCGCTGCCATGCCGAGGTAACGCATGCGGGCATGCCAAGCGGCAGCACGCTGTTGCTGCGGATCGGGGGGATGGACCTGCCGATGATGAACCGCCTGTCGGTGCTGTCGGCCATGCCGGTCGCCACCGCGCCGCAGCAGCAGATGCAGGCCTGCGGCAACACGGTCACGCTGCAGGCCACCCATGGCGATACCATGGTCGCGGTGTTTCGCGGCGTGGTGGTCGACGCCTTCACCGATTTCGCCACCGCCCCCGACGTGGCGTTTGTCGTCACCGCCAGTTCGATTGCCGGGTTGCAGGTGCTACCCCTGCCGCCCGGTGGCTATGCCGGGGCGGTGTCGGTGGAAACGGTGCTGTCGGACATTGCCGCGCAATGCGGGCTGCGCCTGGTGGCGCACAACCTTGGCGGGGTGATGATCCATGACCATTACGGATGGGGCTGCGCGCGTGACCGGATCGAACGCATCCGCCATGCCGCGGGCATCGTCATCAACATACAGGATGGTACACTGACCGCATGGGGCCGCGACCTCGCCACCGATGGGGATGCGGGCACGCCGCCGCTCATCAGCGCGGGGACCGGGCTGTTGGGCTATCCCGCCTATAACCAGGACGGGGTATCGTTTCGCACGCTGTTCCGGCCGGACATCGCCTATCTTTCGCCCGTGCGGGTGCGCTCCGGCGTTGCGGCGGGGGGACTGTCCATGGCATCGGATGGGGTGTGGACGCCGTACCGGATCACGCACCACCTGCAGAGCGAGGTGCCAGAGGGCGCATGGTTCACCGATGTCGCGGCCCTGCGCACCGGCAGCCCCGCCGTGGGAGGATGATGGAAATGGCAGGACAGGACACGACTTTTCCGGGGTTCCAGACGCGGCAGGATGGCGGGTCGGACTATGGCTCCATCGAGGCGGTGGGCCGCCGCCTGCTGGCGATGATGGGGGCGGATACGCCGGTGCGCGTCGTTGCCGTCAATGGCACGGGTCTGAACCCGGTCGGCTTTGTCGATGTGCAGCCGCTGGTGCACATGCAGGACGCGCTGGGCCAGGCGATGCCGCACGGCGTCATCCGCAACGTGCCCTATGTCCGCATGCAGGGCGGCACAAGCGCCGTCATCTGCGACCCCTGCGTGGGCGATATCGGGGCCATCATCATCTGCGGCCGCGACATCAGCGCCGCCAAGGCCAGCAGGGCCCCCGCCGCCCCCGGCAGCTTCCGCATCCATGACATGGCGGACGCGATCTATGTCGCCCCGATCCTCAACGCTGCGCCAAGCGAGTATGTCTGGCTGACCGGCAACGGGATCAGGCTGAAGACCGCCGGCACGTTCGAGGTGGACGCCGCCAGCATGAAGGTCAGTTGCGACATCACGTCGAGTGGCACCATCACCGGACAGGCCGATGTCGTCGCCGCCGGGATTTCCGGCAAAAGCCATACTCATCCAGTCAGCGCCGCACCGGGCAAGACAGGAACGCCGGAGTAAGGGCCTTCTTTTTCTGGAGAAAAAGAAGCAGAAAGACTTCTATCCATTTGTGTCCGCAGAACGCGCACGCGCATTTTCCCCTTATGTAATCAGAAGTTTTTTGGTTCTTTTTTCAAAAAAGAACGCCTTTGCCGCGAATGGGACTGTCCCTTCTTTTTCTGGAGAAAAAGAAGCAAAAAGACTTCTGTCCATTTGTGTCCGCAGAACGCGCACGCGCATTTTCCCTTTATGTAATCAGAAGTTTTTTGGTTCTTTTTTTTCAAAAAAGAACGCCTTTGCCCATGCCCCAACATGAAAGGCACATCATGACCTCGCTTCTTCTGGACCGCACGACGTGGGACCTGTGTGTCACGGCGTCGCGTGACATTGCGGTGGCGTCCGCGCCGTACTGCGTGCTGCAGGACGTGGCGACGGCGGTGCGGACGTTCGTGGGGGAATGCTGGTACGACACGGCGAAGGGGATTGCCTATTTCAACCTCGTGCTGGGGGTGGGGCAGTCGCCCGCGGCCTTTCGCGCGCAGGTGGAGGCCACGGCGCGCGCGGTGTCCGGGGTGGCCGATGCGCGGTGCGTGCTGACGGCCATCGGCGCGGACCGGGTGCTGTCGGGCGCCATCCTTGTCACCCTGACCACGGGAGGAACCGCAAGTGTCAGTTTCTAGCACCACGTCCGTGCCGTCCGCCACGCTGGGCGCCACCGGCTTTGTCGCGCCCGCCGAAAGCGACATCCTGACCGGGGTGATGGCCGATATCAGCGCCGCGTTCGGCGGCAGCCTCAATACCGACCTGTCCACGCCGCAGGGGCAGTTGGCCAGCAGCCTGAGTGCCATCATCGGTGACTGCAACGATGCGTTCGCAGCCCTTGCGAACGGGGTGGACCCGGCGTTCGCGTCGGGACGGATGCAGGATGCGATCGCACGGATCTACTTCATCTCCCGCAAGGCGGCGACGGCGACCGTGGTGTCGTGCGTGTGCGCGGGTGCTGCGGGGACGGTCGTCCCGGCCGGCACGCTGGTGCAGGACAGCGCGGGATACCATTATGCCGCGACCTCGGCCGGGACGATCCCCGCGACGGGCACGCTGGTGATGGAGTTCGCCTGCACCACCACGGGGCCGGTGTCGTGTCCGGCGGGTGCGATCTCGGTCTACCAGGCGGTGGCGGGACTGGTGTCGGTCACGAACACGGCGGCAGGCGTGACGGGCACGGACCTTGAGGGCCGCGCCGCGTTCGAGGCACGGCGTGCCGCCACCGTGGCGGGGAATTCCATCGGCTCCAACGCCGCCATCCTTGCGAACATCCTGTCGGTTTCGGGGGTGACGGATGCGTATGTGACGGACAATCCCACGTCCGCCACCGTCACCACGGGCGGCGTCGCGATTGCCGCGCACAGCGTCTATGCCAGCGTGGTGGGGGGCGATGCGTCGGCCATTGCACTGGCGATCTTGCACAAAAAGCCGCCGGGATGTGGCTATACCGGCGGCACCACGGTCACGGTGTCGGACCCGAACGCGGCCTATACCACCGCGCCGTCCTATGCCGTGTCGTTCGATTACGCGACGCCCACGCCCATTTTCATTGCCGTGTCGATCGCCAGTTCGGCGGGCGTGCCGTCGGATGCGCTGACGCAGATACAGGCGGCGGTGGCCGCCGCGTTCGACGGCACGGATGGCGGGACGCGCGCGCGCATCGCAAGCAGGCTGTATGCCAGCCGGTTCTATGCCGGGATCGCGGCACTGGGCACATGGGCGCAGATCGTGGAAATCACGATCGGCACGGCCGCCACGCCCACCGGCTTTACGGTGCAGATGGACATCAGCCAGGCCCCCACGCTCGACCCCGCCAACATCACGCTGGCGCTGGTGTGACATGGATAACGTGCAACGGACGATCCTCAGCCAGTATGCCAGCAGCCCCACGATCTGCACCCTGATCGACGCATGGAACCAGTGCATCGACCCGACGGCCAGCATCGACAGCTTTTATGACCTGGTCTGGAACGTGCAGACGGCGCAGGGCCATGGCCTTGACGTGTGGGGCCGCATTGTCGGCATCAGCCGGGTGCTTACGATCACCGAAGACCTGTTCTGGGGTTTTGGGGAGGCCGGCAACACGTCCGCCGCCCCCTTCGGGCAGGGGCCGTTCTATAACGGGTCCGTCTCCACCGCCAATTACGCGCTGGCGGACGATGCGTTCCGCACCCTGATCTATGCCAAGGCCATGGCGAACATCACCGATGGCTCGGTCCTCAGCCTGAACGCCATCCTGATGACGCTGTTTGCCGGGCGCGGCAATGCGTGGGTGGCCGATGGCGGCGACATGACCATGACCTACAGTTTCGATTTCCAGTTGACCCCGGTGGAGATTTCCATTGTCGAGGCGTCGGGCGTGCTGCCCCGCCCCGCCGGTGTCTCTGTCGCCTACCGTATGGAGGTTTCGTGAAACAGGGTTCCTTTCCGGCAAAGTTCGCGCTTCCCTTCGCCTCTGGCGCGGGGGCGGCCTATATCCGCGCGATCCCGCAGGCGTCGCAGGTCGGGGTGACGGCGGGGGCCGCGTCCCTGGCGGACGGCTTCCCGCCGGTGACGTTCGACCCGGTCTCCGCCGGGGGGACGCCGCCATCGGGGGCGGACATGAACGGCATCCTCAACTGGGTGACGTCCGTGCTGCAGGCGTACCAGTCGGGATATCTGGGCGCGTGGGACAGCACGTTTGCAACCGCGATCGGCGGATACCCGATGAACGCCATCGTGTCGGGGGTGGCGGCGGGCACGTATTACGTCTCCACCACCGATGACAACATGACTACGCCGGGGGCCGCGGGGGCGGCGTGGCAGTCGCTGTTTGCCGGACTGCAGGTGGCGCTTGGCTTCACCCCGGTGCAGCAGGGGGGCGGCACGCAGCAGGGGGGCAATAAAATATACCTCGGCTGGGGGCAGGGGACGTATGCCGGCCGTCTGGCGTATCAGGTGGATGGCACGGACAAGGGGCCGCTTGCCAACCATTCGGACGTGACGGACGAGGTCACACGCGCCACAACGGCCGAGAACACGCTTTCCGCCTTCCTTGTCGGGGAGATTTCCCGCGCCCAACAGGCGGAAGGCGTGCTGTCCAATTCCCTGACAGGGGAAATTGCCCGCGCCGAGGCTGCTGAAGCCAGATTGGTTTCCGGTGTTGGCGACCCGACGCAGAGCGACGCGCAGGTTACGGTGCTGGCCTATCGCCCCTCCTGGGGGACGGCCTTTATCAGCTATGACGGCGGCATCCTGATCTTCGCCAGCCAGCCACAGTTGCAGGCGACCAATGCGAACCTTGCGGCGGAATCCACGGCCCGCGCCAACGAGGTCGCGGCCCTGACGGCCAATTTCGCGAATTACGTGCCGCTGACGGGGAATGTCACGATCGGGGGGGCAATCGATTTCTCCGGCACGGTCGGCTTCAACTACAACGTCCCGAATGGCGGCTGGACCAAGTATTACTATGGCGGCGGCAATGCCTACAGCTTCGCATTGCAGGAAGACGGGAACGCCGTTTTCTACGACGCCAGCGGCAATGCCATGTTTTCCGTGGGCGGGTCGCCCGGCGCCATTGACCTCCAGCTGCCGGTTTCGGGGAACGTGCGTTCCGGCACCGTGTCTGGTGGCACGTTCTCGGTCATCAATGGCGTGATGCGGCTGGCGTTCACGGTCAACACCACGACCGCAACACCCACGATCACGTTCCCCATTGCGTTCGCATCCGCGCCTTCGGTCGTCGCGATGCTGGCAAACACCAACACGACAGGCGGTGTCAGCGCATGGTGCAACCTGCACAGCGCCCCGACAGCGACAGGCGTCACGCTGTTCACCCGCTCGGCGGCGGGTGGGGTCGATTATGACGCCTATGGCCTGGTCCAGGTCATCGCGGAAGGACCGGTATGATGAACACGGAATGGAAAACCACACACCCGGCCCGGTATTACGCGGCGTATGACCGCACCGCCGCGCAGCCGACGCCGGTGACCGGGTGGTACGATGCCGCCTTCTACAGGGACATATCGCACCTTCCACCCGCCGAAGTCCTGCTCCCCCTGACGCCGGAAGAATGGGCGTCGCGCAAGGCGGTCGGACATGGCGTGCGCGGCGGAAAACTGGTGGAACACACGCAGGCGCGGGCCGCCCCGCTTTCCGACAGGGCGGCGCAGGCGCTGCGGCTTGCGCGGCAGGTCGTGTGGGACGAATACGGATCGCTGGGGATCGCCCCGCCGCCGCAGTGGGTGGATTACCAGAAAACGCTCAGGGCCATTGCCGATGGCGCGGATGCGACAGGCCCTGGCCTGCCGCCCGCGCCCGCCATTGCATAACCGCAGGAACCCGAAATGACCGATACCACCACCACGGCCCCCACGATGCAGAACTATATCCTGTATCGCACCAAGGCGCTGATGTTGCAGCCGCCCTACAGCTACCTTGCGGGTGAGACGCCCGTCATCCCGGCCGCCACCGTCGCCGGGGCGGTGGGCACGGTCGTGTCCACATGGTCGATGACCGGCATGGACGGCCTGACCCCGCCGGACGGGTTTGCCTATGCGCTGGATGCGGCGAAATCCTACCCGGTCGGCAGCATCTACACGCCGCCCGCAACCACGGCCACAACGGCATGAGCGTCCTTCCACGTGGCATCCGCAACAACAATCCGGGCAACCTCGATTACGTGGGGCAGGCGGGCGCGCATCTGGAAACCGGCGTGGCCGACCCACGCTTTGCCGCGTTCCCGACCATGGCGGATGGCATCCGGGCGCTGCGCGACCAGTTGATCCGCTACGGTGCGCGGGGACTGACCACGGTTTCGTCCATCGTGTGCGTCTATGCGCCCGCGTGTGAGAACGCGACGGGCGCGTATATTTCGATCCTGTGCCAGCGGATGGGCGTTGGCCCCGACACCGTGCTGGACCTGCGCGACACGGCCACGATGGCACGCCTGATCTGCGGGATTTCCGTGGTGGAGAACGGGCCGGGGCACCTGACGATGGCGCAGATCGAACAGGCGCTGGGGACCGCCCCCGCCGCGTAATCACACCGCACAATCCGCGCCTGTCCCGCCGCCCGATGAGGCGGTTTTTTATTGCCTGGAACACAGATGACCGAAGACCTGACGCCCGACGTGCAGGGCATCCTCGACGACCATGGGGAGCGTATCGGCTCCCTCGAACGCTGGCGCGATGGCGTGGACGGGAAGCTGGACGACATCCGTCACGAACTTGGCGCCGTGCGGGCCGAGGGGAAGGAGCGTTCCGCCGTCTCCGCCGCCGCGATGGAGCGGCAGTCGCGCGACATACAGGACCTGACCCGCCAGTTGGCCGAACATACCGGCGCGCAGAAGGAGCGTAACCGGCTGGAGCAGGCGAAGCTGACGAAGGCGCGCATTGCCGAAAGCCGGTGGAAGAAGCGCGCGGCCATCTGCGGGCTGGTCTTTGCCGTGTTCGGCGCGGTGGGCGGCACCCTGCTGTCGAGCCAGACATGGGACGACTTCTTCTTCGCCAATGTCCCGTTCCTGCACCGCCATCATGGAATCGCCGCCGCGCCACCGCCCGCGCAGAACATCGGCTGACATCATATCGAGGACCGACGATGGACCCTTCAACGATCCTTTCCGATCTGCTGCCCTTCATTCCCGCGCCCTATGTCGGCGCGGTGGTGGACTGGGTGACCTTCCTCATCGCGACATCCGCGCTGGTCATGCGCTACTGGCGGCCGCCCGCCGCCGGGTCGCGCGCGGCGGCGGTGTGGATGGTCGTCTCCGCCATGGCGCAGGCGCGCGGGTGGAACGCGCCCGCGTACCAGCCGGACCGCAAGGCGCTGATGGTGCCAAAAGACACGCCCCGCGCCGCCGCCGCCGCGACGCTGGGCCTGCATCCCGACGCCACGCGGCCCAACGCGCCGCATGCCGGCAACACCCCCGCATCCTGACCGACCACGAACCGCCCATTTGAGGCGGTTTTTTACTGGAGCCATCCCATGACCAAACGCGTAACCCCCGCCCGGTGCGCCGCCCTGTCCGTGCTGTGTGGCCTTGCCGCCTGCGCCAGCAGCGGGCAGGGCAAGCTGAAACAGTCGGTCTATGACATCGACAGCGCCTATCACGTCATGGCCGAACCGATGCCCGACGTGATGGCGGGCAAGTTGCCGGGCGTCACCCTGACGGACGCGGAAAAGACGCTGGTGAAGTCCGCCAGCCAGAGCGTGTTCAACGAGATCACGTCGCTTGAGACCTCGATCGAGGGCGGGAAGTCGATCACCGCCACCGCCGTTTCCGCGCTGGAAACCGACTTTGCCTCGCTCGAGGCCTGCTGGACCGGCGTGAAGGCGGGGCAGCAGCCCTCGGCCTGCGCCGGCCTTGCCACCACCATCACCACGGGGAACTGACATCATGGATGCAACCGAAATCAGCGCGATCGCCAGCGCGGCGGGCGCGGTCCTCGCCCTGATCGAGAAATACGGCCCCGAGGCATGGGCCACCATCAAGGAAGCGGTGGAAACCAGCAAAAGCACGACCGGCCCGAGTGTCGCGGAGATCGAGGCGATCTATGCCAGATGCAAGGCCGACAACGCCGCGATTCAGGCGTCGTGAGCATCTTCGTCGCGGGCCTGCTCGCCGGGTTTGCGGGCGGCTTCATCTCGGCTGGGGCCGGGGTGGGGCTGTTCGTGTGGCGCAGGCGGCGGCGGGCGATGGCGGTGCGCATGGCGCTGGGGGCGGGGTAGATGTTCTTTTTTTGGAAAAAAGAACCAGAAAACTGCCGTTCATGAAAGGAAGTCCCCACCCGCGATGGGGTGGGGGAGGGGATCAGACGCCCACCATGACGTCGGAGGCCTTGATGATGGCGGTTGCGGGTTCCCCGACCTTCAGCTTCAGCTCGGCCACGGCTTCGTTGGTGATGGAGGCGGTGATGATCGTGCCGCCGCCGATGTCGATGCCGACATGTGACGTGGTCGCGCCCTTGGTGATCTGGGTGATGGTCCCGGCGATCTGGTTGCGTGCGCTGATTTTCATGATGTCCTCGGCTCCGGTAACGATATCGTCTGGTGATATCCGGCCCCTGTGTAATCACGAAATGCGGCGCATGGCAAACCGGCGTCATTCCCCCCGCAGGCGGCGCAACAGGGTGTTGAGGCGGCCTTCGTGTGGTTTCGATTCGTCCACGGGGCGGCCATCCGCGTCATCCATGGGATAGCGCGGAAGGTCCGGGCACGCCCGGCACAGCGCAAGCCACAGGCGGGCCAGCTGCTGGCGCCTGTCCTGGCATGACCGGGCCAGCGCCTGCACATGGCGCATCTGCGCCACCGCCGCCGGGTCCCGCAGGCGCACGCGCGGGCGCAGCCCCTCCGCCATGGCGACGATGGCGGCGGAACTCCTGTCGATCTGCGCCAGCACCTCGCCATAGGCGTCGATGATCCGTTGCGTGTCCATGTCCGTTTGTTCCCCCCTGTTGCGGCATGTCCCGGCGGGTCAGTCGGGCGGCGGCTGTGCGGGGTCGCGCTGCACGTTGGGGGCGTTCATGCCGGGGGGGATGTATTCCTCGCTGGTGGGGGATTTCCCGTGCGACAGGCGCGACTGCCGCGCCTTGTCCCCCAATGCCTTGTGGTCCTGCAGGTACGGGGCGTTGTTGTAGTCGGAGGCAGGCTTGCGCTGCACCCGTTCGGAATGGTTCTGGATGGAGGACTGGCCGCTGCGGTCGGTTGCCGCCTTGTCCGGCATGTCCTGCGTCGGGCTGGTGGGCATCGCGCCGCCGGGCGCGGGTTGCGCCAGCGCGCCCGTCGCGGGGACGGCGCATGACAGCGCCAGCGCCAGCGTGATGATGTGGGTCGGTCGGGTCATGGTGAGGAACTCCCTTGTCCGAAGACCGGACACCCGCATGCCATGGGGCACGGCAGGCTGTTCGACACGAACGCGGGATGCCATGCGCAGTTGCGCCGGCTGCCTCAGGGGCTTTGCCCCCGAGACCCCCACCAAAGGGCATTGCCCTTTGGGAACCACGACTTTTAAACGAATCAGGGTGCAGGGAGCGCGCTCCCTGCCGGGTCCGGAGCAAGCCGCCCGGATGCTGCGAGTGACGATGTCCTCAGGGGCTTTGCCCCCGAACCCCCACCAAAGGGTATTACCCTTTGGAAACCATGACTTTTGACGGATCAGGGGGCGTGTGTTTATGCGGGCCCTGCGGCGATGGCTTCGCGCACGCGCGGGCTTCCGGCGTGGGGGCGGCCGATGCGGGTGATGTCGAACGGCGTGGTCTGGTAAATGCGGTTGATCCAGTTCCCCGCCAGCAGGTGCGCATGGCTGCGCCAGCGGTTGATCGGCGCGCGGGTCGGGTCGTCATCGGGGAAGTAGTTGTAGGGCACGCCGATGTCCATCCCGGCCTCGATATCGCGGAAATATTCATCGGCCAGCGACGTGGAATCATATTCCAGGTGGTTGAACATGTGCAGCGAATGGTGCGACGGGTCATCCAGCAGGCACAGCCCCGTCTGCGCGCTTTCCGCAAGGACGGTCATGCCGCTGTGGGCGGGGATGTCCTCGCGCCGCACCTCCGTCCAGCGGGAGACGGGGACGCACACGTCGTCGGAAAACCCGACCAGGTAGGGCGAGGCCGGGACCAGCACGCGATGTTCGTACACCCCGAACGCCTTCTGCCCCAGGCAGTGCTTTGGCATGCCATGGAAATGGTGCACCGCCGCCTGCGCCGCCCAGCAGATGTTGAGACATCGGTGCACGTTCGTCTGCGTCCAGTCGAACACGCGGCGCAGTTCGTCCCAGTAGGTGACATCGGAAAATGACAGCCGCTCCACCGGGGCGCCGGTGATGATGAACCCGTCAAAGCGTTCGGAGCGCACGTCTTCCCACGCGCGGTAGAACGAGGTCATGTGGTCGGCGGAGGTATGGCGCGGGATATGGCCGCTGATGCGCACCAGCGTCAGTTCGACCTGCAGCGGCGTCGCCCCGATCAGGCGGGCAATCTGGGTTTCGGTGCAGATCTTGTTGGGCATCAGGTTCAGAAGCCCGATCCGCAGGGGGCGCACATCCTGGCGGATGGCGTCGGCCTCGCCCATGACCATGACGCCTTCGCGTTCCAGCGTGGCGCGGGCGGGAAGGTCGTCGGGAATCCTGATTGGCATTTACGTTCGTGCTCCAACTACGTCTTGTCGGGCCGAACGCTTGTGGCTTGATCCGTTTGGTTGCCGGGTCCGGCCACATCCTTCCTTGCGGAAGCGCCACCTTGCCCGGAACGGCAGGTTGGCGTTGGGCGTCGCCCCAACTCCTGATGCTGGCGACCCTTCTATGCCTGCCCGCGCGTCATTTCAAGCCCGAAAAGCATCCTCCCCATCCTGTGAAGCCCGGCCATAGCCACGCCTGAACCACAGCAGCGCGGGCGGGGCGGCCTGCGCCGCGTGCGTGATGGAGAGGACATGGGCGAACACCACCGCATGCGTGCCGACATCGCGGACATCGCTGATGCGGCAGTCAAGGCTGGCAAGTGCCCCCTCCAGCAGCGGCGCGCCGGTCGGCCCGCGCCGCCATGTGGCCCCGGCAAAGCGTTCGGCCATCGTGAGGCTGCGGCTGGCGAAGCGGTCCGACAGGGCGGACTGCCCCGCATGCAGCACGTTGATCGCCAGCACCCCGTGGCGCACGATGTGCGGATGCGCGCTGGTGGTGCGGTTGATGCACACCAGCACGGTCGGCGGCGCGTCGGACACGCTGCACACGGCCGAGGCGGTAAAGCCATGCGCCCCGCCCGGCCCATCGGTGGTGACGATGCTGATGGCGCTGGCGAGTGCCGCCATGCCGTCGCGAAAGGCGGCGGCGGACACCACGGGGTCGAGGAGTACGGTCATGATGGCTTCTCAGGATCATAAGATGAAATGGATTGAGTGATAAAAGTTTTTGGTGAAGCTTTTTCCAAAAAGCTTCGAAAGACGCCGCCTTTTTGAAAAAAAGGCGGCACCCAAAAACTTTTGATACATAGGCCTTCAGGCTGCGTTGGGCGGGCGGTGGTCGTTGGCGATCGTCTCCCCAAACGGGCCCATGTTGTGGCCTGCCGCCCCGGCGCGCAGAGGGTGTGACAGCGGCAGCAGCGGCAGCACGCGTTCGCCGAACTGGTAGGCTTCCTCCACATGCGGATAGCCGGAGAAGATGAACGTATCGATGCCCAGGCGCCGGTATTCGTCGATGCGTTCGGCCACCGTCGCCGCATCCCCGACCAGCGCCGTGCCCGCGCCGCCGCGCACCAGCCCCACGCCCGCCCACAGGTTGGGGCTGATCTCCAATTTGTCGCGTCGCCCGCCATGCAGGGCGCGCATGCGCGACTGCCCCACGGAATCCATCCGCGCAAACACCGACTGCGCCTTGGCCACCGTCGCATCGTCAAGGTGGCTGATCAGGCGCTCGGCGTCGGCCCATGCCTCGGCCGTGGTTTCGCGCACGATGACATGCAGGCGGATGCCGAACGACACCTCCCGCCCGCGTGCGCGCGCCAGCGCACGGATGTGCGCGATCTTTTCCGCTACCTGCGCGGGCGGTTCGCCCCATGTCAGGTACTTGTCCACCGATTTCGCGGCGACATGGGACGCGGCCTCCGACGATCCACCGAAATAGACCGGCGGCCCGTCCTTCTGGAACGCGGGGAACAGCAGGTGGCCGTCGCGCACCTGGATATGTTTCCCCTCATACGTCACATGTTCCCCCCGCAGCAGCGCGCGGTAGATGTCGAGGAATTCGTCCGTGATCTCGTACCGCGTGGCGTGGTCGGCAAACAGCCCGTCTCCCGCGTTTTCCGCGGGGTCGCCGCCGGTGACGATGTTGATCAGCAGCCGCCCCTGCGAAAACCGGTCCAGCGTCGCGGTCATGCGGGCCGCCAGCGTGGGCGACAGCAGCCCCGGCCGCAGCGCGATCAGGAACCGCAGCCGCCGTGTCAGCGGCGCGAGGGCGGAGGCCGTGACCCAGCTGTCCTCGCAACTGCGGCCGGTGGGGATCAGCACCCCGTAATAGCCCAGCGTGTCCGCCGCCTGCGCCACCTGCTGCAGGTAGGGCAGGTCCACCGCGCGCCCGCCCTTCTGCGTGCCGAGGTAGCGGGTGTCGCCATGCGTGGGCAGGAACCACAGGGCGTTGATCTTTTCAGGGATGGTGTAGGTGTCCGACATGGTCATGATGCCTTGGCAAAAGGGGTGGCAGGGTCGCTGCGGTCGTGCCGTTGCGTGTCCCGCGCGATGCGGGGGCGTGGATATTAACGATCATGAGTGCGTATTATTACATTAATGACATTATCAACGGTACAATATGAGTCAATAAAATATTGTGCGTGTATTTTTTGTGTTATCGTCGATTCCGGGTCGGGGATGCGCGAAATTACGCCATGCCCCTGCGTGAAAAGCCCGCGTGACACACGCCGCAAGGGAACGGGGATTTTTGTCCATCATGTTGATATGTAATGAGTTATATCGTGGAGTCCGGGCCGCGCCACATCCCGCCATGATTAACGATGCAGGATCGTGCATTTCATGCCGCCCCGCATGGGGCCGCTCCCTTGCAATCGGCGCGCGGTCGCGTCATCCCGGTTGGTGTGGCCCGTCACGGCGGCCACAGCAGGACGGAGACCCCCGATGAACGTGCATGCCCCCCCGAAGACCCCCCGTTACCGCACGCTGGACATGCCCGGCATCCTTGCGTTCCTGTCCGGCCTGCCCGATATCGCGCAACGGCTTGGCGCGACGGTGGCGCAGTGGACGATCCGCGAGGTCAGCGACGGCAACCTCAACAACGTGTTCGTGGTCGATGGCCCGCGCGGCGGCGTGTGCGTGAAGCAGTCGCTGCCGCATGTGCGCGTGGACCCGTCATGGAAGATGCCGCTGGACCGCACGTTTTTCGAGGCCGCGTACCTGCGTGACATCCATCCCCTCGTGCCCGGGCTTACGACGCGTTGCCTGCATTTCGACCCGGACCTGTTCGTGCTGGTGGTCGAAAGCCTGGCGGGGCATGCGGTGTACCGTACGGCCCTGATGTCGGGCGTGGACTGGCCGCGCGTGGTGCCCGACATCGCCACCTTTGTCGCGCGGGCAACCTTTGGCACCTCGGTCCTGTCCGAACCGTTCGAGTGCGTGTTCGACCGGCAGGCGGTCTATGCCCGCAACCAGACATTGCGGCGCATCACGCTGGACCTTGTGCTTGATGACCCGTACCACGACCATCCGCGCAACCACTGGGACGATGCGCGCCTTGATGACGTGGTGGGGCGGATCCGCGCCTCGCACGGGGTGCGGCGGGCGGTGGACGGGTTGCGCCTGCGCTTCCTGACCTGCCCGCAGGCGCTGCTGCATGGGGACCTGCATACGGGCTCCATCATGGCGACAGCCACCGATACGCGCGTCATCGACGGGGAATTCGCGATCTATGGCCCCATCGGCTTCGATTGCGGGATGTTCATCGGCAACCTCGTGCTGCGCCGCTTTGCCGACCTCGCGCCCGATGCGGGGCGGCGCTGTGTTGCGGACATACAGCGTTTCTGGGACACGTTCGCGGCCGAATTCACCCGGCTGTGGGCGGCGGCACATCCCACGCCCTCCGCCCCGTCGGGGCCGTGCGCGTTCTTTGTCCCCGATGAAGGCGACGCCTCGCCGGGGCGCGCCGCGTTCCTGCGCGCGGTGTTCGGTGACATGGTGGGATACTGCGCCATGGAAATCATCCGCCGCATCATCGGTTATGCCCACACGGCGGATTTCGATGTCATCCCCACGCACGATACCCGCACTGCACGCCGCCGCGCGGCGCTGGCCTTTGCCTGTGGGCTGCTGGATGCCCATGGGACGCAGGGTGACGTGGAGGCCGCCTTTGGTGCGTTGGCGCGGGAAGATGTGAAGGGGGTTTGAAGCTTTTTGAAAAAAGCTTCACCAAAAACTTTGATCAGTTAAGGGCTCGCGTTCTGCCGGGGGGGATGGAGGCTCCTGCCGTGCGGGCGGGGGTGTTTTTCGGATGGAAGTTTTTGGGTGCCGGCTTTTTTCAAAAAGGCGGCGTTCTTTGAAGCTTTTTGAAAAAAGCTTCACCAAAAACTTTGATCAGTTAAGGGCTCGCGTCCTGCCGGGGGGATGGAGGCTCCTGCCGTGCGGGCGGGGGTGTTTTTCGGATGGAAGTTTTTGGGTGCCGGCTTTTTTCAAAAAGGCGGCGTCCTGCGCCCGACCTTCATTCAGATGGAAAAACCTGCCACCTGTGCCACCGGGCGTTCGGGCCGGGGCAGGCCGTGGCTTTCGGCCTGCCGCACCAGTTCGTCGAGCGTGACCTTGCGGTATTCGCGTTCCAGCATCCCTTCCATCTGGTTCAGGAACGGCCGGATGACGGTATTGAACAGTGGCCCGTTGCGCCGTTCCATGCGGTCATGGCGTGTCACGATGGCCTGGTGGATGTCCGACAGCAGGATTTCGCGCGCCGGGTGGCCCAGCCGGTATCCCCCGTGCGGCCCCCGTACCCCCGCCAGCAGGCCAGAGCGTGACAGCACCTGCAGCAGCGGTTCGATCCCGCGTCGCGCCATGCCCGACCGGCGCGCGATTTCGGTGGCGCTGACGGTATTGCCGTGCATGCCATGGAACGCGATGTCCAGCATGATGAAGATTGCCGTGACCGTGCGGTCGCGAAGGCCCTGCATGTCGTATGTCCCGTGGTTATGCCCGCGTCACGACAGGCCGCGCCACGATGCGGCGTGGTGTCATGGCGCGGTGCGCGTGGAAGGGAGGGTTTCAAGGAATTCCGCCATCCACCGCAGGCCCTGCTCCCAGGCCCCCACGGCGGAGGCATTGCCCAGATGGCCATGCGCCCCCGCCACCAGCAGGCGCGCGCCCCATCCGGCGGCAAGGTCGCGGGCGCGGGACGCGGACAGCCATTCGTCATCGCTGCTGGCGACCACGCGCGCGCCAAAGGGCAGCGGCGCCAGCGCGGCAGGCGCGAAATGGTGCAGCAGGCCCGGCACCTGTCGCGCACGCGGGCCATGCAGGTCCGCCGGCGCGACAAGGAACGCCCCGGCCACGGGGATGCGCGCCTGCTGCATGGCCCAGCGCGCAACCAGTATGGAGCCAAGGCTGTGCGCGGCGAACACCACCGGGCGGCGGCAGTGCGCCAGCGTGCGCTCCAGCCCCTGCACCCATGTGTCATAGGTCGGATGGTCCCAGTCCACCTGCCGCACCCGCCGCGACGGCAGCAGCGCATGCCAGCGCGACTGCCAGTGCCGTGGCCCGGAATCATGCAGTCCCGGCACGATCACCAGGTCATGGGGCGACAGCAGGTCGCGCACCCGCCGCACCAGCATGGCCGTGTCGTCGGGCGTGGGGGAAAGCGCCTGCCCCGCCATTGTCGGGGCGGGCAGGGGGGCGGTGCCGGACCGCAGGGATGTGTTGAAGGTCATCTTACGCCTCGCACCGTGCGTTCAGGCCGCGGCCATGCGGGTTGGGGGTGTCGCGCGATCCGCTCCGAACAGGTCCAGCATCCGCACCACATCGCCAAAATCCCTGTTGCCACCGGGCGGGTAGGACAGCGTGGCGCGGATCGTCATGTCGGGCGCGATGAGGAACACCACATGTTCGTCCACCGGTGCGGCGGGAACATCCTCGAACTGCGCGCCGGAATACAGCGCGCGTATCGCGGCGGCGTCGCGCGCGTCGCACACCGTCGCCCATGCGCACGGCAGTCCCGGCGTGATGGGATGCACATCGTCATGATGGGGCAGGGGCGGCAGGGAAAGCACCTTTACCGAACGGTCCAGCGCCGCGATGCTGCCGGGGTGAAAGTCGTGCGGATGCGTCAGCAGCACGCCCCACGCCCCCGCCAGCCAGTCATGGAAACACAGCCGCCCCAATGTGGTCCGCGCCGTGAAACCGGGTGCCGCGTGTCCTGAAAATAACGCCATCGCCTTATTCCCTCCCGGCAGGACTGTCTGCCTTGAAGGGATAAAAACACACGAATGATGGGGAGTCAACAAAACCACAACGTAAATCGTCTTTTCTGGACGCATTAACAACGGTTGCATGTGTGTTTTGTTGGATGTGGTTTTACGTATCGGAAGCGTGGTTTGCGCGACCACCCGCAGGGGCTTTGCCCCCGCACCCCCACCAAAGGTCGCGGACCTTTGGAAACCGTTATTTTTAAACGAATCAGGGTGCAGGGAGCAGGCTCCCTGCCGGGCCCGGGCAGAGCCCGGAGATCACATGCGCCACTGGCGTCGGGCGGGGGCAACCATCCGCAGGGGCTTTGCCCCCGCACCCCCACCAAAGGTCGTGGACCTTTGGAAACCGTTACTTTTAAACGAATCAGGGTGCAGGGAGTGCGCTCCCTGCCGGGTCCGGGCAGAGCCCGGATGTTTCGTGCTCGCGCGGGGGGTTATTTGATCACGGCGCACGCCACGCGATCGCCCGCGCCGCCGATGGGCTGGCTGCGGTAATCATCGGGGTTGGCGTGGATGACAAGCGAGGAGCCATCGGCGTCGAGCAGTCCGGGGTGCCCGTCCGTTCCGTTGAGCGTGACGAGTGTGGAATACAGTTCCACGGTGGCGCTGCCGTCCGGCCCGACGAAGATGTTGGGCAGGTCGCCCGCGTCATTGGCGTTGGCGTTCAGCAGGCCATGCACGACCGGGGTCGTGGCGTGGACATGCGCGC
Source organism: Novacetimonas maltaceti (assembly GCF_002906255.1). Classification (GTDB taxonomy): domain Bacteria; phylum Pseudomonadota; class Alphaproteobacteria; order Acetobacterales; family Acetobacteraceae; genus Novacetimonas; species Novacetimonas maltaceti. Next base: position 70,428 of record NZ_POTC01000006.1, on the reverse strand, counting down.
CCGCGCTGGTGAATTTCGGTGCGCCGCAACTGCCTTTCTCATGGAAATGCACGCCGTGCCATCCGGGGATCAGCCCCTGCGCCGTAATGCGCAGGATCACGCCATGGGGGGCGGCGGTGACCTGCACGTTGCCACGCGCCGTCCCGTCCGTGCCCATCAGGGTGCCGGAGGCCGTATCGGCGGCATGGGCGCGGGCAGGCAGGGCGGAGGTGCCAAGCGCGGCGATGCCGCAGGCCAGCACGGCAATCTGTCGAAGGCGTGGGGACATGGAATTTCCTTTTTCGTTGTTGCGGTCATGCGGGGGACCGTCCCGGCCATGCGGGGGCACGGCGGGCATGGCGCTGCATCCCTGTCGGTCCGTGCACTGTCGCGCCATGGGCATGGCGGGGAAAGCCAATCCTTCGTGACCACGCCATGCGGGCCAACGAAAAACGGCACCGCCCGCAATGCAGGCGATGCCGTCTGTGGCGTGGGGAGGGCCCGTCCGTCAGGGCGACGGCGGGGCCGCATCCTTCGCGTTGCTGTCCTGCGCCGTGGTGTCCTGTGTTGTGGTGTCCTGTGTCGCGGTGTCCCGCAGGGCGGGGGCCGGGGCGGCCTTTTCCGATGTATCGAGATCCCGCGTGCCAAAGGTCAGGTGCAGCATGCGCCGGTCCGCCTCATTGAAGGGATAGAAACGCGGCTGTGCCTGGATCATCCACCGGACCGAGGTGTTGAGCACATGGCCCATCCCCCAGTGGCTGGCGCTGTTGACCTGTTCCTCCAGCGATGTGAACAGTTTCGAGCGCGTGATCTCATTGGGCGAACGCACCAGGAAGATGATGACGCCCACCAGCAGGCAACTGACGATCCCATGCGCGAGCGCGGTCGGGGTGCGCACGCTGTAGAGCAGGTAGTACGCGCTCTTGTACAGGTGCACCAGCGCGCCCAGCACGGAAAAGACAAGCGCAAGGGCCGGGGCAATCACCGCCTCCATCGCCTCGCGGCCGATCGTGGCGTGTTCCTGCCCGTCGAGGAATGTTTCCGGCTGGTAGTCAAGTTCCGCAATCCGCCGCTCCACCTCCTGCGTGACCATGGGCTCGCGGACCTGCGCTGCGAACTGCTCTGCCGTCATGCTGGCGGAAATGGGGATGTCATCGGGCACCTTCAGCGCCGCGCGCATCGTCGCGACAAACGGCGGCAGGTTGGCGAAGGCGTCGAATTTCAGGCCCGGCGGGATGAAGTCGCGCGTGCCCGTGATCTCGTTGGCCAGGGCGTTTTCATACACCGTGCGCGCATGCCGCGTGCGCCCCGAACGCACGAAGGCGGCCGCCAGGTCTTCATACCGGTTGAACTTCGCGCGGATCTGTTCCGCCGGGCCGACGAACTGTTCGTTGAAGACGTGGCCGTCCGACCCGCCCATGTCCTGGCGGACGGTGCTGGCCATCGCCTCCTTGACCTTCTCCTGCGCCTTTTCGTCGATATTATCGACCGACATGGCCATTAATGGCAGGATCGACAGGAAGGCCTTGCCCTCCGGCGACTGGCGGACCGCGGCGTCAAGTGTGATCTGCTGTGCATCTATCGTGCCGCGGACGATGTCGCGCTTGATATATTGCAGGAACATCGCGTCGCGGCGCTGTTCGCCCGTGGAATGCGCCACGATCCGGTCAAGCAGCATCTTCTCGCCGAAATAGGTCGCGGGCAACAGGAGGGCCGCAGCCCAGAACAGCGTGCTGATGACCGTGCGCGAGGGCTGGTACGTCGCATTCGCATGGCGCAGGATCATGCCCCAGACCGCAAGCGTCAGGGCAAGGCCGGAAATGACGCGGCCATAGAATTCGATCGCGTCAACATCGTGCCGTGTTGCGAAAGTCCCTGTAATATCCAGCAGGCGTGCATTGAACGCCAGTTCGAAGGCCAGGTAGATTACGGTCAGGAAAAGCATGAGCGGGACATACGCGCGTCTGTTGCGCGATTCCCTGTACTGCTCGAAATCAAGGAGTGTCACTGTGTCAGGTCCAGTTTGACAGGCTGCGAGGTATCGGTTTCATCCGCCCGCGGGATACTGGTGGGGATCTTTTCCATGTGCGGGACCGCCATGCTGCGGCGATGATGCGTCACATGGCGTACGGGCGGCGTGTCATGGGCCGGGGCGGCCTGCGTGGCGTCCGGTACGGCATGTGCCGGTCGGTACGCCGCCGGGTTGTCCACCCACTGCTGGCTGAGGGGGGAGAACGGGTCGTCGGGGTTTTCGACCGCAGAGTCATCGGCGCGCGTGACGTGCGTGTACTGCATCCCGTCCTGCCCCGTGGCGGGCATGTCGCGGGCGCTGGATTCCATGAACCTGTGCTGCATGTAAAGGTAGAGCGTGTCGTCCTGCCCCATGCCGCGAAAGGCGATCATGTTGCGGTCCATGTTGCCGACGCCATATTCGGCGCAGGGCGCGGGCAGGCTGTCGATCCGCATGTTATGCCCGTCCCACAGCGAAACCGTCGCGTATCCCGTGGCGCACGCATCGCTGCGCCCGCGCATGACGGCCACGGTTTCGTCCGGCAGGTCAAAGACCTGCACGATATGCGCATCGTGCATCTTCAGCGCGGACGACATGCCTTTTTCCATGACCGTGACGTAATCGTTTCCCTGCGCGTCGGTCTGGAGCGCGATGGTATCGTTCTGGTATAAAAACGTCTCACGCGTGGTGTATGCCCCCTGCGCGTGGGCCGGATGGGCGGGCGCGTGCAGGCCCATGGCCGCGCATGCCGCCGCAAGCATCAGGCCCCGGCCATGGCGCATGTGCGCGACATGGCGGAACATCCGGCCCCGCCTGCGCCCCTCTGGCAAAGGATCGGGCACGCAGGGTGAAGTAATGGGAATTGCGCGGAAGGTCATATTTAATGCGTGTTCCTGTAATCATGACGGAATTGTTGCAGCATGCACGCGCGGGCGCACGTCTTCGCCCGCAGCGGGTCATTTTGTCCGCCGTGTCTACCCGGTCTATTTATTTCAAATATCGTATCGACGTGTAACTTGTCACCCTGCTATAACGCGCTTGGTCAAAAAAAGTGTACGGGGCATATATGTCAGTCGTCGATATTCCACAGCAGGACCCTCAGACAGGCACCGATGATGTCCCGCTGGCGGTCCGGATGACCCAGGTCCGCTCCGCCGCGCTGCTGGGGGTGACCGACCCGACTGACATGCAGGCCTACCGCCTTGCCCGTGGCGCGCGCTGCGCCGCCGCCGTGCGCGATGGCGCGCCCGAAGGCTATGTCGCCCTGGGCGACTGGTATGCGCTGGGTGGCCACGATCCCGCAGCGGACGACACCATGCTGGCGCAGGGGTACGAACAGGCCCTGAAGTATTATGGCGAGGCCGTCGTCGATGATGACGAGGAAAGCACGTCGGTCTTCGACATCGCGCGCCTGTGGGCCCCGCCGCAGGTGGACGGTGCGCTGGCTGCCTATTTCGATGTCGTGCATGTGGGCGTGGACGGGGGACTGTCCGGTATCGTTGAGTCCGTGATGGCCAATCCCCCCACCGCCGACGCGATCGACTGGATGCGGCGCGCGGCGGGGGAGGGCATCGCCGGCGCCGCCGCGTGGCTGGCGGACCTTGGGGGATATGCCGGCCTTGTGCCGCCGGACATGGATGCGCGTGCCTCTGCCCTGCTGCCCGCCGTGCCGCCCCTGCCGGAACTGGACGCCTGGCTGCAACTGGCGATCGGGCACGGCGATACCGCCGCCATCGGCGCGCATGCCCGCCGCCTGCTGGCGGGTCCGGGCGCGACCGAAGCCACCCGGCAGGAAGGACGCATCGCGCTGGCGCAGGCCGCCGATGGGGGCGACGTGCTGTCGATGCTGCTTGTCGCGGCGGACATGCTGGCCGGGCGCGGGGGCAGTCCGGCCTACGCCGTGCCCCTGCTGGAACGCGCGGTCGCGGCCCCCGGCGGCACGCCGCTCAATCGCGAATGGGCGGCCACCCGCCTGATGGAATGCTGCCGCGATGGCGTGGGCACCGCGCGCGATGCCGCGCGCGCGATGCACTGGCGGCGGGAGGCGGCGCGCCTTGGCGGTGTCGGGGCCATGGCGGCGCTGGGCGCGACCTGCATGGATGCGAACGGGCCGATCCCGCGTGAAGAGGCGCTGGAGTGGCTGCGCAGGGCCGCCGATGCCGGGGATGGCGCCAGCATGGCGCGGCTTGGCTTCTGCTGTGTCGTCGGCCTTGCGGGCGACGTGGCGCAGGGCGTGGCCCTGCTGGAGAAGGCGGCGCAGGCCGGCAGCGTCCTTGCGATGGTGACGCTGGGCAACCTGTATGCGTCGGCGGATGCCGCCCTTGGCGCCGTGCGTGGCGAAAGCCCGCTTGCGGTGGATATGGCGAAGGCGGACCAGTATTACCGCATGGCGGCGGAACACGGCGATGTCGGCGCGATGGTGCGCCACGCCCGCTGCCTGCGCGATGGCGCGGGTGTTGCGCAGGACACCGCCGAGGCCCTGCGCTGGTATGAAAAGGCCGCGGCGGCGGGCGACCTCGACGGCATGCTCGGCGCGGGGCAGATGTACTGCGACCCGAAATCGGGCGTGGCGGACCGGGCGAAGGGGATCGACCTGCTGCGGCAGGTGGCGTGGGGCACCGATGCTAACGCCCGCGTGGCGGCGTGTGAGCTGATCGGGCTTCATGTGCACGATGCCGACCCGGCCGAACTGTACCGGTGGGAAGACCGGGCGATCGAACTGGGGGACATTCAGGTCGCGCTCGACGCGGCGCAGCGGATCCTTGACACGCCCGCGGCCGGTGCGGCGCAGCGCGCGCGCGGCATGGCCCTGCTGGAGCAGGTCACGGCAAAAGGCAGCGGCGCAACCGATGCGCAGCGCGGCATGGCGCTGAACCTGCAGGTCAAATATGACGAACAGGGCGGCAGCGCCGATCCCGCGCAGGAAGCCGCCCGCCGCGTGAGCGCGGCCGAACTGGGCAATGTCGATGCCATCTTCTGGCTGGGGGAGGCGTATTTCATCCGCGACAGGGCCGTCCCGCAGGCGGAGGCGCTGGAGTGGCTGCGTAAATCCGCCGACCTGAAGAACCCCGTCAGCATGGCCAACCTCGGCTTCTGCGAGGTCATCGGCATGGCCGGGAAGGTGTCGCGCGACATCCGCACGGGGCTGATGCTGCTGGACGAGGCGGCGAAGCTGGATTCGGGCTATGCGATGCGGCTGCTGGGCGACCTGCATGCCACGAAGCGGGTCGCGCTTGGCGCCGTGCGTGGCGACAGCCCCCCGGCAGTGGACATGGACAAGGCCGCCGCCGCCTATGCCATGGGCGCGGCAAAGGGCGACGTGATCGCGATGGTGCGCCATGCCGACTGCCTGCGCGATGGCATGGGATGCGAACGTGACGTGCCCGCCGCCCTGCAATGGTATGAAAAGGCCGCGGCCAAGGGCAACCTTGACGGCATGCTGGGCGCGGGGCGGATCTGTTGCGACCCGTCGTCGGGTGCGGCGGACCGCGCCAGGGGCATCGCGCTGTTCATGCAGGTCGCGCAGGGCGGGGGGGCGAACGCGCTGCCGGCCACGCATGAACTGATGGAACTGTATCGCGCGTCCAGCAACCCGGCCGAACTGCAGTTCTGGCAAGACCGGGCGATCGAACTTGGCGACCTGCAGGTCGCCTTTGACGTGGCGCGGCAGATCATCGACGCCCTGGCCGTCGCCCCGGCCCCCGACGCCGCGCGCCGCGCACGTGCGCAGGCGTTGCTGAAGAAGGTCGCGGCGGACGGAAGTGGCGCGGACGATGCGCTGCGTGGCGCGGCGTTCAACCTGCTGGCGCGATGCGCGGACAACGCGGCCGGTGGCACGATCGCTGACGATGACGAGGATCCGCACAGCGTCGAGGCCGGTGTCGAGGCGGGCCTTGCCCTGCGCGTGCGCGCCGCCGGACTGGGCGATCCCGATGCCCTGCGGTGGCTGGGCGAACGCTATTTCAAGAAAGACAGCAGCCTCCCGCCGGCGGAGGCGCTGGAGTGGCTGAAGAAAGGCGCCGACGCGCAGGTCCCCGACTGCATGGGCCGCCTGGGGGTCTGCTATATCCTTGGCGTGGGTGGGGCGGTTGTCGTCGACGTGGCCAGGGGAACGGGCCTGCTGAACACGGCGGCGACCAAGTTCAACCATGTCCCCGCCATGGTGACGCTGGCCGATCTGTATGCGTCCGATGGTGAATTCTCATGTGGGACCGTCAGTGGGCACAGCCCGCTTGCGGTGAAGATGGACAAGGCGGCCGAACTGTATGCCCGCGCGGCGGGGCAGGACAATGTGCCGCCGCGCGAAGCCTGGGTCCGGATGTTCGCGATGGCGCGCTATGCCGACTGCCTGGCCGAAGGCGCGGGCGTCGCGCAGAACCGCGATGCCGCCCTGCAATGGTATGAAAAGGCCGCCAACGGGGGCGAGGTCCTTGGCATGCTGGGCGTGGCACGGCTGTGTGGGGATGAGGCACGGTCGCTGGAATTCTACAACCGGGCCGCGGCCAAGGGGAATGCCGAAGGCGAACTGGGCGCGGGGCAGCTTTACTGCGTCGAAGGGGCATCCCCTGCCGACCGCAGCCGCGGAATCGCGCTGCTGCAGAAGGTCGCCCTGGGCGACAGCAGTTTCGCGCTGCAGGCCTCGCGTGCCCTGATGCGGGTCCATGCGCGCGATCCCGACCCGACCGAACGGTACCGGTGGCAAGACCGCGCCTTCGCGCTGGGCGACGTGGACACCGGCGTGGCGGTCGCGCGCAACCTCCTTGGGAAACGGGCTCCTTCCGCCACCATGCGCGCGCGCGCGATGTCGCTGCTGAAGAAGGTCGTGGCAAAGGACAGTGGGGCCAACAATGCACAGCGTGGCGCGGCGCTGGATCTGCTGGCCTCGTCGGCGTTAGGCTTGTACGGGGACAGCGATTGCGACTATGGCGCCGGGATCGATTACTTGCGCGCCGGGGCGGAACTTGGCAACGGGGATTGCGCCCGCAAGATGGGCGTCCTGTATGCGTTTCCAAGCTATGGCCTTCCGGCGGACGAGGCGCTGTCGTGGCTGATGAAAGGGGCCGAAAAGAAGGACTCCTCCCTCATGACCGTACTGGGCTGGTGCTACCTGGTCGGCCCGCGCCGGGACCTCAAGGTCGACCTGAGGAAAGGGGAGCGGCTGCTCAATGAGGCATGCCAGCTTGGCGACGATGATGCGATGCTGGTGCTTGGCGAGCTTTATGAGAAAAAGACAGTCACCTTCGAGGAACTGGAGGGCCAAAGCCCGTTTGCCACCGACCTGAAGGCCGCGGCCGAATACTATCTCATGGCGGCGCAGAAGGGCTCTGGCGAGGGCATGTTCAATTACGGCTGCTTCCTTGAGGAAGGCAAAGGGGTTGAGGTCAGCCTCTCCGGGGCCCTGGACTGGTACGGGAAGGCGGGGGCCGCGGGCAACGTCGACGGCATGATGGCCGCCGCCCGGCTGAGCCCGGACAAGGCGGATGCGCTGAAATGGTATGAAAAGGCGGGGGCCGCGGGCGACGTCGACGGCATGATGAATGCCGCCCGGCTGAGCCCGGACAAGGCGGATGCGCTGAAATGGTATGAAAAGGCGGGGACCGCGGGCAATGTGGAGGCCATGCTGCACGCCGCCCGGCTGAGCCCCGACTTCGCCGCCAGCGCCGCCTGGTATGAAAAGGCGGGAAACAGGCGGAATATGCAGGGCATGTTCGGCGCGGGGATGACGTATGCCGCCATGCTGCCGCCCGATCCCGCCACCCGCGACAAGGCGAAGAAGTGGCTGATGCGCGTCGCGCAGAGCACGGACGCGCTGGCGCTGAAGGCCGTGCAGAAGCTGATCGAACTCTGCCGCCACGACTCCGACACGAACGACCTGCGCAGGTGGGAGAACCGGGCGGTCGAGCTTGGGAACTTCTCGTATGCGTATCAGGCGGCGAAGCAGATCCTTGATGGCGACAGCCCCGCCCCGGCCGAGGCCGCGCGCGCGGTGGCGCTGCTGAAGCAGGCGACGGCAGAGCGAAGTTCCCTCGACCCGGTCGAGCGGCGCGCGGCCTTTGTCCTGCTGGTCCGGTGTTTCGAACAGGGGATCGGGGGGCCGAAGGATGATGCGGCGGCCCTTGCCGCATGTCGGGAGGCAGCCGGACTGGGCGATTGCGCCGCGCAGAAGAAGCTGGGGCTGCAGGTTTTCGAGAATACGTCGGACGTCAGCCTTGCAGAGGCGATCCGCTGGCTCAAGCTGGCTGCCGCCTCCGGGGATGACCCTAAGGTCATGAGCTACCTTGGCATGTGCTGCGTCATTGGCGTGAAGGACGTGCTGAAGCCCGAGGTGGACGAAGGGCTGCGCCTGCTGGAGCAGGCGGTCAAACTGGGCTCCGTGGATGCAATGAACACGCTGGGCTGCCTGTATAGCTGGCGCTCCATCAGACGGGGGCGCGTGGAGGGGAAAATTCCGTTCGCGCCGGATCCGCGCAAGGCGGCCCATTTCGATGCCATGGCGGCGCGGGGGGGGAACCGGCAGTCGATGGTGCGCTATGCCGACAGCCTGCGCGATGGCAACGGTGTGGCGCACGATACCCCCGAGGCCCTGGAGTGGTACCTGAAGGCGGTCGAAATGGGCAGCGTCGAGGCCATGATCGCGGCTGGCTGCCTGTATGTGCAGGAAACGGACCCCACGGTGCGCGAGCGTGCCGTCGCACTGTTTACGCAGGCGGCGGAGGCGAAGGTTCCGGACAGCGCGCGGGCGATGTATGAACTGGGCAAATTCCGTGTGGGCAGGCAGGAATGGCCCGACGCGATTTCATGGCTGGAAAAGGCCGTGGAACTGGGAAATGCCGATGCCATGGGGTTGCTGGCGTCGCTTGCGCTGAGCAATGTCGTGCCCGGCGCGCCCGACAAGACCCGTGCGATCGACCTGCTCCGGCAGGGGGTGGCCAAGGGGAGCGTGAACGCAAAGCGTCTGTACGGCAAGCTGATGATTGACGGGAAGTTCTGCCCCCTTGATGTCGATGGCGGTGTGGCGATGCTCACCGAACCCGGCGTGGCGGATCATCCGGATGTGCAAATCCTGCTTGGCGACACCGAACGGAACCGCAAGAACTATGTCAAGGCCAGCAAATGGTATGGCGACGTCCTGACGCCGACGGGTGAGGGGAAGTACGATGCCCGGGCCGTGCTGGGACTGATGCTGTGCTGGATGAATGACCCTGCCGTCGGCGACGTACCGTTCAACCGGTGCGTCGGTTACATGCAGGATCCGGAGCGCGCCGAACGCTGCATCAACACGAAAGAGTTGTTGACGCCTCTGGCGTTCGTGGGGGATTTCTTCCGCGCTGCGGCAGGGCGGACATATGATGGCAACCCTGCCGCCACGGACATGGTCAAGGCCTACTACCTGCAGGCGGCACAGTATTACGAACGTGCCATTGCCGCCGGGGAAGATCCCCAGTTGCGGGTGTACCTGCGCGCGTATCTCGGCGCCGGTTCGCTGGCGGAGGGGCGTTACCGCCGGATTGCGCTCGAGCAGTACGAGCAGTTGGCGGAGAAGGGCGATCATGGGTCGATGCTGATCCTGTCGTACGTCTATTCCGCCCATACCGAAAACCCGTGCGCCGACCCGGACAGGATGTTCAAATGGACCAGGCGTGCCGCGGACAGCGGTAGTGAATGGGCGCTGTTGCGTCTGGCCTACTGCCATGCCCTTGGCATCGGTGTTTCGCAAAGCGAGACCACGGCCCTGAAGATTTTCGAACAGTTGGCGAAAAAGAAGGTCGGCTGGGGCCTGTTCGGCGAAGGGATGTACTACCTCTACCAGCACCGCGCTCTCTTTTTCCGTAACGAGAAGCACGGTTTTGACCTGCTGAAGGCCGCCACGAAAGCGCTTCCCGACATGAACAGGTATGTCCCGTTCCTCAACGGACTGATGAGCGAGGACGTGGACACTGTCGCTTTCAGGAAAACGATCCCCGATCTGGGCCAGAGCATCAGAGCGCTGCCGGTGAAGCTGGATGTCGTGAACCCGGACACGAATGTTCCCCTCGTCCTCCCTATCCTCAGGGGCAAGGCTGTGGACCAGATGCGGCTTGCGCATATCCTGCCGTGCACCAGCGCATGGATGGCGCAGCACATGGGCAAGGACAAGGAGACCTGCTTCTGCCGTATCCTGATGCCTTCGGTGAAGGTGCTGGAGACCATTTCATGATGCATGCCATCCCAAGGCGCGTGCATGCCGCGCGATCATCGCACCCGTATTCCCGGCAGCAAAGGATCTGAAGAACCATGAAGTCCATTGAAGACCTCCTGAGCATGGTTCCCACGCCTGCCGCAACACCCGAACCCGCGCCCGAACCCACGCCCGAAGCGGCCCCCGAGGTCGCGCCGCCGCCGAGGTCCGCCCCCCCCGGCAGCAGGCCGCCGCACGCGCTGCTGCGCGCCATCGCGGTGGAAGGGCAGGAGGCATGCAACGCGGCGTGGCGGGCGGAACATGACCGGCTGGTGGCGCAGGGCGGCGGCACGGACAGCGCGCCGTCGGTCGCGCTGTGCGCGCACATCGTCGGTGACGCGGGCGCAACCGTGCGCGAGGCGATGTTCGCGCCGGATCATTTCCACCTCAACGCGTCCTTCACTGCCGATGACTGCGCGGGGCTGCGGGCCGAATGGGCGCCGCAATGGCTGCGCTGGCGCCGCAGTGGCAGGCCCGCGGGCCTGACGCGCAACGGCGATGACGGTTTCCTGCTGCGCTGGGGCAGGGAACGTGGCCCGTCGGGCGCCATTGCGTACCTGCCGCTGATCGCGGGGCAGAAATCGTGGCTGATCCTGTCCGATGACAGCACGAAGGACATGGCCCATGAACTGGTGCGCGTGCTGGTGCTGCGCCTTGCGTGCATGATGACCGATGACGTGCGCTTCAGCCTGCTTGACCCGGTGGGGCTTGGCCGTGCGTTCGCGCAGCAGACATACCTGCCGTCATGCCGCCCGGTCGATTCCGCGCAGCCGGCCAATGCGCTGGCGACGATCTGCAACGACCTGGTGGATGCGACGCGCACGATGCTGCAGGGGCGTCCCGACTTCCATTCCTGGACCCGCGAGGAGCAGAAGCTTGCGGGGGGATACGAGGTGGTCTGCGCGCTGGACGTGGGCGACCCGAAATATGACGCCCTGTCCGCGAAGCTGCGCGAGATCGCCCTCAACGGCCCGCCGGTGGGGCGCTACCTTGTCGCGCATGTCAATGTCACGCCGCCTGCGCACCAGTTCGGCGCGCGCGGCGACGGCGTCGAGAAGCTGCCGCAGGGGTTCGATGACGTCCGCAAGGGCGCGCATGTCATCGACCTGCGCACCCTTGCGGCGGGGGCCGCGACGGGGGCCGGCATCGCGGTGGACCGCCTGCCGCCCGCGCCGCTGCATACGCGGATCCTGCAATCGCTGGCCCGCCCGGTGAAGGGCAGCAGTTTCGCCGTGATCCCGCCCGTGAGCAAATGGTGGACCCACAGGGCGGTGCATTTCATCCAGACCCCCCTGACGAACACGCCCGACGGCCCGAGCGTCCTGTTCGGGGAGGAACCCGATGGCCTGTGCCGCATCGTCACGGCGGGCGTGCTGGCGGGGCAGACCGGCAGCGGCAAGTCGAAGATGCTCGAAGTGCTGATCTTTGGCCTTGCGATGCGCTATTCCCCCGATGAACTGCAGTTCTACCTCGTGGACCTCAAGGACGGGACGGAGTTCAACATCTACCGGCAGATGCCGCACACGGCGGTCATCGCGACCAGCACGGCGCTGCCGTATGTCGGCTCGCTGCTGGAGAACCTCGATGCGGAGATGACCCGGCGCAACATCAAGCTGTTCCGTGACAATGACGACGGGCACGGGCAGTTCAAGAACATCACCGCCTATCACAATGCGGGCCAGCCCCGTGGCCCCGCGCCGCGCCTCCTGATCGTGATCGACGAATACCAGGTCATGTTCCGCAACGCCGACCAGGCGCCGAAGATTTCCAAGGTGATCCAGAACCTGGTCGCCAAGGGGCGTTCGGCGGGCATCCACATCCTGCTGTCATCGCAGAGCATGAAGGCGCCCGGCATGACGCAGGGCCGGAACATCTTCAGCAACATCGCGCTGCGCATGTCGATGAAACTGTCGGGGGATGCGATCGAGGGGCTGGAGGAATTCAACCGCGAGGGCAAGGCCCTGCTGCGCAGCATGGTCCGTGAACGCGGTGACATCCTGGTCAACAGCGACGGCGGCAAGGATGGCAACGTCGTCGGGCATGTGGACCTGCTCGATGGCCGGAGCGATGCGGAGATCAACGCCCCCGGCGCATCGCAGGACGACAATGCGCGGCTGGCGCCGCTGTTTGCGAAATTCGACGAACTGGCCCGCCGCCGGACCGACGCGCAGAAGGCGCACTGGCCGCGGCTGGAGGTGATCGACGGGCTGACGCTGCCGACGCTGTCGGGCAACTTCCTGCTGCAGCGCATGCAGGCCACGGGCGCGCCGCTCGACGCTGCGGCGCTCGAGGCGCTGGCCGCGCAGCGGCCGGAGGAGAAGGGCCTTTTCCCCGTCCGGCTCGATGCGCAGATCCATCCCGTGCCGCTGCTGCTGGGACGCGACACCTCCCTGCATGGGCAGGCCAGCGCGGTGCTGTGGCGCGGGGATGGGGAAAACCTGCTGTCGGTGGTCAAGGACAGCGACCTGCAGGGCAAGCTGCTGGCCGGGATCATCGTCTCGCTCGCCTCGCTGGCGCCTTCGGTGGTGGGATCGGTGCGCATCCTCAATACCGCGCTGTATGCCGATACCTTCCGTGGGGTGATCGACGCTGCCATCGCCCTGACCGGGCGGCCGATGCCCGCGCACTGGGTGGTGTCGGAAAATGCCGCCGACGCAAAGGACTTCCTGGAGGCCCGCGCCCCGGACGGCAGCGCCGACGTGCTGCTGCTGATCGGTCCCGACCAGGCGCCGGACCTGCGGGTCCCGGACACGCTGGCCGCGCGCAGCGCGGGCAACGCGCTGTCGAAGCGGCTGGGCAAGGGGCCGGAGACGGGGCAGCACACGATCATGCTGTGCAATACGATGGCGGAGGTGGGCAAGGTGTTCCAGGCGCGGGCGAACGCGCTTGGGGAGACGTTCCACTGGATCGTGTTCGACATCCTGACGCGTGAGCTTGCGCGCGGGGTGGGGGTCAGCACCCCGACCAGCCGCAGCCGCGACGACGCGGAAGAAAACGTGACGACGGTAAACCTGATGGGGCCGTCGCAGGAAAGGTCGCTGGTGACCCTGTTCGGGGAATGAGCGCGGACTGATGGCGGCACGCAGGACACCTGCGCCGGGAATCGTGGACCATACTTTGCTTGGGAGAGCGGACGATGTCATCGCTTGATGAGACATTCGAACAGATGCAGCAGTTCAACAGGAGCCTGGAGGAGTTCAGCGACGTACTGTCCAGTACGCTCGTGGAGCTGACACGCTTCCATGACGAGGCGATGGCCGCATGGGACAATGACCAGAGTTCGATGCGCTACAATGCCTCGTGGCAGGAACTGAGCGAGGCGCTGAACCTGTGGAGCACGCAGGACGCGCCCGCCTATCGTGAGTTCATCGCGGAGAAGCTTGCGATCCTTGAGGAATACATGGAGGCCGGACAATGATCGACACGACAGCCCTGATTGGCGTTCTCAACGATTACGACGCGGCGCTGCTGCGCAGCCGTGAGGCCATCCAGGCGGCCTTCGAGCAGCTGGAGCAGAGCTGGACCATGTTCGCCACCGTCTATTCCGGGCAGGCGGCGGAGCAGTTCGCCGACATGTTCAACGCCAGCGTCCTGAAGATGCGTGAATGTAACGAGGCGATGGACGCGATCCAGAAGGCGCTGCAGGTCCGTATCGAAGTGCTCACGCGCCTTGACACGGCGGGCGCCGGGATCTGATTCCTGCCATGGACATGATCGAACCGGCTGCCGTGGTCGGCCTGATGGAGGAGACGAAAGACCGTCATTACGACCCGCAGCGCGCGCTGGTCGATGCCGTGGCGGTCTTTGGCACCGTGCAGGCCCTGCTGATGGAGGAGGCGTCGGACGCCATCGCGCGCGCGCAGGCCACGGGCGAGGCCCTGCATGAGGCGATGCAGCGCGTGCAGTACTGGCGCAGCGAACTGGACGCCGTCCATGCGGCGGCGCAGTCCGCCCACAGCGCCGCCAGCAGTCGAGAGGCGCGCGCCAGGCAGGTGGAATGCGAGGCCAATAGCGTGCTGCACCACTGGGAAGGCCAACTGAGCATGGCCATCATCGAGCGCACCAACGCGCAGGCCGCTGTCTCCGCCGCATCGGGGCGGTTGATGATGGCGCAGAACCGGGCGGGGAGCGCCCAGTCCGCGCTGTCGAGCGCGCAGTCCGCTCTGGCGAGTTGTGAGGCGGATGTCAGCTATGATAACCAGGGACACATCGTCTATCCCAACTGCGCGTCCTATGCCAATGCGGTATATGCCGCGCAATCCCAACTGGAACATGCCCAGACCGAGGTGTTCGGCGCCGAATGCGCACTGAACGGCGCGCATCAGGCGCTGGGCCATGCGCAGGCGCGTGAAAACATCTGCACCGACTGCCGCAATCGGGGGATTCACGCGGTCTCTATTGCGGGGCATGCCGTCCGTGTCGGGCGCCAGGCCGTGGCGAGCGCGAATGACGTCATACGCACCGCCAGGGACATCTATCCCCTGGTGCAGGAAATGGACCGCCTGCTTGACGTGATGCGCGAACATGCCGATGCCTGCGCCCGTCAGGCCCAGGTCGGGCGCAATCATGTCGATATCGGCACGGAGCAGTTCCACAGCATCCGCGCCCGCGCCGGGGACAATGCGCACGACGCGACGCGCGCGGATGACCGCCTGATGGACAAGGCGGCGCTGATGCAGAAATTTGACACCCGAACCCTGTAAGGTCGAGGAGGCCCGACGATGTTCAGCATCGACCGCGATAACGTAACGCCGACCTCCAGCCTGGAGGTCCTTCACGGCCATGCGCGTGACGCGCACGAACGCCTTGAGGAACTGCACGAGATGTTGCTGTCGTGGCGCAATGAGGTCGAATCCCTTGCCGCCCTGTGGCTTGACGCGGCGGGGCGTTCGGTCATGGAACGGAACATCAGGCCCACCACGGAGGCGCGCGAGGCGATCGGGACGGACCTGACGGACCTTGCCACAGAGAATGACATGGCAGGCACCGCCCTGATGGAAGCATGGGCGCAGTCCTGTTACGCCGGGCGCACCATGGACAGTATCGACCATACCGGCAGCACGCTGATGGCGCGCCTGCCGGATGTGCATATGGAAATCTCCCGCGCGGAATCCTACGGCCGCGAATGTGACGCGCAGGCGACGCATGCCGCCGCCCAGACCCCGCCGTACGTCTGTTAAGCGGGAGGATCATGCCGCGCGTACTCCCGTTTGATCGGTGATGTTTCCTTTCCGTTTCTGGAACGGGGGGAGTGCGCATGCGACGCTATGGCCAGGGCGATGGCTGGTGGGAGCGGATAAAAAAAGGGCGCGGATCAGGCCATCGGCCGATCCCGTGGCGGACTGACCACCAGAATCCATGCCATTGTCGATGAAGTCGATCCCGATCCCCTCCCTGCGCTGGCGCACGCGCCAGGTGGGGGGCAGGGAAGGGCGGTGGACATGGTATGCGTGGTGGCGCTGTGTTATGACGTCCCGATCACGGGGCCCCGGTGTGGGGCCGGTCCCCGTGACGCTTCCGGACGGTCAGGACATGTTTCAGAAGGCGGTCTGGAAGCTCCCCATCATCGCAAAGCCCGCACCGACGAAATACGAAGCGGAGGAGCCGGAGATCTGGGTCCCGCGCATGCCGGTATAGCTCTTGGCGTTCAGGGCGGCGCCCGCGATGCCCGACAGGTATTTCGTGTTGCCGATATTGATGAAGTTCAGGCGGAATTCAGGCGCCTTCGCCACCCACACCTTCTTCAGCCGCACACCCAGCGCAAGGTCGCCGGTGATGTAGCTTGGCATCTTCTCGTCATCCATGAAGGTCGAATACTGGCTGCCGACATATTTCATGTTCCCGTTGGCAAAGAACATCCCGTCGTCATAGGACAGCCCGACGGCGGCCTGCCACTGCGGGCTGCGGATGGCGGTCTTGCCCGCGGTATGCAGGTAGTCCCCGCCCACGGCGATGTTGCTGTCGGTCGTGGCGTGCAGGTACTCGACCGAGGCATAGGGGCTGAAATGATGGTACGGTTTCGTGCCGATTTCCGCGTCAAAGCCGCGCGACGTCTGCCCGCCCGCATTGATGTACGAACTGACCAGCGCGCCATTTTCGGGGATGATGGTCGAAATCTGCCGGTTGGTGAAGTTGTAGTTGAAGAACGTGACCGACGCGACGATGTCCTTTTGATACCGGTATCCGATTTCCTCCTGGATCGAATATTCATCCTTCAGCTTCGTGTTCGGGATGCTGGTGATCGCGCCGGTGGTGATGCTGTAGTTGTTGAACAGGTTGGAGGTCGAGGGCGGGCGGAAATTGCCGCTGGCGGAGACGAAGATCTGGTGGTACGGGCTCGGCCGGTAGCTCAGCGAGAACTGCGGCAGCGGCTGTGACGTGTTTTCCCCCACATGCGACTGCGGCCCCGGCAGGTAGTTGTCGCCCTTGCGCGAGATCATCATCTCGCGGAAGCCCGCGCTGATCTGCAGCCGGTCATGGTCGAGCGAGACCTTGTCCCCGACATAGATGCCGTTGATCTGCGTGCCGGTGAAGTTGTTGCCCGCCAGCAGCAGTTGCCCGTCGGGGTAGGTGATGCTGTAGCCGCCCATGGCGTTGCGGGCCTCCCCGCGTGAATTCAGCGCGGCGAAGGGCATCTGCACGGCGTTGCTCTGGTAATCATACCAGTATCCCAGCGTGATCTTGTGTCGTCCGATGTCGTAATGCAGCGCGCTGTTGATGCCATAGGTGTATTCCTGTTCCAGGTACTGCCCCAGCGCGTTGACCTGGTTGTTGATCGCCCCCGGCAGGTTGAGGCTTTCGGGATGGTACTGCGTGCCGATGTAATTCCCCGTCTCGTTCACCATGGTGCCGCCGGGGTAATAGCCGCTGCCCCAGTAGAAATACGGCGTGCTGGTGAAATGCAGGTGGTCCGTCAGCGCCAGCCTGATCGGCGCGCTGATCATGAAATCGTTCCACCCGCCGATATAGTTCTTCCAGTAATTCGTCTTGCCCGGCGTATAGCTGCCGGCATAGTTGGCCGAATAATGCAGCGCGTTCCATTGCGACATGGTCGGTTCCATGTAATAGGCGACATCGCGGCTGTTATACGACCCGAACAGGGATATGCTGTTGTCGCCCCATTCCTTCTGCAGCTTGAAATCCACATGGCGGCGGTGGTTCCACCCCGGCCCGTGGGAGTTCTGGCTGCTCGCGGCGGAGAAGGAGACGAACGCCTTGACCCCGGTATGGCCAAGCTCCCCGGTATCGAGGCGGATGAACTCGCGGTTGGTGGTATAGGTGCCATAGGCGGCGTCGGTGAAGATGCCGAACTTGTTCGACGGGTTGCGGATGCCCACCGTCATCACGCCCCCGGCGGAGGTATAGACCGGGTCCGTCAGGCCGGGCGCGCCCTGTGCCACGGAAATCGAACTCATGTTTTCGGAATCCGCCCATTCGGACGCATCCTGGATGTAGATGCCACTGTCATTGAGGGGGATGCCCTCCATCACGTAACCGATCTCATCCTGTCCCAACCCGCGGATCGACAGCGTGGACTGGTCCGACAGGCCGATCGGGTCCGACCCGCCCACATTCGCGCCCGGCAGCATCTTGATCAGTTGCAGCGCGCTGGTGCCGGGGGTCTGTTTCTGGATGTAGTTGGCCGAAACGGTGCTGACCGAACGCGGGGCGGTCTCCCTGCGGATCAGGCCCGCGCCAACGCCCGCGCCGGTGACGCCGTTGGTGGCGGCCGCGTTGGACGTGACGTTGATGTTCTCCATGACCTGCGGTGGCTGCTGCGTGGCTTTTTTCGTGGCCGTGCCGCCGCCCGTGGGCTTGGCCTTGTTGGCGTGCAGGCGCGGGTCGGGCGTGGGCGAATTGGGGCGATCCTGCGCCAGGACGGTATCAAGGGGCAGGAAGGCAAAGAGAGAGACAAACAGCAGATACTTCGAACGCATGACTTGGTCCCCTTGCGTGAGATGTTAAAACATTACGATAACGCAACAAAAAGAGCGCGTTAAAGGCGCACGTCCCCCGCCTATCCGGGCGGGAGGGCAGGCGGGCGGACCCGCATGCGGATGTGTCGGCTCTCGCGGTACAGCGCCAGCCCCTCGGGGCCGAGTTCGCGCCCGTGCCCGCTCATCTTCCAGCCGCCAAAGGGGGCCTGGAGTTCGCTGACGTCATTGACATTGATGCCGATGCCCCCGGCCTCGATATGATCGGCCAGGCCCCATGCCCGCTCCAGGTCGCGGCTGTAGACATAGGCCGCCAGGCCAAAGGGCAGGGCATTGGCCAGCGACAGCGCCTGCGCATCGGTGTCGAACGCATGGATGGCCGCGACCGGGCCGAACGTCTCGTGCGTCATCGCCAGCGCGTCGGCCGGCACGTCCGTCAGGACGGCGGGACTGTAATAGAACCCGCCTTCGGGCACGCCGTCATGCAGCGCATGCCCCCCGCACAGCAGCCTTGCCCCCCGGTCCACGGCGTCGCGCACATGCAGGTCCGCGCGTTCGCGCACGCTGTCGTTCATCACCGGGCCATAGGTGACGCCGGGTTCGATGCCCGGCCCCGGACGGATGGCCGACGTGATGGCCACCAGCGCCTCGACAAAGCGGTCCTGCACGCTGCGCGCGACCAGGATGCGGTTCACCGCGATGCAGATCTGCCCCATGTTGGAAAAACTGCGCCGTGCGGCGGCGGCGGCCGCGTCCTCGATATCCGCGTCGTCAAGCACCACGAACGGGCACTGCCCGCCCAGTTCCAGCGCCACGCGCTTTAGGTTGCCTGCCGCCGCGCGCATGATCGCCTGCCCCGCCGGGACCGACGCGGTGGCGGAAATCAGGCTGATGCCCGGATGCGCCGACAGCGCGGCCCCCACATCCGGCCCGTCGCCCGGAATGTCGTTGAGCACCCCCGCCGGCAGCCCCGCCTCGGTCAGGCAGTCGATGACGGCGGCGATGGCGAACGGGGTTTCGGGGGGCGGCTTGACCACCATGGTGCATCCGGCGGCTAGCGCCGGGGCGATTTTCCATGCATACAGGTCCACGGGATAGTTCCATGGGACAATGGCCGCAACCACGCCCACCGGACCGGAGGAGACGATGCTGCGGATGTCGGGCCGCACCGACGGGCGCAGCGTGCCGCCCATGCGCCGCCCTTCCTCCGCGTAATAGCGCAGGACCTCGGCGCCAAACAGGATCTCCTTGCGCGAATCGGGAACCGGCTTGCCCTGTTCGCGCGTCAGGGCGGTGGCGATGTGGTCGACGCGCTGTTCGATCAGGTCTGCCGCGCGCCGCATGATGGCCGCGCGCGCATCGGGCATGGCGCGTGACCATGCGGGAAAGGCCGCGTGCGCCGCAGCCACCGCGTGTTCCACGTCCACGCCATCGGCAATGGCCGTCCGGCCGATCGCCTGTCCCGTCGCCGGGTCGATGACCGGTCGGTACGTACCGCCCTGCGGCGCGACCCATTGCCCGCCGATGAACAGGGGGCGTGTGTTGTCGGTGATGTCCATGATGATGCCCGTCCTGTTCAGCGTGCGCGCAGGCGACGCCACATATCGGCGTAATTTTCGTCGTTGTGGCGGTTCGCGGCTTCCTTGTGTTCCGTGTTCGGGTTGATCATGACGCGCGGGGTGATCCCCTGCGCCACGAGTTCCTGCGCCGTGGCGGACACGATGGCATGCGCGATCGCGATGGTGATGGAGGTCGAACTGGCCCCCACCGGCGCCTCCAGCCCCGCGATCTTCAGGCTGGCGTCGGCCTTTGGCACGCCGGTGTCGATCACCACGTCCGCGACCTCGAACAGGCGCTGCCCGCTGGAATGGCGCGACGCGGTGGTGGAGGAATGCGGCAGCGACGTCACCGCGATGACCTTCATGCCCAGCGCCTTCGCCTGCAGCGCCATGTCGAGGATGACGGCATTGATGCCCGAATGTGAAAACAGGATCAGCGTGTCTTCCGCATCGAGGTGATGCGCCGACAGGATCGCCTTGCCATAGCCTTCCACCGCATGGATGAAGCGGTACTGCCGCGCGCCCTGGTCGCCCAGCACATGGTGGAAGGAGATCATGCTGCTTTCGACGATGGGGCGGAAACCCGCCACCGTGCCGGTGCGCGGGAACGTCTCGATCGCGGGCAGGGCGCCATGGCCGGTGCCGAAGGTGAAGACCAGCTTGTCGCGCGCGATGCTGCGCGCGCACAGCTTCGCCGCCGCGCGGATGTTCTCGGCCTGCGTGTCGCGCACACGGCCCAGGCGCGCGATCAGGACGTCGAAATATTCCTCGATGATATCGGTCATTATCGTGTTTCCTTGAGCGTGGGATGGCACAGCGCGTTGATCGCCGCCTCGAACAGGTCATGTTCCGCCGCAGCCATGCGCCCGGCGTCGAGCTTCTCCTGGCTGACGGGATCGACGGTCGCGACGCACAGGCTGGAGGTGCGCGCGCCCAGCATCCGCCCCGCCACCAGCAGGGCGGAGGTTTCCATGTCGGCCGCGATCAGGCCAAAGCGCGCGATATCGTCAAGCAGCTCCTCGCGCACGCGGCTGCGCGATCCCGGCAGGGCGAACATCTGGGAATAGAACCCGTCATAGCTGGCGAACACGCCGGTATGGTGGCGGCGCGTGGACTGCGCGTGCAGGGTATCGGTGATGGCGGCATTGAGCGTCGTGTCCGACACCGCCGGGTATCCGGGCGGGGCATAGCTGTCGGACGTGCCCTCGCGCCGCAGCGCGGCTTCGGCCAGCACGAAATCGCCCAGCTGCACCGCGCCGGCGGCCATGGCGGTGCCGATGCGCACGAAGGTATGCACCCCCAGCGCACGCAGTTCCTCCAGCACGACGGCGGCGATGGGCGCGCCCATGCCGAATGCGGTGGCGGTGATGCGCGTGCCCGCCCGCGTGCCGGTGATGGTCTGCAGCCCCCGGTTGACCGGCACGCGGTGCACGTCGTCAAGGTGGGTGGCAATGCGCTCCACGCGCGCGGGATCGCCGATCAGGATCGCGACATCGCCCACGTCACGCGGGGTCGCGCCGATATACCACGCGCTTTTTTCTGGAATGTTCTCAGCCATTGAACGGTTCGTCCCTGCTTTCTTTCTGTCGTGATCTCAGTAATGCGAATGCGGCGCCGATCCCCGCGTCCAGCGCGCCCGGCGGGTCGTGCGGGTGCGCCAGCAGGTGCGCCAGCATCCCCCCCGCCAGCGTGTCGCCCGCCCCGCACGGGTCATCCACCCGCAGGGCCGCGACCGGCGGGCGCGCGGTGCGCCCGTCCGCCGTTTCCAGCACGGCCCCGCGCGGGCCATGGGTTTCCACCAGCATGCGGCCCGCACGCGGGGCCGCCGCCGCCAGCGCGTCGCGCACCAGCGGGCCTTCGGTTTCGGAAAAGAAGATGATGTCCGCCCGTCCCGCCACCGCGCGCAGCAGGTCATCGGGCAGGGCGCGGACATCGTGCTTGGCCACCCACGCCACGCGCGCCGTGTCCGCGCACAGCGCCAGTGCGGCGCGCGTGGCCTGCGCCGGCGCCACCGTCAGGCACACGCACCGCGCCGTGGCGATCAGGTCCGCCTGCGCCGGGGTCACGATGGGCGCGCGCGCATCATGTTCCAGCGCGTCATACAGGCACATGCATTCGCCCGTGGGGTCGTACACCATCATCGTCAGCGGCGTGCGCCCGCCCGCAATGACCGCAAGCCCGCGGTCATCCGCGCCACAGCGCGCCACCGCCGCGCGATAGGCCGTGCCGTCCGCGTCATCGCCGATCCAGCTGACGGGCGCGGGGTGGGGCACGCCGGCGGCGGCCATGGCGCGGGCGACGAAATACGGCGCGCCCCCCGGACGCCCCCACGCGGCCGCGTCGCGGCGCGTGACGTGCGTCGTGCGGCCCAGCGCGGGCGGCCCCTCCAGCGCCAGCACATGGTCCATGCTGGCATAGCCAAGGATCGCAACGCCGCTCATGACAGGGCCATGACCCCGTCCTCAAGCGGGACGACCCTGCCGAAATAGCGTTCGATATCCTCCAGCGACGCCTCGGCCAGGTGGGGGCGGTTGGAATTGGTCGCCTCGCGCACGACAATCGGTTCGAACCCGTTGGCGAACGCGTCCTGCACCGTCGCGCGGATGCAGCAGTTGGTCTTCACCCCCACGATGACCAGCCGCCCGATCCCCTGTTCATGCAGCATCAGCGCCATGTCGGTGGCGAAGAACGCGCTGTAGCGGCGCTTGGCCACCACGGGCTCGCCCGGCAGGGGTTCAAAGCCCGCGACGAAGCCGCAGGCGTCCGACCCCTCGATATGGTGGACCGGCAGCTTCCCCCACTCGAAATCATGCAGGTCGGGGCGGTGGCGCTCCACCGCGTGGACCACCAGCGTGCCCGACGCGCGCGCCGCCGCCAGCAGGGTCGCGATCGGCGCGAGCACCTGCCCCGCCGCGGGGTAGCAGTTGGGTTCTTCGGGATCGAAGAACGAATTGATGACATCGACCAGCACCAGCGCTGTCCGGGATCGGGACGTCATGACGCGAAACCTCCATTCATGCGGCGTGCGCGGACCTGCTGCAGGCACATCAGGACCAGCACCGCGACATAGGGAAAAGCCTGGGCGATGGAGACCGGCAGCCCGATCACCTGCGCATCGGTCGCCAGATGCGCGGCCACGCCCAGCACAAGGCAGACAAGGGCGGTGGGCCACGGATGGTCACGCCCCACGTAAAAGGCCGCCAGCGCCACGTATCCCCGCCCGGCGGAGATGTCGTCGCTGAAGGCGCCGACGATGCCCAGCGAAAGGTCCGCCCCGCCAAGCCCGCACAGCGCGCCGGCCACGGCCATGCCGGCAAACAGCATCCGGCGTGCGGAAATGCCCACCGCGCGCGCCATGGCCGGGGCCGCGCCCGCCGCGCGCAGGTGCAGGCCCAGCCAGTGGTGGCGGAAGAACCAGTCCATCGCGAACACGCACCCCCATGCCGCGAAGGCGAGGATGTCGAGGTGCAGCGGCACGGGCAGCGGCAGCGGGGCGAGGCGGGCTGCCGGGGCCACCATCAGCAGGCCCGACACGCCGAACGCGGCCTTGACCACCAGGCGGCAGAAGGCATGCGACAGCAGGTTGAAGCCAAGGCCGGTGACGATGGGATTGGTGCGCAGCACGGACACCACCGCCGCCATCAGGCATGCGCCGGCACTTCCCGCCGCCGCCGCCAGCACCAGCCCGGCCATGGCCGACCCCGTGGCCCGCGCCACGACCGCCGCCACCAGCGCGCCCAGCAGGATGAACGCATC
This sequence comes from Novacetimonas maltaceti, assembly GCF_002906255.1. Classification (GTDB taxonomy): domain Bacteria; phylum Pseudomonadota; class Alphaproteobacteria; order Acetobacterales; family Acetobacteraceae; genus Novacetimonas; species Novacetimonas maltaceti. The sequence goes on along the minus strand of NZ_POTC01000006.1, from coordinate 46,971 downwards.
CAGCCCCACGTTCACCAGCCCCGCGCGGCGGCTGAACGCCCCGCCCAGCGCGGCCAGCAGCAGCGGCGTCGTCTGTGACAGGCAGTCACCGATGAAGGTCGGCACGCTCATCGTCCCGTCCCCCCATGGCGCCGCCACCGGGCGGAGGCGAAGATGATCAGCGTCGCCTCCAGCAGTTGGGTGACTTCTTCCGGCACGGCGGAAATCAGCTGGATGCCGATGCCCGACACCACCAGCAGCCCCAGCAGCGCCGCCGCCGCGATGATGCCCGGCGCGCGGTTCGCCCCAAGGATCGCGACCGTCAGGCCAAGGAAGCCGTATTCCGCCGAAAACCCCGCGACATAGCGGTGGACATTGCCCAGCGTGTGCAGCCCGCCCGCCAGCCCGCCCACCGCCCCGCTGAGCAGCATGGCCGACACCAGCACGCGCCGCACGTCGAACCCGCAGGCGGTGGCGAAGCGGCGGTTCATGCCGACGATGCGCGTGGCGTATCCCAGCACCGTATGGCGGCACCACAGCCCGTAGCCCACCGCCACCACCAGCGCGACGGCAAAGGAAAGGTTCAGCCCGTGCGCGACGATGTCGGGCATGTGGCTGGCCTGCGGGATCATGGCGGTGGCGGAATTGGCCGCGCCGGGCGCGAGGAAGAAATATTCCACCAGCCACGCCGCAAGGTCGAGGGCGACGAAATTGAGCATCAGCGTCGCGACGACATCATCCAGCCCCAGCCCCACCACCAGTGCCGCCGACAGCGCCATCCACGCCGCCCCGGCCGCGATGCCGCCACAGGCGGGCACGGCAACGGCCAGCACATGCGGCAGCCCCGCGCAGGACGGCGCGATCACCGCCGCCGCCAGACCGCCCAGTACAAAACATCCCTCCACCCCGGTGTTGAAGATGCCGCTGCGAAAGGAAATGGCCGTGGCGACCCCCGTCAGGACCAGCGGCGTGGTGGCGTTGAGCGTCTGCGCCAGCGCCGCCATGTCGCCCATGCCCGCACGCACGATCAGCGCGCCCACCATGAACGGGTTGAACCCGCACAGTGCGAGGACGCATCCCGCGCACACCAGCGCGCCCACCACCGGGAAGGCATGCGGCGCAAGGCGGGCGCCAAGGCCACGCAGCAGGTCGCGGCGGGGCGTGTGCGGCAATGCCGCCTGCGGGTGGACCTCCATCACGCGTGCCCCCCGATGCCGCCATCCGTGACCACCGCCCCCAGCGCCAGAAGGCGGGTGGACAGGGTGCGCAGTTCGTCCTCTTCCTCCGACACCAGCAGCACGGCCCCGCCGGCGGCCGCGAATTCCACGATCCGGTGGTGGATGACGTCGATCCCCTCCAGGTCCACGCCGCGCGTCGGCTGCGCCACCAGCAGCACGCAGGGCCGCGCGTCGAGTTCGCGCGCCATGGCCACGCGCTGCTGGTTGCCACCCGACAGCCGCCCCGACGCCAGCAGGTCGGTCGCGCGGCGCACGCCAAAACGGTCCAGCAGCGCGCGCGTATGCCCCGTGATCGCCGCATCGCGTCGCAGGCCCCATGCGGCAAACGGCATGGCGTCGTGCCGCCCGGCGACCACGTTGTCACGCAGGCTGGCGTCAAGGCACAGGCTCTCGCCCGCGCGTTCGGCGCTGAGGTAGCCGATGCCCGCGCGACGCCGCGCCCGTGTCGAAAGCCGCTCCACCGCGCGGCCACGCAGCGCGATCTGCCCGCCATCGCACGGGCACAGGCCCGCGACACAGCGCAGCACCTCGTCTTGTCCCGCGCCCGGCACGCCGCCAAGGCCAAGGATCTCCCCCGCATGCAGGTCGAACGACAGGCCGTCCACCCGCCGCGTCCCACGCCGGTCGCGCAGCGACAGGTCACGCACCGACAGCACGACCTCCCCACGCTGCGCCCCCGGCACACGCGCGGGCACGGGGGGCCTGCCCGTCATGTGGCGGACAAGGGCGTCGTGGCTCATGTCCGCGCGCTCCAGCGTCGCGACATGGCGGCCATCGCGCAGGATGCTGGCGCGGTCGGCCACGGCCATCACCTCGTCCAGCTTGTGGCTGATGAAGATCAGGGTCCGTCCCTCGTCACGCAGGCGGCGCATCAGGCGCAGCAGCCCCGCAATCTGTTCGCGCGGCAGCACGGCGCTGGGTTCGTCAAGGATCAGGACATCGGCCCCGCGATACAGCACGCGCAGGATTTCCACCCCCTGGCGGACATGCAGCGGCGCGTGCGCGGTGGGCATGGACCAGTCCACCTCCATCCCCGCCATCGCCGCCAGGGCCTCGGCCTCGTGCAGGGCGCGGGCGCGGTCCACCCGGCCAAGGCGCGCGCGTGGTTCATGGCCCAGGATCAGGTTGTCGAGCAGGGAAAGTTCGGGGATGGTGCTGAATTCCTGGTGCACCATGCCGATGCCGCGCGCGATGGCGTCATGCGCGCCCGACAGGCTGACGGGTGCGCCATCGAGCAGGATCTGGCCGCCATCGGGGCGTTCCAGCCCCTGGAGCATGCGCATCAGCGTGCTTTTCCCGGCACCGTTGCCGCCAAGGAAGGCATGGACCGAACCGCGCGCGATGGCGATGGAAATGTCATCATTGGCGACATGGCTGCCAAAGGCGCGGGTGATGCCGCAAAAGGCGATGCGTGGCGGGGGTGTACTCATCGCATGAACTCCGGGTATCCTTCGGTCGCGACGTTCCACACCTTCACCAGGCCCGCGATGATGTCGCGGCGCGCGGCCTCCACCGCCGCAAGGGCGGAGGGCGGGACCAGCGCGCGGGTGTATGCCATGGGCGACAGGCCCACACCCCCTTCGGACAATCCCATGTGCAGGACAGGAAGGTTCGCGATTGCGCCGTCATGGTAGGTCTGGATGATACGTTCGATCGCGACATCGGTATGCTTGAGCATACTGGTCAGTACATGGCCCGGCGCCAGCGCGTCCTCGTCCTGGTCCACGCCGATGGCGTACAGGCCGCTGTCCTGCGCCGCGTGGATCACGCCCACGCTGGTCACGCCCGCCACGGCATAGATGATGCCCACGCCGCCATTGTACATCACGTCGGCCATCTGCAGGCCCTTGGCCGGGTCGTTGAAGCTGTCGGCATAGGCGACGCGCACCGCGATGTCCGGGGCCACGCTGCGCGCGCCCTGGATGAACCCGGCAATGAACTTGTCGATCCCGACCGAACGCGTGCCCCCGATCACGCCCAGCGCACGGTGCGCGCGCAGGCCCGGCGCATGGCCGTCGCGCATCACCTGCGCGGCCAGCACGCCGGCAAGGTAGGAGCCCTCGTGCTCCTCGAACATGATGGAGGTGATGTTCGCGCCCGTCACGACCTGGTTGAGGATGACGAAATGGCAGCGCGGGAACAGCGGCGCCACATCCTGCATGACCGGGCCGTGCGAATATTCGAGGTCCACCACCAGGCCCGCGCCCGACGTGGCGGCCTGTTGCAGGATGTCCGCGCCTTCGGCCACGACGGAGGCCGTCTCCACCACCCGGCCCGGCAGGTTGTTCAGGCGCAGGCCGCGCCGGAATCCCGCAACGCCAAGGTCGTTATAGGACTGGTCCCCCAGGCCGCCCTGGCCAACGACCAGGACCGCCGGGGCGTCATTCGCGCCGGCGGCGTGCGCGCCTGCGCCGTGGTGGGGGATCGCCGTGGCCAAGGTCAAGGCCAGGGCCGCCAGTACCGGGCGGCGTGTGTACCGTTCCGTCATCGGACAGACCTATCGCAGGGTCCCGGGCCGTGGCCCGGACCAATTTCGTTTCGTAATAATAACGACGCGCGTCATAGACCGCCTCGACCATGTCGAGGACGCGTCCCTCGGCGTCAAATGACTGTCGGTAGACCACGATCACCACGCTGTCGGGTGACAGGGCCAGGATCGTGCATTCATCGGGTGTCGCCATGCGGGCGTTCAGCCGTTCCGTGGCGCTGGCGACGGGGCAGCCGCGTTCCGCAAGGAAGCGGTAGAATGAAAAATCCGTGCGCGCGCATATATCTTTCGTAAGGCCGGTGCGTTCGACCACATCCTGCGGCACGACGGAATTGTGGCGCGCCACCGGCGTGCCATCGACACAGCGCAGGCGGTCCATGACGACGGCCTCGCCCTCCACCTCGAACGGGGGGGTGGCCTTTCCGGGCCACTGCTCGAACGACAGGAGTTCGTGCGAGGCGACGCGGCCCGCGGCCCCCACCGCTTCGGTAAAGCTCATGAGTATGCCGGGCTGTTTGCGAAGCGGCGTGCTGGCGACGAACGTGCCTGCCCCCTGCCTGCGCACCACCAGCCCTTCGGCCACCAGTTCCTCCACCGCCTTGGCGACGGTGAAGCGGCTGACGCCCCAGCTTGCGGCCAGCGCGGTTTCGCTGGTCAGCCGTTCGCTGGGCTTGCACGCGGCCACTTCCTCCCTGAGGCGGTTTGCGATCTGCCGGTAGAGCGGAAGCGTCGTCATGAAGTGTCCCGTCAACTTGTTCTGTTGTCCAGTCAACTATGCTGATTCCGGAATCCGTATGCAACATATTTCTTTGCGCATACGTACCGAATTTTTCCCGGTGAACCGCCATCCGTGGCGGGGTGGGGGCATGGCGGCGGCCCCGTGGCGACGGTATCCGGCCCGCGTTATGTGTCGGTTCAGTGACTTAGGCGGCGCGCAGGCCCCACGCGCGCGGTGTCAGCGTGGCGCGGGGGCAAGGCGCAGCCACAGCCACCCGGCAAGGGCCGAGATGGCGGACCCGGCAAGGATGCCTGCCTTTGTCGCGGCCAGCAGGCCGGGGGCGGGAAAGGCCAGCCCGGCGATGAACAGGCTGATGGTGAACCCGATCCCGCACAGCAGCGACAGCCCGCACAGCATCCGTGGCGTGGCGCCATCCGGCAGGGGCGCGACCTTCAGCCCCGCACACAGCATGGTCGTGCCGAACACGCCCACCGGCTTTCCGATGACCAGCCCCGCCATGATCCCCAGCGGCACGGGCGCAAGCAGTGCGGACGGCGGCGGAAGGGCCACCCCCATGTTCAGGAACCCGAACAGCGGCAGCACCCCCCATGTCACGACGGGCGACAGGGCGCGGGCCACCGTCCCGGCGGGTGTGGCCCGCGCGGCGTGCGGTGTCGCGGGCAGGCACAGCCCGCACGCCACCCCCGCCAGCGTCGGGTGCAGTCCCGACGCCAGCAGCGCCCCCCACAGCAGCACGCCGCCACCGGCGTAGCACCACAGGGTCCGCACCCCCGCGCGGTTCGCCCCCAGCATCAGCGCCGTCAGCACGCCCGCCGCCGCCAGCGCGGGCCAGCAGGGCGGCGCGCCATAGAACAGGGCGATCACGACAATGCCCAGCAGGTCATCGAAAATGGCCAGCGCCATCAGCCATGCCCGCGCCGCCGGTGCGACGCGCGTGCCCAGCGCAAGGATGACCGGCAGGGTGAAGGCGGCATCGGTCGCCACGGGAATGGCCCATCCGCGCGTGGCGTCGGGATGCGCCCATGTGAGCGCAAGGTAGGTCAGGGCGGGCACGGCCATGCCCCCCACGGCCCCCAGCAGCGGCAGGGCGATGCGGCGTGCGGATGACAGGTGGCCTGACGCCATGTCGTTGCGGATTTCAAGGATGACCAGCAGGAAGAACAGCGTCATCAGCCCGTCGGACACCCATGCGGCCAAGTCCGCCGGCGCCCGCGCGGCCGCGAAGGGCAGCCGCAGCGGCAGTGTCACCAGCGCCGCATACCCGTCCGCCCACGGCGAATTCGCCAGACCCAGCCCCAGCAGCGACGCCAGCAGCAGGGCCAGCGCGCCCCCGGCGGCGGAGGCCAGGAAACGGCGGAGCGGGTGCACGGGGGTGGGGGAAAGGGCCATGCCCGTTCATTGGAACAGGCACGCAGCGCAGGCAAGCCAAAGCTGCGCCACGCGAAGACATCCGGTAATCCGGGGTGAAGCCTGTTCAGAAAAGCTTCGGCATTGCCAGGCCTGTAAGAAATCCGGCACTGCCGGCCACCCTTGCGGGTGGCATGGGAAAGACCGCCCCCGTCATGCGACAGGGGCGGGCTGTACCGGATGGGTCAGGGGGTGTGGACCAGTTTGCGGTTCAGGAATTCCTCGATGCCGAATTCCGAAAGTTCGCGACCGTAGCCGGAGTTCTTGATCCCGCCAAAGGGCAGGTCGGGGGCCGAGCCGGTAATGTTGTTGATGAACACCATGCCCGTGTCGATCCGCGCCGCGACGCGACGGCCACGTTCCACGTCGCTGGTCTGGATGGACCCGCCCAGCCCATAGGGCGAATCATTGGCCATGGCGATGGCTTCGTCATCGCTGCCGACGGAATAGATGATGGCGACGGGGCCAAAGATCTCCTCATAGAAAATGGGGTTGTCCTTCGTGACGCTGGTCAGGATCGCGGCCTTCATGAAAAAGCCTTCGCGGTCGATCCTTTTGCCGCCCGCAACCAGCGTCGCACCGTGGGACACGGCCTTTTCCACCTGTGACACGGCCCGTTCCATGGCGGCCTGGCTGCTCATCGGGCCGTGGGTGACGCCCTGTTCCAGCGGGTCGCCATACTGGAACCCCTCCACCGCCGCCTTCAGGCGCGACGTGAATTCCTCCACCAGCGACTTGTGGACGATCATCCGCTTGGCGGCGGTGCAGACCTGCCCGTTGTTGGACATGCGCCCGCGCACCGCCATGGGCACCGCCTTGTCCAGGTCGGCATCGTCAAGCACGATGAACGCGTCGGAACCGCCCAGTTCCATCGTGCTTTTCTTCAGCGCGCGCCCGGCCTGCGACGCCACGGCGCTGCCGGCGCGTTCGCTGCCGGTCAGGGCGACGCCGCGCACCTCGGGGCGTTCAATCAGCTTTTCGGACTGGTCATTGGTAATGAACAGGTTGGTATAGGCCCCTTCGGGCAGGCCCGCTTCGCGGAACAGCTCCTCGAACGCCACGGCGCACTGCGGCACGCTTGGCGCGTGCTTGACCATGACGACATTGCCCGCCATCAGGTTCGGCGCCGCGACGCGGGCCAGCTGGTAGTAGGGGAAGTTCCACGGCTCCACGCAGTAGATGATGCCCAGCGGTTCGCTGGTGACGGTCGCGTGGCCCTGCGACACCGGCAGTTCGCGCGGTGCGAGGAAGGTTTCCGCCTTCTGCGCGTAATAGGTCAGGATATCGGCCGAAAGCGCGATTTCCCCGATGGCTTCCGGCAGGACCTTGCCCATTTCGATGGAAATCAGGCGGGCATGCTTTTCCTTGTCGCGGCGCAGGATGTCCGCGGCCTTGAGCATGGCGGCCTTGCGCTGCGCGATGGTGCGGCGGCGCCAGTCATTTTCCCAGAACTGGTGGGCGGTCGCCAGCTTCGCCAGCATCGTCTTGTCGTCATGAAGGTCAAAGACCTTTTCCGTCTTTCCGGTCGCCGGATTGATCGTGCGATAGGGACTGGTCATTGTCGTCATGTCCTTTGTGGTTGCTGCGCTGACCGTCGCTTGTAAACGGACGAAGATTTGCATTCTCTGAACGCGCGAACGGGTTGTCAGGGCAGGGAAGTGCTCTGGACAGGGGCGACCTGTCCGGGAACGCTCTCCCTATCGTGACTATATCCGTCCGTAGCGTGTCAATGCGCGCTGGGGACAGGGCAGGAGTACGCCCGTGCGAACTGTCGGCGCCCATATGCCGACATTCGGGGCGGGGCGGGCAATGTTGGGGGCGGGTCGGATGCCCCGTCATCACGAATGTTTGAACACCATGGGGCCGCCGGCGACGGCGCGGGGGCCGCAGGCGGCATGCCGCGTTCCCCACGGGATGGCAGGTCACGCGCACGGGCGGGCACGTACACTGCTGCCCCGATCATGTCGCATCATCCCGCAGGCCCATTGCGCGGGGCAGGGGGGAAATGTTCCGGTGTGGTGGTGTTCTGGGGGGCAGAAACGACGAAAGCCACCTTGCGGTGGCTTTCTCGTATCCGACTGACTTTCCTTGGAAAATCTGGAGCGGGCGAAGGGATTCGAACCCTCGACCCCAACCTTGGCAAGACCAAAGATAATTAACTGAATCAATAGGTTATGCCGTCTAGCATCGCCATTCACTGACACGCCCTATCAAGGGTTTAGACGATGTTACGTGTTAGAAGCGTGTTAGCTTGCAAAGTGTACCATGCGGAGGTGCATCATGACAAATGATGTTCCTCACCTCCGGGTAGTGTACGACTCCGAGTTCGATGACATTCTCGGGCCAGTGTCTCCGCGTGTATGTGTGACCACATATCGGGATGTGTACAAACCGGCGCTGTACGATACGCAAGAAATGAGCCTGTCCGAACTGGCAGACATGGTTCGTCAGCCTGTTGGGGAGGCAAAAGATAATCTACCTCTTATCAAGCTGGCCCGGGTAAACGGGAAGCGTGGGAACGACAGCATCCTGTCTGTTTCTGGCGTCGAAGTCGATTACGACGCGGGCGAGATCACCCCGCAGGAAGCCCGGAAACGGCTTAACGATGCGGGAATTGCGGCGCTGGTTTACACCACGCCGACTCACACGCCGGGTCATCCCAAGTGGCGTATCCTTGCTCCATTATCACAGGAACATGACCCCAAAGAGCGCGAAAGGTTCGCCGCTCGCATCATCGGCCTGTTTGATGGGAAGTTCGATCCGGCGTCGTACGTGCTTGGACAGTCATACTTCATAGGGCAGACCACCTCCGGCAATCCGGTCGAGACGTTCCAGACGGAAGGTCAGTGCATCGACGAAGCGCATGACCTCGACCGTACTGCCAGATGGAAGGATGATCGCCAGCATGTCGATAACGCCACACCTGCGCCCGGCGATAAGGCGACAGAGGCCGACCTGCTGCGGGATATCTTTACGGGCGAGAATTACCACGCCAGCATGGTGCGGCTCGGCGGCATATGGGCGAAGGCAGGAATTGGCTACGTTGATGCAATCAAACAGCTCGAACGGGTGTTCGGTGATATCCCTGCCGATCAGCGGGATCAGCGGTGGCATGACCGGCGTAAGACGATCGAAACATCTCTTATATATGCGTACGGTCGCGATGCAGCGAAAGAACATCACACCGCTGACGATTTGTTCGACGATGATGACGTATCAGACCAGATAGAGGCCGCACCGGCATCGGGTCATGGACGCCTGACGATCCTGACGCCGGGCCAGTGCCAGAACCTTCCCCCGAAACCTTATGTCGTCAAAGGTTTGCTGGCTGCGGGTGATGTGGCCTGTATCTTTGGCGCACCGGGCGCAGGTAAATCCATGATTGCCCCGTACCTTGGGTACATGATCGCACAGGGGAAGGAAGCGTTTGGATCGCGTACGAAAGCTGGCACAGTCATGTATGTCGCTGCCGAGGACGAACATGGCATGCGCAGTCGTGTCACGGCGCTCATGGAACAGCACGGGACGACAGACGACTTTCTTCTGATCGGTGGGGTTTCAAATCTTGGGTACAGTGTCGATTCCCGTACCGGCAAGGTCGATAAATCCGACGACCTGACTCGCCTCAAGGAACTGGTGAGAGAGCGCAAACCGTCGATAGTGTTTATCGACACGCTGGCGATGGCGTTTCCCGACATTACGGAAAACGACAGCGAATCTATGGTGAAAGTCGTCCGTGTCGCTCGGTACCTAGCTAAATCCGGCTGTGCCGTTGTCTTGATTCATCACGATACGAAAGCCGACAACGGAACACCGCGCGGTCATTCCGTGCTGAATGGCGCGCTGGACATGGCGCTTCATGTAAAAGCGAAGGATCAGAATGGCGTTATTAACGGCAAACTGACGAAGAACCGCAACGGTACATGTGACCGCCAGATCGCCTTTAAGATCGCGGCACATGAAATCGGAACTGACGAAGACGGGGATCAGATCACGGCAGGTTATTGCGAACCGTGTAGCAATCGGGATGGCGCTACACCGTTGCGTTTGAGTCCGCAGCTTTCAACGGCGCGTGACATCCTGATCGAAATGGAACGCGAAGCGCCCGATAAACCCATACGGTTTTCAGACTGGAAGCGGCGTTGCACCGAAAGTGCCGGTTTTTGTGCGTCAAATGACGCTGCGGCTTTGCGTCAAGCCCTGAACCGCACCGTCACACATCTGTCACGGCTCAATCTGATAATCGCCGATAAAGCGAAAGACACGGTTCGTACTGCGGGACAGGAAAGCATACAATTCGGCGATGAGGACGTGATGTGAGCAACATGACGCGCCTCGAAAGCGTGACAAGACAGTCTTGTCACACGGCAATCGTAACGACTTTCGACAGGTCGTTTGTGACAGGCGTGACAAGGCGTGACAAAGCCGTCTTGTCACACTGTTTTCCGAATAGGAAATGGCTGTTTTCCGCTGTTTTTTGGCATGTTTGTTGTGAACGTGCAGCGAGTGTGACAAGGCGTGACAAACATCCGGGCATTGCGGCGTGGAGCGTGACAGACGTGACAGACCCCTTAGGGGCTGTCCGTCACGTCACACTCGCTGCCATTGAGACAGAAGATAAGAAAGCCGACGCCGCATTGCCGAAATCGAGGCAACGGCGGATTGCCCGAAGGCCGGATAGGTTCTCCCCCCAGTGCCGTCGGGCGGGGGGCGCGGAGCCGCTGTGGTCACCTGTTTTTAGGATTTATGAAAATGCGTGAATCGCAATTCGCCGAAAAAATGCAAAAAATCGGCAGAAAACAGCCAAAAATGGCCCATCCGTTCGACGAGTTCGATGATATTTTGGGAAGTCCCAGCGCGGGAACGGTCAAAAAAGCCGTTTCAAAGCCGCTCAATGGGAAGGAAACCGGGGAATCGCTGGTCTCGGCTTCGACTTTGGCGGATTGGTTCGGCGTTGTCGAGAGGACAGTTGACCAGTTGGGCCGTTCTGGCGTGCTGCGCCGGGAACTGCTGCCCGGCCACAAGCGGACGCATTACTATCCCCTGAAATCGTCGGTCCAGCGTTACGCCGAACGCCTGCGCCAGCAGGTGAAGGGCAAAGAACCTGAAAAGAACGCGGCATTGATCGCGGCGCGGACGCGGAAAACCGAAGCCGATGCCATGAAAGCCGAGACGGCCAACGCCATCCAGCGCGGCACGCTGGTCGAACGCGCGGCCGTCGTGCGGGAATGGGCGACCCATCTGGCGAACATTCGGGCCGCTGTCATGCAGGTACCTGGCCGCATTGCGATGGAATTGCCGGGCCTGTCCGCCAGCGACAAGGAAGTCATCGACCGCGCGATCCGCGACGCGCTCAAACAGGCCGGGGGCGAAGCTGATGCTTAACCAGATCGAAAACACGGCCGCGCTTGCTGCCATCTGGGCCGAGGCGCGCAAAGCGTTGCTGCCGCCACCGCGCATCCCGTTGTCCGAATGGGCCGAGGCAAACATTTGCCTGCCGGATACCGCTGCCCAGTCTGGGCCGCTGCGTCTGTGGCCGTTTCAGCGCCAGATGGCCGACAGCATTGGCGACCCGACTGTCGAGCGCGTGACCATCGTCAAGCCGGTGCGCGCGGGCTTCACGATGCTTCTGGCGTCGTCCGTGGCGTCGTACATCGCCAACGATCCCGCGCCGATCCTGTTGGTCCAGCCGACGCAGGATGACTGCCGCGACTTCGTGGTGTCCGACCTCGAACCGCTGATCGACGCCAGCCCGGTCGTGCGCGGCATGATGACCGACGACAGCGATGGCCCAGACCGCGACACGCTGTTGTCGCGCCGTTGGCCCGGCGGTTCGCTCAAGGTCGTGGCAGCGCGTTCGCCGCGGTCATTGCGTCGCCATACGGTGCGCGTCCTGCTGCTGGACGAGGTGGACGGGTACGAAGCGACGCAGGAAGGCGACCCGATCAAGCTGGCCGAGCGCCGCACGCTGTCCTTCTCCCCACGCAAGATCGTCATGGGCAGCACGCCCGTATGGGAAACCGGCCCGGTTCTGACCTCGTATGTGAACAGCGATCAGCGCGTCTATGAGGTTCCGTGCCCCGATTGCGGCCATTTCCATGAGATCAAGTGGGCCGACATCCAATGGCCCGAAGGACAGCCCGAAAAGGCCGCCTACGTTTGCCCTGCATGCGGTTCGGTCGTGGATGAAGCCCACAAGGCGCAGATGGTCGCAAAAGGCCGCTGGCGGGCAACCGCGCCCCATGTGCAGGATCATCATGGCTACAGGTTCAACGCGCTGGTGTCGCTGCTGGCGAATTGCGCGTGGGGCACGCTGGCGCGTGAGTTCGTGCAGGCAAAAGGCCGGCCGGACCTGTTGCAGACGTTCGTAAACACCATTCTGGCCGAGCCGTGGCGGGATTCCGAGTTCGACGTTGACGAAAGCACGTTGCAGCAGCGCGCGGAACCGTTCGCCCTGGACTCAATGCCTGCGGACGTTCTGACCATGACCGTCGGCGTGGACGTGCAGGGATATGGCCTTGATATGCTGTTCGTCGGGTTCGATGCGGGGCGGCATACAGCCTACGTCCTTGGGCAGATGGTCATATACGGCGACCCGAACACAAGCGACCCGTGGGGAGAGCTGTCCGACGTTCTGGGCCGTCGCTGGAAGCATCCAGCAGGCGGCACGATTGGCGTGGATGCCTGCGCCATCGACAGCAGCGACGGGAACACCATGCAGGCCGTCTATTCGTTCTGCAAAGGCAAGGCGTTCCGCAGGATCGTGCCGATCAAGGGCATGGCAGGGCGTCGATTGCCCATCGAGCAGAGCAAGTCCGGCGGCGGAAGGCTGTTCATCGTCGGCGTGGACGGCCTGAAACAGCAGATTGCCACGCGACTGGCGAAAGGAACGTCGATCCGCTTTTCCGACACGTTGGGCGCGCGCTTTTACGAGGAAATCGTCAGCGAACGCCTCGAAACCAAGTATCAGCGCGGCCGCCCGATCCGCCAGTGGGTCCGCATCATGGGCCGTCGGTCGGAATCCCTCGACTGCATGGTCTATGCGCTGGCCGCGCGCCAGCTTGTGCAGGTCGATGACACGACGCGCCGCGCGGAACTGTCGAGCATACAGCCGCCGAAACCGGCACCCATCCAAGCGAAATCGAAATGGCTTTCTAAGTAAAACCTGTCGAGACTGAAAAACATTCAAAGCTAAAAATAAGTCAATACCAAGTAAAACAAAGTATTTCAGGTCATTTATTCCTTGCAAGACTCCGTCGGAAGAAATTAAGCCGGAGTCATTCTTTCACTATAGCAAGGGGATGACCTGTCATGACTCCGCTGACTGGATTGCAGCCGCCGACCGGACTGGCCTTTATTTATCAGAAGGCTGTCGGATATGATGAATCTGACCTTTCTTCCGCCGCATCCCTGCGGAAAAAGTATCGCAATTTCATCATTTATCTGGCGGACACCCGCAGGATCAAACTGCTGTCCGTCAAGGGCGGCATCTTGGCGGGCATCTGCCTGCACATGCACATGGTCGGCGTGCCGATGAAGACCATCGACACGGCCATCCCGCTGCTGGACGAACACGCTGACGTCCTGATGCACATTGGCAGCAACCAGTACGACAAGCGCGCGCTGACCATGCACATCCGCAATTATTCGCTGTTTGGCGATATCGTGGCATCGGTTTCGCTGACGCACGGCACGGAAACGCTCAGCCCGTGCAAGCTGGACGAACTGCCCGCCATTTCCGAACAGTCGATCCGCCTCGACGGGCTGGTCGGCGTCTTCCTGCGGAGCGCGTGACATGGCCGCTCCGTTCACCGGGGCGATGCGGCAGCTAAAAGCGGCGTTTCGGCGCGCTTTTGCTGGTGCCCATCATCATGGCGGCACGTTCGAGGGCGCGACAGGCGGGCCACGCGCGCCAAAGTCACTGAATGGGCCGATCAACCCCGAGGTGATGCGGTCGCTGCATATCCTTCGCGGTCGGTCGCGCGCTGCCGCCTTCGACAACCCGTGGTGCAAGAACGGCGTAGGTGGATGGGTGGCGGAACTTGTCGGCGACGGCATCACCGCGTCGCCGACCGTTCTGGATGCCGCCAGTCGCAAGGCAATCCTCGCCTACTGGGCAGCATGGTGCCAGTCTTGCGACGCGGATGGACGCACGAACTGGATAGGGATTCAGGAAAGCGTTGTCCGGGCGCTGGCCGTGGATGGTGAGGCGTTTCTTCAGGTCATTCGTGACGAAAACGGCCTGAAATTGCGCCTTATCCCCGCCGAACAGGTTTACGAAAGATTAACGGCAAACCTGCCAGACGGCGGTTACATCGTGCAGGGCATCGAGTTCGCCCCTGACGGGACGCGGCGCGCTTATCACATCCTGCCCATCGTCCCGACGGCCCTTTATGCGACGTACATGGAGCCGGTTCGCGTTCCCGCGTCCGACATCATCCATGTGGTGCATCCCCTCGCTGCTGGGCAGGTTCGTGGCCTTCCTTGGCTGTCGGCCGCGCTGATCCCGGCGAATGAGGTGGACCAGCTTGTCGATGCCCTGACGGTCAACGCCAAGGTGGCTTCGATGCTGGCCGGTTTCCTTGTCGATCAGTCCGGCAATGGCGAACCCATTGCGGGCAACCAGATCGGCGACGTTCTGGAGTCCGGCCTTGAACCCGGCACGCTGACACGCCTGCCGCCCGGTTACGATGTCCGGTTCAGCACGCCCCAGCAGGCGACCAGTGGCATCGAGACGGTGAAGCTGTCGCTGCAAGCGGTCGCGGCCGCGCTGGAAATGCCCGTGTTTATCGTCACGGGCGACCTGTCGGGCGCGAATTATTCCAGCCTTCGGGCCGGACTGATGCCGTTCCGACGCACCGCCTCACAGCGCCACAATGCCGTGCTTGTCCCGCAGTTCCTCACGCCGGTTTGGCGTGAGGTCATCACGTTCGGCGTGCTGTCGGGCGCGCTGGACCTGCCGGGTTTCGAGACCGATCCCGCGTACCTGGCCGTCCGTTGGCTGGCACCCAAGCCATTTCAGGTTGACCCGCTCAAAAGCGTGCAGGCCGACACGGCCGAAATCGCTGCGGGCCTGAAATCGCGCAGGCAGGCCGTGGCCGAGCGTGGCCGCGACGTGTCCGACCTCGACGCTGAAATCGCGCACGACAACGCCGAGGCGGCCGCTCTGGGATTGTCCTTCACAGATCCCGCAACCCCCACACAGGAGTCCTGAAATCATGGACAAACCCAAGCACATGGGCAGTCCCAAGATTGTCCGCCGTGCCATGACCACCAGCGACTTTCCCGAACTGCTGGCGGCATCGACCCGTCGTGCCCGGTACGGCGACAGGTTCGAGTTGAGCCATAGGGCCATCGAAACCGATGACCTGTCGGCGCTGATGACCGAGGCGAAAGGGCGCGGCGAATGACGGGCCTGACGTTCCGCGCGCAGGCGGCTTCGTACGACCCCAAGGATCGCACGTTCGAGGCGGTCGCCAGCACGTTCGCCGACGTCAACCGTCGCACGGCCACCGGGACCGTCGTGGAACGCCTCGACCCGAACGGCATGGACACGACCCATCTGGTCGGCGCGCCATTGTTGAACGGTCATCGTTCCGGTTCGGCGACCGATGTCATCGGCCATGTGACAGCCTTTCGCATGGAAGACGGCAAGCTGGTCGTCTCGTGCCGCCTTGTGGACAGCCCGGACGTCGATCCCATCGCCGCCCGGCTTGAAGGTCGGGCCATTCGCGACGTGTCGATCGGGTTCCGCATCGACCAGTCCGTCCGCAGCACCGATCCGAAAACCCGTTCGACCATCGTCACGGCGACCAAATGGGCGCCGTTCGAGGTCTCACTTGTGCCCATCGGCGCGGATGCCGGGGCAAAAATCAGGAGCGAAAATCCGATGCCGGATAACATCATCGAACAGCAGCCGCAGGGCGACGACATCGTGCAGACCCGCGCGGCCATCCGCCAGATTGCCCGCACGGCGGGCCTGTCCGCAGAATGGGCCGATGCCCAGATCGACAGCGGCGCGGACATCGTGGCAGCACGCGCGGCGGCTTTCGAGGGCATGACCGCACGGCAGACCCCTGCCATCCGCGTCACCCGCGCCGAACCGACGGACGCCATGCAGCGCACGCGCGGCGTGGAGGATGCCCTTTTCTTCCGCATGGCTGGCGGCGCGCCGTCCGAGGCGGCACGGCCTTATGTGGGCCTGACACTGGCGGACATGGCGCGCGATGCGCTGGAAGCCGCTGGCGTATCCACGCGCGGAATGGGCAGCCCCGAACTGGTCCGCCGTGCCATGACCATCAGCGACCTGCCTGCCCTGCTGGAGTCCTCGACCCGTCGTGTCCTGATGGCAGGATATGACCTGGCCCGCAGTCCGATCGCCACGACGCTGACGCGCCAGACCACGCGGCCGGACTTCCGCGAAACCGATACCGTGAAGCGTGGCGACATGTCGCCGCTCGATAAGGTGTCGGAATCCGGGGAACTGAAGGCCAAGACCGTCGCCGAGGCGACCGAGACGTACACCCTCGGCACCTACGGGAACACGTTCGCCCTGTCGCATCGGGCTGTTCTCAACGATGACCTGTCGGCGCTGACGGACTGGTCGCAGATCGCGTCCCGTGCGGCCGCCACGACCGAGGCAAACCTTATCGTGGCCGCGCTGCTGTCCAATGGGAAGATGAACGAGGACGGCAAGCCGCTGTTCGACAAGTCGCGCAACGCGGCCGGGACTGGCGCGGCGCTGTCCGTTGCCACGCTGGGCTCTGGTCGCCAGACCATGCGCAGCTTCAAGGCGCTGGACGGCGTGACGCTGATTAACAGCGCGCCGAAGTACCTGCTGGTTGGTCCCGCGATGGAAACCATCGCCGAACAGTTCCTTGCGGGCATCTATGCGACCACGCCCGACGACGTGAACCCGTGGGGTGGTACCGGCAAGCTGTCGCTGCTGGTCGAACCGCGCATCACGGACAGTCGCTGGTATCTGTTCGCTGATCCGGCCGCCGTGCCGGTTCTGGAAGCGGCCACCATCGCCAGCGAACCGGGTCCGCAGATCAGCACCCGTCTGGGCTGGAACACGCTGGGCACCGAGTTCCGCGTTTACCTGCACCTTGGCGCGGGCGCGGTGGACTGGCGCGGCGCTTACATGAACCCGGGCGCGAGCGCGTAAGCCAATGGCGGACAGTGACACGGCAGCGGTCCTGTCCGCCCTTCTGCGGACCCGTGACGACCTTATCGCGCAGATGAGCGCGCCCCAGTCCATCACGGACCAGAACGGCGAACAGGTCCAGTCCCGCACCTTCAACCAGATTCAGGCGGCTTTATTCACGATCAATAGTGAAATCGCCCGCCTCACACGGCCGAAACCGAACACGATCCGGTTTCGCACAAGCAAAGGGCTTTGAGTCATGCGTAACTTCATCCAGCCGGGCCGCATCATCACCATTCCCGCGCCTGTCGATACGGCGTCGAGCGACCTTGTGGTCATCGGCAGTCTGGTCGGCGTGGCCTGCGGTGACGCTGCCGCCGGTTCCGACCTCGACATCGAGCGCAACGCTGTGTTCGGCCTGCCCAAGAATGGGACGGACACGTTCGCGGTCGGTGAC
Organism: Novacetimonas maltaceti; assembly: GCF_002906255.1. GTDB lineage: Bacteria > Pseudomonadota > Alphaproteobacteria > Acetobacterales > Acetobacteraceae > Novacetimonas > Novacetimonas maltaceti. The sequence continues at coordinate 29,517 of NZ_POTC01000006.1, read as the reverse complement.
TCCTGCTACTTCGACGCCACGAACAAGCTGGTCACGTCCACGGCGACGGGAAACACGCTGGTCGGGACGGTCGTGCAGGACGCGGCCGCGACCGATGCCGTCGTCAGCGTCCTTATTCGCTGATCGCGGCAACGCCCGGCCCATCCTTGGGGCCGGGCAACCCTCAAACGTGGGACAGCTCAATGTATGACATGCTGACAAACCCGGATTTTCTGGCCTGCCTCGAACTGGGCCGGACAATGACCGATAAGATGATCGACGATGGCGCGGACCCATTCCTTGCGGGCAGGACCGGCGCAAACACGACCATCGGCGCGTGGGAAATAACCGAAGCCGCTGGCATCAAGTTCATGCTCACATGCGCGATCCTGACCAACAAGAAAACGGGCGAACTGCTGCGCCATCCAACACACGGGACGGTCACGTTCTATGCCCGGGAAAGCGTTCCGGCCGAAGCACTGGCGCGGATGGAATGTGAGGTCATTGGCGGGAAAGTCGTCTGGTTTCTTCTGCCAGAAAAAGAAAAAGCCGCTAGGCGCTGATCCAGCTACCTAACGGCTTTTTCTCCGATGGAGATAATGACTGCTTCCAAAAGGTATTATGATGGATGCCTATATAGAAAACAATCCTTATAAACAATCGCACTTTAAGAAATCGGAATCCTTCAGAACGCTTTTGACTGAACAGGGGATCGCGGCCCGACTAGGGGTATCTGTCACCACCGTTGCCCGTTACCGTAAGAAGGGCGAAATTGGCTACACAATGGTTGGTCGCCGGATTCGATATACTCCCCAACACCTCGAAGATTATTTAGTTAGGAACGAGATTACACCATGCGCCGCACCACTGAACCGACAGGTAAGTACTTCCTCGGCAAACGCCGAGGGTCGGACAACTGGTGCGCGTGCTGGTATGATAGCGTCACGAGACAGACAAAGCGCGCATCGCTCGGCACTAGCGATCCTCGGGAAGCCGAAATCGCGTTAGCGCGCTTCGTTGCAGAACATGCCACCGGCCAGATGCAGACCGCACGGGATGTTCCGTTAGCGGAGGTCGTGACCCGCTACTACCTCCGGCAGGGTCAGCACGTTCGCAGCCAGGGCGAGAATAAGATCGTCCTGCGTCTCATGCTCGATGTCCTGCCGGAGGGGATCACCGTTGGCGAATTGAACCTCGACCAGCAAAAACAGGCTGTCCGCAAGTTACAGGACAAGGGGTACGCTGCGGGATATATCAAGCGGATATTCACCATCACAAAGGCGGCGGTGAACTGGGCATGGAACAATGGCGAACTCGATCGTCCCATGCCATTCCTGCGTCTGCCAGACGGTGAGCCGCGCGAACGCGTGGCGACGGTCGAGGAAATGGCTCGGTTCTTCAGTGCCGAAATGCCCGACCACCTCCGCATGTTCTTTGTCCTGCTGATCGCTACGGCATCACGACCTGAAGCAATCTTGCAGCTAACCCGGGAACAGTGTGACCTTGAACGCGGTTTTATCGACCTGAATCCGCCGGGACGGGAACGGACAAAGAAGCGCAGGCCGCGTCTGCCAGTGGCCGACTTTGTGCGTCCGTGGATTGAATCCGTCCCGACTGGCCCGCTGGTGGCATGGCACGGGAAGCCGGTGCAGAAGATCAATAAACCGTGGAGGATCGCCCGCGCTCTTGCTGGGTTGCCGGATGACATCACGCCTTACACGATCCGGCATACGATCACGACGGAGTTGTTCGCGCGGGGAGTGCCGCCGGGGGAGATTTCATGCTTCACCGGGCACGACCTGCCCAATTTCAGGACGACAGGACGCTACGTTCATGTCATGCCTGACTACCTCGGCAATGCCTGCAAGGCTGTTGACGAGATAGCAAACGCCATCAGCCGGGCGGCAACCCGGGTGATGGTAACTAAAACTGTGCGTGTTAGTAGCGTGCTAGACGAACCGATGATGGCTGGTGGCTCATCATCTAACCGACTGATTCTCTTTGAGAACCTTGGAGCGGGCGAAGGGATTCGAACCCTCGACCCCAACCTTGGCAAGGTTGTGCTCTACCCCTGAGCTACGCCCGCGCTCCGTGTCGGTGAAGCGGTGTTTACGGAATAAGCGTCTGGGGCGCAAGGGGGAAAATGCAGGTGGGGATGTTTTTTTTCATCTGCCCGTCCGGAGGTTGCGCGATGCCGTGGGAATGACAATCTATCGAGATGAAACATCGGCCGTCCGCGCCCTTTCGGGGGCGGGCGGTGGCGAAGACACAGGCCCACAGACACAAGCCAAGGCAGGATCAAGTTTCCATGGACTATATCATTGGTCAGTCCCCGTCCCCCAACGCGCGTCCCGGCGCTTCCGCCGCCGCGCCGGGTGGTGCGGCGCCGTCCGCCGGGGCGGCCGTGATTTCGGATGGCAACCAGAACACCTTCATGCGCGACGTGGTCGACGCCAGCCGCAGCGTGCCGGTGCTGGTCGATTTCTGGGCCGCGTGGTGCTGGCCGTGCAAGAAGCTGACCCCTGTCCTTGAAAAGGTGGTGACATCGGCCGGCGGGCGCGTGCGGCTGGTGAAGATCGACGTGGACGCCAACCAGGCGCTGGCGCAGCAGTTGGGCAAGATCGGCCTGCCGCTGCAGTCGATCCCGCTGGTCGCGGCGTTCTGGCAGGGGCAGATCCTCGACCTGTTCCAGGGCGCGCAGCCCGAGAGCGAGGTCCGCCGCTTTGTCGAAGGCGTGCTCAAGGCGGCGGGCGGCGCGCTGCCGGCGGCCGACCTGATCGCCCTTGCGCGCAAGGAACTTGACGAAGGCCGGGCGGAGGCCGCGGCGAGCGCCTATTCCCAGGTGCTGGAGATCGAGCCGGAAAACCCCACCGCATGGGGCGGGCTGGTGCGCGCGCTGATCGTCATGGGCGATGAGGAAGGGGCCGCCGACGCCCTGCGCGACGTGCCCGCCGCGATTGCCGAGCATGCGGAGATCAAGGGCGCGCGCGCGGCGCTCGACCTCAAGCGCGAAGGGCGCAAGGCGGCGGAGGAGGCCGAAAGCCTGCGCGCGCGCCTTGCCGCCAACCCGAAGGATTACGCCGCGCGTTTCGAACTGTCCGCCGCCCTGAACGCGGCCGGGCAGAAGGCGGAGGCCGCGGATGAGCTGCTGACGATCATGAAGGAAGACCGCGCGTGGAACGATGACGCCGCGCGCCTGCAGCTGATCCGCCTGTTCGAGGCATGGGGCCATGACGACCCCGCGACGGTGGCGGCGCGCAGGCGCATGTCCTCGCTGCTGTTTTCATGACGTCACGCCACGACCGGATGGGGTATGTCGTCGGGCATGATGACGACATACCGCGTCGCATCCCGCTGATCCAGGACATGACGCTGGCGGATTTCCCGGCGGAAATCGGGCTGTTCCCGCTGGACGAGGTCATGCTGCTGCCGCATGGGAAGCTGCCGCTCAACGTGTTCGAGCCACGCTATGTCGCGCTGGTGGAGGACGCGATGCGCGGGGAGCGGATGATCGGCATGATCCAGCCGCGCGACTGGCCCGGCATGGAGTCGGTCGCGGGCGTGTCCGGCAGTGACGTGGCCGACGGGAGCGAAGACCCGCCGGAACTGTATTCCATCGGCTGTGTCGGGCGGATCACGTCGATGACCGAACGCGCCGATGGCACGTACGGCATCACGCTGACGGGGCTGGCGCGCTTTCGCCTGCTGCGGGAGGCCGGGGTGCGGCGCGGCTATCGCGTGGCGCGCATCGACGTGTCGGGCTTTGCCGCCGACGTGACCGACCCGGACGAGGACGTGGCCTATGACCGTGAACGCCTGCTGGAGTCGCTGCGCCGTTTCTGCGCGCGGCAGGGGCTGAATACGCAGTGGGATGCGCTGTATGAAATGGATGATGCGACGCTTCTGGTGACGCTGCCGATGATCTGCCCGTTCGCGAAGGCGGAAAAACAGGCGCTGCTGGAATCCGCAACGCTGGCGGAGCGCGCCCATACGCTGCGCACGCTGCTGGACATGGCTGGACATGAGCCGGACGAGGGTGCATCCCCGTCCTGATCCATCATGATTTACGCAGGAGGCCGCCCCTCATGACCGAAAAACCCACGTTTCCCCCGCTCGATCCCCGCCTGCTGTCGGTGCTGGTGTGCCCGGTGACCAAGGGGCCGCTGATCTATGACCGCGAGGCCGGTGAACTCATCAGCAAGGGCGCGGGCCTTGCCTTCCCGATTCGCGATGGCATTCCCATCATGCTCCCCGACGAAGCGCGTCGCCTGACGGACTGACCTTTCGCCGGGGGAGGCCGTTGGCGCATGGGACACCCGGGCGCTGCCCGGACCCGGCAGGGATCGCGATCCCTGCACCCTGATTCGTTTAAAAGCCATGGTTTCCAAAGGGTAATACCCTTTGGTGGGGGTTCGGGGGCAAAGCCCCTGAGACTGTCGCCGCATGAGACACCCGGGCGCTGCCCGGACCCGGCAGGGATCACGATCCCTGCACCCTGATTCGTTTAAAAGTCATGGTTTCCAAAGGGCAATGCCCTTTGGTGGGGGTTCGGGGGCAAAGCCCCTGAGGGACGCCCCGGACCTACACCCCCACGTCCACCCCATCAATCAGCCGCACGGACTCCAGCCATGCCGCCGCCAGCAGGCGTGCGGGCGCGGTGGGGGTGGTGGTGACGGGGGCGAGGTCGCGCGCATCGCGCAATTCGAGGTAATCCACCGACGTGAACCCTGCGGCAATCAGCGCGTCGCGGGCCTGTTGCAGGGCGGTGTCGAGGTCGTCGCCCGCCGCAATGCGTTCGGCGCACTGCGTCAGCACCTGCGGCAGGATGCGCGCGCGGGCGCGCCCTTCGGCCGAGAGACGGCGGTTGCGTGATGACATCGCAAGGCCATCGTCTTCGCGCCGGGTGGGGCAGGTGACGATCTCCACCGGCAGGTTCAGGTCCGTGACCATGCGGCGCACGACATGCACCTGCTGGAAATCCTTTTCGCCAAAGAACGCGCAATCCGCCAGTGCCTGCATCAGCAGCTTGCACACCACGGTGGCCACGCCGTCGAAATGGCCGGGGCGCGCGCCACCGCACAGCCCTTCGGACACGCCGCGCACACGAATGGTGGTGGCGAAGCCGGGGGGATACATCTCGGCGGCACTCGGCGCATACAGCACATCGACGCCCGCGCCGCGCAGCAGGGCGGCGTCCGCGTCCAGCGTCCGGGGATAGGCGGCAAGGTCGGCGGCGTCGTCGAACTGTATCGGATTGACGAAGATGCTGACGACCACGCGGTCACACGCCGCGCGCGCGGCCCGCACCAGCGACAGGTGCCCGTCATGCAGGGCGCCCATGGTCGGCACCATCGCCACGCGCAACCCGTCGCGTTTCCATTGCATGACCTGCGCGCGCAGGTCGTGGACGGTGTGGGCTGTGGTCATGTGCGCGGTGGTCATGGCGGCCTGGTCCTGTGTCCGGCGGTGGTTGGGCGGGATGGCCACGGGTATGGCGTGGCCCCCGTGGATGGGTTATCCGTGCACGGCGCGCAATATGCAAACGCCACCTGCATGATGGGTCGTGACCGGCGGTTCGCTTTTCTGTTATGTTGCCGCCGTGTCCAGCAGGAGGCTTACTTGACCCGCATTGTCCATATCCTTGGCCTGTTTGCCTTCGTGCTTGCGCTTGGCGCGTGTTCCCACGTCACGCCGGGCAAGGTGGACAATCGCGCCGACTGGCAGCGCTGGGGCTATGCCGAGGGGCTGAAGAAAGCCAACCCCTACTGATCCCGCGCGTCATGGCGGGCGGATGGGGGCGGGCCGCCGTGGCCTGAACCCCGTGCGGTGTCCCGGCACGTTCCCGCCCGTCGTGTTTTCCCATCGCGCGCATGGCCCGGCCCGTGCGTGCCCTTTCGTGTCTGTTGGAGCCACCGGTCCATGCCGGTGAATGGTGCATGACCCTTTCTTCTTCTGATCCCGCATGGTTTCCGCTGGCGCTGCGGCTTGATGACGCGCCGGTGCTGGTCGTGGGCGGGGGCGAGGTCGCGGTGAACAAGGTGCGGCTGCTGCTGGCGCACCGGGCGCGCATTTCGGTCATCGCGACGCGGCTGGTCGCGGACATGCGCCGCTGGTGCGACGGGGGCGCGTTGACCCATATCGCGGCGGAGGCATCGGACGACGCCGTGCGCGCCGCCATCCCCGGCTGCCGCCTGGTCTATGTCGCGACCGATGACCGCACGCTCAACCGCCGCATCGCCGCCATCGCACGCGACCTCAACGTGCCGGTCTGCGCCGTGGACGATCCGCAGCCCTCCACCTTCATCACGCCGGCGCAGGTGCATCGCGGGCTGGTGCGCATCGCCATTTCCACCGGCGGCGCGGCCCCGGTGCTGGCGCGGCGCCTGCGTGAACAGATCGAGGCGGCAATTCCCGACGGCACCGGCGCGCTGGCCGATTTCATGCAGGCCGAGCGCGAGCGCGTCGGCGCGGCATGCCCCGATATCGTGCGCCGCCGCCGCGTGTGGGAGGCGTTCCTGGATGGTGCCGGCGCGCAGGCCGCCCGCAGCGGCGACATGGATCGCGCGCGCCACGTGCTCGACACGCTGCTGGCGGGGGACGCGCCGGGGGGCGAGGTCTGGCTGGTCGGTGCGGGGCCGGGGGACCCGGACCTGCTGACGCTGCGCGCACTGCACATGATGCAGAATGCGGATTGCGTGCTGTATGACCAACTGCTCTCCCCCGACCTGCTGGACCGCGTGCGCCGCGATGCGGAACTGGTGTTCGTGGGCAAGCAGCGCAACCGCCACACCATGCCGCAGGAGGAGATCAACGCCGAACTGGTCCGTCGCGCGCGCGCGGGCCAGCGCGTGCTGCGCCTGAAGGGGGGCGACCCGTTCGTGTTCGGGCGCGGCGGGGAGGAGATCGAGGCGCTGCTTCAATCGCGCATCCCCTTCCAGGTCGTGCCGGGGATCACGGCGGCCAACGGGTGCGCGGCCTATGCCGGGATACCGCTGACGCATCGCGACTGCGCGCAGGCGTGCATGTTCGTCACCGGCCATGCCCGCGCCGATGGGGTGCTGGACCTGCCATGGGCCAACATGGCCCGGCCGGGGCAGACGATCGTCATCTATATGGGGGTTTCGGCCCTGCCGGTGCTGTGCGCGGAACTGGCGCGTCACGGACTGCCTGCCGACTGGCCCGCCGCCATTGTCGAACGCGGCACCCGCCCGGACCAGCGCGTCCTGACCGGCACGCTGTCCACCCTGCCGGACCTTGCGCGGGACAACGGGGTCGAAAGCCCGGCGCTGATCATCGTGGGGCAGGTGGTCGAACACCGCGTGGTGTCGCCTGCGGCGGTTTCATAAAAAACGAATGGGATAAAAGTTTTCGGGTGCCGGCTTTTTTCAAAAAGGCGGCGTTCCTTGAAGCTTTTTGTAAAAAGCTTCACCAAAAACTTTTTGACGATGGGGGACCTGTTTCGTGGGTGGGGACGTGGCAACCATGGCGCGTCCCTGTCGTTCGTCAGGGTATGTTCGCACGACCTCTCACGGCGAAGTGAGGGGGAATGGGATTTTTGTGTTGAAAATGATAATCATTATCATCTAAGGTCACGAACATGATGAACCCCTGAGGAGCCGGACATCGCGTGTCCGGAAATGCCATGTCCAGTTATGCGACCGTTCTGTCCGATCTTCCCTGTGGCGAACGACTGGCGGTATGGACCGTCCGCCGCCTTGTCGGGCCAGTGCATCCGATGGCGTCCTGTGCCGGGGGGGCGGACTTGCCGGTTTCCGCGCGTTCTTCGGCGCTGGGCCTGTTCCTGCCGTGCAATCGCCGCGAATTCGCCGATGTGGCGCAGGCTTTCCACAATGCGCTGGCCTGGATGGCACGCCAGCGCCTGCCGCTGCCCGATATCGCGATGGCCGGGGTGATGCATGTGACCGATGTCGAACGCCGCCTGCTGGCCGCGACGGCGGCGGCGCAGGCAGGGCACGATGACGAAGCCCGCATCGCCCTGCGCGACGTGTCCAGCCATGACGGGGTGGTGGCGCGCCTGATGCCCGCCATCACGCTGCTGGGCGCGTGCCTTGCCGGGGCGGGATACTGGCTGGGCGCACGTGTGGCGCGACCGGTGCTGCATTGCGGGCCGCATTACGTCACGGCGGCGGCGGTGTCCGCACCAGGCCACGCCTGAAGGCTGGAAATAAAGGGGTTCCGGCAGGGGGGTTTTGAAAAACCTTCGCAGCACGGCCCCTTTTGGGGAAGGCGGGGCGGTATCCGGAAACCTTTTCATGAACCGGGTGCTGCTGCCGTGCAGGTCCAGTGGATGACGATTACCAGTGGAGGCATGGTAAAACGTAACATTGTCATCCGAACTTCATTAAACGTTCACAAACAGCAGGTTTGAAAAAAACTATGTTCCCGCGCAGCAAGGAAATTGCTGTGAGGTGACATTGATGTTTGCCAGTATATCAGCCGCATTCTTACGATATGTTCCCCGTCGCGCCAGCAGGGTACATGTGCTGTTTCTGCTGGCTGTTGCTGCAAGCACCAGTGCCCACGCGGCCCCCGTGGCCCCCGATACGACGCACGGGGCGGCGGGTGCGGCAAAAAAGAAGGCGGTGCCTGCCCGGAGCACGGCAAAACCCGCATCCGGCCCCGCGCAGAAGAACGAATACATCCACGTCAACGCCAGTCGTGCGACGCCCGATGGCGTGACGCTCAATGCGCCGGGCGGCGGCCGCATGTCGGTGGAGACGGAGGCCCGGTCCCAGACGACGCTGACGCGCGATTACATCGCCAAGCAGTCGCCCACGGCCAACCTCAACACATTGATCGCGATGGTGCCGGGCGTGGTCCTCGGGGCGAAGGACCCGATGGGGATCGAAAGCGACCACATGAACATGCGTGGCCTTGACGGGTCGGAAGTCGGGTATGTGTTCGAGGGAATCCCGGCGGCCAATCCCACCACGTATGTCACGCATACGCAGATGCTGGTCGATTCCGAAAACATCGGTTCCATCAGGGTGATTCAGGGATCGTCCAGCATCGATTCCCCCGTGTACTGGGCCGCCGGCGGCGAGATCAACGCCAGGATGATCGACCCGTCGCACCAGATGCACGGATATGTCTCCACGTCGGGTGGCACGTACGGATCGAACAAGGAATTCGCCCGGTTCGAGACCGGCGACATCGGCAATACCGGCCTGCGCGGGATGGCGTCGTTTTCCTATACCCGCAGCAATAACTGGTTCGGCGGCGGCGGGGTCTATCGCTACCATGTGGATTCGAAACTGACCAAGGACTGGTCGATTGGCAATACATCGCTGATTTTCGGCTATACCCGCGAAAATCAGGCCAGCTATCCCACGGTGACGATGGCGAGCTGGAATGCGTGGCAGAAGACCGGGAAAAGCCCCGGATATAACAAGGATTATTACTTCGGGAATACGAACTGGTACAAGCTCCACCTCGAAGACGAAAACGAAATCCATGTCATGCTGCCGTCGGACCTGCGCCTGTCCGACAGCCTGCGCCTGCAGGTGCGCCCCTATTACATCCATCGCACCGGCCCCACGATCGGCAGTTCCATGGTTCCCGTCAGTGGCGGATACATGGGGAGCGAGCAGTATGGAAACCTCGGCCTGCCCTATGCACAGAAAGGCAGCGCGACCGCCATCGCCTACAACAACTGGCAGGAGGACACCGCCGGGCTGAGTTCCGAAATCTCGTGGACGACAAAGCATAATACGCTGTCGTTTGGCGACTGGTACCAATATACGGATTACGGCGTCCTCAACGACTATGGCGTGGTCAATAACGCAGGCGATGCGGTCGGGGGCTACAACCCGGTGCGCCTGCCGTCGGGGCGCGTGCTGGCGACGGAGGACATGAGCTACATACAGCAGGTCAATACGCTGTATATTGCCGATACGTTCAGGGCATTCAACAACCGCCTGGTCATCAACGCGGCGTTCAAGGCGTCGATGGTCGGTCGCTCCGTCACCAACGACATCCCCGGCACGCAGTACAGCAACAACAAGAACTATTTCGAGCCCCTGCCGCAGGTTTCGCTGACCTATTTCATCACGCCGCATAACCAGGTCTATATCAACGGCACGACGTCGTACCGCATGCCCGCGTCGGCCAATGCCTATATCGACAGCTACAAGCTGACATCGCCCAATCCCACGACGACGATCGGCAACCTGAAGCCGGAATATGACATCAGCGAGGAAGTCGGTTACCGGCACACGGGACTTTTCAATTTCTCCCTTGCGCTGTTCAACATGAACCTGACGAACCATCAGGTCAGTTCGTCCGAATACCTGCCGGGTGACAATTACCTGACCAGCGTGCCGCTCAATGTCGGGGGGGAGACGATCCGGGGCGTGCAGGTCGAATTCGGCATGAAGCCGTGGCATCATTTCAGCCCCTACCTGTCGGGGCAGTTCCTGCACGCCACCACCGACAACAATTTCAACGCGGGCACCGATTACCTGCCCACGGCGGGAAAGACCGCGATTGCAGCCCCCAAATTCTCAGGCTCCATCGGGTTGCAGTATGATAACGGGCATTATTTCGGCAATGCCAACATCCTTTATGTGGACAGGCAGTATTCGGCGCTGATGGATAATGCCGCCATGCCGTCCTACATCACCGCCAACCTGACGCTGGGCTATCGCTTCCACAGCTTCTCGCGCTTCCGCTCGCCCCAGATCCAGGTCAACATCATGAATGTGGGCGACAACCACTACCTGTCCGCGGTGTCCGGCTATGGCGGCACGGCGAAGGCGATGAAGGGCATGAACGGAAATGCCGTCAGTGCCTCGACACCCAGCTACTTTGCCGGGGCGCCGTTTGCGGTCGTGGCCAGTGTTTCAACAGGGTTCTGAGACGATGTTTACATTCATCCTGCGCCTGTCGACAATTTTCCTCGCCCTTCTGGTCATGGCGGAGGTGGCGTGGGCCGACGATGACGCGCCCGCCGCCACGGTCCTGACACGCATGGAGGCGGAGGAGGCGCACCAGGGCGTCACCAACGACGCAAAACATGTCTATGCCGTTTCCAACAGCACGATTGGCAAATACGATCGTGCCAGCGGGAAAAGGGTGGCCGCATGGTCGGGCGACCCGCAGGTGTTCATCCATATCAACAGTTGCGAAATGGTGTCGGGGCAGATGGCCTGCGCCATGTCGAACTTCCCCAACGTGCCGATGGACAGTTCGGTCGAATGGTTCGATCCCGCCACGATGCGGCATGTGCGCAGCCACAGCTTTGGCCCCGGCCATGGGTCGCTGACATGGATCGACTGGCATGACGGGTTCTGGTGGGCGTGCTTTGCCAATTACACCGCAACGGGGGGCGAGGCCGGACGCGGCACGCAATCGACGGTCCTGGTGAAATATTCAGCGGATTTCGTGGAACGCGAATCGTGGCTGTTCCCGCGCGACGTGCTGGACCGCTTCGGGGATTTCAGCGCATCCGGCGGACGGTGGGGGCGTGACGGGATGCTGTATGTCACGGGCCATACGCGCCCGGAGATGTATGTGCTGCGCCTGCCCGATGCGGGTGGGCGACTGGTGCATGTCCGCACGATCACCCTGCCCACGGGCGGGCAGGCCTTCGACTGGGATGCCACGCGCCCCAATACCGTCTGGACCATCAGCCGTGACAAGGCGGAACTGGTGCAAAGCCGCCTGCCCTGAGGGCGACGCACTCGGCGCGCGCAAGACCCGGGCGCTGCCCGGACCCGGCAGGGAGCGCGCTCCCTGCACCCTGATTCGTTAAAAGTCATGGTTTCCAAAGGGTAATACCCTTTGGTGGGGTTTCAGGGGCAACGCCCCTGAGACTGTCGCCGCACGGAATACCCGGCCGGCTTGCTCCGGACTCGGCAGGGAGCGTGCTCCCTGCACCCTGATTCGTTAAAAGTCATGGTTTCCAAAGGGTAATACCCTTTGGTGGGGTTTCAGGGGCAACGCCCCTGAGACTGTCGCCGCACGGAATGCCCGGCCGGCTTGCTCCGGCCCCGGCAGGGATCGCGATCCCTGCACCCTGATCCGTTTAAAAGTCATGGTTTCCAAGGGGCAATGCCCTTTGGCGGGGTGCAGGGGCAGAGCCCCTGCGGCATCAGGCTTTACTCCTCGGTACAGGTGGCCGGATCGGCGCCGGTGCGGTGGTTGCCGTCGATCGTGGCGAGGTCGTTCATGTCGGTTTCGGACAGTTCGAAATCGAAGATCTCGATATTGGCCTTCATGCGGGCGGGATGCGCGCTCTTGGGCAGGGGGACGGCGCCCATCTGCACCACCCAGCGCAGCAGCACCTGCGCCGGGGTGCGGTTGTGGCGCTGCGCCACGCGGCCGACGACCGGGTTTTCCAGCACGCTGCCACGGCCCAGCGGGCTCCATGCCTCGGTCAGGATGCCGAGCTTCTTATGCACTTCCAGTGCTTCCCTCTGCGCGAAATCGGCGTGCATCTCGATCTGGTTGACGGCGGGGGTGACGCCGGTGGCGTCGATGATGCGCGTCAGGTGTTCGGGCAGGAAGTTCGACACCCCGATGGAGCGCACGCGCCCGTCCTTCTGCAACTGCACCAGCGCCTTCCAGCTTTCGACATACAGGTCCTTCATAGGCAGGGGCCAGTGGATGAGGTAGAGGTCGATATAGCTCATCTTCAGGCGTTGCAGGCTGGCGTCGAAGGCACGCATCGTGCTGTCATACCCCTGGTCGCGGCCGCGCAGCTTCGTGGTGACGAAGATGTCGGTGCGCCCCACGTCGAAGCTGAGCAGCCCGGTGCCCACGCCCGATTCGTTGCCATAGTTGGCGGCGGTGTCGAACAGGCGGTATCCGCAGGACAGCGCCTCGCGCACGGCGGTTTCGGCCTGCGGGTTGTCGAGCGGGTAGGTGCCATAGCCGATCGCGGGGATCTTGTAGCCATCGTTCAGGGAAAGCAGGGGAATGTTCTGCATGTCGGTTCCTTCGCCTCGCAAAGTGTTCCGGCCTGCGGGGCATGCCAAGGGGCGCGCCGCCGCGTGGAGCGACCGGAGGGATGGAGTAGCCTGTCCCCAGCCTAACGCCCTGAAGGTGGATCGGTTTAATGCCCGGTTTTCAGGACAGCCCTGCGTATGCTTCATTGTGTCAAAAGGATAGCTGCCATGAACCAGACACCCAACGATCCCACTCCCGACGCGGTGCAGGCGTTGCACCGTTCGATCCTGACCCTCGATACCCATGTGGACATCCCGTGGCCCGACCGGGGCGATTTCGCCACGGGCGCGGACTCGCGCTGCTCCGACCTGCCGAAGATGCGCGAAGGCGGCATGGGGGCGGCGTGCCTTGTGGCCTATGTGGGGCAGGGCGCGGTCAGTGACACGGGACATGCCGCCGCCTCGGCCAAGGCCCTGGCGATGCTCGAGGTCATCAACAGCGCGCGCGACCTGCCGGGCGTGCGGGTGTGCGACAGCGCGGATGCGCTGCTGGCCGCGCATGCGGCGGGCGACATCGCGATCATCCCGGCGGTCGAAAACGGCTATACCATCGGGCAGGACATCGGCCTGCTGGCGCGCTTTCGCGCCCATGGCGTGCGCTACATGACGCTGACGCACAACGGGCATAACGCGCTTGCGGACTCCGCGCGGCCGATGGCCCACCTTGGCGACGAGGCGGAGCCGCATGGCGGGCTGTCGGCGCTGGGGCGCGCGGCGGTGGCGGAAATGAACCGCCTTGGCATGCTCGTCGATGTGTCGCACACGTCGCGCAGGACGATGATGCAGGCGGTCGAACTGTCGCGCGCGCCGGTGTTAGCCAGCCATTCATGCGTGCGTGCCCTGTGCGACCACCCGCGCAACCTCGATGACGGGCAACTCGATGCGCTCAGGGCGTGCGGCGGGGTGATCCACATCACCGCCATGGACGCGTTCCTGTGCCCGCGCGACGTGCGCCAGACCCACCGCGTGGGCGTGGCCGACTTCGTGGACCATATCGACTACGCGGTGAAGCGCATCGGCATCGCGCATGTCGGCATCTCCTCCGACTTTGACGGCGGCGGCGGGATCGAGGGATGGGCCAACGCTGCGCAGGCGCCCAACCTGACGGCGGAACTGATGCGCCGTGGCTATGACCGTGCGCAGATCGCGGCCCTGTGGGGGGGCAATTTCGTGCGCATCCTGCGCCAGGCCGAGGAAGTGGCGGCAGCGATGCCCGCCGCGCAGGGCGCATCCTGACCCGCACCCCCCGCCGCGCTCTGGATTTGCGGGGGACAACGGGGTATACCCGCAACCGTCAAACATCATATCAGGACAGGTCATGACGACAGATTACAAGGTCAAGGACATCTCCCTCGCGGATTGGGGACGCAAGGAAATCGCCATCGCCGAAGGGGAAATGCCCGGCCTGATGGCCCTGCGCGAGGAATACGGCAAGTCCAAGCCGCTCAAGGGCGCGCGCATCGCGGGCTGCCTGCACATGACCATCCAGACCGCCGTCCTGATCGAGACGCTGACGGCGCTGGGGGCCACCGTGCGCTGGTCGTCGTGCAACATCTTCTCCACGCAGGACCAGGCCGCCGCCGCCATCGCCGCGACGGGCGTGCCCGTGTTCGCGTGGAAGGGCCTGACGGAAGACGAGTTCTGGTGGTGCATCGAACAGACCATCAAGGGCCCCGATGGCTGGACGCCGAACATGATCCTCGACGATGGCGGGGACCTGACGACGCTGATGCACGAGAAGTATCCCGAGATGCTCAATGACGTGCGTGGCGTCTCCGAAGAGACCACGACCGGCGTGCACCGCCTGTGGGACATGGCCAAGAAGGGCCTGCTGAAGGTCCCGGCCATCAACGTCAACGACAGCGTCACGAAGTCGAAGTTCGACAACCTGTATGGCTGCCGCGAAAGCCTGGTGGACGCGATCCGTCGCGGCACCGACGTCATGATGGCGGGCAAGGTCGCGGTGGTTGCGGGCTATGGCGACGTGGGCAAGGGGTCCGCCGCGTCCCTGCGCAACGCGGGCTGCCGCGTGCTGGTGACCGAGGTCGATCCCATCTGCGCCCTGCAGGCCGCGATGGAAGGCTATGAGGTCGTGACGATGG
Source organism: Novacetimonas maltaceti (assembly GCF_002906255.1). GTDB lineage: Bacteria > Pseudomonadota > Alphaproteobacteria > Acetobacterales > Acetobacteraceae > Novacetimonas > Novacetimonas maltaceti. The sequence continues at coordinate 14,468 of NZ_POTC01000006.1, read as the reverse complement.
AAGAGGCCGCACCGCGCGGCGACATCTTCGTCACCGCCACCGGCAACGAGGACGTCATCACCATCGACCACATGCGCGAGATGAAGAACCGCGCCATCGTGTGCAACATCGGGCATTTCGATTCCGAAATCCAGATCAACGCGCTGCGCAACTTCAAGTGGGAAAACATCAAGCCGCAGGTCGATGAGGTCATCTTCTCCGACGGCAAGCGCCTGATCGTCCTGTCCGAAGGTCGTCTCGTGAACCTTGGCAACGCCACGGGCCACCCGTCCTTCGTCATGTCCGCGTCGTTCACCAACCAGACGCTGGCGCAGATCGACCTGTGGACCGCACCCGAAGGCAAGTACGAAAACAAGGTCTACACCCTGCCCAAGCACCTTGATGAAAAGGTGGCCTTCCTGCACCTCGCCAAGGTCGGCGCGAAGCTGTCGAAGCTGTCGCCCAAGCAGGCCGACTATATCGGCGTGCCCGTCGCCGGGCCGTTCAAGAATGATCTGTATCGTTACTGAGCACGTTCGCGTCTGCTATAACATATCTGAGAGGCCCGGCATCCCTGCCGGGCACATCCGGAATTAAGGGTACGATTTCATGAGCATTTTTGGCACGATCATGTCCAAGATCTTCGGGTATTCCGAAGCCAAGGCCGCAACCCCCGCTGCTGGTGCCGCGCCTGCGGCCGCCGCGACGCCCGCCGCCGCTGCCGCAACGCCTGCAGCCGCCGCCCCGGCAGCGCCTGCCGCGCCGGTTGACGTCAACGCGGTCCTGAGCGCCATGGCCGCGAAGAACCCCGAAAAGCTGAACTGGCAGACCTCCATCGTCGATCTGCTCAAGCTGCTGGGCCTCGACAGCTCCTTTGCCGCGCGCAAGGAACTGGCGGCGGAACTGCACTACACCGGCGACACCAACGATTCCGCCGCGATGAACATCTGGCTGCAGGCCCAGGTGCTCAAGAAGCTGGCGGAAAATGGCGGCAAGGTCTCTCCCGACCTGATGAAGTAATTTTCACGCCCGACTTCCGGGGCGGAACCGGGCGGCCATCGCTGGGCCGCCGGGTTCCGCCCTTTTTGCGTACCCCTTTTGCGTATTTCATGGCAGGGCGCGGCGCGGCGCGTGCCGTTGCGCTGCCGCCTGTTGCGCCCCTGTTCTGTTGCGCCACTGTGGCCATCGTGCAAGATGGGGCAACGTCCGCCCATGGCCTTCCGGATGCAGTGCCCATGTCCGACATGCTTTCCCCCGCCGTCCCGCACGCCCCCACGCCGGAGCCCGCCTCCGCCCCGTTTCCGGAGGCGGACGGCCTGGTCTGGGCGATTGCGTGCCGTCCCGGCCACAAGCCGGAGAAGCTGGACGCCGAAGGGGTCGCCCGCGCGCTGGCGGGGGACCCGCCGCCGGTTCCCGATACGTGGGTGTGGCTGCATTACGATATCGTCCACACCGCCACGCGCGCGCGCATGCAGGCGATTCCCTGCCTGCCGGAGGAGGCGCGCGCGGCGTTGGGCAATATCGACCGTGGCACCCGGCTGGAGGTGGAGGGCGACATCGTCTATGGCGCGCTGCCGGGCTTTGACGACAGCATGTCCGAGGATGACAAGAACCTGTCGGCGTGGCGTTTCGCGGTGCTGCCGGACCTGCTGATCACCACGCGCCGCCAGCCGGTGCCCGCCCTTGGGCTGGTCTATCGCTACATGCAGCGTGGCGAGCCGTTCACCTCCCCGGCGGAGGTGGTGGACCGCACGCTTCTGGAATTCGCGGACACGGTGCGGCGCAACATCGCGCTGCTGGACGATCACCTCGACCGGGCGGAGGACCTGCTGCTGACGCTGGACCAGCATACCGATTTCGGGCGCATCAGCGGCCTGATCGGGCGGGTGCGGCGGCGTTCGACCGAACTGCGGCGCGTCATCTCCCCCGTGGACCGCATGTTCCGCAGCGAGGACCTCGAACTGCCCGAATGGGCGGAGGACGACCTGCGCGACCGTTCGCAGCGCCAGATCCATGCGGCCCTCGATGACCTGCTGGCGCTGCAGGACCGCGCGCGCTCCCTGCAGGACGAACTGGCGTCGGGGCAGGCGGAGGAGACGAACCGGCGGCTGTATACGGTGTCCATCGTGACGACGCTGATGCTGCCCGCGACGTTCGTCACCGGGTTCTTCGGCATGAATACCGGCGGCATGTTCCTGGCCGAAGGGCGCGCCGGCACGATCGAGGCCGGGTGCATCTGCTTCCTGTTCATGGTCATCACGTGGCTGCTGCTCAAGCTGATGAAGCTGCTGTAGGGCGCAGGCCCCGCCATGCAGCGCGGGGCGGACGGCGTTGCATCGGTCGCATGGGGTGGTGTAACAAGGACGCGCCCGCCATTTCATCGCGATGGTGGACACCCCCGGCATGCCCGGACCATCGCAACAGGATCACAGCGGCCCATGTCCCCTTCGCTTCTTGCGGAAAACCCTGTTTCGTCCTTTTCGCGGTCATGTTCGCGGGCAGGGCGGTGGCTTTCGCTGGTGCTGCTGGTCGCGCTGGCCGCCTGCGCGGGCCAGCCGCACGAGGCCCGGATGTCGGAGGCGCAGATGATGCAGGAGGCCGACAGCTACCGCGCCCGCGCGCGCCAGAACTATACCCCGCCCGGGCCGCCGGAGGACCCGTGGGGGCCATACATTACCGAGGCGGCGAAGCGTTTCGACGTGCCCGACCTGTGGATCCGCGCGGTGATGCAGCGCGAATCCGGCGGGCAGCTGTTCCATAACGGGCAGTTCGTGACCTCGCAGCCCGGGGCGATGGGGCTGATGCAGTTGATGCCCCCCACCTATGACGAGATGCGCAAACGCTACGACCTTGGGCCAGATGCGTACGAACCGCATGACAACATCATCGCGGGCACGGCCTACCTGCGGCAGATGTATGACATCTATGGCTCGCCGGGGTTCCTTGCGGCCTATAACAGCGGGCCGGGGCGGCTGGATGATTTCATCGACCGCAGCCACACCCTCCCGCGTGAGACGCGCGAGTATGTGGCCTATATCGGCCCGCGCATTGCCGGGGTATCGCCGGTCAACCGTTCGCAGGCCGACCTGATGATCGAGGCAAGGGCACAGGCGCGCGCGCAGGCCCGCGTGCAGGGCGTTGGCGGGTACGGGCGCGGGCACGGGCGGCAGGTGATTGGCGCGGACCAGCCACTTCAGGTGGCCGAGGCCCCCTCGGCCGAGAGCGCGGCCGTCCGCGCGGCATGGAGTGCGCGTGAAAAGGCGGGGCAGTTGCCAATGACGGCGGTGGGCGCGCATCCCACCATCGTGATGGACGCCGCCAACTGGGCGGTGCAGGTCGGCGCATACGGATCGCGCGGCCAGGCGTTGCTGGCACTGCAGCGCGCGCGTACCAGCGCGGTGCTGCGTGGCGCGCGCGAACAGGTCGATTCGGTAACGGCGGGGCGGGCGCATGTCTATCGCGCGCGCCTGCTGGGCCTGTCGCATGCCAGCGCATTGCAGGCATGCCAGAAGCTGGGCAGCCATGGCTGCCAGGTCATGGGGCCGATGTCCGGTTCATGACGGTGCGCGGTGGCACGATCCATGACGGGATGAAGTGAATGAAATATTTCTACAGGCGTCCGCGCTGGTCGTGGATGGGAATCATCATGCCGCTGGTGGCGGTCATGGCCTTTGCCGGGATCGTCGCATGGTCCAGCGCGCGCGCCGCCCTGCCCGCGGGCAGCAATGCGCCGATGTTCGTCGCCCCCGCCAGCCAGGCGGGAAAGGAGTTCAGCTTCCACCTTGCCGATGCGCTGCGCAACGGGCCGGTGGTGGTGTATTTCTATCCCGCCGCCTTCACCCGTGGCTGCACCATAGAGGCGCATGAGTTCGCCGAGGCGATGGACAGCTACCACGAACTGGGCGCCAGCGTGATCGGGGTGTCGATGGACGACATCAAGACGCTCGACAGGTTTTCCGTCAGCGAATGCCATGGCCGCTTCCCCGTTGCGTCCGACCCGTCGGGGACGATCGCGCGGCTGTATGATTCGCGCATGCCGGTGGTCCATTACGCCAGTCGCACGTCCTATGTCATCGCCCCCGATGGCAAGGTCATCTTCACCTACAGCGCCATGTCACCGGACGAACATGTCCGCCGCACGCTCGACGCCATCAGGGCGTGGCGCGCGGGACAGCCCGTGCCCGGCAAATAACAGACTGAAAACGAACAAAAGTTTTTGGTGAAGCTTTTTCCAAAAAGCTTCAAGGACGTCGCCTTTCTCGATCAAAAGGCGACACCCAAAAACTTTCTGACGATTTTCAGCCAGTCCCCGTTCCCGCCGTCCCGCCCGCATTGACTCGGCCGGTGCGCCCTGCGATGAAACCGGGCGTTGCCTGCGAAGGAAGCCGGTGGAAATCCGGTGCGGTCGCGCCACTGTAAACGCTGCATGACAGCGCCAAGCCAGACCCTTTGCAGGCTGTTCCTTTCATCCATCCACCGGGGACGCGGTTTCCCTGCAGGAGTCATGATATGTCCATTTCCCTTCTTTCCCCCATCCGGGTGCGGTCCTGATGGCCGGGCGCGTGCTGCTGCGCGGGATGCTTGCGGGGGTTCTCGCGGCGTTCCTTGCCTTCGGTTTTGCCCGCGTCTTCGCGGAACCGCTGGTTGATCGCGCCATCGGCATCGAGGCCGCGCACGACGCGGCGGCGGGCGAACCGCCAGAGGAGGAGCTGGTCAGCCGCAGGGTGCAGTCCACCCTTGGCCTGCTGACGGCGGCCCTCATGTATGGCGCGGCCTATGGCGGGGTGTTCGCGCTGGCCTTTGCGGTGGCCCATGGGCGCGTGGGGCAGGTGTCGCCGCGCATGCTCGCGCTGCTGCTGGCGGGGGCGGGGTTCGTGGCCGTCGTGCTGGTGCCGGACCTGAAATATCCCGCCAATCCCCCTGCCGTCGGCCATGCGGAGACGATCGGCATGCGGACTGCGGCCTATTTCGAAATGGTGGTCTTTTCGCTGTGCGCGATGATCCTGTCGGTGCTGGCGGGGCGGGCGCTGCTGGCGCGCGTGGGGGTATGGTCGGCGTGGCTGTGCGGTGGCGCGGTGTTCATCGTGCTGGTGACGGTGCTGCAACTGACGCTGCCTGACATCAGCGAGGTCCCGGCCGACTTTCCCGCAGCCCTGCTGTGGCGCTTCCGCGAGGCGGCCCTGGGCATGCAGCTTGTGCTGTGGGGGACGCTCGGCCTTGCGTTCGGTGCGCTGGTGGAGCGCATGCCCGAACTGCGGGGGCGGGCGTAAGTCTGTTTTTTCGCGAAACAGGTAGGTGAAGAATAAAAGTTTCTGGGTGTCGCCTTTTTTTAAAGGCGACACCTTCTGAAGCTTTTGGAAAAAGCTTCACCAGAAACTTCTTTTACTTTTCAACCGGTTGTCTTACGGGGCCTGCATCACGCTGGTCCACATGGCCTGCAGCTTCTGGTTCATGTCGGCCGAAAGCTGCGGCAGCATGCGGGTCGCCGCGATCTGTGCGGGCTGCTCGTCCCAATGCAGGGCGGCCCTGATCGTGGGGTCCAGCGGCGTGCGCATGTCCGCGGGCATCCCCCAGTAGCACGAGGACGTGGCAAGGTGCGCCTGCGCCTGTGGCGTGCGCAGGTATTTCGCAAAGCGCAGCGCCATGTCCCGGCGTTGCGAGGAAGACAGGATCGACACCGCCTGCTGCCAGCGCAGCGCGCCCTGATGCGGGATCAGGTAGGTCAGGGTCGGATGCGCGGACAGGACCGGTGCAGGGGCGGGTGCTGCAACGGGCGCGGGCGTGGCGGCCGTGGCGCTGGCGCCCGCGCTGGCCGCGTCGGGCTGCGTGGCCGGGTGCGCGCCGGGCGGCAGGGGCGGGGCGTCGTCACTGTCGTCATCGCCGTCGCTGTCCGGGCTGCCTGCCGGGGCGGGCTGGCCCTTCTGCACCGCGCCGTCATGGCCGATGCCCGCCGTGGTCCATGCGCCACCGCCGACAACGATGTCCACCTGCCCATCGGCCAGCGCCTGCTGCACCGTGGCCATGTCGCCCACGACGGCGGCGTTCGCCTTCAGCGCCACAAGCTTCGCCTGCAGCGCCGGCAGGTCCGCGTCCGACAGGCTGGCGGGGTCCCTGCCCAGCGCCAGCGCAAGGTAGGACAGCACCGGCAGCCACGAATCATAGATCGCGACCCGGCCCTGGTACTGCGGCTTCCAGATCTCGTTGATGTCCGACAGCGCCTGCGCCGATACCTTCGCCTGGTCGAAGGCGATGGCGAAATACCCGAACTTCTCCGGCACGGCATACAGGTGGCCGTCGAACGACCCCGCCTGCGGGTCTGCCACGGCGGCGGGGATGCCGGTGGTGGGGAAATCCGCCGGGTCCAGCGCCATCAGCATGCCGTTGCGCGCCATGGGCATCAGTTCCGCCTCGTCCGTCGCGACAAGGTCCCAGTCCCCGGGCTGGGCCTGCCGGATGATCGACATCACGGACTCCACGGTGTCGATGTCGCGGAAATGCACCTGCACGGCGTTTTCCTTCTCGAACGGGCGCAGCAGTTCGGGGTCCTCATGGTCGCAGCTTGTCAGGATGTTGAGCACATCGTCGCGCGCATGGGCCGTGGGGCAGGCAAGGGGTGTCGTGGCAAGCAGAACAGCCGTGGCGGCGGATAACAGGCCGTAACCGGACCATCCGGACATCAGGGGCACTCCTTGGGCTGGAAAGGCAGGGCAAGAGGGAGAGCACGCGCGCCCCCGGAAGAGGCCCCGCGACAGGATCGGGGCGTGCCGACGATGGCCGCGGCCGCGACGGATGCTCGCGAAACCGTGTCCTTACATACCTGCATAATGCCGCAGGGGGAGGATGCGACAAAAAAATATTTTATGGAACCGTGTCCGGGCCAGCTTTATCGTTACGCAAAGTATCGCCCCCCGTCGCGCAGGCCCCGGCGGGGCGGGGCGTACTTGACGCGCCCGAAGGCGGCGGCTACGTCCGGACACAGGGCCGGCGCGCACCCGCAACGCGGTGCAGGCCGCGCGGGTCGGTCCTGCCACAGTAGCGCCCCATCGTGATCGCGACGCCTGTCGGCGCGGTCTGTCCCACCTGTCTATGGATAGGGCATGATTGCCGATTTCATTCAGCGCCGCATCCTGCGACGTCGCGAAACCCCCGCCACACCCCCGCCACCGCCGCGCGCCGCGCGCGAACGTCGCGCCATCGCCCCGGTCACGTCGCGCGACATCGCCGACATCGCGGCGCTGCGCATCCATGCGTCGGGGCCGTGGCGTGAACGCGCGCGCACCCTGCGCGGCATCGGCCGCCTTGCCGCCATCACGGTCTGGGTGCCGCTGTCGGTCGGGTTCGAGGCGGTGCTGCTGCTGGTGCCCGGCACGGCGAAGATCCGCTGGACGCGCTTCGTCTGGGGGGGGCTGTGCTTCCTGCTGTCGCTGAATATCCGCGTCATCGGGCGCAGGGCCGGGTCGGTTGGCGGCGCACGGGCGCGCGCGCGCGGCGAACGGCCGGTGATCTATGTCTCCAACCATTCCTCGTGGCTGGACGTGCCGGTGCTGGGCACGGTGCTGCCGTCGAATTTCGTCGCCAAGGGCGATATCGAGAAATGGCCCATCATGGGCCTCGTCTCGCGCATTGGCCGGACCATCTTCGTCAGCCGCCAGCGCAGCACCACCGGGCGCGAACGCGACGAGATGATGGATCGCCTGATCGGGGGCGACAACCTCGTGCTGTTCCCCGAGGGCACATCGTCCGACGGGTCGCGCGTGCTGCCGTTCATGTCGGCCTTCTTCGCCATTGCAAAGCTGCCCCGCGTCCCGCGCGGGCGTGAAGACACGCCCGAGGCCCAGGCCATGCGCCAGCACCCGCCGGGGATGACGCCGCTGATCCAGCCGGTTTCCGTCGTGTATGACCGGCTGGAGGGGCTGCCGGTCAACCGCGCGCGCCGCCCGGTCTTCGCCTGGTATGGCGACATGGAGCTTGGCCCCCATGTGTGGCAGCTGGTGAAATGGCGCTCCATGCGGGCGACCGTCATGCTGCATCCCGCCCTCGACCCCGATGATTTCCCCAGCCGCAAGGCGCTGGCGCAGGCCGCGTGGCGCGCCGTGTCGCAGGGCGCGGCGGAATTGCGGCAGAACGCGCCACAGGACCCCGATGCCTGCGAATATGCCTGCCGGCCCCTTGGCGGACTGCTGCCGCAGGACTTCCGCAGGCCGTGAATGCAGCGGACGCATGCCGCCTTAGTGTAAAATAATACCCCGCAAATATTGTAAACATCGTAAACATTGAGGCATATCATGTGCCGTCATCCGCGCAGCGGATATCGTGTGGCATGATGTGGGTCCGCTCATGCCTGCTGCATGACGGAAATGTCGGTCTGGAAAACAGTCCCCCGGGGCTGTGCGGGCAGGGGGAAATCCCGCCCGGCCGTGCGAGATGATGTGAAACCTGAAACGTGTGGGGCGACCCGCACGGGCGAGCTGGAGAGCGTGGTGAGTCAGCCCAAGATTAACGCCGAGATCCTGTTGCCTGCCATGGAACAGGCGATCGACCCCATCGTCATCATCGATGAGCACAACAGCGTCATTTTCTTCAATCCCGCGGCCGAGCGCATGTGGGGCCTGCCACGCAAGGACGTGCTGGGCCGCAATGTCAGCTGCCTCGTGCCGCTCGATTACCGCAAGGACCATGACAGCTTCATCGCGCATAACCGCAGGACCGGGATCAACAAGATCGTCGGCACCTCGCGGGAGGTGGAGTTCACCCGCGCGGATGGCGAATATGTCTGCGGCGAGCTTTCGATCTCCAAGGTGCAGCTGCCGGGCACGGACAAGATCTACTACATCGCGGTGATGAAGGACGCGACGGAGGAAAGCCAGAGGCGCAAGATCCTCATCCTCCAGAACGACGTGCTCCAGGCGCTGGCGGCGGACCTGCTGATCCAGGACGTGGCCGACCTGCTGTGCCGCCGTGTGGACAGCTTCGTGCCCAATTCGGTCGCGTGCCTGATCCTGATCGACGCGGACAACCGGCTGCAGATCCTCTCGGCCCCCGGCCTGCCCAAGCGCTATTTCAGCGCGCTCGAGGGGCTGAAGCTCGAACCGGCCGACATCTCCCGCCTGCAGCGCGAGCCGTCGTACAGCAACCACATCCTGTGGCACAATTACCAGTCGATCGCGAAGTCGCTGGGGCTGGAACACTGCCGTTCCGCGCCGATCCGCACGCATAACAGCCAGATATCGGGCCTGTTCGCGCTGTATTCGCGCGACCCCCATGCGCCGCAGAGCTGGCCGGAGCGGATCGTCGATGCGTGCATCCCGTTCTGCGCCCTTGCGGTGGAACAGAACGCGACGCGCCAGCATATCTCGCAGCTGTCGAACTTCGATTCCCTGACCGGGCTGCTCAACCGCTCCTCGCTGCACAAGATCATCGACGAACTGATCATGCGCGAGGGCGACAGCCGCTTCTACCTGTTCATGATCGACATCGACCGCTTCCGCGACATCAACGACGCGCTGGGCCATGTCTATGCCGACCAGTTCCTGGTCGAGATCGGGCAGCGCATCCGTGACCTTGTGCAGGGTGATTACATCATCAGCCGCTCCGGCGGGGATGAATACATCGTCATCGTGCCTGACTGCACGCAGGAAAAGGCCGTCAAGTTCGCCGAACTGCTGATCACCACCATCGCCAAGCCGATGCAGGTGGGGGAAAACACGCTCAGCATCTCGTGCAGCATCGGGATCAGCAGCTTCCCCGACAACGGCCCCGACAGCGAATCCCTGCTCAGCAACGCCGACTCCGCCATGCGCCAGGCCAAGGCCGACGGGCGCGGCGTCTACCGCTTTGCCGGGCAGGAAAAGAACCAGGTGGCGCAGGACCGTCTGGTGCTTGGCTCCGCGCTGCGCGACTCGCTGGCGAAGGGGATGCTCAACCTGCATTACCAGCCGCAGGTCGAGGCGGCGAGCGGCGGGCTGTACGGGGTGGAGGCGCTGTCGCGCTGGCACCATCCGCACCTTGGCAACATCTTCCCCTCGCGCTTCATCGCGGTGGCGGAGGAAACCGGCCAGATCGAGGCCATCGGCCGCTGGTCCCTGCACGAGGCCTGCCGCCAGATGCGCCACTGGGACGATGCGGACGTGCATGTCCCCACGGTTGCGGTGAACCTGTCGGCGGTGCATTTCCGCAACCGCGCGCTGCCGGAATACATCTCCAACCTGCTGCGGCAGTTCAACCTGACGCCCGACCGCCTGACGGTGGAAATCACCGAAAGCGTCATGATGGACAGCAGCAGCGACACGATCGACGTGCTGCATGCCATCCGCGACATGGGCTGCGGGCTGTCGATGGACGATTTCGGCACGGGCTATTCCTCGCTGTCGCGCCTGACGCGCCTGCCGCTGAGCGAGATCAAGATCGACCGCAGCTTCATCAACGATTTCGAACATGATACCAACGCGCAGGCCGTGACCATGGCGGTCATCGGCATCGGCTCGCGCCTTGGCATGACGGTCGTGACCGAGGGCGTGGAGACCGAGCAGCAGCGCCTCCTGCTGGAGGAGCTCAGGTGCGACGTGATGCAGGGCTACCTGTTCGCCAAGCCGCTGCCGGCGCATGAGCTGGAGAAATGGTACCGCGCGGGCAAGGCGCGGGGCACCTTCGTCCCGCCGATCGCGGACCGTCCCGGCGCGCTGGAGATGCAGAAGGCCGCGCAGGAAGCCGCGGCAGCCAAGGCCAAGGCCGCACCTTCGGCCGCCGTTACCGGGGCACCGGCCGGGGACAAGGGCGCGAAATGATGTCACGGACCGCCGTGCTGTCGCGGCAGGCGGCGGTCTCATGTTTTATGACTGACGATTACTGTCTGAATCTTTTGATCCCCCGTTTTCAGGTCTGAGGGAAAAATGTCATTGCAACACGATGATCGGCTGCGCGCCCTTACTCACCAGGATGCGGATTTCTGGGCCGATCTGGTTGATGATGTCCTGATTGTCGCCATTACCGACCGTGATGGCGTGATTACCTATGTCAACGACAAGTTCTGCAAGGTCAGCAAATACTCCGCGAAGGAACTGCTGGGATCGACGCACCGCATCCTCAATTCCGGCTATCACGATGCGGCCTTTTTCCAGGACATGTACCGCACCATCCAGTCGGGGCAGCCGTGGCGGGGCAATATCTGCAACCGGGCGAAGGACGGCACGATCTACTGGGTTGCGACGACCATCATCCCCAAATGCGGCCCGACGGGCGAGGTGGAGGGCTATGTCGCCAGCCGCTTCGAGATCACCGAACTGATGAAGACGAAGGAGCGGCTGTCGGAACTGGCGGAAACCGATACGCTGACGGCGCTGCTCAACCGTGGCGGGTTCAACACCGCGCTGTCCGCCGCCCTTGGCCTGTCGAGCAAGGAGCCGCCGGAATCGCGTGCGCTGGTGATGTTCGACCTCGACGGGTTCAAGCAGATCAATGACATCCACGGCCACCATGCGGGCGATATCGTCCTGCGTGTCGTCGCCTCGCGCCTTGTGGAACTGACGGACCCCGATGACCCGATCAGCCGCCTTGGCGGGGACGAATTCGCCATTGTCCTGAACAAGACCCTGCGCAGCGTGCCGCTGGAAAAATACATGGACCGGCTGCAGGCGGCGCTTGAGCGCCCGATCGACATCGAGACGGTGACCGTCAGCATTTCGGGCAGCATCGGCGCCGTCTTCCTCGATGCGCGCGAAAGCGTCGAGGACATGCAGAAGAACGCCGACATGGCGCTGTATGCGGCCAAGCGCGCGGGCGGCAAGCAGGCGCAGATGTTCACCTCCGCCCTGCGTCGCCGCGCGCAGGTGCGCAGCCAGATCCTGATCGAGGCGCGCAGCGGGGTGAAGAATGGCCAGTTCGAGGTCTATTACCAGCCGATCCTGAACTGCCACACCCGCCAGCTTGACCAGATCGAGGCGCTTTTGCGCTGGCACCATCCCGAACGCGGCCTGCTGGCGGCGGAGGATTTTGCCGACGTGTTCACTGACTCCACGCTGACGCAGGCGATGGGGCCGTCGATGATCGCGTCGTTCCAGCGCGACGTGGCCTTGTGGAACAGCACCGGCCAGCCCGCGCGCCAGCTTGCGATCAACATGTCGCGCATGGACCTTGGCCGTGCGGAATACCGCGAGGAGCTGGAACAGTCGCTGCGTGAATTCGGCCTGTTGCCCGCCAATTTCGTGCTGGAGGTGACCGAGCCGATGCTGCAGGGCCGCCGTGCGGAGCAGAGCATGCACAACATCCGCGAGCTTGGCGCCGCGGGCTTCCAGATCGCGATGGACAATTTCGGCAAGGGCGAGACGATGCTGCGCCACCTGCGCGACCTGCCGTTCACGCAGTTGAAGATCGACCAGTCGCTTGTCACGGGCATCGTGGACAACCAGGGCGACCGCGAGGTGCTCGCCAGCCTGATCGGGCTGGGGCAGGTATACGGGCTGGAGGTGACGGTCGAGGGCGTGGAGACACGCGCGCAGTTCGACATCGTCCATGCGATGAAGCCCGACCGGGTGCAGGGGTTCTTCATCTCCCCCGCGCTGTCGTCGCAGGCGCTGCTGAAGCTGCCGTCACGCTTTGAAATCGCGGCGTGACCATGGCGCAGGGTGATGTGCCCACGGGGGCGGTGCAACTCGACCCGTCCGTCCCGCGCGCGGATGTCGCGGGGTGGGCCAATACGCGGCGCATCATGCATGTGCGCCATGATGGTGATGACGCGGTTCTGCCTGCCTTTGTCCCCACGGCGGGCTGGGCGCGCCTGCTGGAGCGGTACTGCACTGGCGACGGGCCGGTGGATGGTCCGGGTGGCCGCCTGTCGCCCACGCGGGTGATGCTGGGTCTGGACCGTGCGATCGGCCGCCTGATGGAGGCCGCCGCGGGCGAGGATGCGCGCGCGGGCCGTGCGCTGGGGGCAGGGTATGCGGTGGAGTCCGACCTGTTCGACCCTGCGGGCGGCGTGGTGCACCTGCGCCTCGTGGTGGACCGTGAGACCGGGGTGGCCTGCGTGATCGCGGGGATGCCGGAGGATCTGGCGTCGCTGGATCTGCCGCCGCTGGCCTGAAGGGAAGTATCTTCTTTTTCTGAAGAAAAAGAAGCAAAAAGACTTTTAATACTTTAATAATTAAAAGTTTTTGGTGAAGCTTTTTTCAAAAAGCTTCGAAAGACGCCGCCCATCGGAAAACTAAGACCGCGCCGACACGCTCCCCGGTGCCGCAGGCCGTGTCAGCGGCCCCGGCAGGTGGGTCAGGCGCGCGCACCCGCGTGCGACAGCCACGCACAGCGCCATGGCAAGGCACATCGGGAACCACATGTCGTGCCCGACGCGGGTGAATTCGATCCCCAGCGCCAGCGCCGTCATGGGCATGGCCATGAACGTGCCGAGGAAGGCCACCCCGCCGACCAGGGCCGCCGCATCGGCGGGCACGGCGGGGGCGGCGAGGTTCCATCCCGCGACCAGTATGCTGGAGAGCAGCGCGCCCATCGTCAGGCTTGGCGTCAGCAGGCCGCCCGCAGCACCCGCCCGCAGCGCGCCCATGACGACAAGGATCTTCAGCACCAGCAGTTCCGCGCCCAGCGTCGCGCCCACGCGCCCTGCCACCGCAAGCTGCATCGGCCCGCGCCCGTTGCCCGGAAGCTGCGGGAACAGGCAGGCCAGCAGGCCGATGGCCGTAAAGACCGCAAGGCACCATGCAATCCGCGCCGCCCCCGACGCCGCGCGGTTCTGCGCCTGTGTGCTGAGGGTCTTGACCACATGGGCGCACACGCCGATGACCGGCGCGGCACAGATGGCCCACATCATGAGGGCGGGCGTCAGCGCCATCGGGCCGATCTCGTACTGCTGCACGTTGCCAAGGGCGATCCATGGCACCATGGCGGCAATGCCGCAGGCGCCCAGCGCCGCCATTGCCGCGCGCGGGGAAAATGCCTTGAGCAGCACTTCGAGAATGAACAGCGTGCCCGCCAGCGGCACGTTATAGACCGCAGCCAGCCCCGCCCCCGCGCCACAGGCGATGATGATGCGCGCATCCCCCGGCGCAAGGCCCAGCACCCGCCCCCGGCGGGAGGCCAGCAGCGCGCCGAATTCGCGCGGCGCGACCTCCCGCCCCAGCGGGGAGCCAAGGGCGACGGTCGCGATCTGCAGCAGCACATGGATGGTGGTGGACAGCGCGGGCATGGGCTTGCCCGGCGCATCGCCACGCCCCACGGCGGCGGTGACGCTGACCAGTGGCCGCCCCGCGCGCTGCAGCCCCCACCACCCGAACCCCGCGACAACCCCGCAGGTGAACAGCGCGGCCACGCGCCGCCATGGGGGCGCGGCGCTGACGCCCGCAAGGAAGTTGTGCGGCCCGCCCGCCTGCCCGTAGCCATAGGCGACATGCTGGATCGCATGCAGCGCCAGTGCCAGCGCCATGCCGCCCAGCCCCGACAGGACCCCGGTCGCGATGACCGCAAGGACCATGCGCGCGCCGGGCATC
>NZ_POTC01000005.1 GCF_002906255.1 Novacetimonas maltaceti | reverse complement strand
GGAGGCCCCGGCCCCCACGCCGGACACGCCCACGCCCCCCAAGGCGGAGGAGCCGTCGCCTGATGCGCTGAAGGTCCCGCCGCAGCCGCAGTCGGTGCCCGCGCCCGCAAGCGCGCCGGTGCCGCCGTCGCCGCAGCCGGAGGAGAACGCCCCGCCGAAGGTGCAGGAATTCTCCCACATCACGCAGCCCAACGAGACGAAGAAGGCCGTGCCGGATACGCATTCGCTGCTGGCGACGCTGGATTCCTTCCGCGCGGACCAGAAACAGACCCATCCGCCCAAGGCCCGCGCCAACCCCGCGCAGGGTGGCGCCCCGAACGGGGGCGGGACGCCTGACGGAGATATTACCCAGTCCATGAGCGCTGCCGACCAGAAGGGGATCGGCAACGCCGTGCGGCGCTGTTATTCCGAAGATACGGCGGCGCGTAATTATGCGCAGTTCGTGGCGCACCTTGTGGTCACGGTGGATGCCACGGGCACGGCCCGCATCGTGGAGTTCGCACCGCAGACGCAGGCCCGCATGGACAGCGACCCGTCCTATCGCGCCCTGGCCGAGCGTGCGCGTGATGCGGTGCTGAGCCCGACCTGCGCCAAGCTGCCGATTCCCAAGAACCTGCTGGGCCAGACCCGACAGCTGAAATTCGTATTTCGTCCGTAAAACGGGACGAGACCGAGGAGACGATTGAGATGAGTCCAAGTGTAAAGCCACTTATCCCCGATGCGGATGCCGATCGCCTGGCCGCTGTGTTCGGTCGCCGCGGCGTGATGGGGGCGGGGATCGCGGGGGGGCTGCTTGCGACGCCGCTGTTCACCCCTTCGGGCGCTGCCCACGCGCAATCGGCGCCGGATGCGGAAATTACCGTGGACCAGGCCCGCACCGCGCCGATTCCCATTGTCATCCCGTCACTGGGCAGTGGCACGGGACAGCAGATTACCGATGTCATTTCCGCCGACCTTGGCAATTGCGGCCTGTTCCGTCCCATTTCGGCCTCCATGCCGGCGGGGCGTCCCGATTTCGCGACGTACAAGACGATGGGCGCGCGCGCGCTGGTGACCGGCAGGGCGGAAGACCGCGGATCCTCCGTGCGTGTGGAATTCCGCCTGTGGGACGTGACCACCGGCAGCCAGATCCAGGGCACCGCCTATACCGCGTCCAGCCAGGACTGGCGGCGGATCGCGCATGTGATTTCCGACGTGATCTATACGCGCCTGCTGGGGGAGAAGGGGTATTTCAATTCCCGCATCGCCTATGTCGCGATGTCGGGGCCGCGTTCGCACCAGACGCGCCGCCTTGCGATCATGGACCAGGACGGCGCCGACAGCCGTTACCTGACCAGCGGGCAGTGGGACACGATCACCCCGCGCTTCAACCCGGCGAACAGCGAACTCGCCTTCATGTCGTATATCAACAACCGCCCGCGCGTTTACCTGTTCAACCTCAATACGGGGCAGCAGCGGATGCTGGGCGAATTCTCGGGCATGTCGTTCGCCCCGCGTTTCAGCCCGCGTGGTGATTCGGTCATCCTGTCGGTGACGCGCGGCAGCGGGTCCGACCTGTACACGGTGGACCTGTCGAGCATGTCGCGCCGCCAGATCACGGCGTCGGGCGCGATCGACACCAGCCCGTGCTACAGCCCCGACGGTTCGCAGATCGTCTTCAACTCCGACCGTGGCGGCTCCCCGCAGCTTTACGTGATGCCGGCCGGGGGCGGGGAGGCGAAACGTATTTCCTATGGCCACGGACATTACGGGTCCCCCGTGTGGTCACCGCGCGGCGACCTGATCGCGTTTTCGCGTATCGCCAATGGTTCCTTCTCCCTTGGCGTCATGGCGCCCGACGGGACGGGGGAACGTATCCTGACGCAGGGCTTTACAGTGGAAAGCCCGACTTTCTGCCCCAATGGCCGGGTCCTTGCCTTCTGCCGCCAGAGTGCCGCCCATGCGGGTGGTGCAGGGTTCAGCTCCGGCATCAGCAGCATCGACATCACCGGCTTCCACGAGCGTATCCTGCCGGTCGGCATGTCGTCCGACCCGACATGGTCGCCCCTGAACCAGTAAAGAGGAGACATTTTTACAACAGTCGACGGGTACAATATCGTGCAGCGTTTCGTCTGGTGAAGGTCCGATATGTGTCGGCTTCAACTTGACGATCGTGGGTCCGATGAAGTATTAACCCCGCAGGTCTCCAGCGTTCGCGGGTCTCTGTTTACGTTTGTTGGCAGGGCAAAACGAGACTCGGGACCAGCAGAATTTGTACCCGGAAATTTAACAAGTGGTTTCGACGATCACAGAAACCAATCCAGGATCAAAAGTAATGAGACTGAAGCTTCTTGGCGCCGCTGGCATGGCTCTCTTCCTTGCCGCCTGCTCCGACCACACGAACAAGGCCGCCAACACCGGCGCCGCAACCCAGCAGCAGACCGGCCCCGTCCCGGGCAGCGAAGCCGACCTGGTTGCCAACGCTGGTGACCGCGTGTTCTTCGAACTGAACCAGAACACCCTGTCCGCCGATGCGAAGGCGACGCTGGACCGTCAGGCCGCGTGGCTGGCGAAGTATCCGCAGGTCAACATCCAGATCGCCGGCAACTGCGACGATCGCGGGACCGAGGAATACAACCTTGCGCTGGGTCAGCGTCGTGCGAACGCCGCCCATGACTACCTGGTGGCCAAGGGTGTCGCGGCTTCGCGCATCACGACCATCTCCTACGGCAAGGACCGCCCGACCGCCCCTGGCGATGACGAGGCTTCCTGGTCGCAGAACCGCAACGCGATTTCCGCGGTGCAGTAAGGTTTCCTTTCCCGTCATGGGGAATGGAGGTTTTAACGGAACCGGTCGGGTGCTTATCACCCGGCCGGTTTTGTTTTAGGTATATGCCTGTTCCATCCGGTGCCCCTGCGTGCCGGCAAGATGCAAGCTCTCAAGAAGGGGGATCCCATCCATGCGGTCTGTTGTGTCCAGCTTTGTCCACGCGGGGCGGCGGCCGCTGCGAACGGGGCTTCTCGGGATGGCGTTGGGGCTTGTGGCCCTGCATGGCCCGGCGATGGCGCGTAACGATGACAATGCCAACCTCGTGCTGCAACTGCTGGACCGCGTGAACACGCTGGAGGAGCAGACGCGCGACATGCGCGGGCAGATCGACCAGCTGAACAACCAGGTGCAGCAGCAGAACGCCGCGCTGAGCAAGCAGATCGCGGACATGAATTTCGCGATGCAGAACGGCCATGGCGGCACCGCCGGCGGCACATCCGCCCCGGCAGCGGCCACGGTGGCGCCGCCGCTGGCATCCGCCGACGATGCAGCACCGGCAAAGCGCACCGCGGCCGATATCCTCAAGGACGGGAATGCGGCGCTGCTGCGGCAGGATTACACGACCGCGCAGGCGGACGCGCAGCAGGTCCTGTCCGGCCCCAAGAGCCCGCGCCAGATCGACGCGCAGTACCTGCTGGCGCAGTCGCTGGCGGGGCAGAAGCAGTACCGCCAGTCGGCGCTGGCCTATTACGATACCTATAACCGCTCCCCCCATGGCGCCCGCGCGCCAAGTGCGCTTCTGGGGGTTGCGGCAACGCTGGTGGCGCTGGGGGACAAGGCTTCGGCCTGTCAGGCGCTGGACAAGCTGTCGAACGAATTCCCCGAACCCGAAGCCCGCATCCGCAGTGCGGAAGGGGTCTATCGCAAGAAGGCGAAGTGCAGCGGTTGAGCAGAAGCCGCAAAACAACGGTTTGATGACAGATAAAAGTTTCTGGGCGCCGCCTTTTTCCAAAAAGGCGGCGTTCTGTTGAAGTTTTTTTGGGAAAAAGCTTCACCGGAAACTGCTGAATGATTTTCGCAATGTCCATGGACAGACTGGATGAGGCCACCATACGCATGAAGGCGGCAGATGGCGGCCGGGTGATTGGTGATGCCGAATTCGCCCGCTGCATGCAGGCGCTTGGGCCATGGCTGCCGGACGGACCGGATGCAGTGCCGGTCGCGATTGCGGTCTCCGGCGGGGCCGACAGCCTTGCGCTGGCGCTGCTGGCGCGTCGGTGGCGGCGCGCGGTGGTCGGGTTGGTCGTGGACCATGGGTTGCGCGCGGAATCGGCGCAGGAGGCGGCGCTGACGCTCCGTCGTCTTGAGGCCCTCGACATTCCCGCGCGCCTGCTGCGGCTGGAGGGACTGTCGCGTGGGCCGCGCATGGCAGAGCGTGCGCGGCGCATGCGCTACCACGCCCTGACGGGGGCCTGCCGCGAACTGGGCAGCCTCGACCTGCTGCTGGGCCATCATGGGGACGACCAGGCGGAGACCGTGCTGATGCGCCAGCGCGCCGGAAGTGGCCCGGACGGGCTGGCCGCGATGGCGCGGGCGGTTGCGGGCACGGATGTGCGGTTTGTCCGGCCATTGCTTGGGGTGGGGAAGGCCGACCTTTACGCCACCATGCGCCATGCGGGTCTGGCCTGGGTGGAGGACCCGTCCAATGCCGACCTGCGCACCGAACGCGCGCGGGCGCGCTCCGCGCTGTCGGGTGATGCGCCGTTGCGCGATGCGTGCCGTGATGCCGCCGACATGGCGGGGGGGCAGCGCATGGCGCGCGATGCGCATGACGCGCAATGGCTTGCGGCCCATGCCCGGTTCGATGCGGGGGGATGGGTGGCGCTGCCGCATGGACTGCCGCCCGCACGGGTGCTCTCCGCGCTGGTGCGCACCGTCTCCGGCCATGAATATCCCCCATCCCCCGGCGGTATCGCCGCCCTGTGCGCAGCCCCGCGCCAGGCCACGCTGGGGGGGGCGTGCCTTCTGGCGCATGGGGACGGATGGATTCTGGCGCGGGAGGAAGCGGCGATGCAGGGGCCTGTCCCCGCCTGCGCGGGCGCGTGCTGGGACGGGCGTTTCGTGCTGTGCGGGGCAGGGGGGATGCAACTTCCGCCGGGGCTGCGCGTCGGTGCGGCCGGGCCGGTTGCCGCATGGTGGCCGCGCGAACGGGGACGGGCGGGCGTGCCCGCGCGGGTGCTGCGCACGCTGCCCGCGCTGCATCGGGACGGGCGGGTGGTGGCGGTACCGCACATGGGGGTGTTCGCCCCCGGCATGGAGCAGGGCTGGCGTTTCGCCTTCGTCCCCCCGTCACCTGCGACGGCGCTTGCCAGATTCGGGCCGTCAGGGCAGATTCATCATCCCGTTTGACAGAAAGGTCTGTCATGGGGGGTGTGAATATGCCTTGATCGTCCTATGTAAGAAAGACGTAAACAGGAACTTGGTGTCTGTCAGTCGGCCTGCCACGGTGGGTCCACGAGGGCGTCAGCACATGGAACAGTGGGCAAGATGAATAATTTCGGCCGGAACCTGGCCCTGTGGGTAATCATCATCGTGCTGCTGCTGCTGCTGTTCAACGTTTTCCAACCGGGAAGCGCGCAGCACGCATCGCAGCAGTTGGCGTATTCGGACTTCATCGGTGACGTGAACACCGGGCATGTGCGGTCTGTCGTGGTGCAGGACCACACGATTACCGGCACCCTGACCGATGGGACGTCGTTCGATACCTATGCGCCGCAGGATCCGACATTGATCTCGCGCCTGACGGAAAAGGGCGTCGAAGTCGTGGCAAAGCCGATCGACAGCGACACCAATCCGTTCCTGCGCTACCTGATCAATTACGCACCGCTGCTGCTGATGGTGGGGGCATGGATCTTCATCATGCGCCAGATGCAGTCCGGCAGCGGACGCGCGATGGGCTTTGGCAAGTCGCGGGCGCGGATGCTGACGGAAAAGCAGGGGCGCGTCACGTTTGACGATGTCGCCGGCATTGATGAGGCCAAGGGCGAACTGCAGGAAATCGTGGACTTCCTGCGCGATCCGCAGAAGTTCACCCGTCTGGGCGGCAAGATCCCCAAGGGCGTGCTGCTTGTCGGCCCGCCCGGCACCGGCAAGACGCTGCTGGCCCGTGCCATCGCGGGGGAGGCGAACGTCCCGTTCTTCACCATCTCCGGCTCGGACTTTGTTGAAATGTTCGTCGGTGTCGGCGCATCGCGTGTGCGCGACATGTTCGAGCAGGGCAAGAAGGCCGCGCCGTGCATCATCTTCATCGACGAAATCGACGCCGTGGGCCGCCATCGTGGCGCGGGCCTTGGCGGCGGCAATGACGAGCGCGAGCAGACGCTCAACCAGATGCTCGTGGAGATGGACGGCTTCGACAGCAATGAGGGCGTGATCCTGATTGCCGCGACCAACCGCCCTGACGTCCTTGACCCCGCGCTGCTGCGTCCCGGCCGCTTCGACCGGCAGGTCGTGGTGCCGAACCCCGACGTGGCGGGGCGTGAAAAGATCCTGCGCGTGCACATGCGCAAGGTTCCGCTGGCGTCCGATGTCGATCCCAAGGTGATCGCGCGCGGCACGCCGGGCTTCTCCGGCGCGGACCTCGCCAACCTCGTGAACGAGGCGGCGCTGATGGCGGCGCGCCTTGGCAAGCGCACGGTCGCGATGCTGGAGTTCGAGAACGCCAAGGACAAGGTCATGATGGGTGCAGAGCGCCGTTCGCTGGTCATGACCGATGACGAGAAGAAGATGACCGCCTATCACGAAGGCGGGCATGCGCTGGTCGGCATCCTCACGCCCGGGTCGGACCCGGTGCACAAGGCGACGATCATCCCGCGTGGCCGTGCGCTGGGCATGGTCATGAGCCTGCCGGAGAAGGACCGTTACTCCGAAAGCCGTTCGTGGTGCCTTGGCAAGCTGACGCTGGCGATGGGTGGCCGCGCGGCGGAGGAAATCATCTTTGGCCCGGACAACGTCTCCACCGGGGCGTCGGGCGATATCAAGATGGCGACCGATGTTGCGCGCCGCATGGTCACCGAATGGGGCATGAGCGAGAAGCTCGGCATGGTGGCCTATGGCGGCAACGGGCAGGAAGTCTTCCTTGGCCACAGTGTCACGCAGAACAAGAACGTGTCGGAAGAAACCGCGCGTGAGATCGACAACGAGGTGCGCAGCCTGATCGATGCGGCCTACCTCAAGGCACGGACGCTGCTGCTGGAACATATCGACCAGCTGCACCGTCTGGGCGAGGCATTGCTGGAATATGAAACCCTGACGGGCGAGGAAATCCGTCAGGTGCTGCGGGGCGAGAAGATTACCCGTGTCGTGGTGGATGACCCGATGCCTGAAAACCGCCGCCCGTCGGTACCGCCGTCGGCCCCCACGGGGTCGCTGCCGGGGCCTGCGGCCGGGCCGGATATCGGGACCGCGCCCCAGCCGGGCTGACGCCTCTGGCGCGGTTTCATGACCAAGGGAAATGGCGGAAGAACCATAGGCGTTCTTCCGCCATTCTTTATTTGGGGTGCCTGAAAAAACGCCCCCGGCAACATACTGTTATCGTTTTCCATTACATGACGACTTCAACCGGTTTCTTTGTGGTTATACGAGACGATAGATGACGGACGACGACAGGCTTCTCGAACCTCTGGGGCTGCTGTCGGGGCAGGCAGCGGTGGATGCGGTGCGCCTTGGCGTGGCGCGCTGGCTGTGTGGCGGCCCGGTGGCCTTTTCGCTGGCGCGGTTGTGGCGGGGGTATCGTGACACGGGGCTTGTGCCCGTGGGGGCGATCCCGCCGGGATGGGAAGACGTACTGGCGCGGGTCTGTGCGCCACCTTGTGCCGCGGGCCTGCCGGATGGGGCGCGGGTGATGGGGATCGTCAACGCCACCCCCGACAGTTTCAGCGATGGCGGGCGGCATCTGGCGGCGGATCGCGCCCTTGCCACGGCGGCGGACATGCTGGCGCAGGGGGCGACGGTGATTGATGTCGGCGGTGAAAGCACGCGGCCGGGTGCGGCCCGCGTCACCCCGGCGCAGGAGTGGGAGCGGGTCGGCCCGGTCATTGCCGCCCTGCGCACTGACGCGCGGACGCGCGACGCCGTGATTTCCGTCGATACGCGTCATGCACTGGTCATGGAACGCGCGCTGGCGGCGGGGGCGGATGCGATCAACGATGTCTCCGCCCTGGCGCACGACCCGGCGGCGGCGGATGTGGTGGCGCGCGCGGGGTGCCCGGTCATGCTGATGCATATGCGTGGCACGCCGGGGACGATGAACGACCATGCGACCTATGCCGATGTTGCGGTGGATGTCGTGCGCGAACTGCGCGACCGGGTGGAATGCGCCGTGGCGGCGGGGGTCGCGCGCGATCGCATCATGGTCGATCCGGGGATCGGCTTTGCCAAGACGGCGACGCAGAACATGGAACTCCTCGCCCGGTTGCCGTTACTGGCCAATCTGGGATGCCGGGTGGTGCTTGGCGTCTCGCGCAAGCGGTTCGTGGGGCAGGTGACCGGTATTGCCGACGCCGCGCTGCGTGATCCGGGCAGCATGGCCGCCAGCCTGCCCGGACTGGTGTTTTCGAACACGATCCTGCGGGTTCACGATGTCGGTGTCATGATGCAGGGCCTGAAGATATGGCAGGGACTGGATTGCACGCGGCAGGTAAGGTAGGTCCATGCACACCAGTTCAAGCAGCCCGGGGATGGCGCAGGCATGACGAAGACAAGACGACTGTTCGGGACCGATGGGATTCGGGGCACCGCCAACCAGGACCCGATGACGGTTGAAATCGCGCAGAAACTGGGTCAGGCCTCCGGCCTGCGTTTCATTCAGGGGACGCACCGCCACAGCGTGCTGCTGGGCAAGGATACGCGGCTGTCGGGTTACATGATCGAATGCGCGCTGGTCTCGGGCTTCCTGTCGGCGGGGATGGATGTCACGCTGGTCGGTCCCATGCCGACACCCGCCATCGCCATGCTGACGCGCTCGCTGCGCGCGGACCTCGGGGTCATGATCTCCGCCTCGCACAACCCGTATGGCGACAATGGCATCAAGCTGTTCGGCCCCGACGGGTTCAAGCTGTCCGACGAGGTCGAGGCCGAGATCGAGGAGACCATGCGCTCCGACCTCAGTGGCCGCCTTGCCGCCCCGGACCAGATCGGCCGGGCCTCGCGCCTCAATGACGCGGCGGGACGGTATATCGAAAGCGCGAAGTCATCCTTCCCGCGCGGGCTGCGCCTTGATGGGCTGCGCATCGTCATCGACTGCGCCAATGGCGCGGCTTATCGCGTTGCCCCCACCGCCCTGTGGGAACTTGGGGCGGAGGTCATCCGTATCGGCTGTGACCCCGATGGCATCAACATCAACGAGGGCTGTGGCTCCACCCGGCCGGAGGCGCTGTGCAGCGCGGTCACGCGGCACCGTGCCGATATCGGCATCGCACTGGACGGGGATGCGGACCGGGTGCTGATCGCGGACGAGAAGGGGCGCCTGGTCGATGGGGACCAGATCCTTGCCCTGATCGCGCGGTCATGGATCCGGCAGGGGCGCCTTGCGGGGCGGCAGATCGTCGCCACCGTGATGTCCAACATGGGGCTGGAACGCTTCCTGTCCGAACAGGGGCTGGAACTGGTCCGTACCGCCGTGGGGGACCGTTACGTCGTTGAAAAGATGCGTGAGCTTGGCGCGAACCTTGGCGGGGAACAGTCGGGGCACATGCTGCTGTCGGACTTCGCCACCACGGGGGATGGCCTTGTCGCCGCCCTGCAGGTGCTGGCCGTTCTGGTGGAGGAGGGACGGCCGGCAAGCGAGGTCTGCCGCATGTTCACGCCCTATCCGCAACTGCTGCGCAATGTGCGTTTTGCCGGGCGCAGCCCGCTGCTGGACCCCGCCATTGCCGAAGCCCGGCGCGCGGCGGAGGCGCGACTGGGAACGCGCGGGCGCCTGGTGCTGCGTGAAAGCGGGACCGAACCCCTGATCCGCGTGATGGTGGAGGCACAGGACGAACAGCTTGTCCGTGAGGTGGTCGATGACATGTGTGCCGCCATCACCGCCGTGCAGATGATGGCCTGACGATGCGCGGGCGTATCCTTGTCATTGCCGGCAGCGACAGTGGCGGCGGCGCGGGCATACAGGCGGACATCAAGGCGATCACCGCGCTGGGTGGTTTCGCGATGACGGCCATCACTGCCCTGACCGCGCAGGATACGCGCGGCGTGCATGACGTGTTTCCCGTCCCGCCGGATTTCGTCACCGCGCAGATGCGCTGCGTGGTGGAGGATATCGGTGTCGATGCCTTCAAGAGCGGGATGCTCGACCGGCGCGAGGTCATAGGGGCCGTTGCGGACATGATCGCCACCCGTCCCGACGTGCCCTATGTGCTGGACCCGGTGATGGTGGCGAAGGGCGGGGCCTCGCTGCTGCAGCAGGCGGCGGTGGCCGCGCTGAAATCCCGGCTGCTGCCACTGGCGACGCTGCTGACCCCGAACCTGCCCGAAGCGGAGGTCCTGCTGGGGCGGCCCGTGCGCGTCCATGGCGACATGCGGCAGGCGGCGCTGGACCTGCGTGACATGGGCGCGCGGGCGGTCCTGCTGAAGGGCGGGCACCTGCCGGGGGATGAACTGGTGGATGTGTTCGTGGATTCGGATGGAACGGTGGAAAGTTTTACCTCCACGCGCATCAGGACGGTCCATACCCATGGCACCGGATGCACGCTGGCCAGCGCGATCGCGGCGGGCCTGGGGCAGGGGATGACCCTGTCGGCGGCCATTGGCCGGGCGCGGGCCTACCTCCATCGCGCGATCATGGCCGCGCCGGGCTATGGCCATGGGGCAGGGCCGGTGAACCACGCGGTAGACATCACGACATAGTGATGACGGGGTGCCTGTCGCGCCCCATCCGGTCCGGCCGTGCATGGTGGCGGGCCTGCCTGATGCGCCCGGCGGGGCGCAGGGGCCGTGGCGTGGGAGCCATGGAAACGGCCCTGTAACCCGCGGTTACATGCCATTTTCCACAATTATGGATCGTAACGGGGGCGGGTCGGAAATGGCCGCGCCCGGCGCGCGACTGCGGCATTGTCGCAGGAGGAAACACGTGGAACGTGTCATTTCTAAGGCACGGACATGTGGCCGGAATTTACGCGATATATAAATAAATTCCTGATTTACTTCATAATCTAGCCGTAACTATGGACTCATGCGGGAACATATAGGATTATATTCCCCTATTGAATGAGTGTGTCACTGCTTATTCACAACCTAAAGATTGTTTCATGAAAAAAATACACTTATAGGTAGTAACACATATTAACGAAAATATTGGTGGTCGATATGCGTGTTTTGCTGGTTGAACCGGACAGGGCCATGATGGGAAAAGAAGTCAGCCAGTTTCAGGCGGTTGGGTTCATGGTCGATCATGCGGTTTCGGGTCATGACGCGATTGCGATGCTGAAACTGTATGATTACGACATTGCGGTTGTGGAACTTGGCCTGCCGGACATGGAAGGTCACGATGTCGTCAGGCGCTGCCGCGCGGCGCGGATTGCCACCCCGGTCCTGATCCTGTCCGCGCAGGGCAGTGCACAGGCGAAGGTGAAGGCCTTTTCGATCGGGGCGGATGATTATGTGACCCGTCCCTATGACCCGATGGAGCTGACGGCGCGCATGCAGGCGGTCATCCGCCGCTCCAAGGGGTATAGCGAGCCGACATTGCAGGCAGGCGCGCTGCGGCTTTCCCTCGACAGCCGCGACGTGTCGGTCAACGGACGGTCCGTTCACCTGACGGGCAAGGAATACATGATCCTGGAGCTGCTGCTGCTGCGCAAGGGCATGGTCCTGACCAAGGATGCGTTCCTCAACCACCTGTATGGCGGCATGGACGAGCCGGAGATGAAGATCATCGATGTCTTCGTCTGCAAGCTGCGCAAGAAACTGCAGAAGGCAGGTGGGGAAAACCTGATCACGACCGTCTGGGGGCAGGGATACATGCTCAAGGACGATGCGGTCGCCGCGATTCCCATGCCTGCCGCCGGCAAGGGCGACATCGCCCCCCATGTTGCGGCACGCGCGGCATCGCACGGTGTCGGTGGTGGTTCCGTGGCCTGATCCCGGCTGCCATTGCCGGCATGACAGCACCGCCCCCGTGTTGTCATGCGGTATCGGGAATGACCCGTCATGAGGTTCCTCATGGCGGGTTTTTCGTGTCCGCGCGTGTGGGCCATGGACGAATGACGGGGTCATAAAAAAATGCGGGGCCATAGGCTGGCCCCGCAAGTTGAAAGTGATGATTCGATATGCGATGCCCCCATCGCCCTTTCAACCTCGCATGGGCTTTCCCACGCCGACATGAGATAGATCAAAGTCGATGAAAAATAATGTATCGACGCTCCGGGATATGTCATGACGCAGCGGGAACGTGATATTTTCATCCGATGAACCATGCGCCATGTCCTGCATGGCATCCTGTTCGCCTTTGCCAGCGTTTCGGATCGGGAATATGAACAGGATGGAACAAGGGGTATGTGGATGAAAACCAAGATCAGGACGAATTGGACTCTGTCGGCGGTCCCGGCATTCATGGCTGTGGCCTGCCTGTCGCTTTCGGGGTGTGAAAGCGTGCGCGACCAGATTGCCGATCGTGAAAACAGCCTCGCCGCCGCAGGGTTTGTCGCGCGTCCGGCAAATACGCCGCAGCGCCTGGAAATGCTGCAGAAACTGCCGCCCAACCGTTTCCTGCAGAAGCCGTTTGGCGACCATGTCCTGTATATCTATTCCGACCCCAAGGTCTGCAACTGCCTGTATGTTGGCAACCAGGCCGCCTATGGCCGGTACCAGTCCTATGTGCAGGCGCAGAACCTGGCGGATCAGCAGCAGATGACCGCGGACATGTATGAAGATGCCTCGTGGAACTGGGGCATGTGGGGCTGGGGCGGCGGCTGGGGCCCCGGCATGGGCATGGGCATGTGGTGATGGCGGGTCCCGGCATGTCCCTGTATGGGGATGCCGGGACAGGTCATTTCAGGCGATGGTCGGCATAGACGATCATCTGCCAGACTTCCTGCGTGCCCAGCCGATGGGGATGGGCATGGATGGGGGGCAGCAGCTGTCCCTCGCTTGCCGCGATTTCAAAGCCACATCCCACACAGCGATAGATGCCCGAATGTGGCGCGGGCGTACGCGGGTGATGCAGCCGGTCGAATTCGGCATCGGTCCATGCCGTTATGAATTGTGAAGACTGGTACAGCGCCATTCAGGTCTCCCTGCGCTACGTCCTGGCGAATACGGGAATGCCGTGCCGGAGGCGGCAGGGCGGTTCATGGAATGTGCCAGAAGAATAACGGTTTGTCGCCATCCTGATTGCCGGGCGCGATCAGTCGTCCGAATGGAGGGTGACGGACTGTTCGATGTCGGAAATGACGATGCCGTTCAGCCCCCCATGGGCGGCAACCCACTGGAACGCGTCGGGGTCGGTATCGAATGTCGGGTCGAACCTGCTGCCATGCACCACGCCATAGGCCTGGTAATAGACATGGGGATCGGCCGGGATATGGTCCGCCGTCCAGGTCCAGTCCTCTGACAAAACGGCCTGTGCAGCGACATTGGCGCAGGGACGGGCGCGGGTCAGGGTGGTGGTGGCGCTTATCATGACGGCGGCCTGTGGGCGGTGATAGCCGCTGTCGCCGCCGATATCCTCCATCTGCAGCGCGCGCCTGCGCTGTTCCTCCCCCGGGGGCAGGCCGCGCCAGCCATCGCCGAAGGGGGCGGCATGCGCGCGGTCAAGCGGGTCGTCCGCAGGGCCGAAGGCATGCCCGGCGTAATTGAAGACCGTGCCCGACGGGACCGTAATCGAATCGAAACGTGGCATGTTGGGCGCGGGATCCGATTCCGCGACGCGACGGTCGAAGCAGATGCGGATTTCGCCCGCCCATGCGCCGGAGGGACATAGGGGGAGCACGCCGGTCATGATCCCGGCCATTCCCGCCATCAGGGCGAATCGAAACATTGACAGTCCTGCGCGCGGTTGCGGGGCGGGAAAATTGCGGCCCCGCAAGCGCAAGTGGCGGCCCGTCCCACCGTGTCAGGTGCGCCGGGCCGCCGGTAGCGGGGTCTTACTTGCCCTTGGCGGCCTTGCTGCCGGCGGCAGGGGCGTCAGGGGTTTCGACCATGTCCTCGGACACGAAGCGAATCGAGTTCTGGGCATCGGCCAGCGCGGCGTCCGCACCCTTGGTGTCCTTGCCCGCCAGCAGGTTGGTGGCGCGGTACACGTCATCGGCGCTGGCCTGCAGCGGCGCGATGGCAAGGACGAAGTCCACGTCAACCGCGGCAACCTGCAGGTTCTGGCTGGCCTGCGCGGGCTTGCCCTTGTTCAGGCTGGCGTTGGCGGCGGCGACGGCCGTGCCCTTGGCGGAGGTCGGCTCCAGGTCCTCGGTCACGATATATTCGCCATCAACCGGCAGCCATGCGACAGGCTGCGTGCTTGGCGCCGTGGTGGGGGCGGGCGCGCCGGCCGGGGCCTTCTTGGGCTTCGACAGCTGGGATTCGGCCTTCATGAAGACGCGGTTGTCGGTCTTGGCGCGGGTGAAGGCGTTGTTGGCATCGGTCAGCAGCTTGGCCGTGCCGGCAGCGTCGCCATTGGCCAGCGCGGTGCGGGCCATCGTGATGTCGTCGAATGCACGGCTGCCGTCGATCGACAGCTTGGTGAAGTCGCGGTTGACGGCGCGCGTGTTCGACGGCGTGGCGGAAGCAACACCCGTGGCCGCGCCCAGCATCAGCAGCGAGGCAGACAGAAGTCCGATTTTCTTCATTTCCATGACCCTCTGAAAATATTTGGATGACATGATTACCCGCAAACCTTCGCAACAATAAGGGGTGCGCGTGCATCCCGGCTCCTCTTTCATCGCATGTCATGGAATGTGGGTGGCCGATTTCCGCCGTCATGCCTGTCCCGATCCACCCTGCGCACCGCAGGTGGGGGGCTGGAGCGTCAAATCCGGGATGCCTTATGGCGCTGCGTGCGCTAGGGTGGGGTGTTTCGTTCCGTATGGGAGCGAAGACGACACAACCAAGGAAAACCATCCATGTCCGAATGTACGACAAAGTGCCCGTCCAAGTCCCCCTGCCTGAAGGGGATTCTGGCACTTGGCGCGATCGCCGGCCTGATCTTCTTCTTCGTCAAGAAAAAGAAGTGCAACGGCTGATTGCCAGTCATGTGGCGTGGCCGCGGTCCTTTCGGGCCGCGGTGCGTCATGCTGTCGCGTGTCCCGCCGGGATGTGCCCATGACGGGGACCGCCGTCGCGGGACATCCGGCGGCACAGGCGGCGCAGGAGCCGGACGTGCGGCGGATCATCCATGTTGACATGGATGCGTTCTATGCCTCGGTGGAGCAGCGCGACAATCCCGCCCTGCGGGGCCGCCCCGTCGCGGTGGGCGGCGACAGGCAGCGTGGCGTCGTGGCCGCCGCAAGTTACGAGGCCCGGCGCTTTGGCGTCCGTTCGGCCATGCCATCCGTTACCGCGCGCCGCAAATGTCCCGAACTGGTCTTCGTGCCGCCGCGCTTTGATGTCTATCGGGCGGTCTCGGCCCGGATCCATGAAATCCTTGCCCGCTATACCCCGCTGATACAGCCGCTTTCGCTGGATGAGGCGTATCTGGACGTGACCCGTCCCCTGCTGCCACGCGGGTCGGCCACTGAAATCGCGCGTGAACTCCGCGCCGTCATCCGTGCCGAAACCGGCCTGTGCGCCTCTGCCGGGGTGTCCTACAACAAATTCCTCGCCAAGCTGGCGTCCGACCATCGCAAGCCTGATGGCCTGTTTGTCATTCCCCCACGCCAGGGGGCGGCATTCGTGGCTGACCTGCCGGTGGAGCGGTTCCATGGCATCGGCCCGGCCACGGCGGCGCGGATGCACGCGCTGGGCATCCATACCGGGCGTGACCTGCGTGCGCGTACGCTGCCGGAACTGACGCGGCATTTCGGCAAGGTCGCCGCCTTCTATCATGGGGTGGCGCGGGGGGTGGACCACCGTCCGGTGGAGCCGGACCGCCCGCGCAAGTCGCTGGGGACCGAACGTACGTTCGAGCGTGACCTGTATGAATGGCCTGACATGCTTGCGCCGGTATCCGACATGTGCGCGCGCGTGTGGCATGGATGCGAACGGCGCGACATCACCGGCCGCACCGTGACGCTGAAGGTCAAATACAATGATTTCCGCCAGATCGTGCGCGCCTGCACCCTGATGCAGCCTGTCTCCTCGGCGGGGGAACTGCTGGTCCATGCGCAGGGCCTGCTGCGCGGGTGCTTCCCGCCCGAACGTGGCGTCCGCCTGCTGGGCGTCACGCTGTCCACGCTGCTGCCGCGCGCGCAGGCGCTGACGCGACAGCTTGCCCTCGCGCTGGAGGTTCAGTCGCCCGACAGCGTATCGATCGGCGGCAACGGTGTCGGGCGCAGGTCCGCCGGCAGGTAAAGCGGGTGTTCGGGACGCCGGGCGCGGCTGCTCAGGCGCAGGACGTTCACCGTGATCCCGGCCTCCTGCAGCATGCGCACCACGTCCGTGCCACGCGCGCGCAGCGCGGGATAGCGCGGGCAGCCATAGGCCGCGACCACAAGGTCGGCCCGTTGCGCCATGTCGCGCAGGTAACGGTCATTTTCCGGCCCGACCGGATCCGCGACCTCCATCAGGCGCGTCTGGTCGGTGCAGCGGTAGGCGAAGGTATTGCCGACGAAAATCGCCCCATAGCCCCAGGCGCGGGCATAACGCTGGCACTTGGCGACCGTGCGGTCATCGCCGTCTTCCGTCGCGACGGACGGGTTCATCATCAGCCACATCACCGTCGGGCGCGCGGGGTCCCACGTTCGTGTCAGTTCATAGCGGTAGCATTTGCCCGGCCCGCCATAGACCGCGTGGCTGACGACATCATCGGACAGGCGCAGCGGACGCGAACTGCCGACATGATGGGAAGGGGAGGGGGAAGCTTTCTTCATCACCGCCGCTTCATACGCCGCTTTCGCGTGCGATGCACTCTTCTGGCGGGGATACCGTAAGGAAGTTTTTGGTGAAGCTTTTTTCAAAAAGCTTCGAAAGACGTCACCTTTTCGAAAAAAGGCGGCACCCAAAAACTTTTATTCTCCGGATGATTTTTCCCGGCGCCCCCTTTCTGGCAAAGGGGGCGCCCGGAAACATTTACGCCTTCATGTCAGGCAGCGGTTCAGCTCTTGCCGCACAGCGGGCGGGGTTCGACCATCAGTTCGCGCCCCTTGAGCATCCCGTCCCAGTACAGCAGCGGCATGACATATTCCTTCAGCAGCCACGCCAGATGCGTCGGGCGGCGGCCGTCGAGCAGCCATTTCGGCAGGGTCGGCTCCAGCTTGCCGCCATAGGCGAACTCCGCCAGCACGATCTTCCCGCGTTCCACCGTCAGCGGGCATGCGCCATAGCCATCGTAATCCGCGACCATCGGCCGCCCCTCCAGCGCGGCGAGCGCATTGACCGCGACGATCGGCGCCTGCTTGCGCACGGCGGCGGCCGTCTTGGCGTTCGACGTACCGGCCACATCGCCCAGTGCGAAGACATCGTCATACTTGACGTGGCGCAGGGTCGCGGGGTCCACCGCGACAAACCCGTCCGCCCCGGCCAGCGGGCTGTTGCGGATGACGTCGGGCGCGCGCTGCGGCGGGACGACGTGCAGCATGGCGAATTCCACCTCGCTCTTCGTCGTGGCGCCATCCGCGCCGACGTTGGAGAAGGTCGCGACCTGACGCGCGCCATCGACCGCGACAAGGTTGGATTTCAGCTGCAGGTCGATGTGATAGCGCTCGATATATTCCATCAGCGCGGGGACATAGTCCTTCACCCCGAACAGGCCTGGCGTCGCGGTATGGAAGGAGACGTTGATGTTGTCCGAAATCCCGCGGCGGCGCCATGCGTCGCACGCCAGGTACATCGCCTTCTGCGGCGCGCCCGCGCACTTGATGGGCATGGGCGGCTGCGTGAAGACCGCGTTGCCACGCCCCAGCGTCTGGACCATCTGCCACGTATAGGGGGCAAGGTCATAGCGGTAGTTGGAGGTCACGCCATTGCGGCCCAGTGCTTCGGGCAGGCCCTCGATCGCGTCCCAGTCCAGCATGATGCCGGTGGCGACGATCAGGATGCTGTACCGCACCGACGACCCGTTCGACAGGTGGACGATGCGCCCGTCGGGATCGAACCCGGTGGCGGCGGCCTGGATCCAGTCAGCACCTGCGGGGATCAGCTTCTTTTCCGCACGCCGTGTCTGCGACTGCTTGAACACGCCGCCACCCACCAGCGTCCAGCCCGGCTGGTAGTAGTGCGAGCCCGAAGGTTCCACGATGGCGACGGTGATGCCCGGCTTGCGCTTGAGGATGCTGGCGGCGGTGGACAGACCCGCGGCCCCGCCGCCGATGATGGCGATGTCATAGGTCAGCCCCCGCGCGCTGCTGCTCAGTGCGGGGGCGGAGGGGGCTGGGGTATCGTTCATGTCTGGATATCTCCTCGGTAACGATCAAAGGTGCCGTGTCGTGATGGGATGGCACGGCAGGAATGGGGGGACGATCACACGCGGTCAATCGGGATCTTGATATAACGCGTGCCGTTCTCCTCCGCTTCCGGCAGGTGGCCGCCGCGCATGTTCACCTGCACGGAAGGCATCAGCAGGTTGGGCATCGACAGCGTCGCGTCGCGCCCGGTCCGCATGGCGACGAATTCGTCCTCGCCCACGCCTTCATGAACATGGACATTGTGCGCGCGTTCCGCGCCCACCGTCGTTTCCCATGCGAAGCTGTCGCGTCCCGGCGCCTTGTAGTCATGGCACAGGAACAGCCGCGTCTGTTCGGGCAGCGACAGCAGGCGGCGGATGGACCGGTACAGCATCCGCGCATCCCCGCCGGGAAAATCCGCGCGCGCCGTGCCATAATCGGGCATGAACAGCGTATCGCCGATAAAGGCGGCATCCCCGATCACATACGCCATGTCGGCGGGGGTGTGCCCCGGCACATGCAGCGCAATGGCGGGAATGGAGCCAAGCATGAACGTCTCCCCATCATGGAACAGGTGATCGAACTGCGACCCGTTGCGTGCGAAACGCGTCCCGGCATTGAACAGCTTGCCGAAGATGTCCTGCACCCGGACGATGTCCGCCCCGATGGCAAGTTTCCCGCCCAGCTGTTCCTGTATCCATGGCGCCGCCGACAGGTGATCGGCATGGACATGGGTTTCAAGCAGCCACTGCAGCTTCAGGTCGCTGGCGCGGATGTAATCCACCACTTCCTGCGCGTGGTGATGGGCGGTGCGCCCGGCGGCCGGGTCGTATTCCATCACACTGTCGACAACCGCGGCCTCCCGCGTGGCAGGGTCGTGGACGACATGTGTCGCGGTAAAAGTCGTGTTATCGAAAAAAGTCTTTACCAACGGCACTTTATTAGACCTCAAGGCCGAAATGACCTGTTGGTCGGCAGCGGCGAGGGCTAAATCTGACATGGCGTTGTCTTCATGATAGTTTATAAATTACATAATAAATGTATGTTGTCGTGCATCTTGCGTCAAGGCACGGCAGATGCAAAAGGGGCAGACAATGAATAATGGCATGACCTCTCCCATTCCCAACGCCACGGCGCCGCATCCGTTGCGTATCGGCGACACGGCCCCGGACTTTCACGCCCGTACCTCCCAAGGTGAGGTGCGGCTGAGTGATTTTCGCGGCAGATGGCTGCTTTTCTTCTCCCATCCCGCGGATTTCACGCCGGTCTGCACCAGCGAGTTCCTGGCGCTGGCGCGTGAATATTCCCGCTTCGAGGCCATGGACTGCGCGTTGCTCGGCCTCTCGGTGGACAGCCTGTATTCCCACCTTGCATGGCTGGAGGCGATTCGCACCCGCTTCGGGGTGGAGATTCCCTTCCCCGTGGTGGAAGACCCGTCCATGGCGGTCGGCCATGCCTATGGCATGCTGGCGGCCGATGCGCATGACAGTGCTACGGTGCGCGCGACCTATTTCATCGACCCCACGGGACTCGTGCGGGCCATCATATGGTACCCGATGTCGGTCGGGCGTTCCGTGGATGAACTGCTGCGCCTGCTGGCCGCGTTGCAGCGTTCCGACAACGGCGAGGTCATGACGCCGGAGGGATGGCGGCCGGGCGATGACGTGCTGACCCCCGTGCCCCTGACGCAGGACGGGGTGCGGGATGCGCAGGGATGCTGGTTCTATCCCGCCACGCCCGACCAGTCCCCCCCGAAGTAGGAGGAAGGTGCGCGCATGGTCGACATGTCCGTCCATATCCTGACGCTGCGCTGCATGAACCGTCCCGGCATCGTCGCGGCCATCAGTTCGACGCTGTTCGGCGCGGGCTGCGACATTACCGAGGCGCAGCAGTTCGATGCGTGGGAAAGCCGCTCCTTCTTCATGCGGGTGGTCTTTCGCATGCCCGTGCGCGACGGGGCGGACGCGGGCGTGGCGGAGGGGGCGCTGCGTGACGCGGTGGCGGCGATGGCGCGCGAATTCGACATGGACTGGACCCTGCGCGCCCGCGCCCGTCCCACGCGCACGGTGCTGATGGTCTCGCGCTTTGACCACTGCCTTGTGGACCTGCTGTATCGCTGGCGCATCGGCGAACTGGCGATCGACCCGGTCGCGATCATCGCCAATCACCCGCGCGAAACCTATGCGGGCATCGATTTCGGGGAAATCCCCTTCCATTACCTGCCGGTCACGGCCGCCACCCGCCCGGTGCAGGAGGCGCGTATCCGGGATATCGTCTCCGCCACGGATGCGGAACTGGTGGTGCTGGCGCGTTACATGCAGGTACTGTCGGATTCGCTGGTGGCGCGGCTTGTGGGGCGGTGCATCAATATCCATCACTCCTTCCTGCCGGGGTTCAAGGGCGCGCGGCCGTATCACCAGGCTTTCGCCCGTGGGGTGAAGCTGATCGGGGCGACGGCGCATTTCGTGACCGGCGACCTTGATGAAGGCCCGATCATCGAACAGGATGTCGAGCGCATTTCCCATGCCGACAGTCCCGACGACCTGGTGCGCAAGGGCCGCGACATCGAACGGCGCGTGCTGGCGCGTGCGGTGCGGTATTTCACCGAATGTCGCGTCATTCCCGACGGGCGCAAGACAATCGTCTTCAACGCGTGAACGCCGCCGCACGTGGCGTGGGGCAGGGGATTGAGAAGGCGGAAACTTCCCGTATAAGGCAGGGGAGCAGGGGCTTTTCCCATCCATATCCCGCCAGTTCCGACCTTCAGGAGACACCATGAGGCGCAGAAAACCTGGCTCCATGCCTGATCCCCGGACCCAGTCGGCAGGGTTCGAGCAGGCGCGCCAGTCACGCAAGACCGCGCTGGTGGAGGATTATGTCGAACTGATCGCGGACCTGCTGCATGACGGGCAGGAAGCGCGGCAGGTCGATATCGCGCAGCGCCTGGGGGTCTCGCAGCCGACGGTGGCCAAGATGCTGTGCCGGTTGGAGGCGGACGGCCTTGTCACGCGCCGTCCCTACCGCGGCATCTTCCTGACGGAGGCGGGGGAGAAGATGGCCGCCGACAGCCAGGCCCGCCACCATATCGTGGAGACGTTCCTGCGCGCGCTGGGCATCAGCGAGAAGAACGCCAGCATTGATGCCGAAGGCATGGAGCATTACGTGGGCGAGGAGACGCTTGCCGCGTTCGAGCGTGCCATCCGTGCGGGCGTTGCGGAGTTCATGGGCACCCGCGCGGCCCCGGACAGCCGCAAATGACCAGACGATAAAGGCCCCCTGCGCACAGCAGCCTTATGGCAGGGGCATGTATTCGTCGGCAAGGTAGTTGGGTGGCCCGCCATCAAGCCCTTCGGGCGCGAAGCCATCGTTATAGGGGCCGTAATATCCCCCCATGCCCGTCTGGGTCTGGTTCCAGTCATTGTCCGCGATGGGCGGCCCGTCAGGCCCGCTGAGCCCCATGTTGTACGGACCTGCCCCGTTTGCGCAGGCCGACAGCAGCCCCGTTGCGGCCAGTAGCGTCGCAAGCCGGATCTGAAATTTCATTCCGTATCCCTCCCTGTCCCTGCGTCATAGGGGTTTGTTACGCCCTGCGACAGGGGGCTGTGCACAGGGCGCACCTGCATGGCGGTCCTGACATGTGGGGGACAGGGCTGGAAAAAAGATTTCCAGAGAAAAGTTTTTGGTGAAGCTTTTTCAAAAAGCTTCAAGAAACGCCGTCTTTTAAAAAAAAGGGGGACATCCGGAAACTTTCGGATTCAGCAGGCCTGCGTGTCGGAGGGCGTGAGCATCCGCATCTTGCGATGCAGGGTGGAACGGCTGATGCCCAGCATCCGTGCCGCCACCGCCACCTTGCCGCGCGCGCTCGCCAGGGCGGAGCGGATCGCCATTTTCTGCGCATGGCGCAGGTCGCCGCCTTCGGCCGTGGCCGTGGGGGCGTCGGCAAGGAGGCAGAAATTGATGTCCTGCGCCGGGGCCATTCCCATATGCACGCGCGCGGCATGGGTCGCGCCGACCACCACCCGGTCCGCATCCAGCGCGATCATGGGGACCGACCCGTAATACCCTTCGCCAAGCAGCATGATCGCATGCCCGCGATAGCGGTCCATGAAGGCCATGCGTTCGATCTGGCGCGCCGCCTGGGTCACGACCGCCCCGATCAGCGCGGTTTCGCGCCCGTCCTGCGTGGGATGGAACGAACTGGCGTTGATCACGCCCGCCACGCGGCCCAGCGCGTCATGGACCGGCGTTGCGATACATGACAGTCCGCGCAGGGCGACGCGCCAGTGCTGTGCGGCATGGACGCTCACGGGGCGCCCTTCGGCCAGGCAGGTGCCGATGCCGTTCGTGCCTTCGCGCGGTTCATCCCATACCGCGCCGGGCCACAGGCACCACCGGCGTGACCCGCGCCGGATGGCGGGATCGACCCGGTGGGCCAGCACCACGCCCTGCGCATCCGCCAGCAGCGTCGCATACCCCAGCGGGGCAAGGATCGCATGCAACTGTGCCATCGCGCCCTCCGCCTGGCGCGGCAGCGCCCCGGCCCGCTGGCAGCACTGGCGCAGTTCGGCATCGCACAGGACCTGCGGCATCCATGGGGCAACGGGGTCAAGGCCATGGTCATGGCCGCACCGGTGCCATGACGCCTCCAGCCCCAATGCCACCTGTGGCGGGGACGTTTCGTGGGACACGGGACGGGGAAATGGGGGCATGCGTCGCCTGTCGTGTAACGGTTGGTACGAAAATATGCCGTGCGGAGTGTCCGCCATGGATGATGTCGGCATAACCCGTCGCGAAGTGTCGCGTTTCGCGACACTTCGGACATCGGGCGTCACATGGGCGTGAAAGCGGCGCGGCCATGCTTGTTTCAGGCAGGGCGGTGGCGCTGTGCTGCGGATGCGCCCGGTCGCGCCAGTGCGGTGCGAAGTGTCCACCCTCGTATGTGTGGCGCGCCGGGCGAAGAACGAACGCCATAACGAACCCATGGCTGGAACAGGGAAAATATCCATGCAAATAGCGCGTGAAACGCTGCTGCGTTCCTATCGTGCGATGCGCACCATCCGCATGTTCGAGGAACGCCTGCATGTCGAATTCGCAACCGGCGAAATCCCCGGTTTCGTCCACCTGTATTGCGGGGAAGAAGCCTCGGGCGTTGGCGTGTGCGCCAACCTGACGGATAACGACACGATCG
The DNA here is from genome assembly GCF_002906255.1 of Novacetimonas maltaceti. GTDB lineage: Bacteria > Pseudomonadota > Alphaproteobacteria > Acetobacterales > Acetobacteraceae > Novacetimonas > Novacetimonas maltaceti. Next base: position 90,376 of record NZ_POTC01000005.1, on the reverse strand, counting down.
CCAGCACCCATCGTGGCCACGGCCACTGCATCGCCAAAGGTGTGGGCGTCGCGGGCATGATGGCCGAAATCTATGGCCGCAGCACCGGCGTATGCCGGGGCAAGGGCGGGTCGATGCACATCGCTGACCTGGCCTGCGGCATGCTGGGCGCGAACGGCATCGTCGGTGGTGGGCCGCCGCTGATCTGTGGTGCGGCATTATCGCACAAAACGCTACGCAACGGCGCCGTGGCGGTCGCATTCTATGGCGACGGGGCCTCGAACGAGGGTTCGACCCTCGAAAGCCTCAACCTTGCCTCCGTATGGAACCTGCCCGCCGTCTTCGTGGTGGAGGACAATGGATACGGCGAGGCCACGGCCGCGTCCTATGCCTGCGCAGGCACGCAGAAGGCGCGCGCGGCGGCGTTCGGCATGCCCTATGTCGAATGTGACGGGTCGGACTTCTTCGCCGTGCACCAGGCCTCGGCCGAGGTGATCGCCCATGCGCGCGCGGGCAACGGGCCTGCGATGCTGCATGTCCACCTGCAGCGCTGGTACGGGCATTTCGAGGGCGACGCCATGACCTACCGCGCCGCGGGCGAGGTGGCGGAGGCCCGGCGCGACCATGACTGCCTCAAGCTGTTCCGCGAGCGCGTGACGCAGGCCGCCCTGCTGGAGGACACGACGCTGGACGAGATCGACGCCGCCGTCGCGGACGAGATCGAGAGCGCGGTCATGCAGGCCAAGGCCGATCCCCTGCCGCAGGACCCGGACCTGCTGGCGGATGTGTATGTGCGGTACTGAACCGGTTGCGTGCAGGCCGCGCGGGCGGGCACACGCCGCCCGCCACGCGCGATCCGCAACCTTTGTCCGAAAGAATGAAGAATGAGCAAGAAAAGCTTTCGACAGGCCATCAACGAGGCCATCCGCCTGGAAATGCGCCGCGACCCGCGCGTCATCCTGATGGGCGAGGACGTGGCCGGTGGCCGTGGCGGCTCCGCCGGGATCAAGGACGCATGGGGTGGCGTGCTGGGCGTGACCAAGGGCATCCTTGAGGAATTCGGCGAGGACCGCGTCCTCGACACCCCGATTACCGAGGCCTCCTATATCGGGGCTGCGGCGGGGGCGGCGGTGACGGGCCTGCGCCCGGTGGCCGAACTGATGTTCGTGGATTTCGTGGGCTGCTGCCTTGACCAGATCATGAACCAGGCGGCCAAGTTCCGCTACATGTTCGGCGGCAAGGCGCGCACGCCGCTGGTGATCCGCGCGATGTATGGCGCGGGCTTCAACGCGGCGGCACAGCACAGCCAGGCGCTGTATCCGCTGTTCACCCACATCCCCGGCCTGAAGGTGGTCGTCCCGTCCTCCCCCTATGAGGCGAAGGGCCTGCTGATCGAGGCGATCCGCGATGACGACCCGGTCATCTTCCTTGAAAACAAGGTCATGTACGATGACGAGGAAGACGTCCCGGACGAGGCCTATACCATCCCGTTCGGGGAGGCGAACCTGACGCGCGAAGGCGGGGATGTCACGATCGTGGCCTTTGGCCGCATGGTGGGCCTGGCCAACCAGGCGGCGGACAGCCTTGAGCGCAAGGGCATCAGCTGCACCGTCATCGACCCGCGCACGACCTCGCCGCTGGATCGCGACACGATCCTGGAATGCGTGGCCGATACTGGCCGACTTGTGATTGTCGATGAATCGAGCCCGCGCTGCAACATGGCGACCGATGTCGCGGCCCTGGTGGCGGAGGAGGCGTTCGACGCCCTGCGCGCGCCGATCCGCCGCGTCGTGCCGCCCCATACCCCGGTGCCTTTCGCGACGGTGCTGGAGAACCTCTACCTTCCCAGCGTGGAGAAGATCGAGGCCGCCGTCACATCGGTCATGAACGTACGCGTTACGGAGAAAGCCTGACATGGCAAGTGAGATCACACCCATCACCATGCCCAAATTCGGCCTTGCCATGACGGAGGGGAAGGTCGCCGGCTGGATGATCGCCCCCGGCAGGCCGGTGAAGGCGGGCGACGAACTGGTTGATATCGAAACCTCCAAGATCACCAACGCCTTTGAAAGCCCGGCGTCGGGCATCCTGCGCAGGCAGGTCGCCCCCAATGGGGAGACGCTGCCGGTGGGCGCGCTGATCGGGGTGGTGGCGGATGCGTCGGTGCCGGATGCGGAAATCGACGAATTCATCACCCGGTTCCAAGCGGAATTCGCCGAAAGCAACGCCTCCGCCAAGGGCGAGGAGACGGCGGTGGAGCCAACCCTTGTAACGGTTGGTACGCATACGCTGCGCGTGCATGACCTTGGCATGGGGGATGCGACGCCGCTGGTGCTGATCCATGGTTTTGGGGGGGATCTCAAGAACTGGATGCTCAACCATGCGGCGCTGGCGCATGGGCGGCGGGTCATCGCGTTCGACCTGCCCGGTCATGGCGGGTCGTCCAAGGATGTCGGGCCGGGCACGCTGTCCTACTTTGCCGACGTAACAGTGCAACTGCTGGAACATTTCGACCTGCCGAAGGTGCATGTGATGGGCCATTCGCTGGGCGGGGGGATCGCGCTGACGCTGGCGCAGGCCGCGCCGCAGCGCGTGGCGTCTTTGTGCCTGCTCGCGCCTGCCGGACTGGGTCCGCAGGTCAACATGGCCTTCATCAACGGCTTTATCGAGGCGGACCGCACGCGGGCGTTGCAGGACGTGCTGAAATTCCTCGTGCATGACAAGTCGCTGATCGGGCGGCGCATGACCGATGACGTCCTGCGCTACAAGCGCCTTGATGGCGCGCAGGCGGCGTTGCAGACGGTGGCGGCGGCGTGCTTCCCCGATGGGAAGCAGGGCGACGACCTGCGCCCGGTGCTGGATGCCGCGCCATGCCAGGCCACCATCCTGTGGGGGGAGGAGGACGAGATCCTGCCCGTCACGCAGGCCGACGGACTGTCCGCATCCATCGCGCGGCACGTCTTCAGCGGAATCGGGCACATGCCGCAGCTTGAATGTGCCTCCGACGTGAACGGCATCGTGGAGACGTTCCTCACGCAGCATGACCACTGACCACGCGGCATGTGACGGGAACGGGGCCTCCATCCCCGTCACGTGACGGTCGAATGAAGCTTTTCGGGTGCCGCCTTTTTTACAAAGGCGGCATTCTGTCTTTTCAGAAGCCTTTTCGAAACGGATGCCTGAATCCGCGTGCGATAACCGGAAGGTGTGCCGCGCGTGCTTGCCAAGCCGGACCCTGTGTGTTTTCAGTTATGACAACGCAGAACGGCAAAGCAAGACAGGCCGCACGGTACAGCGCCACGGGGCTGCATCCGGCGGTACGGGATAATAATAAATGTTTGTCGGAATCGATCTGGGCACGTCGGCCGTCAAGGCCGTGCTGGTGAATGGCAGTCAGGATGTGGTGGGGGCGTGTTCGCGCGCGCTGACCATCAGTTCCCCACGCGATGGCTGGAACGAACAGGACCCCGGGGACTGGTGGACGGCGACGCTTTCGGCGCTGGACGCGCTTGCGGCGGCCCACCCGCGGGAGATGGCGGACGTGCGCGGCATCGGCCTGTCGGGGCAGCAGCACGGCGCGGTCCTGCTGGGCGATGCGGGGCAGGTGCTGCGTCCGTGCATCCTGTGGAATGACGTGCGCGCCGCCGCCGAAAGCCGCGAATTCGAACGCCGCTTCCCCGACAGCCGGCAGGTCTGCGGCAACGTGGCCATGCCCGGTTTTACCGCGCCAAAGCTGTTGTGGGTGGCGCATCACGAACCCGAAATCTTTGCCGCGACCCGGCATGTCCTGCTGCCCAAGGCATGGCTGCGCTATCGCCTGTGCGGGGAGATGATCGAGGACATGTCCGATGCGTCGGGCACGCTGTGGCTGGATGTGGGGCGGCGGTGCTGGTCGGATGCGGCGCTGGAGGCGACGGGCCTTGCGCGTGACGCGATGCCCGCGCTGGTGGAAGGCACGGCGCGGGCCGGGCGGGTGCATCCCGCCCTTGCGCGGCGGTGGGGGATGAAGGATGCCCCCATCCTGGCCGGTGGGGCGGGGGACAATGCCGCCGGTGCCGTCGGGCTGGGCGCGGTGGGCGCGGGGTCGGCGTTCGTGTCGCTGGGCACGTCGGGGGTGGTGTGGGTGACGACGGACCGTTTCCGCCCGCATCCGCAGGGGGGCATCCATGCCTTCTGCCATGCCGTGCCCGACATGTGGCACCAGATGGGCGTGACCCTGTCGGCGGCGTCGTCGCTGGCATGGTGGGCGCGCACCACCGGTGTGGCGGAGGCCGACCTGCTGGCCGAACTGCCCGAACGGGTGACGCGGCCGTCGCCGGTAATCTTCCTGCCCTACCTGTCGGGGGAGCGCACGCCGCACAATGATGGCGACATCCGGGGCGTGTTCGCGGGCCTGTCGTCGGGCACGACGCGCGCGGACATGACGCAGGCGGTGCTCGAAGGTGTCGCCTTTTCCTTCCGCGATGTCGTGGACGTGCTGGCGGACGCGCATTCGCCACTGGCGCAGGCCGACGTGATCGGCGGCGGGTCGCGCAGCAGGCTGTGGATTTCCATCATCGCCACGGTCACGGGGGTGTCGCTGCACCGCCTGGCGCATGGGGAACAGGGCGGGGCGTTCGGCGCCGCGCGCCTTGCCCGACTGGCGGTGACGGGGGAAAGCGTGGGCAGCGTCTGCCTGCCGCCGCAGCGGGTGGAAACCGTGCATCCCGATCCCGCGCTGTCGGGGGCCTATGACGTGCCGCTGGCGCGGTATCGCGCGCTTTATGGCGGGGTGCGGGATGCCATGCGGGCCGGTGCGCGCTCGTGAACCTTATCCGCGCGCGGGGGGATGACCCGTGCGCGATGGCGTGCCATGCGGTAGCGTCTGAACATTGAGTCCCAGTCAGAGAAAGAATGGAATGCCGGGTATGACCTCCTCCCTGTTTGCCTCACGCCCCTCCCGCCTGCTGCAGGTCATGGGGCTTGCCGGGGTGATGTCCCTCCCGCTGCAGGCCCATGCGCGCGACAGCCATGACAGCGTGGACCTCGGGTCGATCCCGTCGCGCAACATCACTGTCGCCGCGCGCTTTGCCGACATGCAGGCGTCGGGCATCGCCGCCCTGCCGGACGGGCGCATCATCCTTGCCTTCCCGCGCAGCGCCGCCGACCATAAGGGGCCGCGCCTTGCGGTGCTGAAGGATGGCAGGCCCCAGCCCTTCCCCGATGCGGCGACGCAGGCGCGCTTCATCTCGCCGCTGGGCATGACGGTGGATGCGACGGGCCGCCTGTGGGTCGTGGACGAGGGCGCGGTCGCGGGGGAGACGACCCCGCCGCAGCCTGCATTGATCGGTATTGACCCGCAGGCCGGGCAGGTCGTCGCCACCATCGCGCTGGGCGCCGGGACGGGGGCCACGCGCAGTGACAGCCATGTCAATGATGTGCGCGTGGACATGACGCACGGGGCGAAGGGCACGGCCTATGTCAGCGATACCTCCACCGCCGACCATCCCGCGATCATCGTGATCGACCTTGCCACCGGCAAGGCGCGGCGCGTGCTGGAAAATGCGCCCTCCACCCGTGCGGATCCGGGCTTCGGCATGGAGCTTGACGGGCAGATGCTGCAGTACAGCGCCACCAAACCCGTGATGGGGCAGGGGGGCATCGATGGTGTTACGCTGAGCGCCGATTCCTCGCGCCTGTACTGGCAGCCTTTGTCGAGCCGCCGCCTGTACAGCGCGCCGACGGCGTTGCTGTCCAATCCCGCGACAAAACCCGCGCAGCTTGAAAAGGCCATCCGTGACGAGGGCGAGACCGCCGTGGTCGATGGCATGGCGACCGCGCCGGACAATGCGCTGTACCTGACCGATATCGAACATCATGCCGTCATCCGGCGTGACCCGGATGGCCACCTGTCGATGGTGGCGCATGACCCGCGCCTGATCGCGCCCGACAGCATGGCGCTGGTGGGCAATACGCTGTGGCTGACGGTGGGGCAGTGGGTGCGCCTGCCGGTCTTCCACGATGGTCACGACATGGAGCAGCGCCCGTGGCTGCTGGTCCGGATATCCCTGCAGTAAAGGCCACCCGCCACATGGGCTGACCGGTCCGCGCATACGCTGCTTACGCTGTCATGAAAGAACAAGAATAATGGCGCAAGACACCAACACGGCTTCCACTCCCCCCATTGTCGGCCTGATTGCGGCCGTGGCGGCGACGGGGGGGCTTCTGTTCGGGTATGATACGGGCATCATCTCCGCCGCCCTGCTGCAGATCACCCCTGATTTCACGCTCGACACGCTGGGGCAGCAGGTCGTGACGTCGGCCATCGTGGCGGGTGCGCTGGGCGGGTGCCTGATCGCGGCCCCGCTGTCGGACCGGCTGGGGCGGCGGTACATGATCATGTTCGCCGCCCTCGTGTTCATATTCGGCACGCTGGTGGCGTCGTTTTCGCCGGGCATTTCGCTGCTGGTGTTCGCGCGCTTCATCCTTGGCCTGGCGGTGGGGATGTGTTCGCAGATCGTGCCGGTCTATATTGCCGAAATCGCCCCGCGTGAAAAACGCGGGCAGATGGTCGTCCTGTTCCAGATGGCGGTGGTGGCGGGCATCCTGATTTCCTTCATCGTGGGCTATTTCCTGCAGGACCGGTCATGGCGGCTGATGTTCGGGCTGGGCGTCATTCCTGCGGTGATCCTGTATGTGGGCATGTCGCTGCTGCCGCGCAGCCCGCGCTGGCTGGCGATGAAAGGTAACCTCGAAGGGGCGTTCGAGGTGCTGCAGCGCCTGCGTCGTGACCCTGCCGTGGCGCGGACCGAACTGGATTCCATCATCGCCATGCATGACGAGCAGGCGCCATGGTCCGCCCTGTTGCAGCCATGGGTCCGCCCCGCGCTGGTCGCGTCGGTCGGCGTGGCCCTGTTCTGCCAGATCACGGGCGTCAATGCGGTGCTGTATTACGCGCCGACGATCTTTGCCGGGGTGGGGTTTGGCAAGAGTTCGGCGCTGCTGACCTCGATCGCCATCGGGGTCGCGATGCTGGCCTCCACCACGTTCGGCAGCTGGGCCGTCGATGCCTGGGGGCGGCGGACGCTGCTTTTGCGCCTGATCCCCGGCGCGGTGGTGTCGCTGCTGGTGCTGGGCACGATGTTTGCCATTGGCGCGACGCAGGGGATCAATACATGGATCACGGCGGCGGCGGTCGTGTCCTATGCCATCTTCAATGTCGGCAGCCTGTCGGTCGCGGTCTGGCTGGTGGGGGCGGAGGTCTATCCCCTGTCATGCCGCAGCAAGGGGATGAGCCTTGTGGCCGCGACGCACTGGGTGGCGGACCTTGTGGTGTCGCTGACGACGCTGTCGCTGGTGCAGGCGCTGGGGGCGGCGGGCACGTTCTGGATGTTCGCCGCGCTGAATCTCGCGGCGTTCGTGTTCGTGCTGCGCTACGTGCCGGAGACGCGCGGACGTTCGCTGGAGGAAATCGAGACGTCGCTGAAAGACGGCACGTTCAGCCAGATGAAATAACGAAAGAAAGTTTTTGGTGAAGCTTTTTCCAAAAAGCTTCAAAGAACGCCGCCTTTTTGAAAAAAGGCGGCACCCAAAAACTTTGATTCCATTTACCTGTCAGGCAGACGTATCGTCTTTTCCCAGGGGCTGCGCGCCGCCCTTGCACAGGTCGTCGAACGCCTCGTCCAGTGAGCCGTCGGAGACGAAGCAGACCAGCACGTCGTCGCTTTCCTCCTTCCGGGCGCGTGCAGGCGTGATCACGCTGTCCCAGTCGCGCGACAGGGAGTGGACACGCCCGATCCGGGGGCTGAGGAATTCCCACGACCCGCCCCTGGCGACCGATCCCATGACGGTGGTCAGCAGGAAGATTGCAGGCTGGTCCGGCAGGTCCTGCGGCGGGCGCTTGAACTGGTAGATCGTGCCGGATTTCCCGAATTCGGTGAACGAGGTCCATGGTTCCATTGCGGATGTCTCCTTTTCATGTCCCGTCTGCCATATTCGGGGCCATTCTCTTTCAGACAAAAGCGCATGCAACCAATGCGTACGGGGGATTGCGGTTGCATGCCATGCCTTTACCCGCCATGGCCCAGCGGGCCGTCGGTCATGACCCCGCGCTGCCAGACCTGCGCGATGTGGTTGATGTCCCCGATGTCGTGGTCGGGACGGCCCTGTACCACCAGCAGGTCGGCCCGCTGTCCGGGCGCGATCGTGCCCCGGTCGGGCAGGTGCAGCAGGGCTGCGGCATTGCCCGTCGCCAGCGTGATCGCCTGCAGCGGCGTCAGCCCTGCCGCGACCGACAGGTACAGTTCACGATGTTCGGCAAATCCGGGGATGCGGGTGGGCATCGCCCCCGAATCCGTGCCGAAGCCGACATGGATGCCCGCACGGTACAGCGTCAGCAGGTTGCGCATGTTCATCGCCAGCGCGGCGTGCGAGGCCGCCGTCAGTGGCGCGGCCAGCACCTGCGCGCGCCATTTCGGGTCCGCGAACTGCGCCCGCAGCGCGGGGTCGAGGCCGGCGGAGAGGAACGGGTCCTCCAGCCATTCGGGGTGTTCGGCAAAGATGTAGTTGGCTTCGTCAAGGTCGAGGGTCGCGATGTACCATGTGCCGCGCTGCTCCATATCCTCGATCAGGGTGGTATCCACGGGCAGGTCACGCACGCCATGGGCCAGGATGTCCACCCCGGCTCGCACCAGCGCGCGGGCGTCGGACAGGTCATGGATGTGTGCGGCCACCCGCTTTCCGCGCAGGTGGGCCTGCGTGATGGCGGCGCGATAGATGTCGGGTGACATCTTGGGCAGCGGCTTCGCCCCCGGCACGCCATTGCGGAAGTCGTCCACCCACAGCTTGATCAGGTCCGTGCCCTCGTCCGCCATGCGGTTGACGGCGGCGCGGGCCTCATCGGGGGTAATGGGGCGGAAGACCTCGTCAGCGGCAAGGTGGAAGCGGTTTTGCGGTGGCACGCCATCGGGTGCGCCAATTCCCTGGTCCACGCCAAACAGGTCCGCGCCGGGATTGCGCCCGGCATGCTGTTCGCGGCGCAGGTCATCGAACAGCGGCGAGCGGTTCAGCCCCAGCGCCGTGACCGTCAGCACGCCATAGCGTTCATACTGGCGCAGGGCCGCAAGGATATTGGCGCGGGTATAGTTCTGCGCGCCATTGGTGGTTCCCGACACCTGCCCCACATGGCTGTGGTCCGAAATCAGCGCGGGCAGGACCGTGCGGCCCGTCATGTCGAGGCGCCGTGCATGGCGGGGGGCGTCGATATGGGGGCTGACGGCCATGATCCGCCCATTGTCGATCAGGAGGGAGGTGTCGGCCTGCGCCGCCGCCCCGGTGCCGTCAATGACGCTGGCATGTTCCATCAGCACAGGGCGCGCGTGCGCACCTGCCCCCCATCCGGCGACAAGGGATGTGGCCATGGTCGTGGCAAGGGTCGTGGCGAGGAGGCGTTGTTTTCCGGCGGTCCGCATCTTTGCATCCTTACTTGGCGTGGTGGGACAGGTGTGATGACAGGCACAGGCATACATGGACCATCATGCAGCCACCCGACAAAAGGCCTGATCTCACGCAATGCTGTACCGTGCGGCTTCCGTCAGGGCGGGGCGGGAGCATCCCGTTCCCATCATGGCGGCATCGTGCCGCGTTGTCTCCATCGCCGCAGCCATTGCTGATAGTGCTGGTCATCAGCGTTCAACCATGTGGAAAACGATGATGTCGACACCTGTCCTTTATTCCCCCGATGATGTTCGCAAGCTGGCGGCAGGTGGCGACGCCATCCTGATCGACGTGCGCGACAGGAAGGATTACGAGGCCGGTCATATTCCCGGCGCGGTCAACATGCCCGACATCTTCACCTATCTGGCCGAAACCACCGAAGACGGGCTGAAGACGCTGCGGGACACCTTTGCCAGCCTGTTCGCCGATTACGGCCTTGATGGCAAAAAGACCGCCATCATCTACGAAGACGCGCTGCATACGCGCTATGGCGCGTCATGCCGGGGATACTGGATCCTGAGCTACCTTGGCTATCCCCGTGTCGGCATCCTTGATGGCGGGCTGAGCGCGTGGCGCAGGGAGGGCGGCGCGTTCACGACCGAGGTCACGACGCCGGTGCGCACGCAGTTCCCGCTGTCGATCAATGCCGGGCTGATGGCCACCTATGCGGACGTACGCGCGGCCCTTGGCTCCGCCACGGTCAGGCTGCTCGACAACCGTGACAGGGTGGAATGGCTGGGGGACAGTTCGTCGCCCTATGGCGTTGACTTCGCGCCGCGCAAGGGACGTATTCCCGGTGCCGTGTGGATTGAATGGTACGATTTCATGCAGGTCACGGACAACCACGCCGCCTTTCGCAGTGTGGAGGAAATCCGGGCGCTGGCCGCATCGCGTGGCCTGTTCCCCGATGATGACATCATCATCTACTGTTTCAAGGGCGCACGCGCGGCCAATACCTATGTCGCGCTGGCGTCGGCCGGGTTTACGCGGCTGCGGATCTATATGGGGTCGTGGAACGAATGGTCCCGCAACCCGGACCTGCCGATCGAGGACGGACTGCCCAAGGCGGCAGCGCCCTACCGTGCGGGACAGGCGGGCACTGCGAAATAGACTGCCGGGTAAAGGAAAGTGGGCCGGCGCTGGCTTTTCCCAGAAAAGGGGTGGCCGCTGCGGGTTATGTCTGTTTCCGCCGCACGGAGGGGTAATTCATGCCGCCTAGCAGGGTGTGGTGCGCTTCCTCCACCGTGGCGGCGGCATTGCGGATTTCCTGCGCGGCATCTTCGCTGATCGGCGTCGCGGGGAGGGCGTCGATATCCTGCGCAAGGGTTTCAAGCGCCTCCTGAAGCCGGGTTGCGCGTTCCCGTATGGCTGCAAGGGCGGGGGCGGCGACGGCCGCCTTGCGCTGGGCGGGGCGCATGTCGTTACGGAAGCTGGTCACGGGTTCCCCCAATATCCAGAATGCCATCCTGTTCCTCCTGTATCGGAAATGATCCTGTCATTACCCGAAAAAGGGGCGGGGTCGATGAAACCGACCCCGCCCCATTATCGTCGCATCTGCCTGATACCGCAGCCGCCCGATACATGGGCCGCGTGCATGCGATGGCACGTCTGCAGATACGCTGGCCTCGCCTCCCTGCCGGGCGGCGGGCATGAAACGTCAGTCAGTCATGTCAGGGCTTGTAATAGAATATGTCCCAGTCATTGCTGTCTCTGGTCTCATACATGACGTTGCATTTCCTGCCGTTTGCTTTCCCGATATGGATATCCTCGGAATAACTGTCCCGGGTCCGGGTCCATCCATTCGGGGCAACCTGACAGTAGCTTCCCATATCCCGCAATATCTTATCAAGGGGATTGCCGTCCCTGCTGATGACGATTTCCCCCCACTTCATGGTGCCATCGTCGTTCCAGTCAGTGCTGTATGATTTGACGCGGAATCCATGAAAATAGTTGTTGCTGCTATTTAATTGGTCAGAATCTATGGATTTCTGGACATCCGCTTTCCGGCCGGTTTCGATGTCAATGAGGCGTTCGAGGACACTGCCCGCACCCGCATTGCCACCGTTTGCGGTATTGGCCCACTTCAGGCCGCTGATATCGAATGAGACCTGGTGTTCTTTCTGCTGGAACATATCAATGGCCGCATACATGGTGTGGGACTCCATGATGCTGTTCAATATCGAACCATCATCATCTTTCAGGATGGCCTGGGTGGCGCTGGTTGTGCCGTCCGAGCAGTAAGGCACGTCAATCGCCGGTTTATTGTCGAATTTCACCGTTACATGTTCATCCTGGCTTTCAAACCCTTCCAGGCAGAGGGAAGCGGGGAACTGGCCGGGCGTTACGTTCAGGTAGATTTTCGTACGCGGGTCTTTTGATGTCCTTTTGAGGACAAGGCTGGATACGGACCCACCTTCAAGGGGTATTTCAAGGTTTATTATATCCGGGGAGTCTATTTTTGCGGAATAAGTGGTTTCATCCCGTATCTTGTCAACGGATTCATCATAAACCCAATGGGTGGCATGGGTTTCTGTTCTACCACCCCCGCTGCTGCTGCTGCCGGTGCTGTCATCCTTGGGGGAAAATGATTTCAGGGCTATAAATACTATTGGCACCATGACTAAAATAAAAAACAGGTTCTTTTTCATATCTCACCATTACCGCAATATACTTCAGCATCAATATGCACATTAAAAATCATGTGCAATATTTATTTTGTTCGCGATGAATTTATCCGGGGATAAGAGCCTGACGCTGTATTTCCCTGTAGTGATGCGCATGAAAGATCATCAGTTATAATAAAGAAGATGCCACTTCCTGTGTAATTCCCTGATTTTCATCTATTTCATAATGAACTGGCAGGTCCTTATGGTGGATTTTCCTGCTTCCCGTTACGGCCCTACGCAATCATCCCCTCAGGTGGGCCTGTCCGGCCGGGGCGCGTACCTTTGGTCTCAGATCCCCCGGATCATCTTGATTTTTTCCTCAGGACACGTTCGGCCCAGCGCATGTTGTCCCCGCGCAGGATTTCCTTGCCGAGGTCATGCAGGATCTCGCATCGCTGGGTCTGTATGAGTTCAGCCTGAAGGTCGGGGTGCGCGCCAAAGGGATGTTCCCGCGCTGTCGCCGCATGCCTGAAAAGGTTATTTCCCGTGGTGCAGATCGCGAAACCGGAGCATGGGCAGCTGATGGAACATCAGGCCATGAATGACGGATTGTTCCCTGTCATCAATATCCGTGGAAAAAGAGGCTTATGGCCCACCGTCGCAGATCTGAACTTCAGGACCGGGTAAGTACGACCGCATGGCCGCGTGGCGGACGTGATGGCCGTCTTTTGTGATTCGCTTTGGAAAAGCCCTGATATCACTGAGCCATCCCTGAGTGACGGAAACCCGTTCGGCTCAAAGTCCAACTGATTGGAAATCAAGAAAGTGCCTGTAATCAGCCAAGACCCGCAGTAAACTGCGGTAAAGTAGCTGGCGTCCCGTACGGGATTCGAACCCGTGTTGCCGCCGTGAAAGGGCGGAAGGAATGCTATGACTTACCTTGAATTTTGCAAAAATACCTGACTTCCGCCACTTTTATATAACCGGGCGTCACTGCTTGTCACGGGGTATCTCCCTCCATTTGGCTCAAAATTGGCTCAATGGCTCAGGCCGAAACATTGACATTTTGGGCTGCCTCGCCCAGAAATTTCATTGATAATTTTGTAGCAGAGTGATGGCGTCCGAACTTCCTGAAGGTATGAGGCCCGCTGTCCTGACATACGTGCAGGCGGCAGAATATCTGGGCATCAGTCCGGGTCGGTTGCGGAATTTGAAATGGATGGGCCGAGGGCCCCGGTCTGTCACATATGGGACCCGCGACGTAAGGTTCCGAATCACTGATCTCGATGCCTGGCTGGATCAGAAAGCTGGTATTCAGTCTGCCCCACAACCTGCACGGAAGCGTGCGCCACGGCCCAGACGTCGCGGCGTCGGTATGTTGGCTACATTGGTGCTGCTTGGCGGCATGACGCTATTCGCAATGCTGATTAGGTTTATTTTTTCTTAGCATGCCATGCGTCTAAGGTTATGTGATTAACCAAGGCAGCATACACAATTTCCAGTTTTTTCTTTTGTTTTTGATCTAACTGTGGCACTGACGTTTAGTCGGCTATGGACCTCTTGGTCTGATTCCGTCGTATGTGGCGATGGCTTAGTTTGAAGATTGCCGAGGTTAGCGGATGTGGAAGCGCCAGAAACGGCAAAGCCGATCCGTCTCGCCAGTCTGATGGCAAGGCGTCCGAGGTCAATGATGGTCGAAAACCATCTGGCAGACGGGTTAATCGCAAGCTCCTGAAGCCCTCCGATTTAACAGTCGGTCAAAAAGGAGCTGGTAAGCATATGCACGGGCACAGGATCAGGGCGCGGGGAACCCATAGGGTGTCTGGTAGGCATCGTCGATTTGGGCTTGTACTTGCCGCCTTCTTGGGGTATATTACATTGGGGGCGAATGGTCTTGCGCCAACCACGAGTGGTGGGATGACAGCCGAACTTAGCTGGAATTCTGTTACCGGGAAGGATGCCGAGGTTAGCGGATGTGGAAGCGCCAGAAACGGCAAAGCCGATCCGTCTCGCCAGTCTGATGGCAAGGCGTCCGTGGTCAATGATGGTCGAAAACCATCTGGCAGCAGTCGCCTCGCTTGCTGGGGCTATATGAAGCAAGCGAGGCAGTGCCCTTTCCTTTTGATGGGAAGTGATTTTGAGTCAGTCAGCTCGCCAAGAATTGGCATCTCTCTCCAGACTTGAATTCGCGTGGAAGCAAATTTGGAGAAAAAGAGGGGCGAAGACTACTCCTGGGGTTGATGGGGTATCTGCTACTACTTTCAAAAATGAACGTATGAATCGTCTGCGTGAAATTCAAAGTAATATTCGTGACGGATATAAATTTAGTCTGTTGCGGGGGGTAGCAATACCCAAAACTGATCCTACAAAATTGAGATTAATCTGTATTCCTACGTTATCTGATCGGATAGTGCAGCGTGCCCTCGTCAATAAAATCGAGGAGCAGGCGGAAAAATTGGGACTTATTAATCCTGTCAGTTATGGCTTTATAAGAAACACAGAAAATCAGAACCGTGGCGTTAGAGGGGCGCAAAAAGCTGCCTGTGCGCTTCGTGAGAAAAAGCCGTGGGTTTTTAAAGCAGATATAGCTAAATTTTTTGACCGCATTAATCGTAAAGAATTAGCTGAAAAATTTTCGCGTCAATTTAAATTAAGATCGTTGACACCCTTGGTTTTGGGTGCAATCCAGTGCGAAGTCGCTGAAAGTAGTGAAAAAATCCGAAAAGCCACTATTCAGAATGGCATTCAGAGAGGGAGAGGCCTTCGACAAGGGATGCCGTTATCTCCCATACTAAGCAATTTTGTTTTAAAAGATTTTGATAGAGTTGTTGGAGCGCAATACTCAATGGTGCGCTATGCGGATGACCTACTTATTTTCACTGACACCGAATCTCAATGTATAGAAGCACGGAAAAAAGTTGAAGAAGAATTAAAAATTATTGGTCATGAATTGAGTGAAGAAAAGAGTCATATATATTCTCCATCACAACCAGTAGATTTTCTTGGTATGGCATTGGCTAGGCAGGAGAATGGGGAATGTTATTTTTATGTGTCTCCTGAGCAAATAAGGGAGATAAAGAAATCCATTTCAGAATATCATGACATTTCATGGTTAATATCACAAAATAAAGATATTGGGTATGTATTGAGAAGAATAAATTTTATGAAAAATGGATATTTATCTGCATATGATTATGCTTCAAACAGTAAGGATTTAAAAAATCAATTGGATCAAGCAGTACAAAAATGTGCCAATGTTCTTTATGGAACAATTTTTGGACGCGATTCCGTTCAAAATATTTCAAATCAATATCGTAAGTTCCTTATGCTTCCTTAATATTTAATTAAATAATAAAGGAAAAAGGGATAGAAATCATTCCAGTCTGGCTATCCCTGCAATCCCTCCCATAACCCCCCCTGTTTTACGATGGCGGCAATAACTGTGCGCAGTAGGGCATTATCATTGAGCATCTGTTTGCCCATCTTCTCATGTGCGTCCATCAACTCGATGGTCGCATTCATCCCTTCTTCCTGGAGATCAGGTGAATTGGCGAACTGATCCTTGGTATTGGCCTGAGCCTGTTCGCGCAATTTTTCCGATTCTGCCAGTTTGGTTTCCAGTCCCGTAACAAATGCCACCTTGTCTCCGTCCGTCAGATCACCTTCGAACAGATCATTGATGGCTTCGATAATACGAGAAAGTTGAACCTTCGCCTTGTCCTGCGGTAGCCCTGAACCGGCCTCTTTTATTGGTTCCAGCCCCTCTCCGGCTTCGTTCTTGAGCCCAAGCTTCTGCTTGCCAAGATCCTTCATACGATGATGCGTCAGGCGCAGGGTGGTTGTATCGACCGTCTCGCGCTCACGGTCGAATTTCAGCAGTGGCCAGAGCATTTTTGCAAAAAGATATAGCTTTTCATAATCCGGATTGCCGTAATTCAGCATCTGGCTGAAGAACTCGTACATCCGCATATAGGATGCCAGATCGCTCCGGAACTGGATCAGGCCATCAATCCGTTCCTTTGCCTCCTGCCGTTCATGCGAACCTTCCGGTTCGTCCTGAAAGATTTTCCGGGCTTCGCGATACCGGCCCAGCACGCGCGAGTTGACCGGCACGATAGCCGCATCAAGCTGCTGCTGCGTTGCTTTCGGATGTGTCAGGACATGGGCCACGCGATCAACTTCCGGCTGATCGTATAACCCGGCATCATCCAGTTTGTGGCGCAGGTTTACCACGCAGTTCGGATCACTGAGGTCAGCCAGTTCGGCCCTGGTGTAATATTGCTGGAATGCCTTGAGGATATCTTCGGGGTCGTTCTCGAAATCCACAACGAAGGTCATGTCCTTGCCGGGATAGCAACGGTTCAGCCGCGAGAGCGTCTGGACCGCCTGAATGCCACCCAACTTACGGTCCACATACATACCGCACAGCAACGGCTGATCGAACCCGGTCTGGAATTTGTTGGCCACGATCAGAATCCGCCATGGGTCTTCGGCAAAAACCTCCCGCAGGTCGCGCCCCTTCAGGGCAGGATTGATGTTGCTTTCCGTAAATGGCTCCGGGCCACTTTCCGGGTCATCGACCTCACCCGAGAACGCAGCCAGCAACCCGAACGGATAATGCCTTTCCTTAACGTAGCGATCCATCGCCAGCTTCCAGCGCACTGCTTCCTTGCGGCTGGCGGTTACCACCATGGCCCGTGCCTTGCCGCCAAGGAGCGGCTGCACATTCTGGCGGAAATGCTCCACCACGATCTGAACACGCGCGGCGATATTGGTCGGGTGCAGCCGCACCCACTTCATCAGCACCTTCTTGGCTTCCGAAGCCTCGACTTCCGTCTCATCCAGAACCTGACCGTTCTGGCTCAGGCGAAAGGCCTGTTTCCATGATACATAATTCTGCAAGACATCAAGGATGAAGCCCTCCTCAATCGCCTGGCGCATGGAATAGATGTGGAATGCTTCGGGCTTGTTGTTCTCACCCTTGGGCTGGTCGGGGTGCGGCAGACGCCCGAACAGTTCCAGGGTCTTGGCCTTTGGCGTGGCGGTAAAGGCGATAAAGGAAATACCCATATCCGCAGCAGGCCGCTGTGCCATTTCCGCTGCCAGCAGGTCTTCTGTGCTGACCTCCCCGCCATCGGCAAGTTCTGCCAGTTCTCCCGCTGAAAGGGCCGCCTTCAGTTTGCTGGCTGATGCGCCAGTCTGGGAAGAATGAGCTTCATCCGCGATTACGGCGAAATGCTTGCCCTCGGTCGCCGCAAGCTGGCGGATTTCTTCGAGCGCGAAGGGAAAGGTCTGGATCGTGCAGATAATGATTTTCTTGCCCGCATGCAGGGCTTCTGCAAGTTCCTGGCTTTTGCTGCCACTATTGCCGGAAATGGAGGCCACCACGCCGCGCGTGCGCTCAAAACTCTCGATTGTTTCCGAAAGCTGCCGGTCCAGTACCGTCCGGTCCGACACCACAACCACGGTATCGAACATCTTGTGATTATGCTGGTCATGCAGATCAGACAGGAAATGCGCCGTCCAGGCGATGGAGTTCGTCTTGCCCGAACCTGCGGAATGCTGGATCAGGTAACGCTGGCCCGGACCTTCCGCCACAATGGTGGCAACCAGAAGCCGTGTGGCGGCCAGCTGGTGATAGCGGGGAAAGATCCAGCCCGTGATCTTCCCCTTTTTCTTCACCGGGATGATGTAGCGGCCCAGAATATCCAGCCATGAGTCCGGCTGCCAGACTTCGCGCCACAGATAGGCCGTGGTGCTGGGATTGCCTGCCCCGCCATCATTCCCCTGATTGAACGGCAGAAAACGGCTGTGCGCGCCCTCCAGATGCGTGCACATCATCACGTCGCTGTTGCTGATGGCAAAATGCACCACTGCCCCACCGGGGACCGAGAGCAATGGTTCTGCCGGTTTGCCGGGTGGCTTGGGCAGACGGTCGGTGCAGTACTGCTCCACCGCATCCTGAACCGACTGGGTATAGTTTGACTTCAGTTCCGCCGTTGCCACGGGCACGCCGTTCAGAAACAGCACCAGATCCAGTTCGTTGCCGTTGCTGGCTGAATAGCGCACCTGGCGCACTACGCGCAGGCGATTGGCGTTGTAGCGATGTTGCAAATGCGGATTCATCGTCAGCGCCGGGCGGAACTGGCAGATCTTCAGCGTTTTTGTCAGCCCGATAATGTCCAGTCCGTCACGCAGGACAACCAGCGCGCCGCGCGTGTTCAGGGCATCGCGCACACGCTGGCACAGCACGGTCCCTGCTGCTGCGCCATGCGTCTTTTCCAGTGTTTCCCATGCATCCGGTTCGCACTCACGCACCCATGCCAGCAGGTCTTCGGGGAACAGGGACAGGCCGACGTCGTAGCGGCTGGCAGACCCTTCCTCATACAGCCAGCCGGAGCGGCCGAGATAGTCGCAGATTTCCGATTCCAGATGGTGTTCCTTGTGGAGGTCGGTCATGAGTCGGCCTCCTCGTCAGGAATGGCCGCCAACTGTTGGGCCTGCCAGTCGCGGAATGTGATGTCCGGGTTATCTTCCAGCTTCCATGCAGCAGGCCCACTAACGGCATGGCCAAACACGACGGCAGCCGCCGCACTTGGGCTTCTGAATGCATAATCCTTGGTGAACACCCGATGTTCGCCAGCCATCTGCAGAATGCCGGAGCGTACCAGTTCCTCATGCAGCGGTTTATAGGTGCCTTCCCCGTGCCATTCAGTCCTGGCCTGGGACCCTGCCTCGACAACAAATTCACCGTCCTGAAAGATGGCTTTTGCCGTCAGGTCAATGCGTGGTTTGTGCAGGAAAAAGCGGGCTGTCTCCGTTGTGGTAGGGTTCGTTCCTGCTTCCGGCGCTTCAAAAGCGGGAACCGGTCGCGATGACCCCGCCGGGCGACTGCGCTGGATGAACATATCCACCCGGATGGCGGGCAGGACCACCATCAGGTTGGCAAGGAAGGCTTCCATCTTGGCAATGTCGGCTTCCGTCAGTCCCGGCAGGGAGGGCGAGTTGCCGTTATGCAGCGGGGTATGCCCGATCTCCCGCGCCATCGTGACCAGCCGCGCTTCCAGATATTTCACATGTGCCTTGTTGAGCCGGTTTGCGCTGGCGGAGACCAGCACGGCCGTTTCCCACCAGTCCTTGTCTGTTGCCGCCGCATGTTGCTTCAGCCGTGTGCTGAGGTCCTCGGCTTCCCCGATATAGGCGAAATCCTGCCCGTCCTTTTCACCCAGCAGCAAGTATACACCTGCATAACCGGCTTCCTGCCGTCGCAGTGCCTCGGTCAGACGCGTGCGCGGCGTGACGAACACATGTCCCGTCCAGTTGAACAGTTCGGCGGTCACCATACCGTCTGGATGACCGTCGATATAGAAAAGTTCCAGAGAGCGGCCTTTTGTGTCGATCATGCTGCGTTGGCCTTGTTCTGGTTACGAACGTCAATCTTTCCGGTGACGGCGGCAGAGATGAGTGCGGCGCGGCGTTCATATGCTAAATTAATGAATTGATTGGCATTTCCAATGGATTCTGCTTCGTCATTACAATTTAGATTTTTTAAAATATGACGTTGGATTTCTACTGGTGGAACAGGAAAAAGCATTTCTAAAATAGTTCCTTGTCCAATATTAACCATTGATTGACTGGCTCCAGAAGCAGCAATTTCAATGACATGACGACCAGCGGACGATTGCAAAAAAAAACTTAGATATTCCGGAAGGCAGAATTCCGGCCTTGTTCGCAATCTGAATATTTTATCGCAAATCATAAGACGCGAATAATTGCGTTCAGCGACAGCAGACCGACCGACAAGATCACGTGTATTTGCTCGCGAAACCAAGACATCGCCAGCACGCACTTGGAGATTTTCATTGCCATCCAGCGTTTCTGGCAAAACCTTGTTTTCGGATGGATCAAATATACCCGTATTAACACAGCCTACTTTCAAAACTGCCCATTCGGAATCAGAAGATCGAGGATAGTTCTCGCATTGTGGGCTCCAACCTTGCTCGATTGTTAATAGAATATTCTTAACGCGCATCATTTCCCACCCTTCCGGCACCATCCCGATCCACGGGATACCTGAGTCCTTCATGGGGGCGTTGGGGTTCAGGCCTTTTGTGACGGCGTGGGAGATGACGGCCTGCCGCTTTTCCGCAAGCAGGGCAATCAGTCGTTCCTGTTCGGCAATCAAGGCGTCAATCTTCCCGCACTCACGGTCCAAAAAGCTGGCTATTGCCTGCTGTTCGGGGAGTGGGGGAATGGGAATACGAAAACTTCTAATTTTCTCTTGATTGATATTTGGCTGGCCACCACCAGAAGAAAGTAGAAGCAAAGCTTCTTTCGCGTTTAAGAGACTATAAAATATAAATTTAAAATGAACATTTTTGGGATATGCCAAGGCACAACACGCTTGATTTGTAGTTGCATCTACTCCCAACCATCCCAAACGTCCCGTTGTTGCTCCGTACATTGCAACTAAAAGGGTGCCTGGCGGATAGATTTTCAATGCTGAAAAAACATTTAACGCTCCTGAAGAAATATTTTTTTCCGTAGAGAATATTTCCGCTTCTCGCAATTCTCCTGTTGTTACCCATGGGATATTCCCACGATAATATTCATCATTATTGGCAGATGGAGTTGTCCCGCTAGAAATATTTTCAAATACAAAAGACAATTGAGATAAATTCCAGCCTGTGGGGATCTCTCCAACCCACTTAAGCCCACTCTCCTTATAAGCTGGATACTTCGGAAAACTCATGCCGAAAGCTCCCCAAGCATCATCATTATTTTCGCGGTCACCTCTTTCAGATCGGCATTAATCTCCGCAAGCGGACGCGGCGGCTCAAACACATAGAAATACCGGTTAAACGGAATTTCGTAGCCGATCTTTGTCTTGTCCTCGTCAATCCACGCATCCGGGGTATGGGGCAGGACTTCGCGCTTGAAGTAGGCGTGAATGTCCTCATTCAGCGGCACGTTTTCCGTATCGCGCAGGCTGCTGTCGGGCATGGGCTTGCCCTTCGTCTTGCCGCGCTGGCCGAGGACGATATTGCCATCCTCATCACGCTGCGGGCGCTCCACCGTGATGGTCTGATAGCCAAAATCTTCATTGCGGAAGATACGGCTCAGCGGGGCGAGCCTGACCTTACCGCCTTCGGGGGGGGCGGGCGGTTCCGCACCCTTGGCCACGACTTCGCGCGTCTGCGTGCCATCGGCGGTGGTGATGGTGGCAAGTTGTGCGTCCTGCGCATTGCGGAACAGGCGGGTGACAAGCGTAATGTCATCCTCCCCCATTTCCTTGCGCTTGGAGCCAAGGCTTTTGCGCATTTTCTGCCAGAAGGAAGATGCGTCGATCAACTGCACCTTGCCCTTGCGGTTCTTCGGCTTGCGGTTGGTCAGCACCCAGACATAGGTGGCGATGCCGGTGTTGAAGAACATGTCGGTCGGCAGCGCGATGATGGCTTCCACCAGATCTTCTTCCAGCACGAAACGCCGAATTTCAGATTCACCGGAGCCAGCAGCGCCGGTGAACAGGGGCGAGCCGTTCAGGACAATACCAAAGCGCGCGCCGCCATCCTTTGCAGGACGCATCTTATGCACGAGATGGAGCAGGAACAGCATGGAACCGTCCGAGATACGGGGCAGGCCGGGACCGAAGCGGCCATCATAACGCAGCTTTTCATGCTCGGCCCGAACGGCTTTCTCAACCTTCTTCCATTCCACGCCGAAAGGCGGATTGGAAAGCATGTAGTCGAATTTGTAATCCGCCAGTTCGTCATCAGAAAGCGTATTGCCAAGGCGGATATTGCTGACATCCTGATTGCGGATCAGCATGTCGGCCTTGCAGATGGCATAGGATTCCGGGTTCAGTTCCTGTCCGAACATGGTCAGGCGTGCATCCGGGTTATGATCCAGCAGGAATTCTTCCGCAACCGAGAGCATGCCGCCGGTGCCAGCCGTCGGGTCATAGATGGTGCGCACGGCCGGGTTGCCGGGGGTCAGCAGGTCGTCATCCTCGGCAAAAATCAGGTTCACCATCAGCTTGATGACTTCGCGCGGGGTGAAGTGCTCCCCCGCCGTTTCATTGGAGGCTTCAGAGAACTTGCGGATCAGTTCCTCGAACACCTGCCCCATCTGGTGGTTATCGACAGCCTTGTCGCTGAGGTCGAAGCTTACGAATTTTTCCAGAACCAGATAGAGCAGATTGGCCTTTGCCAGGCGGTCTGTCTGCTCGGTGAAGCGGAAATGATCGAAGATGTCGCGCGCGGCAGGCGAAAAGGCATTGATGTAGGCAGAAAGGTTCTGGGTCAGGTTGTCCGGGTCGCCCAGCACGTCTTTCAGGGTAAAGTCAGACGTGTTCACGAATTTCAAACCGGCGGCTTTTTCCATGAACGGCATCGGATCGATGCCTTTGCTTTCCCACTTCGCCTTTTCCTTGAGCACTTTGTCCCGAGTGGGGATCAACACGGCGTCGAGGCGGCGGAGGACGGTGAAAGGCAGAATGACGCGCCCATATTCTGCGGGTCTGAAATCCCCGCGTAGAAGATCAGCTACCTGCCAGATCATGGAGGACAGGGAGGTCGTGCGGGGTGTTATGCTCATGGGGAAATCTGGTCCGGTAGCGAAATCATGTGAATTTTTTAGTCTTGAAAGTGCTGCCTAAGCCAGACTGAGAACGCGTCTTCCTCCATTGCGCCAGATGCAAGGGCAACCATGGTTTCGACGGCTTCCGGGGCGCTAACCTGCACACGCGTTCCATTCAGCCGAAGGAAAAGGATGCAGCAGCTTCAGGCTGTTTGCGTATTAGCGTCATTGAAGGGATGATTACGGGCAATGCCATAAGCATATGCGGCCGCTAAAGTCGCGATGTCCGGCGGATCGGATTCCGCATAATGCCAGCGGTTTTCTGGACGGGCTAACGCACTGTGCAGCAGGTCTTCACTTTTAATTCCATGGGTTCCGCCGTATTCCTTCAGGGCCTGATCGTGCATAAACAGCACCACATCAGGCTCCAGAAATTCGGGCGTATCCGACATTACCGCTTGGCCAGTTCCTGAAGGACATCAGCCTGCTCACGCAACGTTTCACGCGCCATCTGCATCTGGCGTTCCAGTTTGAGATTGCGCTTCACCAGCTTGATGCCGTCAGCCATTTCAACAAGTGTCAGTTCCTGCCCGACCTCCAGACCCAGTCGGATACGCGTTTCGGCAGGCAGGGTGACACCGACAGAGTTTCCCTGTTTGCGAATAATGACCGTTTCCACTGGCTTCACTCCGTATTACACAAAGTAATACGTATCAGGACCGCTTGGGATACGGCAAGCTAAAACAAATTGTCACTGGGTCCGCTATCACACTGATCCCCCCGCAACCTGACCATCCGTTTTCTGCCAAATCATCTGATCGTCAGGTTACGCTCTCTGGAAACATGGCATAAAATTATGTTGGCCCGGCACGGGAGGGGGTCAACGGGGGAGGTCACTCCCCCTTGTCAGGCAGGTAATGAGGACAGGGAGCGCAGCGAAATGTGCTCCATTTCCGATGCCTGGCTCTATCCCAATCCCATGCCTGTTTCCCGTTTTCGGAATCATGCACCGGAAAGTGGTATGATGGGCTGTCATCATGGGGAGTGATGACAGTGACTGGCACCCGAAAAACATATAACGCCCATATCCGCCTGACGCGACAGGAGCATGAGCGGATTGCTGCCGCCAGCGGTGGGAACATGTCCCGCTGGTTCCGTGCTGTCGCCCTTGACGCCATGGCGAATGGTGGCCCCCATCTTCATGCCGACATGCTGGATATCCGCAACCAGTTGGCAGCGCTTGGCAATAACCTGAACCAGTTGGCCCGACGGGTGAACGCAGGGGTAGCGGTAACAGGGCTTCAGGAGGCCACGGATGAACTCAGGGCCACGGCGCTCCGGGTGACAAAGGTGCTCCGGAAAGTCCGTTGACATGATCATCAAGTCAACGCGCATCCGGGCAACCGCACGCAGCATGACCCAAATTGTCTGCCACCTTCTGGACAAGCCCGATGAAAATGAAGTCATCCACCTGATCCGGGGATCACGGGCGGATGTAAGAATGGCGTTCGATGACGCCCGTGATTTTGGCCGGAAGAACGCGGTGGCCCACTTCATCCTTGCCAGTCAGGAAAAACTGGACCCACGGCAGGTCCGGGATGCCATTGCGACGATTGGCGACGAATTCGGCTTTTCACGTGACGACGTGAAGCTGTGTGTCCGCCACCAGAAAAGCCGCCATGATGGGGAAAGCTGGAATCAGCATTTTCATCTTCTGGTGCAGATGGTGAATCCGGAGAATGGCCGCGTCATGGACATGTCGCACAGTTACGCGCGACAGGAAAAGATCGAACGCATTTTCGAGGTGAAGAACGGCCTGCGCCTGCTGAAAGGACGACACAACCGGGCCGTTCTGCAAGCCATTACCGACCCGACGATCCGGGACCGTCTGACTAGTTTGGCCCAAGGCGGTCTGGATGGACATGCCTATACCGCGACGGCCAAGGAAACCGGCAAACGACTCGGTGTAGACAGGGCTGCGATCCGGCAGGAAGTCCGGACACTCTGGTCCCAGTCAGATGGTTGGAAAGCCTTTCGCACCGCCATTGAGGAGCGGGGATGGCGCGTCGGGCCGGGGACACGAAAACCGGACGTTATCATACTGACGGACGGTGAAGGCCGGATGCTGGGTTCCCTGTGCAGGCTACTGGGAATGAAAAAAGCGGAACTGGCATGGCGTATGTTGCCCGATGGCATCACTCCCAAAGTGTCCGGCCCATCTTCCGGGAAACAACTGCCCGAGAAGGTGACGCGATCATCATCAGGAAGCAATCAGGCTGAAACGCTTGGCAGGCAGAGAAAAACCACACCGGTTACCCCATCATCAAAAGGGCATTGGCTTGACCCGGTCCGTGAGCAGATCATCTCCACCATGACGCTGAACCTGCAAGGCAAGTCAGAGGAATTCCGGCGTGCGGAAATTGCGACGGCGGAGCGTGCCAAGGCGCAGGCAGATGCGAGCACCCAGCAACTAGCCGAGCAGAAGAAATTTTACAGGGATTTCTGCCGTATGATTGATGAACTGTTGGCATCAAGGCAGGCGGTCCTGCCACCAGCGCCACAGATCAGGGCCATCGACGAGATTGCAGCGGAATGCGAGTCTAAAATCACCAGCGCATACACGGCATACCGGAAGGCGGATGAGTGGGGCTTCCTGAACCCATGGCGGATTTTACGCCGGCGGCAGTTGGATGCAGCGCTGAAGGCGTCGGGCTTTGACGCTCATGATATGAATGCCGCTACCGTCATCCGTGAAGGCCTGCCAGCGGCGATGACGCAAGTGGCGCAAGCCATACAGAGGCAGGAACGTAGGAAGCATCGGGAATGGGAACGGCATCCCAATGTCCAGGCGTATGAGGCTTTCAGGACTGATCTTCGCCAGCTTCAAAACAGGCTTCATGACGTTCCCGACAGCCGCCTTATGGAGATGGCGCTGAAAGACCCATCTGCCGCTATACGGGAAATGAAGCGGCAAGGCGTCACTGGGGCACAAAAATCGGATTACGGGGAACGAATATCTACCAGTCCAGCCCCACAACCGTCGCCTAAACGGTCAAGGCAACCAAAGAACGGGATTTCGGACATTGAAATATGAAAGCCATGCAAGCACAGCTTTCATATCCGTTTTCAGCGGGTCTGTTTTGCGGCTCGATCAGCCAGATCGGAAAGGTCAGGCTGGTAATACCGATCCAATGATTTCAAGTCGCGGTGGCCCGTGATCCGCTTGAGGTCCATTGGGTTGGGAAACAGTTTTGCGAGGCGGGATGTCGCTTCATGGCGGAGGTCATGGAACGTCAGGTCATGAACTCCGAATTTTTTTATCTGCCGTCCGAACCGAAGGGAAAATGAGTCTTCTGATCCCACATAAAATACATGCGCCTCAGGATCAGGAACGGATGACCGCATCGCCAGCTTTTCCAGCAGGATCGATTTTGCACCGGGCATGAGGGGACGGATTTCCGGCCCCTGTACCTTGGCGGTTCGCATGTTCTTCGTTTGTTGCAGGCTGAGCAGGTTGCGCTTCATGTCAACATCACACCAGCGCAGAGCCATGGCTTCTCCCCGACGTGTGCCCTGTTCGATTGCAAAGCGCACAATCAGGACATCATCGGGATATTCCGTCTTGGACATGGCTTCCAGGATCAGGTCGTATTCTTTCCCGACCAGGCGGCGATTGCGTTTTTTATCCGCGCCTTCCGGACGTTTGACGATCTTGGCAGAGGCATTGTTGTCCATGTGGATATCCCACTCGGACACTGCGTGGCGAATGATGCTCGCGAGTAGGTTGAGGCGCTTGACGACCGTGCCTTTCGCAAAGCCCGTCTCAATCATCCGGTCACGAAATCCACGTACGTCAGCAGGTTTCCATTTGCCTGCCATGCAGGATGCTACAGGATCATCAAGGAGGGCAGGGATATGACCGATGCGGTCATTCTCCCTGTGGAGCATGCACTCATCCCGATAGCGTTCGATCAACTGACGGATCGGGATGCGGTCGATGGCGGAGGTATCACGAAACTGGCCCAGATCGATCTCGGCCCGTTTTTCATTGAGCCAACGTCGAGCCAAAGCGGCTGAGGCGAATGTTTTGCGGATACGTTTGCCGTCCACCATCTTCCGGGCTTGGTACTGGCTGGGGCCACGATACCAGACGCCTTTTGGCAGCGCTCTGCCCGTAGTGGGGTCGATATTCGTCTTTTGTGATTCGCTTTGGAAAAGCCCTGATATCACTGAGCCATCCCTGAGTGACGGAAACCCGTTTGGCTCAGGATTGGCTCAAAGTCCAACTAATTGGAAATCAGGAAAGTGCCTGTAATCAGCCAAGACCCGCAGTAAACTGCGGTAAAGTAGCTGGCGTCCCGTACGGGATTCGAACCCGTGTTGCCGCCGTGAAAGGGCGGTGTCCTAGGCCTCTAGACGAACGGGACTAAAGGCGTGAGCGGGTAGATATCCTGACATGGGGGGGCGGTCAACCCCCTGAAATCAGAATATGAAAATTAATTCGCAAAAGCCGCGTCACGGATGAAGAAACTGGCGGTCGTGCGGCCGTTCCATGTCTGGGCCTGCAACCATCCGGCCAGATGCAGCGGCGGGGCGTTGCGATCCTCCAGCACTGGCGTCATGGGATTGTCACCGGCGCGGAACAGCAGCGCCTTCAGGCGCGGGCCGCCGCCTTCCCCCTCGATCAGCAACCTCAGCGTATTGCCTTCGCGCCCGATACGGTCGGCGCGCACGATGCGCACGCGCGGCAGCGCCAGCAGCGGTTCGTCATTGCCCGACCCGAACGGGGCCAGGCGCCCGATATCGTTCGCCAGTTCCACCGTCGCGGCAGGGACGCCCACGACGCCTTCGATGCTCAGGTCCACCGCATCGGGCAATGCCGCCGCCTTCTCCAGCCGTTCATCAAGGAACGCATGCAGCGCGGAAATGTTTTCCGCCTTCAGGCCGAACCCCGCCGCCATCGCGTGTCCCCCGCCCGATGTCAGGAGGCCCGCCTGCCGCGCCGCGATGATGGCCGTGCCAAGGTCGATTCCCGGCACGGACCGTGCCGATCCCTTGACCGTCCCGTCCTCCAGCATCGCACCGACCAGGACAGGGCGGTTGAACCTTTCCTTCACCCGTCCCGCCACGATGCCCACCACGCCGGGGTGCCAGTCACGACCGCACAGCAGCAGGACGGGATGGCCTTCCTCACGCTGGCGGGTGGCCATCTCCATCGCGATGTCGAGGATATCGCCCTCCACCGTTTGGCGACGGCGGTTGACCGCATCCAGGCGCTCCGCCAGGCGCCGGGCTTCGGCCTCGTCCTCGCACAGCAGCAGTTCCAGCCCCAGTCCCGATTCCGCGATCCGCCCGCCCGCATTGATGCGCGGGCCAAGGGCGAAGCCACAGGTGGTGGAGGTCAGCCGGTCATCGCTGACGCCCGCAACGTCGAGCAGCGCGTTCAGGCCGATCCGCTGGCGACGGCCCATGACCTTCATGCCCTGCGTGACAAAGGCGCGGTTCAGCCCCGTCAGCGGCATGACGTCACACACGCTCGCCAGCGCCACGAGGTCGAGATAGTCCATCAGTTGCGGGACGGGCCGCGCCTCGAACCATCCCTCGCGGCGCAGCAGGCTCGTGGTGGCGACGACCGCCATGAAGGTCACGGCGGCGGCGCACGCCCCATGCAGGCGCGAGGTGCAGTCCAGCCGGTTCGGGTTGACCGTCGCCGTGATGCGCGGCAGCGCGCCCTGCACCTTGTGATGGTCCAGCACGATGATGTCCGCCCGTGCCGAGAGGGGGGAGAGGATGTCCGCCGCCGCCGTGCCGCAGTCCACGCAGACGATCAGGCCCGCGCCCTTGTCGATCATCGCCTCCAGCGCGGGGGTATTGGGTCCATAGCCCTCGCTCATGCGGTCAGGGACATGGGTGATGACGCGACAGCCCATCTGCCGCAGGAAATGCGTCAGCAGCGCCGCCGAACAGGCGCCATCCACGTCATAGTCGCCAAAGATGCCGACGGTTTCCGATGTCCTGATGGCCTGCGCCAGTCGCTGCGCCGCTTTGTCCATGTCGATCATGCCGGCCGGGTCGGGCATCAGCGCGCGCAGGGTGGGGCTGAGGAAATCCTGCACGGCGTCGGGCGCGATCCCGCGCATCGCCAGCATGCGTCCGACCACTTCGGGCACGCCGGCCTGCTGCATGATCGCCATGCCCATGCGCGCCGTAAGCCCGGCATCGCGCGTGGCCGACGCATCGCGCCACAGCCACCGCCGCCCCGTCAGGCTGGAGCGCACGCCCAGCACAAGGGCATCATCCGTATCGTCCACCGTGTCCGCCGCCAGCATCCCGTCCGTCGTCATGCCGTTCATGCCCGCGCCCCCGTCGCGGTATGCAGGGGCAGGGGGCTGCGGGCGGCGGGGGCATCGGTCATCTGGCAATCCTTGGCAGAAGGGGGAACGGGGGATGGCGGAAGGGGATCAGTCCCCTTCGATCCGGATCATGGCCGGTTCGTCAAGCACCGACTTGAGGTGCGCGATGTGCCTGAGCGCATGCAGCATCGCGGCCTCGCTGGTATGGTGGGTGATCAGCACCAGCGGGACGCTGTGGCTGTCATCGGGCAGCGTCTCACGCGCATGGGCGTGTTGCAGCATCGTATGCAGCGACACGCCATTGTCACGCAGCACCGCCGTGATGTCCGCCAGGACGCCCGGACGGTCCACCACGTTCAGGCGCAGGTAATACCGGCCCGCAAACTGCGCGCGCGGCAGGGCGACGGCCTGCGTCAGGCCATCCGTGCTGCGTCCCCATACGGGGATGGCGTTGCCGCGCGCGATGTCGATCAGGTCGGCGGTGACGGCGGTCGCGGTCGGGCCTTCGCCCGCGCCACGCCCCTCCAGCATCAGGCGCCCGACGAACGCGCCTTCGGCCACGACGGCGTTGAACACGCCATCGACCTGCGCGATGGGCGTCGTGTTGGGCACGAGGCACGGATGCACCCGTGCCTCGATGCCATTTTCATGCTGGCGCGCGATGCCCAGCAGCTTGATGCGGTAGCCCAGTTCGCGCGCGAAATGCAGGTCCAGCGCGCCGATGCGGCGGATCCCCTCGATATAGACCGAGGCAAAGACCACCGGCCGCCCGAACGCCAGGCCGGCAAGGATCGCAAGTTTATGCGCCGCGTCCACCCCGTCCACGTCGGTGGAGGGATCGGCCTCGGCATAGCCGAGTTTCTGCGCATCGGCGAGGATGTCGGCAAAATCACGCCCCGTCTCGCGCATCGCGGTCAGGATGTAGTTGCAGGTGCCGTTGAGGATGCCGCCGACCTTGAGGATCCGGTCCCCGGCCAGCGCCTCGCGCACGGTCTTGATGGCGGGGATGCCGCCGGCGACCGCCGCCTCGAACATCAGCGGCACGCAGGCCTTCTGCGCCAGGGTCGCAAGCTCCGCGCCATGGATCGCCATCAGCGCCTTGTTCGCGGTGACGACCGGCCGGCCGTTTTCCAGCGCGCCGGTGACGATCTTGCGCGCGATGCCTTCCGCGCCGCCAACCAGTTCGACCACGACGTCGACATCGGGATGCGCGGCGAGTTCGGCGGCATCGTCGCACCATGCGACATCCGACAGGTCCACGCCGCGATCGCGCGTGCGGTCGCGCGCGCTGACCGCCGTGACGACCAGGCGGCGCCCGGCGCGCGCCGTGATCAGCGCGGCGTTTTCACGCAGCATCCTGACGACACCGGCGCCAACCGTGCCCAGCCCTGCGATACCGATGCGCAGGGGAGGGGGCTCAACAGGTGAAGAAGCAGCAGTCATGTTTTTTCCGTAAGGGAAGTGAGAAGCGTTCAGGAAACGGAATCCGTGACCGCGGGGTCACGCTGCGGCGCGGGCGCGGCCGCGTTGTGGGCCGACATGAAATGGCGGATCGCGCGCGTCGCCTGACGCAGGCGCTGGGTGTTTTCCACAAGGCCGATGCGCACGAAGCCCTCCCCATGTTCGCCAAAGCCAAGGCCCGGTGCGACCGCGACCCCCGCCTCCTTCAGAAGCAGCTTGGAGAAGGCGACGCTGCCCATCTCACGGAACTTCTCGGGGATGGGGGCCCATGCGAACATGGAGCCTTCGGGCGAGGGCACGTCCCACCCGGCCGCATGCAGGCCGCGGATCAGCACGTCGCGGCGTTCGCGATAGATGTTGCGGATTTCCGCGACACAGTCCTGCGGCCCGCTGAGTGCCGCGACGGCGGCAACCTGGATCGGGGTGAACGCGCCATAGTCCAGATAGGACTTGATGCGCGTCAGCGCGGCGATCAGGCGCGGGTTGCCCGCGGCAAAGCCCATGCGCCAGCCCGCCATGGAATAGGTCTTGGACAGGGATGTGAACTCCACCGCGATGTCCTTCGCGCCCGGCACCTCGAGGATGGAGGGCGGCACGCGGTCCCCGAAATAGATTTCGGCATAGGCAAGGTCGGACATGATCCAGATCTCATGCCTGCGGGCGAAGGCGACAAGCTCGCGGTAGAAATCGAGGTCCGCGACATAGGCGGTCGGATTTGACGGAAAATTGACAATCAGCGCGGTCGGTTTCGGCACCGAATGATGCACGGCGCGTTCCAGCGCGCGCAGCATTTCCTCGTCCGGGGTGGCGGGAATGGACCGCACGGACGCCCCCGCGATGATGAACCCGAACTGGTGGATCGGATAGGACGGGTTGGGCACGAGGATCGTATCGCCCGGACTGGTGATGGCGGAGGCAAGGTTCGCCAGCCCCTCCTTGGAGCCGAGGGTCGCGATCACTTCGGTTTCCGGGTCGAGGCCGACATTGAAGCGGCGTTCGTAATAGCCCGCCAGCGCGCGCCGCAGGCCGGGGATGCCACGACTGACGGAATAGCGGTGCGCGCGCGGATCCGCCACGGTTTCCACCAGTTTCTGCACGATGTGCGAGGGCGTGGGCGTGTCGGGGTTGCCCATTCCCAGATCGATGATGTCTTCCCCGCGGGCTCGCGCGCTGGCCTTGGCCTTGTTCACTTCGGCGAAAACATAGGGCGGCAGACGGCGGATGCGATGGAATTCTTCGGTCATGGGACTGCTCTGCAGGCAGGCGGGATCTGGGATCGCGCCGGGTTGGGAATCTGAAGCCACGGCCGCCAGGATGGCGGGCCGGCGGATACATTAGTGCACGATGCCAACTCTTGCACCAGTCCCGAACGCCCCGGCATGCAGGCGGATCGCCGATTCCGGCACGCCCTGCGCCACAAGCGCGTGCGCCAGCGTGCGGGTGCGCAGGATCGCCAGCGACATGGCCTGCGCCTGTCCCTGCGCGCTCGCCGTGGTGGCGTCGCCATAGCCGTTGATGACGATGGTCCCGTCGCCACGCCCGTTCACGATGTCCGACAGCGCGCGCGCCTGCCCGGGCCGCATCTGGTCCGAACCGGGTTCAAAGCCGATGGCGCGCCCCTGGTCGTTGCCAAGTTGGTAGTCCGGCAGGGGCCGGCTGACGCCCTCGTTCGTCCCGATCGTCCCGATCCCGGCGATGGTCACGGGTTCTGGCGGGGCCTTTGCCAGCGCGGGCAGGGTGGTGGGCAGGATCTGTGCGTCGCCCGGCAGGGTGGTGCTGACTTCCGGCATCGCGATCGTGGTGTCCTCCTCCCGCGCGGGGCGCGACGTGCCGGCCGGCGCGGGGGAGGCTGCCGCGGCGAAGGAGGCCGACTGCGTGCCGCCGGCAGGGGCGACGGGCGGCGGCGGCACGTCGGCGACGGAGGGAATCGGCCCCATCGTCGCGTCCTCGCGGTGGATCAGGCTGCGCTGTTCGGTCAGGTCGGTGGTGATGTCGTCGCGCAGGTCCTGTGACGGCATGGCCGGGGCCTCCCGCGGGCCAAGCCCGACACGCGGATACGGGTCGTGCGCGCCGGGCGGGGGCGGGCGCTGCTGCCCGATGACGCCGCCCTGGTGGTTATGGTACCAGTCCGTCAGCGTATCGACCGTATCGCGATGGCCCGACCCGCACCCGCCAAGCAGGGCCATGGCGGCAACGGCCCATGCCAGGCGCGCGCCACTGCCCGCCGCGATGCGGCATGAATGGCCGCGACGCACGAAAAAGAACGCATCGGAACTTGGCGCGGGCGCAGGATTGCCCATATCCACTCCGTCAAACAGATGTCACACGATGTTTCCTACTACCCTGTCCCGCCCGTCATAGCGAGGGGCGGCGCGCCAGGTCGCGGGACCCGGATCGTTCGACAGGGCTTGGCACCACGGCCAAGGCAGCGCAGGATAGGGGCATGACTATGCCAGCCCCGGAAAAGAGGGAGAGCCCAATGAACGGCATGCAGCCGAAAGATCGCGTCCGCATGGATGACGAGGATCCGCGCGATCCCGACATCCCCGAACCCCAAGGCCCGGAGACCGAGGAACCCGATCGCAACCGCACGCTCTCCTCGCCCATCAGCGAACTGGAAAGCCGCCTGTTCGACCAGCGCAAGGTGCTGGTGTTCGGGCCGATCAATGACAAGATCGCCCGCGATGTCACCGGCCGCCTGCTGGCGCTGGCCGGCGCGTCGGACAAGCCGATTGACGTGTATGTCAATTCGCCCGGCGGCCATGTCGAAAGTGGCGACACCATCCATGACATGATCCGCTTTGTCGATTCGGTCGCCCCGGTCAACATGATCGGCACCGGATGGGTGGCGTCGGCGGGTGCGCTGATCTATGCCGCGGGCAATAAGGAACGGCGTTACTGCCTGCCCAACACGCGTTTCCTGCTGCACCAGCCGATGGGTGGCGTGCGTGGCCCCGCCACCGACATCGACATCGAGGCGCGCGAGATCGTCAAGATGCGCGAACGCCTCAACCGCCTGTTCGCGCGCGAGACCGGGCAGCCGTACGAGAAGATCTGCAAGGATACGGACCGTAACTACTGGATGTCCGCGCCGGAGGCGATCGAGTATGGCCTCGTCACACGCGTGATCGAGAATATCTCCGACATTCATTGATCCATGACAAGGGCGGCGACGGCGGCAGCCCCCATACTGCCGCCGTCGCCCCAGTGGGGCGCATAACAGGGTCCGCCAGGAATTCAGCGTCCTTGTGCAACGAAGAACAGTTCATTGCCCGGTCGGCACGACCATTTCCGTGTGCCGCGATGGCGGCGGACTGTTTTTTTTGGTGCCAGCCGATCGGTGAATTCCCGCGATACCGTTTCGATCAGCGAGCTGACACATGAACGCACTTTCAGACATCTATACCAACCTGCCGGAGGCGCAGGACCCCGGCAAGGCCACACCTGATGCCGTGGCAAAGGCGGATTACACGGCGCGTCACTGGTCGAGTCCGGTGCCGGGGCCGCTGAAGCCCGGCTCGGTAGAGCACAAGCGCGCCGTGGCGGAGATGTTCCGCGAGACCTTCAATCCCTACAAGCCGTCCGTCATCGAATGGCCCAAGCTGGATGCGGACACGCTGCGCCGGGTGACGTCGCTGCCGATCTGGGACATCGCGGTCCAGACCGAGGGCAAGGCCCGCCTGCGCATGGCCGCCTATGCCCGCCTGATTGACGACCCGGACATGAAGGACGCCCTGTCGCGCAATGCGTGGGAGGAAAACCGCCACAAGGAGGTCCTCTCCAAGATGGTGGAGGCCTATGGCATCCCGCTGGCGTCGGAGCCGACCTACCACGAACCGCGCGATGTGGAGTGGGCCTACCTTGTCACCGGCTTTTCCGAATGCGTCGACAGCTTCTTCGCCTTTGGCCTGTTCGAGGTGGCGAAGCGTTCTGGCTTCTTCCCGGCGGAACTGGTGGAGACGTTCGAGCCGGTGATGCAGGAGGAATGCCGCCATATCCTGCTGTTCGCCAACTGGCTGGCGTGGCACCGCGCGACGATGCCGCTGTGGAAGCGCCCGTGGTTCGAGATCCGTGTCCTCGCGGTGTGGGTGTTCCTGGTCTACGAACGCCTCGGCATGGCGAAGACGATGGATGCGGACGGCAATGTCCACGAACAGGACAACAACTTCACCGTCAACGGCACCAAGGAAGTGGCAAGCATCGACATGCCGCTGCGTGATTTCCTGGACCTGTGCCTCAATGAGAACGAGCGCCGCTTCTCGGGCTATGACCCACGCCTGCTGCGCCCGAAACTGGCGCCGAACCTTGCGCGGTTCCTGCGCTTTTTCCTGCCGCGCACGCCTGAATCACGCAGGCTGGAGGGGCAGCAGGCCATTTCCTGACCCCCGGACGATGTGCGCCTGACGCGGCCCCGTCCCCTGCCATCAAAGGCCGGGGACGGGGCCGTTTTCGTTGGGGTACCATAAGCCTTTCTGAATAACTGTTTGAAAAACTTGAAGAATTTTTTGGTGAAGCTTTTTCCAAAAAGCTTCAAAAGACGCCGCCTTTTTTAAAAAAGGCGGCACCGGAAACTTTTGTTTTAAACAGTAATTACACAGCGACCTTCGCCGGCGCGGCAGCGAAGTCGAGTTGCCCCAGATAGGCAAGGCGCTTTGCCGGGACGATGTCGCCAATGCGGCCATCGGTAATCCGGGCATAGCCGAACACCTTGCTCTCCTCTTCATCCGAACCGATGGCAAGGCCCGCGAAATCCTGACCCTTTTCATCCTGCAGGTGCCATACGTCACCGCGCACCACCGCATCGAACTTGTAGCGGAAGCCGGGCAGGATCTTGGTCAGGATGGCGGGCATCACCTCGGTCACGTCGAGCGCGCTGCGCACGAATTCGGTGCAGAATTCGTCCGGGGCGAAATATCCCTTCATTTCCGGTGTCATCAGGATCAGTCCCGGCTTCGTGCCTTCGGCGGAGACGAGGCGGCTGCGGATGACGATCTTGGGTTCGTCACGCGATATTTCCGAGGCGAGGAGGACCGTCCCCACCGGTGCGGCGAGCAGGTCGGACACGACCTTCATCTGTGTCAGGGGGAGGGTGGACAGGGTGGTCATCGGTAATCTCCGCTTGCGTGCGATATCCAGCCATGAAGACGGCGGGACCGACTGTGCGCTTCCTGTCCCGGCGGTGCAACCGGCCCCGGCGGCAGCCGTCCGGCCACGGTATGGCTCGGTCGCGTCTGCTGCGGGGCGTGGGTGGCGGGGAGGGGAGCGCATGCCGTTCGCATCGCGGCGGGCGGAGGATGCAAATCGTGGAATTACAGGGCCGCCACGCTTTGGGGGCGGCAGGGACGGGGTGTCGGGCGGGGCGTTTCCTTTCTTCCGCATGTCCCGGCGGGGCACGCATATGTGCCATCCCCGCATGGGGGAGTTGTTGGATATTAACCCCTGACGGCGCTATCGTGTGTACCACACGGACGAACCTGTCGCGCATGGCCCGCAAACCGGGCAGGTGACGCGATGGCATGCAGGAATGACGAGCGGAGGATGACGATGGCCGGATATGAGAAGACCCCACGGTGGCGCGTGCTGGCGGCGGGCCTGCTGGTTGCGGGAATGGCGGGTGCCGTGGACATGGCGCAGGCGCGCCCGCCCGCAGGTGGCGCGACCTATGGCGGCAGCCAGTACGGGGGCGGGTACAGCGGTGACAGCCGCCTTGACAATTACGGCCCGACGGCCGGCGGCGCATCGCAGTACAATTCGTCCGAGGCCGGGATGGGCACGGGGGACGGCATCATGCCAGCCGACCGGTATGGTGATGGCGGCGGCATCCAGTCGCAGAGCACGATCCCCGGTGGCTCCAGCGAGGCCGTGCCCGGCATGGGATCGCCCGATGGCGGCACATTCAGCAACATGAATGTCGGCGGCGTGGATAGCTCCGCGGCACCCGGCATGAACTGAGGTCCGGATGCCCGTATCCCCTGTGTCCCCCGCCGGGGGGCCGCTTCCCGTCCGCTACAGTGTGGAGACACGGTGGCTGCACTGGCTGACGGCGGTGATGGTGCTGGTGCAGTTCGCGTTCGGTGAAACATGGGGCTTCATGCCGCGTGGCACCGAGGTGCGGGTGGCGATGATCATGACGCACACCTCGGTCGGGGTGCTGCTGGCCGCGACCTTCCTGACGCGCATCGTCTGGGCGGTGACGGGGGGACGGGCCATCCGCTTTCCCGTGCGCACCCCCCTCGACCACCTGGCGCGACTGGTGCACTGGCTCCTGTATGTCATGCTGGGCGCGGAAATCGCGTTGGGCTACATGCTCCGCTGGTCACGGGGGCGGCCGGTCGTGGCATTCGGCGTGCCGATCAATTCGCCCTTTGCGGACATGGGCGTCGGCGTGCAGCGGATTTTCGGGCAGTGCCATCACTGGCTGGCCTGGGGCCTGATCGTGGTCGCGGCGTTCCATGCGGTGGCCGCCATATACCATGCCGTCATCTGCCATGACGGGGTACTGCAGCGGATGCTGCCATCGCGCAGGCAGGCCGGGTAAAAGGTTACGTACTTTTAATCAGCTGTTCCGCCATGACGGGCTTCATGGCGGGGCATGAGGTTTCGAGCATGGCGCATCCCTGTCATGCGTAGGATTTAATTCCTGCAAGCGGAAGCAGGTAAAGTGGAAATATTGATGAATATATAGGATATTATTCTTATGTATCGGGTACCAATCCATGAAATCATGACGCAAACTGTTCCGCAGTGTACAAAATATGTGCAAAACAGGGCGAGGAAGTCGCAATTTAAACAAAAACTGAAGTGATCTTCAGGGAAGCCGGACAGGAAGGACACTGGCTGGTATGTTTGATTAAATATATTGGCATGTCATTGAAATCATAGGGGAAAATGAAAGCCTGGCCCAGTTGGCATGCCGGGTCTGGAATGGCCGCGGGCCAATTTAATTGCATCAGATATGTATCTTTACCCTTGCAACACTCTCGTAATTTCATTAATAAATCGTGAAACACAAGACAGGTATCCTATGGCCTTGTATTTGCATGTATACTTCATTTTTAGAAACGTATGAAAGTAGTATACAACAAGATAGCATGAATATCCTGAATATCGCCGTCCCAAGGCAGGGGTGATGCGGTATTCCCTGAACCGCCCTGAAATAATGTTTCGGTAACCAGCAGGCCTGCCCCCGTTGCATGGCCCCTCCCGTATGGGGGTGTCCTGTCAGGTCCTGATGTCCGATACGCCGTTATTTCCTGATCTGTTGATGACTGTGGACCCATGACCCCATGAATGAGATCGATACAAAACCCGTGTCTTCTTCCCTGCTGCCGATGGATTCCGGTATTGGCCTCGACCTGCTGGAACAGGCCTCGGATGGTGTCGTTATCATTGATGACAAGAACATCATCGTCTTCTTCAATACAGCAGCGGAACATCTCTGGGGCTATTCCAAGGAAGAGGTGCTGGGCAGGAACGTCAGCTGCCTCGTGCCCAGTATCTACCGCCAGGAACATGACAGCTATATTGATGCCAACCGCAAGACGGGCATCAACAAGATCGTCGGCACATCGCGTGAGGTCACGTTCGAAAGCAAGGCCGGGGATTACATCTCCGGCGAACTGTCGATTTCGACCGCGCTGATCGGGCCGGAAAAGAAGCGCTACTACATGGCGTTCATGAAGGGCGTGACGGAGGAAGGGCATCGCAAGCGGCTGCTCGACCTGCAGAACAGCGTCTTCCATGCCCTGTCGGGCGATACCATGATCCAGGACGTGGCGGACATGATCTGCCAGGAGGTCGAGGGATTCGTTCCCAACACGATCGCGGTGCTGATCCTCCTTGATGAGGAAAACCGCCTGCAGATCCTCTCCGGTCCCGGCCTGCCGCGGCGCTTCGCGCTGGCGCTGGAACGGCTGACCCTTACGCAGGCCGACCTGCATGCGCTGGATTCCGACCCGGCGGAAGCCACGACCATCGTGTGGGACAGCTACCTTGCCCTTGGGGCGTCGCTGGGGCTGCATTCATGCTGGGCGCTGGCGATCAAGAACCGCAAGGGGCGCTCGCTTGGCATCTTTGCGCTGTATTCGCGCAACCAGCACAAGCTGAGCAACTGGCCGCAGAAGATCGTCGAAGGCTGCGTGCCGTTCTGCGGCCTTGTGATCGAACAGCACGAGGCCCGGCAGCATATCTCGCAACTGTCGAACTATGACCCGGTGACCGGCTTCCTGAACCGTTCGGTGGCCCACCGGATGCTCAGGACGATGATCACGTCCCCCAATGAAAGCCGCTTTGCGGTGTACATGATCGACGTGGACCGTTTCCGCGACATCAACGACGCGCTGGGCCATGTGCATGGCGACGGGTTCCTCAAGGCCGTGGCCGAACGCCTCAAGCGGCTGTCGCGCAGCAACTATATCCTCAGCCGGTCGGGCGCGAACGAATTCATCATCATCGTCCCCAATGTCACCGAAGAGACGGTGGCCGATTTCGCGCGCAAGATCATGGACTGCATGCGCGAACCCATCGAGATCGCGGGCAACCAGATCGTCGGGACCGTGGGGATCGGCATCAGCCAGTATCCGGAACACGGGCCGGACGGGGAATCGCTGCTCAGTTACGCCGAACAGGCGATGCGCAACGCAAAGAAGCAGGGGCCGGGCACGTTCCGCGTCGCCTCCAGCGAGGACAACAAGGCCGCGCAGGACCGCCTTGTGCTGGGCCTTGCGCTGCGTGAATCCATCGCCGATGGCCTGCTGACGCTGCATTACCAGCCGCAGGTGGAATCCAGCACGGGCATGATCTACGGGGTGGAGGCGCTGTCGCGCTGGAACCATCCCACGCTGGGCAACATCTATCCCTCCCGCTTCATCGCGGTGGCGGAGGAAACCGGACAGATCGAGGCGATCGGCAAATGGTCGCTGGAAAAGGCCGTGCGCCAGATGACGATGTGGGACCGCGAAGGCATCCATGTGCCGACCATGGCGGTCAACCTGTCCGCCGGGCATTTCCGCGACCGCCTGCTGCCGGAATACCTGTCCAGCCTGCTGCGTGACCATGGCCTCCCGGCGGAGCGCCTGACGGTGGAAATCACCGAAAGCGTCATGATGGAGGAAAATGAAGAGACGATGAGCGTCCTGCAGGCGATCCGCAACCTTGGCATCGGCCTGTCGATGGATGATTTCGGCACGGGCTATTCCTCGCTGTCGCGCCTGACGCGCCTGCCGCTGAGCGAGATCAAGATCGACCGCAGCTTCATCATGAACCTCGACCATGATGCGAATGCCCAGGCGGTGACGACGGCGGTCATCGGCATCGGTTCGCGCCTTGGCATGACGGTCGTGACCGAAGGCGTGGAAACCGAGAAGCAGCGCGACATGCTCAAGAACCTGAACTGTGACGTCATGCAGGGCTACCTGTTCGCCCGCCCGATGCCGCCCGAAGGCGTGGCAGAGTGGGTGCGCGCCCGCGCGACCTGAGGGGGTGCAGGCTTGCCCCGCCCATCCGGCAGGAGGGCGGGGCGGGTGTTGAACGGCGCCTTTGCGATGCGCCATGCCGTGCCATCCGCACCCCGATCATGGGGAAGGATGGTATGGCATGGCGTTTTTTGCGTCTGGGGGCGCTTGGGGACGGCGGTGCACTATTATGTGCGCGGCCGTCTTTCCTGTTGTGGGACGCACGTGCGCTCCGACATGATGGCGGCAGGTGTTCAGCAGGGGATGGATGGCCGGATGGGACAGTCATGCGGGCGGATTGCGCGGGGTGTGGTCCTTGGGGCCTTCATGGCCGTCACGGTGGCGCATGCGGCCGTTGCGCAATCCCCGGACGGGCGTGCTGGGGGTGGCCATGCCGCAGGGCATATCGTCACCATGCAGAAGCTCGACTGGGCCATGGCAGGGCAACTCGCGACTGAGGCCGTGCGGGCCTGCGCGGCGCAGGGATATTCCGTCACCGCCACCGTGGTCGATACGACCGGCCACCAGCAGGCCGTCATCAAGGGGGACAGCGTGCCGCTGCAATCGCTGTCGGTCTCCTACCGCAAGGCCTATACCGCCTATTCCTATGGACTGGCGTTCAACATGAACA
This sequence comes from Novacetimonas maltaceti, assembly GCF_002906255.1. GTDB lineage: Bacteria > Pseudomonadota > Alphaproteobacteria > Acetobacterales > Acetobacteraceae > Novacetimonas > Novacetimonas maltaceti. Next base: position 49,842 of record NZ_POTC01000005.1, on the reverse strand, counting down.
CCACCAGCGAACTGATCGCGGCGAAGGTGACAGGGCCTGCGAACGGGGCGCTCAATACCATTCCCGAAGTGCTGTTCGTGCCGGGCGGCGTTACCCTGCGCAGGGCGTCGGATAATAGCGTGCTTGGCGGTATCGGGGTGTCCGGTGCGCCGGGCGGGGAGAAGGATGAGGCCTGCGCTCAGGCGGCAGTGCAGAAATACAGGGCGGATTTCCGCTAGGATAAAAAGATAAAAGTTTTCGGGGGCGCTTTTTTAAAAGGCGGCGTCTTCTGAAGCTTTTTGGAAAAAGCTTCACCAAAAACTTTCTGGCGATTCAATCAGGACATGACGGAACATTGTTCCGTATGGCTGCGCAATATTTCATGTTTTCAGGAAATGAAATGGTGCCCAAGGGCGGGATCGAACCACCGACACTGCGATTTTCAGTCGCATGCTCTACCAACTGAGCTACTTGGGCACCGGAGCCGTTGTCCGGCAGGCCGGGGCGGGGTGAACCGCCCTGACGATGTGCAGGCTTTACCCTACCTCTTCGTCGGGATCAACCCGTCTTGTGTGATTTTCATCCATATCGTTGAAATCATTGTCGGCGGGAACGCGATATTGCCCCGTGAACCAGCGGCCAAGGTCGATATCCGCGCAACGGCGCGAACAGAACGGGCGATAGGCCTGCACCATCGGCTTGCCGCAGACAGGGCAGGGGGGCGGTGTGGTGGCTTCAGTCATGGTCGTACCTCCATCCGGCAGGTGGCAGGTCGGGGGCGATGACGATGCGTAAGGGGCATCCCGTCAGGCGCGTGAAATCTTCCGCCCATGCGGGGAAGGTCCGCATCAGGCGCACGATATCGCACCCCGCATGCAATGTGACCGGCGTTGGCGCCTGTTGCCCCCGGCAGGCCCGCATCCGCTGGCGCAGGGAACGCAGCAGGCGGCCCGTCACGCTGTCGAGCAGCTCATGCAGGGGCGGATGGATGCGCGGGCGCACGATTTCCGCCAGTCCCAGCGCACTGATGCCCAGGAAACGCGGGCGCAGCGGATCCGCCGCCAGCGCCAGCGTGATTGGTTCGGCCAGCGCCCGGCGCTTGCGCACCGCAAGGCCCGCCGCATCCACGACGATGGCCCCCGACAGGTTGCGCAGCCGCAACTGGTGCAGCAGGTCCGGCAGCGCCGCGCGGTTGGCCGCGAACTGCGCCGTCTGCTTGGGCCTGCGGTCCATGCTGGTATGCCCGCCATCCATGTCGATGGCGATCAGGGCCGGGGTGGGGGTGATGGTGGCGGACATGCCACCGGGCAGCGCGACAGACGGATCGGACAGGGATTCGGCCATCATCTCCGTCTCCGCGTCGAAGGCCATCGGCTGGCGTTCGATCCGGGCATGCAGCGCCTGTGGCAGGCGCGCGCCCACGGCCGGGTCGTCAATGAGGATCGTGGCGTCAGGCCATTGCGCGGCCATGCGCTCCACCGGGCCGGGACCGCGCGACAGCAGCGCGGGCGGCCCGTCCGTGCGGGGTTCGGCAATGCCGCGCAGGCTCAGCCGCACGCCCTTGCCGCCCTGCGCGCTGCGGCTGACGCGCACCAGCAGGGCGGTCCCCTGCGTCATGGGGCCGCAGCCTTCGGAATCGGGCAGGAATCCCGTCTGCCCGTCGGTAAGGTCAATGAAGGTGCCCCCAAGCGCGGGCACATGGGCATTTACGCGGCCGCGATACAGGTCGCCCACCCCATCGGGCAGGTCAGGCCGCCACAGCGCGTAATCCAGCAGCCGTTCGCCATCCGTCAGCGCGACCCGCAATTCCCCCGGCCCGCTGGCCACGCGAATCAGCATGCTCACGCAATCCAGTCCCCGTCCTGCCCGCGCAGCATCTGCGCGACCTCGAACAGGGGCAGGCCGACCACGCCGGAATAGCTGCCGGACAGGAAACGCACGAAGGCCGCAGCCATCCCCTGGATGGCATAGCCACCCGCCTTGCCTCGCCAGTCCCCCGCCGCGATCAGCGCGTCAATCTGCGCAGGGGTCATGCGTGAAAATGCAACCGTGCTGGAGACGATGCGCGTGGCCGCGCGGCCTTTTGCCCATGCGGCACTCGGCTGCAGCGTCACGGCGGTCAGCACCGTATGCCGCCGCCCCGACAGCAGCGACAGGCAGGCGCGTGCGCAGGCCTCGTCTTCCGCCTTGGGCAGGATGCGCCGACCGGCGGCAACCACCGTGTCGGCCCCGATCACCAGCGCGGGGATATCGAGGGTGGCGGCAACGGCGCGCGCCTTCGTATCGGCCATGCGCAGCGCATAGGCACGGGGCAGTTCCCCCGGCGCGGGGCTTTCATCGATATCGGCGGCGATGACCTGGTCGGGATGCACCCCGACCTGTCGCAAGAGATCAAGACGCCGGGGAGAGGCAGAGGCAAGAACAAGCTGCGCGCCCGTTCCCGTGACGGAGGAACCGGGTGTCCGGGTCATGATCGGGCGATCCGTCTTATTTGAAGCGGAACGTGATGCGACCCTTGCTCAGGTCATAGGGGGTCATTTCCACGTTCACGCGGTCGCCCGCCAGCACGCGGATGCGGTTCTTGCGCATCTTGCCGCTGGTATGCGCCAGGATCATGTGTTCGTTATCCAGCTTGACGCGGAACATGGCGTTGGGAAGCAGCTCGGTCACCGTGCCGCTGAATTCGATCATGTCTTCCTTGGACATCTTATCCTTCAATCATGTTGGTTGGGTGGGGTGAAAAAAAGGCCAAGCGCGACGCGGAAGAAATTTCCGCATCGCGCCGACAGGAATACAAGGGTGGATATGTGGGGATTGTTCCCCCATGGTCAAGCTTTACCCGACCCGCGCGCCAGATCATCCAGCCGGACGGACACGCTCATGGCGTGCGCGTCCAGCCCTTCGGCCCGCGCCAGCGCCACGGCGGCCGGCCCGATTTCACGCAGGGATTCCGCCTTGGCGTCGATGAAGGTCGTGCGCTTGAGGAAGTCGAACACCGACAGGCCCGACGCGAAACGCGCGGTGGAGCTTGTCGGCAGGACATGGTTCGGGCCGCCGACATAATCGCCGATCGCCTCGGGGCAATAACGCCCAAGGAAGATCGCGCCCGCATGCCGCACCTTGTCGAACACCGGTTGCGGGTCGTCCATCACCAGTTCCAGATGCTCCGGCGCGATGCGGTTGACCAGTTCCACCGCCTCGTCAAGGGTGCGCACGGTGATGATCGCCCCGTGCGCGTCCCAGCTTGCGCGGGCGATCTGCGCGCGCGGCAGCGTCTTCAGTTCGGCTTCCACCGCGTCCTGCACCGCCTGCGCCAGCGTGGCATCGGGCGTGATCAGCACCGCCTGCGCCATCGGGTCATGTTCCGCCTGCGCCAGCAGGTCCAGGGCCAGGGCGCGCGGGTCGTTGGCGTCGGCCGCGACGATCACGATTTCGGATGGCCCTGCGATGCTGTCGATTCCCACGCGGCCGAACACCTGCCGCTTGGCTTCGGCGACATAGGCATTGCCCGGCCCGACCACGCGATCGACCGGCGCGATGGTTGCCGTGCCATAGGCCAGCGCGCCGACCGCCTGCGCGCCACCCACGCGATAGATCTCGGTCACGCCGGCGCGGCGGGCGGCGGCCAGCACCAGCGGGTTGAGCACGCCATCGGGCGTCGGCACGCACATCGCCAGGCGCTGCACGCCCGCCACCCGCGCGGGCAGGGCGTTCATCAGGACGGAGGACGGATACGCCGCCGTCCCGCCCGGCACGTACAGCCCCACCGCATCAAGCGGCGTCCAGCGCATGCCCAGCGTCACCCCCTGCGCATCGACATAGCGCAGGTCGCCGGGCATCTGCGCGCGGTGGAAGGATTCGATGCGCGTCGCCGCGACGTCGAGTGCGGCATGCAGCGACAGCGAGACCTCGGCGCAGGCGGCGTCGATTTCCGCATCCGTGATCCGCAGGCGATCGGGGGTGACGTCCATGCGGTCGAAGCGGCGGGTGAAGTCACACAGCGCCGTATCGCCATCACGGCGCACGGCGGCGAGGATCTCGGTCACCGGGCCATCGACGCGCGCCGTGTCGCTGTCGCGGTCCGCCAGCAGTTGTGCGAATGCGGTGTCGAAATCGGGGCTGCTGGTACTCAGGCGCTTCATGGCCGGCTTATCCCTCGGTCTGTGTCGTGCCGGACGCAAGGGCCTGGCGGAAACGGTTGATGATGCCCCCGATGCGTTCGGGTTGCGTCTTGAACGCCGTGCGGTTGACGATCAGGCGGCTGGTGACATGTGTGATGGTGCGCACTTCTTCCAGTCCGTTCGCCCGCAGGGTGGAACCCGTGTCCACAAGGTCCACGATCAGGTGCGACAGCCCCAGCACCGGCGCAAGTTCCATCGCCCCGTGCAGGTGCACGATATCGGCGTTGATCCCCTGTGCCGCGAAATGCCGCCGTGTGATGGAGGGGTATTTGGTCGCGACGCGCACCTGCGACCAGCGCGCGGGATCGTCCGACAGGGTGCTGCCACGCGGTTGCGCGATGGAGATGCGGCACCCGCCGATGCCAAGGTCGAGCGGCGCATAGATTTCGGGATAGTCGAATTCCATCAGCACATCGGCCCCGCACAGCCCCACCTGCGCGCCGCCGAATGCCACGAACGTCGCCACGTCGAAGGAGCGCACGCGCACCACGTCGATCTGCGGGTCATTGGTGGTAAAGCGCAGCAGGCGGCTGCGGTCATCGGTGAAATCGGGGCCGGGGACGATGCCCGCCGCCTTCAGCAGCGGTGTCGCGGCCTTGAGGATGCGGCCCTTGGGCAGGGCGATGATCATCGGGCTGTCCGTTTCCGGGACAAGACTGGAGGCCGGGGTCAGGACGGTCACTGCATTCTCCGAACAAAGGAAACGCGCCCGGACCGCATCACATCAGGCGTGACAGGCGCAACATGTCGCCTGCGCGCATACCACACTGTGCCCCCATGCAGAAAGGGCGCTTTTCGCACGACAGCCCTTTTGCACGGCCGCTCGCGCCGGTCTTTTGCGGGGTTTCAGCCCGAAACGCGTTCGATCTGCGCCCCGCAGCGCGCCAGCTTGCGCTCCACCGCCTCATACCCGCGGTCAAGGTGGTAGACGCGGCTCAGGATCGTCTCCCCATGTGCCGCAAGCCCCGCGAGGATGAGGGAGAACGACGCCCGCAGGTCTGTCGCCATGACCGGCGCGCCCGACAGGGAATGCACGCCCCGGATGATGGCGGACGATCCGTGCACGTTGATGCGCGCGCCCATGCGGTTGAGTTCGGGGACGTGCATGAACCGGTTTTCGAAGATCGTCTCCGTCACCATCGACGCCCCTTCGGCCACCGACAGCAGCGCCATGAACTGTGCCTGCATGTCGGTGGGAAAGCCGGGATAGGGTTCGGTCATGATGTCCACGCCCCGCAGCGCGCCGGTGCGCCGCACCCGCAGCGCGCCATCTTCCTGGAACACTTCCGCGCCCGCTTCCTCCAGCGCGCGCACGACCGCGCCAAGGTGTTCGGCCCGCCCGTCGATCAGGCGCAGGTCCCCCCCCGTGATCGCGGCGGCGCAGGCATAGGTGCCGCATTCGATGCGGTCGGGCATGACCCGGTATTCCGCCCCGTGCAGGGCGTCCACGCCGTCGATCACCAGCGTCCCGCTGCCCGCGCCGGTGATGCGCGCGCCCATGGCGTTGAGGCAGGAGACGAGGTCACCGATTTCGGGTTCACGCGCGGCGTTGACGATTTCGGTGCGTCCCTTCGCCAGGCACGACGCCATCAGCAGGTTTTCCGTCGCCCCCACCGATGCGAACGGCAGGATGATGCGCGCGCCCGTCAGTCCCTCGGGCGCGTGGGCGTTGATGTAGCCGTTTTCCAGCGTGATGCGCGCGCCCAGCGCCTCCAGCCCCTTGAGGTGCATGTCCACCGGGCGCGTGCCGATCGCACACCCCCCCGGAAGCGACACCCGCGCCTCCCCGCAGCGTGCCAGCAGCGGCCCGAGCACGAGGATCGAGGCCCGCATCTTGGAGACGATGTTGTAAGGCGCTTCCGTATTGGTGATCGGTCCGCCGACCGACAGGACGGACCCCGTGCCGTCCACGTCCTCCACCTTCAGGCCGTGCTGCTGCAGCAGCGTGCGCATGGTGCGGATGTCCGCGATGCGCGGCACGTTCGACAGTACCAGCGTCTCCGACGTCAGCAGTCCGGCGACCAGCAGCTTGAGCGCGGAGTTCTTGGCGCCACCGATGACGATGTCGCCGTGCAGGCGGTGCCCGCCGCGAATGATGAAACGGTCCATGGCCCTGCTCTCCTACATCCGTGGCGGGGCGACGCCGCGCTGTCCCATGTATTTGCCCGCCCGGTCGGCATAGCTGACCTCGCACGGCGACGCCCCCTGGAAGAACAGGAACTGGCAGATGCCTTCATTGGCGTAGATGCGCGCGGGCAGGGGGGTGGTGTTGCTGATTTCGATCGTGACCTGCCCTTCCCATTCCGGTTCCAGCGGGGTCACGTTCACGATGATGCCGCACCGGGCATAGGTGGACTTGCCAAGGCAGACGACGAGCGTGTCGCGCGGGATGCGGAAATATTCCACCGTATGCGCCAGCACGAAGCTGTGCGGCGGGATGGTGCAGGAATCGCCATGGCGGGTGACGAAGCTGTTTTCCGCGAAATTCTTGGGATCGACCACCGCGTTGTCCACGTCGGTGAAGATCTTGAATTCCGACGCCACGCGCGCGTCATAGCCGTAGGAGGACAGCCCGAAGGAGATCACGCCCTCGCGGTTCTGTTTTTCGACGAAGGGTTCGATCATGCCGGATTCGACGGCCATGCGGCGAATCCACGTATCAGGCATTATTGGCATGCGGTCCCTTTCTTCGTGCGTCATGGCGGGGACGTCCCGCCGCTGGCGAGCAGCGACCACTACCGAAGGTGGTCGAGTCGCGCAATCGTGTTATGCGCGGGCATGACGGCTTTATTATGTGGATGGCGCATCGTCCCCGGACGGGGGCGTGGCGGGCGTGCCCGGCGCGGTGCGGGCGCGGCTTTGCTGCTTGCGGCGGCGCAGGTTGTCACGCAGGGCCTGCGCCTCGCGCTGCTGGCGGGCGATGCGGGCGGCCTCGGCGCGGGCGCTTTCGGCTTTCGCCCGTCCGGGGGCTGGGTTTCGTCTGTCATGTGGGGATGGCCCGTGTCAGGCCCCGCCCCGCCGCACCGGCCATGGGGCGGTGCGGCGGGGCGGGAATGCGCGGTATCGCGTGGCGGGTCAGGCCGCGCCGGTGGCGACCGGCGCCGGGGTGGCCGCGGTATCGGGATTGGTGGTGTCGGGCATGCCCTTGCCGGCCGGCACGCCGCAGCGCGTCAGCAGTTCACGCAGCGCCTTGACCACGGGGAAGATTTCCACGTTGCGGTCGCCGCCCTGTTCGTTCCACGCCTGCTGTTCCAGTTCCACGATATCCTTGTCCTCAAGGAAGATGCGGTTGGTGAACCAGCCCAGCGCGGGCCAGATCAGGTCGATCAGCAGCGGCGTCTGCGGGCGCAGCACCGACAGCAGGCCAAAGGACTGCGTGACGCGCTGCTCCTTGTCCACCGGGACGTAGGAGGTCCACAGGTCCATGATAAGGTCGCCGTCCTTGTCGCGGATCTGAAGCGTCTGGTACGGATAGGTCGTGCGGATGGTCACGACTTCCTCGACCGGATGTTCCGCGCCGTTGAGGTCCTTGTGCTTGCCAAAGATCAGCCGTTCGGCCAGCGGCTGCTGCCCCGCGCTGCGCATGAAGCTGTAGCGCGCCTCGATGAAGTTCTCGCCCTTGTCCTGCCCGAGGAAGCGTGCCTTGATCTGGCCCATCTGGCGGCGGTGCAGGAACTGATGGTTCATGTCCATCAGGTTTTCATGCATGAACGTGTAGTGGCAGCCGACGCGCGGGCTGAAATTCTTGGTCTTGTAGGCGGGGTTGTCCACGCTGCCCAGCTTGGGGAAGGGCACGGTGTCGGCCTTGGCCGGGTCACCGGGGAAGATGAAGACAAGGCCGCCGGCCTCCCGGCAGGGATAGGTGCGTACGCCGTTGGGCAGCTTGCCCTTGCCCAGATACGGCACGTCGATGCAGCGGCCCGAACGCCCGAAGGCCCAGCCATGGTAGCAGCAGCGCACGGTCTGCCCGTTGACGGTCCCCTTGCTCAGCGGCACCTGCCGGTGGGGGCAGCGGTCATACAGCGCGAAGACGCTGCCTTCTTCCGGCCGGACCAGCGCGATGGGCACGCCCGCGTAACGCACGCCAAACGTCTTGCCCTTGCGCACCTGCGACGACCACGCGACGGGATACCAGAAATCGGGATCCGCATCGACGGTGCGCAGGTCGGTGCCGGGCGCGGCGTGCACGGTGGGTTCCGCGGTGGTCGTGGTGGTGGTCCGGTCCCGCGCCGGGGCCTCCGTCTGGACAGAAAGTGTATCGCTCATGTTGAGGCCCCGAAATTCCTGTTTGTCATGATCTGCGGATCTTACGTCATCCGGTTGCTATGGCGTATCCATAGAAGTCCTTGCGCAAGGATTTCAATCGCCTTGCGCATTGTAAATCCCCTCAGCGCATACGCCATATGTCGTGCGGGGGAGGCTGCGGCCAGATGGCCGTGGGGGTGCGGCAGATCAATGCCGCGTCCGCTCGGGCATGCCACACTGCGCGCCGGGGCGGCGTGAGCGTTCAGGATGCCTGCTGTTCGAGGTCATTGCCGGCCGCCATCAGGCCGGTATTGTACAGGAACGTCTCCGCCATGTGGGTATGCAGCAGTTCGTCATAGACCGAAAGGGTCGCGTACTGCATGCCGTGGCTGGTGTAATGCGCCATGACGTTCTCACGCGCATGGGACGCCATCAGCGCGCGCTGCTCCGGCGTCATGCACAGCGCGGTGCGCACCGCTTCCGTCAGGGCGGTGACGTCGCCGGGGGGGAAGGCGAAGCCGGTGACCCCGTCCTCCACCGTCTCCAGCGCCGCGCCATGGGCGGCGACCACGACGGGACGGCCCATGGCCTGAGCCTCCACCACCACGCGGCCAAAGGGTTCGGGCCGCAGGGAGGGCACGACCACGACATCGGCCAGCATCATCACCGCCGGCATGTCGGAACAGTGCCCGGTAAAGCGCACCCGTTCACCCAGTCCCGCCCCGCGCGCCCTGTCCACGAGCGCCTGCGCATGCCTGTCGCGATCCTTTGCGTCCCCGACGAAGACACAGATCCATTCGCGCCCGCACCCGCCCGTGTTTTCCATCCGCGCAAGCGCGTCGAGCAGAAGCATCTGCCCCTTCCACGGCGTGACCCGGCCCGGCAGCACGATGATGGCGGCATGTTCGGGCAGGTCCCACTGGTCCAGCAGGTTCTGTACCCGGTTGCCGCGCACGCCCTGCGGGTCGAAGCGCACGACATCCGCCCCGCGCGGGATCAGGCGCAGGCGGTCGTCGCCCACCCTGTATTCCGTGCGCAGGCGCTGCGCGATGTATTCGCTGACGGCGATGACGCGCTGCCCCGACGCCATGACGGCGTTGTAGCGGCGCTTGCCGGGGATGTTGTTGCCATAGACGCCATGCCATGTCGTCACCAGCGGCACGCCCGTGCGCCTGCACGCGGACGCCGCCGCCCATGCCGGCGCGCGTGAGCGTGCGTGCACGAGGCTAACGGAATGTTCGCGGATGATCTGCCCCAGCCGCAGGGAATTGCGCAGGATGGAAATCGGGTTTTTCGGCCGCAGGTCCAGGTGGACCGGTGTCGCCCCGACATAGCGCAGGCGCGGGATCAGTCGTCCGCCCGCACTTGCGACCAGGGCCGTGCCGCCCGCCTGTGTGATGGCGGCGGCCATTTCGATGGTGCCCTGTTCGATCCCGCCCGATTCAAGCGCGGGCAGAACCTGGAGGATGACGGGGCGTGTGGTCGCAAATTCCATTTCGGAATGTGTATCACGTAAGAGATAGTTCTGCACCGTCTGTTGCAACATTCGGGCGTATCAGGGGGCGGAGGCACTTGACCCCGGCGGGGCGCGGGGTGACGAAGGAACCATTATGATAGCTTTCACATGCATGTTTCCGTCCGCCTGTTCGCGGAGTCCCGCGCCGTACCGCGCCCTGTACGGTGTCCCGTGCGGGGGCCGCACGGCCCGGTGGCGGGTGGTCTGCATGCGTGCCATGCAGGTTGGAATGATGGTCATGGCGCTGGAGTCGGCGGGCGGCAGCGCGCGCGCCACGGTCGTGGGCGCGGATACCGCCAGTGCGACGGGCACGCCCCATGCCCCGCGTGCCGGCGCGGCGCCCGCGCGTGTCACGGGCCGGCCGCAGGCGGTCGGGGGCGGTCCTGCGGCACGGCAGGACTTTTCCTTCGCCACCTGCCAGTCGCACCTGTCCGATGATCCCGACGGCACCCGTGACTATGCCGAGGACTGGCAGGAGCATGGCGGCGGGGCGGAGGCGGAATATTGCGGCGCGCTTGCGGAAATGGCGCTGGGTGACGTGGGGGATGCGGCAGACACCCTCGACCGCCTGTCGCACATCACGCACTGGCCACACGGTGAGGCTGCCCCCCCCGCGAAGGCCCCGTCCTCGGCCCCCTCACAGGCTGCCGGCACGCCGGGAGGGGGGAGGGAGGAGGAACGCCATGACACGCCCGAGTCCCTGCACCGCCGCGCCCACGTGGCCGAGGAGGCCGCGCGGGCATGGCAGGCCGATGACAGCCCGCGCCAGGCGCTCGACAGTGCGACATACGGGCTGTCGCTTGACCCGCATGACATGACGCTGCGCGTGATTCATGCGCGCATTTCCGTGGACATGGGCATGGCGCAGCAGGCGGTTTCCGACCTGACGCCGCTGCCTGACGATGCGACGCTGCGGGTGGATGCGCTGGTGACACGTGCGGCCGCCAACCGTGAGCTGGGCCAGATCGACCTTGCCGCGACCGACATTGCCGCAGCATTGCAGCAGGCGCCGCACAATGTGGCCGCCGAACTGGAATCCGGCATCCTGCATGAACGCCAGGGAAAGATGGAGGACGCCCGCGCCGACTGGCAGCAGGTGATCGCGCTGGCCCCGGATTCGCATGAGGCGGACCTCGCCCGGCAGGATCTCTCCCTGCTGGAGGCCGACCCCGCCGCCCCCTGAGCGCGCCGGCCGTTTATCAGCATGTTGTTCCAACAGAAGCACGAAAGGTCGTGTATGCGGCGTATCCTTGTCATCCGTCTGGGCGCGCTGGGTGACTTCGTCCAGTCCTTTGCCCCCTTTGCGGCCATTCGCGAACACCATCGCAATGACAGCGTGACGCTGCTGACGACCCCGCCCTTTGTCGAACTGGCACGCGCGTCGCCATGGTTTGACGATGTGCGCGTCGATACCCGCGCGCCATGGCGCAACCTGCGCGCGGTCATGGCGATGCGCGCGCTGCTGCGGGAGTATGATTTCATCTACGACCTCCAGACCTCGGGGCGGACGACGCGCTATTTCCACCTGTCGGGGCACCGCGCATGGTCGGGCATCGCCCGGGGCGCGCAGGCCTGTCATGACAACCCGCAGCGCAAGGCGATGCACAACCGCGCCCGCCAGCGCGACCAGTTGCGCCGCGCCGGCATTGCGGAGGTGCCGGATGCCGACATCTCGTGGCTGGCGGAATACGGGCCGCGCCTGCCGGGGCCATATGCGCTGCTGGTGCCGGGCACGTCGGCGGCGCATCCGGTAAAGCGCTGGCCGGTGGAACGCTTCGCCGGGCTTGCGGTGCGGCTGTGGGCGCGCGGGTTGCGCCCGGTCGTCATCGGCACGCAGGCCGACGCGCCGCTGGCGGCCACCATTGCCGCCGCATGCGACGCGACGCTGGACCTGACAGGGCGGACCTCCCTGCTCGACCTTGGCGGACTGGCCGCGCGGGCCGCCGCTGCGGTGGGCAATGACACCGGTCCCATACACCTTGCCGCCGTGATGGGAACGCCGTGTGTCGTGCTGTTTTCGCGCGCGGGCGACCCCGCGCTCAGCGCGCCGCTGGGCCGTACGCCGGGGCAGGTCAGGGCGCTGTGGGCGCACGATCTGGCCACATTGCACATCGACAGGGTTGCAGCCGCGCTCGGCTGACGCCATTACAGCGGGACATATTCTTATCGGAGCACCAGAACATGCCTGCCATCACCCTGCCTGACGGATCCGTACGCCGCTTTGACGGGGCGGTGACGGGCACTACGGTGGCGCAGTCCATTGGCGCGGGCCTTGCGCGCGCGGCCATCGCCATGGAAGTGGACGGCCGCCTGATGGATATCGGCCGCGATATCGACCACGACGCGCATGTCCGTTTCATCACCCGCAAGGACACCGAGTCGCTGGAGATGATCCGCCATGACGCCGCCCACGTGCTGGCGGAGGCGGTGCAGTCGCTGTGGCCGGGCACGCAGGTCACCATCGGCCCGTCGATCGAAAATGGCTTCTATTACGATTTCTACCGCAATGAGCCGTTCACGCCGGAGGACTTCCCCCGCATCGAGGCCCGCATGCGCGAGATCATCGATGCCAACACCCCGTTCACGCGCGAAACCTGGCCGCGTGAGGAGGCGATCCGCTTCTTCGAGGACCGGGGCGAGCGCTTCAAGGCCGAACTGATCCGCGACCTGCCGGCTGACGAGGAAATCTCCATCTACCGGCAGGGCGAATGGCTCGACCTGTGCCGTGGCCCGCACCTGCGCAGCACGGGCGACATCGGCAAGGCGTTCCGCCTGATGAAGGTCGCCGGCGCCTACTGGCGTGGCGATCACCGCAACCCCATGCTGACGCGCATCTATGGGACCGCATGGCGTGACCAGAAGGAGCTTGACGCGCACCTCCACCAGCTGGAGGAAGCCGAGCGGCGCGACCATCGCCGCATCGGGCGCGAGATGGACCTGTTCCACATCCAGGAGGAGGCCGTGGGCCAGATCTTCTGGCACCCCAAGGGCTGGCGGCTGTATTCGGTGCTGCAGGACTACATGCGCCGCGCGCAGACCCGCAACGGGTACCAGGAGGTCCGCACCCCGCAGTTGGTCGATCGCGGCCTGTGGGAGGCGTCGGGCCACTGGGACAAGTATCGCGAGCACATGTTCATCGCCACGGTGGAGGACGAGGACAAGACCCTCGCGCTCAAGCCGATGAACTGCCCGTGCCATGTGCAGATCTTCCGCCACGGGCTGCGTTCCTATCGCGAACTGCCGCTGCGCATGGCGGAATTCGGCGCGTGCCACCGCTACGAACCTTCCGGCGCGCTGCATGGCATCATGCGCGTGCGCGGTTTCACGCAGGATGACGCGCACATCTTCTGCACCGACGACCAGATCGCGGACGAGACCGCGCGCTTCGTGCGCATGCTCTCCGCCGTGTACAAGGACCTCGGGTTCGAGCATTTCCGCGTGAAATTCGCCGACCGTCCCGAACAGCGCGCCGGTGACGATGCAACATGGGACCGGGCGGAAAACGCGCTGAAGGTCGCATGCGACATGGCGGGTGTCGAATACGAGTACAATCCGGGGGAGGGCGCGTTCTATGGCCCGAAGCTGGAATTCGTGCTGCGTGACGCCATCGGCCGCGACTGGCAGTGCGGGACGCTGCAGGTCGATTACGTGCTGCCCGAACGGCTTGATGCGTCCTATGTCGGTGAAGACAGCGCGCGCCATCGCCCGGTGATGCTGCATCGCGCGATCCTTGGTTCGTTCGAGCGGTTCCTCGGCATCCTGATCGAGCAGCATGCGGGGCGCTTCCCGATGTGGCTGGCCCCGGTGCAGGTCGTCGTCGCCTCCATCGTGACGGACGCCGAACCCTATGCCCGTGAGGTGGAGGAGAAGCTCCGCGCCGCGGGCCTGGTGGTGGAGGCCGATGTGCGGAACGAGAAGATCAACGCCAAGATTCGTGAACACAGCCTTGCGCGTGTTCCCGTCATCCTGGTGGTGGGCCGCAAGGAGGCGGAGGAACGCACCGTCGCCCTGCGCCGCCTTGGTGGCAAGGCGCAGGATATCCTGCCGCTGGACGAGGCGGTGAAGGCCCTTGCGCATGAGGCGACCCCGCCGGACCTGCGCTAGTCCTGTTTTAATAAGGCGCTGATAACAAACAGATAAAAGTTTTTGGGTGCCGCCTTTTTTCAAAAAGGCGGCGTTCTTTGAAGCTTTTTGAAAAAAGCTTCACCAAAAACTTTTACATGATGTTTCACGTAATGGTGGCCTGAAACATTCCGCAACCTGCGTCCGGCAGGGGCCTGCGTGCGGTGCATGCATGGCTGGCCCCGTCAGGGGGACTGCACACAAGACTTGATCTGGCCCTTGTGTTTGCGCCACATATTGCCACATCAGCAGCGTCCGCGTGATTTCGCGCCGTCATGCCGTCCGGAGTCTCCGGGCGCGTTTGGGCGTGGGGCCGGTGGCCGCCGCGACGATCTGAATACACAGTCACAGGAGATGACCATAGCCAGACCCCCGATGCCCACTCCGCCGAACCGAGAGGGGCCCCGTGTCAATGAGGAGATACGCGTTCCGCAGGTCCGCCTGATCGATGCCGACGGCGAAATGCTGGGAATCATGCCGATGCGTGACGCCCTTGCCCGCGCCTATGCGTCCGGTCTCGACCTGCTGGAAATCAGCCCGAACGCCGAGCCGCCCGTTGCGAAGATTCTCGATTACGGGAAGTTCAAGTACGAGCAGCAGAAGAAGCGCAACGAAGCCCGCAAGAAGCAGAAAGTCATCGAGATCAAGGAAGTCAAGGTTCGTCCGAACATCGACGAAAATGACTACCAGGTGAAGATGCGGGCGATGAAGAGCTTCATCGGCGAAGGCGACAAGGTCAAGGTAACCCTGCGTTTTCGTGGCCGCGAAATGGCGCATCAGGATCTGGGCATCAAGGTGCTGGAGCGCGTGCGCAACGAGATGGATGAAATCGCGAAGGTCGAGCATATGCCCAAGCTCGAAAATCGCCAGATGATCATGGTGCTGGCCCCGCGCTGATGCGCGTGTGACAGACGCCTGATCGGATATCCGAAAGCCCGGATCACATGACGTGGTCCGGGCTTTTTTCATGTCCGGGCGTCAGGGGCGCAGGATGTAGGTCGCATCCGCCTGCGCGCTGACATCCTGGTCGGCGGCGGGGGCCTGCGGGGCGGGCATGCTGGCGGCGCGCGCGGCCATCATCATCGGCATCGGGGGGGGCATGTCCTGATCGGTCAGGCTGACCGACTCGATCCGCGCGATTTTCAGGCCCAGCGCGGTTGCCGCCGCCTGCGCGCGCTGCTGCAGTTCACGCAGCGCAAGTCCTTCCGCCTGCTGTACAAGGGCCGTGCGGTGCGTGCGCGACAGGGACCAGTCCAGCCGTGACAGCGCCAGGCTGTCCGACTGGATCCGGCCCAGCAGCGGCAGCAGGATCGTGCCGTCGGTTGCGCTGATGCGGATGCTCTGACGTGCGATCCATTGTGCGGGGCGACTGTTGCGGGGGTCGGCCTCCTGATGATGCACGATATAGGATTCGGCATTGACCGTCAGGCCCGTCACGCCGCGCGCGACGGCCATCGCCTTGTCCACCTGTGCGTTCACCTGTCCCTGTGCCGCAGCGGCAGTCGGGGCGGAGGATTCGGCGAAGAAGACGGCCGTCAGTTCATCAGGCGGCGCATGGACGGTGCCGGTGGCCGACAGCCTCAGCTTCGTCGTCTGGGGGGCTTCGGCTGTCGTGGCGGCGCCATCGGCGGCATGGGCCTGCGTGACCCCGGCTGTCATCCCGGCCATGGCTGCGGTTCCGATCAGGAGCGAGAGAAGGAAAGGGCGGACATGCGCGCGTCGCGGGGCATGGGTCATGAATGCGTGGTTTCCTTCAGTTCCACCAGCGCACGGCGCAGCCGGATGATGCCGGAACGGACCCGCCCCTCCCGGCACAGGTCCGCGCCATGGGCGCGCAGGTCGTCGATGTCATGCGGCAGGCCGGGGCCATAGGCATCAATGATGCCGATCAGGCGATTGCAGAATGCGGGCGTGTCGCTGGTAATGATGACCGGCCTGTTGCTGTCCCCGCCAGCCTGCGAAGGCGGCGCCTGCGTGACGGGGGCCGCGGCTGCCACGGGCCACGAATGACCACACAGGCACAGGCTCATCACAAGGAAGGCGGGGACCGTGACCGGTTGGATGTTCATGGGCCTATACTACGCCACTGTTGGTGTCGTGCTGATGGGAGAATTGTGAAGTTCGCGTCATGTCTGGCATGTCCTCATCGAACGGATCATACCCGTATTCCGCCAGTGCGGAGGACGTGACCGGCAGGAGCAGGCGGACCGACAGGCCGGGATCATGCCGTGCAAGGTGGATTTCCCCCCCGTGTAGCTGCACGATCGCGCGTACCATCGCCAGCCCCAGCCCCGATCCGGGCGTGTTGCGTGCCTTTTCCGCGCGGAAGAATCGTTCGGTGGCGCGTTCCATGTCCGCGTCCGTCATGCCGATGCCCTCGTCACGGATTTCCAGCGTCAGCATCGCGCCCCCGGCATGCGTGACCATGCGCCCGGCGACAGGGGCCGCGATATGGGCGCCAAGGTGGACGGTCGAATGTTCGGGCGAGAACTTTATGGCGTTGTCGAGCAGGTTCGCCACCGCCTGCTGGATCAGGGAGCGGTCCCCGTAAAAGGGCAGGATCTCGTCCATGTCGAGTTCGAGGCGGATCCCATGGTCCTCCGCCACGGCCTCGTACAGTTCCGCGACATCGAACAGGACGGGCCGCAGGTCGAACGTGGCAAAGGCGGAACGACGCGCCCCGGTCTCGATCTGCGCGATGCGCAGCAGGGCCTCGAACACGGCGGTGATGTTGTCGAGGTTGCCGACCGCGCGTTCGATCGCGGCCCGCAGTTCGTCGGCATCGCGGGCATGCAGGGCTGCATCCTCCAACTGCGTGCGTGCGCGCGTGATGGGGGTGCGCAGGTCATGGGCGATGGAGTTGGAGACTTCGCGCACGCCATCCATCAGGCGCACGATCCGGTCGAGCATTTCATTGATGGCCTCGGCCACCTGGTCCATCTCGTCGCCATTGCCGACCAGCGGCATGCGGCGGTTGAGGTCCCCATGGGCGATGGCGGACGTGGTGCGCGCCACCGTCTTGACCATGCGACGGAAGATGCGGTGCACCAGCATCGCCCCGCTGACGGCAAGAAGCGTGACCATGATCCATGCCCAGACAAGGGAATCGGTCAGCAGTCGCCGCAGGATGGTGCGCGCGCGCATGTCGCGCCCGACCAGCAGGCGGTATCCGCTGTCAAGCTGCCCCGCCGTATGGGTCAGTTCCGTGCCCGGCAGGCGATAGGCGTGGATTTCCGCCAGTCCCCGCAGGCCCGCGCGCGTATCGGGCAGGGAATACCAGCGGTCGGTATACTGCACCTTTGCCGGCCAGGAGGAGACGTTCCCCGCGAGGTAGTTCCCCTCCGGGTCGATCACCATGTACACCGCGTCGTCGTCGAGGTTCTGTTCCAGCCGGTCCTCGATCGTCAGCGCCAGCGTGGGCACGCCCCCCAGCACCCAGCGGTCGACAAGGGCGCGGGCATCGGCATTGATCGCGGTTTCGACCTGGCGTTCAAGGAAACCGATCGTCCCCCACCAGATGAACGACATGAACAGGATGGACGACAGTGCGAACAGCACCCCGTACGCCAGCGAAAACCGCAGGCTGGCGGAGCGGAACGCCCGCAGCCGCGGCCTGCGTGACGTGCCTTCGTGCAGGGGCAGGTCCGTCACGCGTCGTGCTGTCCTGCGTGATGGGGGGCATCATTCCGCACGCAGCATGTATCCCGCATTGCGGATGGTGTGGATCAGCGGCACGCCGAACGGCTTGTCCACCTTCTGGCGCAGGCGCGAGACGTGGACGTCGATCACGTTGGTCTGCGGGTCGAAATGGTAATCCCACACCCCTTCGAGCAGCATGGTCCGCGTCACCACCTGTCCCGCATGGCGGGTGAGGTATTCCAGCAGCCGGAATTCGCGCGGTTGCAGGTCGATGCGCTGCCCCGCGCGGCGGACGGTGCGCGACAGCAGGTCGATCTCCAGGTCCGCGACGACCAGTTTGGTCTGCGGCGCCTGTTCGGTGCGCCCGCGCCGGCCGAGCGCCTCCACCCGGGCGAGCAGTTCGCTGAACGCGAACGGCTTGGTCACATAGTCGTCGCCCCCCGCCTTGAGGCCCTGCACGCGGTCATCCACATCTGCCAGTGCCGAAAGCAGGAGCACGGGTGTCGTGTTGTTCTGTGCGCGGATCGTCTCCAGCAGGCGCAACCCGTCGATCCCCCCCGGCAGCATCCGGTCAAGGATGATGAGGTCGAATTTCTCGCTCACCGCAAGGAACAGGCCGTCCTTGCCATTGTCGGTCAGTTCGGTCAGGTGTCCTGCCTCACGCAGGCCCTTGGCCACGAAATTGCGAACCGTCGGATCGTCTTCCACCACAAGAATATGCACGTTACCTCACTGATCGGCAGTCCAGACATCATTCTACGCCCGTCGCGCAACAAGGCCAGAGCAGATGCGCCACGACGACATTACCGATGTTACATGTGAAGTGGTGGCCGTGGCGTTAAGGGGGAGTTTTTACTTTCTTGCCAGAGATAGGGATATATAAATAATATTTCTAGAATGGTATTGTAGTATTCGAAACTTAATTTGGGTTAATTGCAGTGGAAATTTTCATGCCTTATTTTAACTTTCTGTATCCACATTTTGTGGAATTTTGTTAATTCCCAGTGTTCGCTCGATCTGCTTACGCTGGTTCATGGTAGCGCGGAGATCGCTAGGCGTTTTCGGGAGGGTAAGATTCTGTAGCCCCTCATAGCCCTCATCGGGTTCTAGTCGAATGTGTTTGTTTTCCGACTTGGCATGGTATCCGTGACGTTGCAAAAGTGACGTAAGCGCATCTGCCATTCGCTTGGGATCTTTCGTTGCGCGTCTAATGTCGGCAAGCAGTTCGTCTAGCGCAGGTGAGCGCCGGACGTGGTTGAGTATTTTTTTCCACACAGCAGTCGTACGGTCGTCGATGCCATTAGCCTCGGCAACTGACAGGGCAGTCTGTGCCGCCAAGCGAAGTCGATCCGTAATTTCGCCAGGGTAGATTTCCTTACCAATGCTTCGGAATATGCCTGAATCCTGTTCTTCCTTAGTGATGTCTATGACAGCCTGCGAATTCAGCTGCTCTGTCAGTCTCCGGTTTTCTTCCTGTAAGTCACTTAATTGCTTGGTGAAATCATCGAAAAGCTGATCTGCTTCGCCTTGAGAAATTGCATCGCGAAGGGCAGTGCGCTGATCTCTTAGCGCATGCTCTTGCAACTCGGTCCAATCCCATCCTACCGAAGGCATGAACCCTCGCAACCGAGTGGCGGTGCTCCGGACGATTTCGGTAATGTCGGTGACTTCTCCGAACTGACGTCCAAGAAAGAATTTACGGATGAAACCGTGATGCGGCATCGCGATGCCTAGCGCACCATTATAAACGTTCCGACCGTCACTGGCGTCTTTCAGACGGATTGAGAAATTTCTGCTCGGTTCTACTACGACATGAGCGACACCACCGAGATCGTAAGCGAGTTTATTAATCTGATCTTCAGTAAGACGCCATCGGTTCCTTCCGGTGGCTGATACATATACTACAGGTAACCATTTGGTAGCATGGCCATCTAAGATAAGTTTGGCCAACGCTAGATCGTCGCCGTTGTCCTCAAGCCATAGTGGTTCATCGCAGACTTCGATGTCTTTGTCGAAACCTCCCCAGTTGTCTTTCAGAAGCGCTTTTACGAGATATGGTTTTTTAGGCGTTTCCAAAAATGCGCCGGGGCGCTTTGCTAGGCACTGGGTCCTAAACCGGATGAGGTCTTGGTCTGTATCGTCTTTACTGCGCCGAAGTACCGCTTCCGTACGCCAGATGCGGCCTTGATCGTCTGGCATGTCATGCTGGAACCCAATCGCCACCCAGTCACTTTCGTGCTTAAGGGCCCGCATCCGCAGTTCTTCACCAGACCCAGCGACAAGATAAACGTTTTCGCCATCAAACTCGCGTTCAGATGCCGCCGTCAGGACCTCGCTGTTCCGTATCCCCTTGATCCAGGCGACTACTTCAGCAGGGAAGGCCGCTTTATTTTCTGAGTGTTTAACAGGAAATTCGGTTGCAAATGGTTGCATCTATGTAATCCGCACGATCTTTCAATCCGTGTCAATACTTGCTGTAATTCTGCGTGCGCCGAAGAGCGTCAGCTTCTGAAGTTTTACCAGCCAAATGGGAATGGCGTCAAAAGAGAGTCAGGCCATTTGGAATTTTACCAGAATGAATATCTGCTTCCGGTTCATTTTACCTTGTAACAGGCAGTGCGCTTCCTCAGGCTGTTCGCCATCAAAAACACCCCACTCAGTCATCCGTATCATCCGGCCGGAAGCCGACGGTGGCCGGGATGCTCAGCGCCTCGCGATGGCGGCGGATGTGCAGCATGACGGTGGAGGCCGGGCGTTTCGCCGCGATGGAGCGGATCAGCATGCGCGAACTGTCGATGGGTTCGCCATTCACGGCGGTGATGTAATCGCCGATATGCAGCCCCGCCTTCATGGCCGGGCCGCCACGGTCGATGCCCACGATCTCCACCCCCGGCACATGGGTGTCGCCGCCATCCGTCAGGGTCACGCCCAGCCAGCCGCGGTCGATATGCCCGTTGCGGCGCAGTTCCTCGACAATGGGGGCGACGATTTCCGACGGGATGCCGAAACCGATCCCCACCGACCCGCCGGTGGGCGAGACGATGGCCGTATTGAGCGCGACCACCTGCCCGCTGAGGTTGAAGGACGGCCCGCCCGAATTGCCCGGATTGATCGGCGCGTCGAGTTGGAGGAAGTCATCGAACGGGCTGGTGCCGATATCGCGTCCCCGGGCGGAGACGATGCCCGCCGTCACCGATGACCCCAGCCCGAACGGGTTGCCCGCCGCCATGATCCAGTCGCCGATATTCACCAGCCTGCTGTCACCCCACCGCACGAAGGGCAGGGGATGCGGTGGCTGCACCTTGATGACGGCGATATCCGTCAGGTCGTCGCTGCCGATCAGGTGCGCGGGCAGTTCCGTCCCATCGACGAGCGAGACGGTAATATGGTCCGCATCCCCCACGACATGCGTGTTGGTGACGATGATCCCGTCCGGGTCGATCACGAATCCCGATCCCGCGCCCAGCATCTCCTCCCCATGTGAACGCATGCGTTCGCGGAATTTGTGCTCGAACGGGGTGCCCCGGACACTCGGCAGCACGCGCTGCCCGTTGCGTTGTCCGTGCACGTCCTGGGTGACGGCGATGTTCACGACCGCGGCTCCCACCATCCGCACCAGCGGCGCGAAGGTCAGCGGGCCGGAGGACACCACGGGTGGCACGGGCGGCGCGAACAGCGATGGCGCTGCGGGCGGGGGGGCTGCGGCCACGGGCGCGGCATCCTGCGCCCGTGCGCCATGGCGGGACGGCAGCACACAGGCCAGCGCCAGCGGCGCGATGACAGACAGGCGGGAAAGACGGCGGGCCATGTGCATCCGTAACGGGTCGAAAAGAGCAGGATTACTCGTATGGCCGTGATGATAGGCGAAAAAAAAGGCAATGCCATGATGTGTGGCGACGCTGTGGCAAATGATTGTCCACTGCGGCGTTCATGTCACGTTCCCGGTCCTGCCTTTCCCGTATCATGTCCCCCGCCGCGCCGGGCGTTGCGAAGGCTGCGCATGCGCCGGGTCTTCGGGCCAGTCATGGCGGGGATAGCGCCCGCGCATGTCACGGCGCATGTCCGCCCATGACCCGGCCCAGAACCCGGCCAGGTCGGCGGTGATCGCCTGTGGCCGCCCGGCGGGCGACAGCAGCGCGATGCGCAACCCGATGCGCCCGTCCGCCAGTTTCGGCGTCTCGCACTGTCCGTAGAAGGTCTGCGCCCGCGCGGAGGCCAGCGGTACCGGCTGGAGGTAGTCGATCGCCACCCGTCCCCCCGGCAGTTCAAGCGCGGGGGGCAATGTCCGGTCCAGCCAGCGCAGGGCATCATGCGGGATCGTCGCGCGCAGCACCGCCAGCAGGTCGAGGGCGCGGATCTCGCTCATGCGCGATATCCCGCCGACCCATGCGCCCAGCCACCCTTCCACATCGGCGGCCAGCGCCGCGTCGGAAATATCCGGCAGGTCGGTGCGCGCCAGCACGTCGCGGGCCCATGCGACGCGGGCCTGCAACTGCCGGCACGCATCCGTCCATTCGAACGCGGCGGCCAGGTTCTGCCCCACCTGCCGCAGCAGCAGGTCCGCCACCTCGGTTGCGTCCGCCGTGACCGTGCGATCGCGCAGCACCAGCGCGCCCAGTCGCAGCCTGCGCCGGGCCATGACCGCGCCGGTGGCCGGGTCGATGGTGGTCTCCACCTGTTCATGCGCGCGCGCCAGCACGCTGTCGGGCAGGTTGTCGGGGTCCAGCGGCGCGGCAAGGCGGATTTCACAGGCCGTGCGCACATGCATCCCCGCCACCGCCAGCAGCGATGCGGAGGCCAGTGTGTCGGTCTTGCCCATCCGGGCGCTGCCCCCGCCCGACAGGCGGAACGTGCCGACATCGCCGCGCCGCTGTGCGATGCGGTCGGGGAAGGCCGCCGCCACCAAGGCAGCGCAGTCGCCCCGCGCCACCACGTCGCGCCCGATCCCCATGCGGCGCCGGTACTGCCGCGCCGCCTGGCGGATGCGCGACAGGGCGCCCCGGTCGGCGGCGGGATGGTCCCCCCCCGCGATCAGGTCGAGGCGCAGGCGGATATCGGCGGGCGGGACGATGTTGCCGCCCGGCCCCCGGCCCGACGGGCGCGGGCGCAGCGGGTCGCGTTCCTCCAGCAGGGCGGCAAGGTCGGCGGCCAGCGCGGCCTCGTCCGGGGTGCGGGCGGCCAGCATCATCGCCGCAAGGCGTGGATGCGACCCCAGTTGCGCCATCTGCACGCCCGCCTGCGTGATCCGCCCGTCATCCGACAGGGCGCCAAGGGCGATGAGCAGGCTGCGCGCCGCCTCGAACGCGCCATTGGGGGGCGTGTCGGCAAAGGGCAGGTCGGCAGGCAGGGTCCCCATCGCCGCCTGCCATGCCGCCGTGTCCAGCCGCAGGCCCGTCAGTTCGGCCTCCATGATCTCGGGCCGGTCGTGGGGGGGCATGGCGCGGGTGGTCGTCTCGCTCCACAGGCGGATTGCAATCCCCGGTGCCTCGCGCCCCGCGCGGCCCGCGCGCTGGGTCGCCGCCGCGCGGGAGATGCGCGCCGTCTCCAGCTTCGTCAGGCCGGTGCCGACATCAAGGCGCGGCGTGCGGCGGAACCCGCCATCAATGACGATGCGCACGCCCGGCACCGTCAGCGACGTCTCCGCGATGGAGGTGGACAGGATCACCCGCCGTCCGCCCTTCGTGTCCGGGCGCAGGACATAATCCTGCTCTCCCGGCGGCAGTTCGCCATAAAGCGGCAGCACTTCGGCCCCGACATCCGCCAGCGCGGCCTGCGTGCGGCGGATTTCGCCCACGCCGGGCAGGAAGGCGAGGATATCGCCCTCTTCCTCCGCCAGCGCCGTGCGGATGGCGCGCGCCATGGCGTCGGGCAGGTCGCGCAGGTGCGCGATGTCGTGGCGCGCGTGGCGGACATCGACCGGGAACATCCGCCCGGCGCTTTCGATGACGGGGGCGTCCATGCGCTGCGACAGGGTGGCGGCGTCGGTCGTGGCCGACATCGCCACCAGCCGCAGGTCGGGGCGCAGTTCGCGTTGCAGGTCAAGGCAGAAGGCCAGCGCCATGTCCGCATCGACGGAGCGTTCGTGGATTTCATCGAAGATGACGCACGCCACGCCGTCGAGCGTCGGGTCCGACAGCAGGCGGCGCACCAGCAGCCCTTCGGTCACGACCTCGATTCGCGTGGCGGTGGAGGATGCGCCATCCAGTCGCGTGCGATAGCCGATCAGCCCGCCGGGTTCTTCCCCGATCAGGTCGGCCATCCGTCGTGCGGCGGCGCGCGCGGCAAGGCGGCGTGGCTCCAGCATCACGATGCGCCCGTCGCCGCGCCACGGGGCGGCCAGCAGCGCCAGCGGCACCAGCGTCGTCTTGCCCGCGCCGGGCGGGGCGACCAGCACCGCGTTGCTGCCGTCATGGAGGGCCGTGCGCAGGCGGGGCAGGGCCTCGGCCACGGGCAGTCCCTCCTCGGGGGAGGAAAGGCCGGGCGCGAACAGGCCGGCGGGGAAAAGCGGGTGCTGGGGGGATGGATCGGACGCCATGGCATGCTTTATGGCGTGCGTGCCCCCCGCCCGGCAATGGCTGACCGCCACCGGCGGGGGCATGGCGCGAAAAGCCCATGAAGACAGGATTATCATCCTGATTATAATTCGCGCGTTCTATGATGGTCCCGACCCCCTGCTGACGGAGTATCCCTGCTTGGCAATCCTGCGCTTACCGTCCGTCCTGTTCCTGTCCGTCCTGTGCGCCCTGGCCTGCCTTGGTCCCGTGCTGCCCCGTGCGGGACATGCGGCGCAGAGCACGCCGGTCACGACCGCGCATGGCACCGCGACGCTGCTGAGCGACAGTGACAGCTTCATGCCGGGGCAGGACATGCATTTCGGCCTGCGCCTGCAGCTTGCCCCCGGCTGGCATACCTACTGGCTCAACCCCGGTGACGCGGGGGAGGCGGTGACGCTGGCGGTGCATGCGTCCGGCGGCGCGGTGGGGGAGGGCGGACCCATCGAATGGCCCGTCCCGCAGCGGCTGCGTGATGGGCCGCTGATGTCATATGCCTATACCGGGGATGTCGTGCTGCCGGTGCGCCTGCAGCCGCAGGAGGCGAAGGAAGGGGCCGACATGGTGGTGGAGGCCACGGCCGACTGGCTGGTCTGCGCCACGGTGTGCGTGCCCGAACATGCGCAGTTCACCATGGCCCTGCCGCGCGCGCCGCTTTATCCCTCGCCGCAGGCCCCGCTGTTCGCGCGTGCGGCGGCGCAGCGTCCCGTGGCCTCGCCCTTTGCGGCGGCGATCGCGCCGGACGGCACGCTTTCGCTGTCGGGGGAGGGGCTGTCGCCCGCGATGGTCCGCGATGCGTGGTTCATGCCCGAACAGCCGGGACAGGTCGACCATGACGCGCCGCAGGTGCTGCATGTGCGTGACGGCCTGCTGCAGTTGGGCCTGAAGACGGCGGACGGGTTCCACAGGGACGCGCCGCTGTCCGGTATCGTGGTGATCCGTGACGTTTCGGGACGTGAACAGGCGCTGGCGGTCACCGCGCGGCCCGGTGGCCCGCCCGCGATGATGGCGGCGCGCGGCGGCGGCGTGGCATGGCTGGCGCGGCTGCTGGCGCTGGCGTTCGCGGGGGGGATGATCCTGAACCTGATGCCCTGCGTCTTTCCGGTGCTGGCGATGAAGGTCCTGTCGCTTGAACGCATGGCGCGCGGGGAACGGCGCGCGGCCCTGCTGGGGGCGGCGCTGTATGCGGCGGGGATCGTCGCGGCCTTCGTCGCGCTGGGCGCGCTGATCGTGGGGCTGCGCATGGCGGGGGATACGGTGGGATGGGGATTCCAGTTCCAGTCGGTCACCTTCGTCATGCTGATGTGCTGGCTGCTGTTCGCCATTGCGCTCAACCTGCTGGGGGTCTTTTCCTTCGGGACGGGAATCGCGGCGCTTGGCGGTGCGGGACGGCTGTCGGGGCATCTGGGCGATGTCCTGACCGGGGTGCTGGCGGTCGTGGTGGCGACGCCATGCACCGCGCCGTTCATGGGGGCGGCCATTGCGGGTGCGCTGTCGGCTTCCCCCGTGGCGGGGATCGCGATCTTCGTCGCCATGGGACTGGGGCTGGCCGCGCCCTACCTGCTGCTGGCGTCGGTGCCGGGACTGGTGCGGGTGCTGCCCCGGCCGGGGGCGTGGATGGAAATCATGCGCCAGGCGCTGGCCTTTCCCATGCTGGCGACATGTGTCTGGCTGGCATGGGTCGCGACATTGCAGGGCGGTCAGGTTGCGGTGCCGCTGCTGGCGGGGGGGCTGGTGCTGGTCGCCCTTGCCGCGTGGCTGGTGCGCAAGGCGCAGGACATGGTGATGGCCGGTCGCGGCTGGCGCGACGGCCTGGTCCTGTCCTGCCGGGGCGGGGCGCTGCTGGCCGTGGCCTTCGCGGTGGGGGCCGTCACGATGGTGCCCCCCGCGCTGGCCCCGCAGGGCGCGGGCGCCACCCCGCCACCGGGTGATGGGAGCGAGGCCTTTTCGCAGGCGCGACTGGATACGCTGCGTGCGCAGGGAAAGCCCGTCTTCATCGACATGACGGCGGCGTGGTGCATCTCCTGCCTTGTGAACGAACGCGTCGCCCTGTCACCGCAGCGGGTGCGCGACGCCTTCGCCCGGCAGGGCGTGGTCTACATGAAGGGGGACTGGACCGGTCGGGACGCGGCGATTACCGCCTTCCTGCGCGATCATGGCCGCGATGGGGTGCCGCTTTATGTCTATTACCCCGCCCATGGCGACGGCGTCGTCCTGCCGCAGGTGCTGACCCCCGGCCTGGTCCTGCATACGATCGGCGCGCAATAAGGAAAGGCGGGCGGGGAAATATCCCTGCCCGCCTTTGAGAAGAACGGATGGACGTTTTTGGGGGGCGCCTTTTTTCAAAAAGGCGCCGCTTTTGAAGCTTTTAAAAAAGCTTCACCAAAAATTTTTATTATTTTTCAGTATTTTATGAGATGGATTCTGATCGTCAGTTGGCGCTACTGCCTGCTGGCAGCGTCAGGTATCCCGGCTTGGGGGACAGCTGGCGCGCCGGTTTCGTGGTGGTGGTGGCCGTGTCGGAGGAATAGCCTTCGGGGAAAATCGGGTCAGGCCCTTCATTCGCGTGGGTGGCGGCCGGGGTGGCCGGTGTCGTGGTTGTGGCCGGAGCGTTCGACTCCGACGTCGTGTTGGGCATCGGCATGGTGACGGTCTGTGCCGGGGCGGCCGTGGACGTGCCATCAAGCGACTGTTCCGCCACGGCCCCCGCGACCGGCGCGGTCGTCAGCCAGTTGCCAAGGTTGGTGCGGATCTGCGTTTCCAGTTCCCGGTTCATGTCCTGCATCATCTGGTTGACCAGGTCATACAGGTTCGCCGCCGTATCGGTATTGCCATCCTGCCGCGCCTTCGGGTCGTAGGAGCGCGTGACCTGCGCCACGGCATATCCCTTGCGCAGGCCATCGGCGGACACGACGTCGAGGTGGACGTTCATCTGCCCGTCAAGGATGCCGCCCGGTTCATGCAGGATGGAGGCACGGTCGATGGTGAAGACGCCATGCCCGCCGGTGCCCGATGCGATCAGCCGGTCATGCGCCATCTGCTTGAGCGCCTGGTCCGGCGGCGTGGGCGCGCGGCTCGACAGGTCGCCGGGCACGATCCCGGGCTGTCCCCGGTCCACGATGGAAATGCTGGCGACATTCAGCGGCAGCGGCGCAAGGCTGCTGTAGTTGGGCTGTGCAAAGGTCATGGTGGGCTGCTGCTGGTCGCTGTGGCATGCGCCCAGCATGACGAGCGGCAGGCCAAGCGCGCAGAGGCGCAGCATGCGTGCGGGCCGGGTGGCGCGGGACATGCGGGGAAGGGGCAGGTGCGGATGCATGAACGGATTTCCCGGAAAAGCTCTGGCGTCCGGTTCTGGCACGGACGCGCGACTGTCATGTTGAAACGTCATCTACCATGCCACATCACGCCGCCCGCGCGACAGCGCGATGATGGCGCAGGGCCGTTCCCTATCCGGCGGCGCGGCCGACCTCGTCGCGCTGGAAGTGGAAGGCATGGTTGCAAAAGGAGCAGTTCATGGTGATCGTCCCGTCCTCGGCCATGTGGTCAAGGTCGTCGGTCGGGAACGTCTCCAGGATGCCGGCAAGGCGCGCGCGGCTGCACCGGCAGCCGAACGCCAGCGCGCGGGGCTGGCCAATGCACGGGTCCTCGCTGTGGAACAGGCGATAGAGCAGGGTCTCCGACGACAGGCTGTCGTCAAGGATCTCCGCTTGCGTCAGGGTGGCGGCCAGCGTCGTCGCCGTCTCCCACGCATCGTCGCCATCCTCCGGCGCGCTGTCGGAGACATGGCCCCCCTCGGTCGCGATGCGCTCAAGGATCAGCGCCCCGGCGCGCCAGCCTTCCTCGCCCTTGTGGCAGTACAGCCGCACCCAGCAGGCATGCTGCTCGCTGGTGGTGAAATAATGCGCGGCCATGTCCGACAGGCTCTCGCCCCTGATCTCCACGATGCCCTGGTGAATTTCGGTATCCGGACCCTGGTCCACGCTGAAGGCAAGGTAGCCCGCGCCCAGCAGCTGCGCCGCCGTGGGTTCGGGATGCTCACGCAGGAGGGCGGCGACCTTCTCGTCATCGGAGCGGACATGGAAACGCAGCGCGCCCGCATCGGTGCAGTCCGCCACCAGCAGCGTCACCGGCCCGTCACCCTTTGCCTGTAGCGAGAACGATCCCTTGAACTTCAGCGCGGAGGCAAGCCCCGCGACCAGCGCCAGTGCCTCCCCCGCGAGGCGCAGCACCACGTCGGGATTGTCATGGCGCGTCAGCAGCGTGTCGGTCAGCACGCCGGGCCGCACGAGGCGACCGCGCACCGGGCGGCTGGCGAGGTAGAAGGGCACGACGCCCTGGTCCACCACGAGGTTGGGAGTGTCGGGACGGTTGGTGTCGAGGAAGGCGGGGGTATCAATCATATGGAATCGGGTCTCGGCAGGCGGGATGGGGCGGGAGGAGGGCAGCGCAGGCAGGGCAGCGTGGGGAGGCCGCCCTGCCGCGCCGTCTTACAGGTTGGCGGTAATGTCCGCTTCCAGCGCCTCGAGCTGCTGGGTCAGCGCCTGTGTCGTCGCCGTGTCGAGCAGCTTGCCTTCCACCACCTGGTCAAGCAGCGCCTGGCGGCAGTTGTCGTGCTCCGTGTCGATATCTTCCCCACGTCCCGCGCCCGCAAGGCAGTCGAGATAGGCGTCGCGCAGCGTGTCGAGCCGCGCGCCCTGCCCCGGCAGGGCGGCAAAGATGTCGTTGACGCTTTTTTCCACCCATCCCGGGACGCTTGCGGCCTCTTCGGTCGTGCTGGGCAGGGTGGGCTGTTCTGCGGGGCCGGTCATGTCAGGCGGTTTCCTTTCCAAAGCTCTGCCAGTCATCGCCACACAGGGCCCAGACCAGCAGGCCCTTCTGTGCGTGCAGGCGGTTCTCCGCTTCGTCAAAGACCACGGAATGCGGGCCTTCGAACACGTCGGCGGTCACTTCCTCGCCTATATGGGCAGGCAGGCAGTGCAGGAAAAGGGCATCGGGGGCCGCGTGCGCCATCAGGGCCGCATCCACGCGATACGGCTCGAACGCATGCGCGCGCTTTTCCGACGCATTGTCGGACATGCTGACCCATGTGTCGGTAATGACCGCGTCCGCCCCGGCGACGGCCTGCGCCGCGTCGGTGCCCACCGTGATGTCGCCGCCATGCGCGCGCGCCCATTCCACCGCGCGCGCGTCGGGCATGTGCGTCGGCGGTGTCGCAAGGCGCAGGCGAAAGCCGAACAGGGCCGCGGCCTCGATGAAGGAGGTGGCGACATTGTTGCCATCCCCCACCCATGCCAGCGTCCGGCCACGGATCGGGCCGCGATGTTCCTCGAACGTCATGATGTCGGCCAGGATCTGCACCGGGTGCGAATCCGGCGTCAGGCCGTTGATGACGGGCACGCTGCTCCATTTCGCCAGTTCGCGCAGGTTCTGCGTCTTGCCCGTGCGCAGCACCATCGCATCGACAAAGCGTGACAGCACGCGCGCGGTATCGGCAATGGTCTCGCCCCGGCCCAGCTGCATGTCGCTGGGGGAGAGCAGGATCACGTCGCCGCCCAACTGGCGCATCCCGACCTCGAACGAGACGCGGGTGCGCGTGGACGGCTTGGACAGCATCAGCCCAAGCATCCGCCCACGCAGCGGCAGGCGCGGGTGCAGCGGCCGCGCGCGGCCATGCTGCATGCGCTTGATGCCCGCCGCCACGTCGAGGATCGCGCGCAGGGTCGCGGCGTCGAGGTCCTTCAGGTCAAGGAAATGGCGCGGCTGCGCGCGGTTCGGGGCGTTGGTCGACAGCGCGTTCATGCCACGGTCTCCGCTGCTGCGGCCATGTGGGCGCGTGCACGCTGCGCCGCGCGCGACAGCATCTCGCCCGCCGTGCGGCAGTCGGCCTCGGTAATCGTAAGCGGCGGCACAAGGCGCAGGACATTGCCGCCCGCCGTGACGCTGAGCAGGCCTTCGTGCATCGCGGCATCCTGCACCACGCCCACGGGGGCCGTGCATTGCAGGCCGATCATCAGGCCGATGCCGCGATGGCTGGCGAAGATGTCGGGATATTCGGCGACAAGCCTGTCGAACTCTTTCGACAGCAGCGCGCCGCGCGCCTGCACCTGTTCAAGGAAGCCGGGGGCGAGGATGACGTCGAGCACCGCGTTCGCCGCCGTGCACGCCAGCGGGTTGCCGCCGAACGTGGTGCCATGGCTGCCGGGTGTCAGGTGGCGGGCGACATTTTCCACCGCAAGGATCGCGCCCATGGGGAAGCCCCCGGCGATTCCCTTGGCCGTGGACATGACGTCCGGCGCGATGCCCGACCATTCATGCGCGAACAGCTTGCCCGTCCGGCCCATGCCGCACTGCACCTCGTCCATGCCAAGGAACAGGCCGTATTCATCGCACGCGGTGCGCAGTTCGCGCAGGAAGCGCGGGTCGGCAAGGTTGATGCCGCTTTCGCCCTGCACGGGTTCGATCATGATGCCTGCGGTTTCCGCCGTGATGGCGGCGCGCACGGCGTTCATGTTGTTCATCGGCACATGGTCGAACCCTTCGACCACCGGGCCGAACCCGTCGAGGTATTTCGCATTGCCCGTCGCCGCCAGCGTGGCGAGCGTGCGGCCATGGAACGCGCCGTTGAAGCAGATGATGCGCACGCGTTCGGGATGGCCGCCCTTTGCCTGCGCGCGGCGGATCATCTTGATCATGCCCTCGTTCGCTTCCGCGCCGGAATTGCAGAAGAAGGCGCTGTCGGCAAAGCTGGCGGCAACGAGTCGCTGTGCCAGCTTCTCGGCCTGCGGGATGCGGTACAGGTTGGAGACGTGTATCACCCGCGCCGCCTGCTGCGCGATGGCGGAGACAAGGTGCGGGTTGTTGTGCCCGAGCGAGGAGGTGGCGATTCCTGCCCCGAAATCGAGGAATCGTCGCCCGTCCACCGTGTACAGCCAGGCGCCTTCGCCCCGCTCGAAGGCGAGGTCGGCGCGATTGTATGTCGGCATCAGGGCGGGAATCATGGGATTGCCTTGTGGTTTCGGTTGCTTGATCAAACAGCGTTTGCAGAAGGGAACACGAAAAGCCCACGCCGCCAGGGGGTGGGCCTTTGCCGCGTTCCATGGTGTCTTCCGCAGGTCACGGGCCTGCCGGTGCAGGTATGCCATGCCGTGCGGAATAGGAAAGAATATTGCCCAAATGGCGCGAATGCAACCATGCACGCCCATCCCCCGGCGGCCCGGTGCGTGGGGGCGGCATTGCATGGCCTGCACGGCGGACTGCTGCATGTCGCCATGGGGGGCATGGATATGGCACAGTGCGGGGCATGACGGACCCTGATACGCAACCAGATGGCACGCCCCCCCGGCGCAGGTCCTCCCGCCGTGGCCGGCGCGACGGGCGGGAGGCGCGCCGCGTGCCCCCGGCCGGTCCCGCGCCGGACCACGCGGCGCTGCGTGCGGCGGCGCTGGCCCATGTCGCGCGCTTTGCCACCACCATCGCGGGGATGGAGCGGATGCTCGGCCGCGTGATGCAGCGCTGGGGGCGCCGTGCGGAGGCGGAGGGGATGGAGCCCTCGGCGGTCGCATCGCATATTGCCGCCGCCGCCCCGGACATCGCCGCCGTCATTGCCGACATGCGTGCCCTTGGCGCCGTGGATGACGCACGCTTCAGCGAATCGCGCGCCCGTTCCCTGACGCGGGCGGGGCGGTCGCGCCGGGCGGTGGGCGCACATCTGCAGGCGCGGGGCGTCGATGGCGCGGTGGTGGCACGGGTCATGGAAGAGACGCTGGGCGCGCGCGGCGAGGACGCGCACGAGACCGAACTGGCCGCCGCCCTTGTATTCGTGCGCAAGCGCCGGGCCGGTCCCTTCGCCCGTCCCGACGCCACGGCGGAGGAGGCGGCCACGCGCGACCGGCGTGCGATGGAAGCGATGGCGCGGTCGGGATTTTCGCGCGATATTGCCTGTCGTGCGCTGGAAATGGACACGCAGGAGGCGGAGGAACGCATATGGCGCATGAAATCTGCGTGACGCGGGGTGGCGGGGGCGCGCGGCGCATGGCCCGTGTGCTGGCCATGGCGCTGCTGCCGCTCATGGCGGCCTGCGCGGGCGGTGGCAGCGGGAGCGGGAACTGGCATGGCGCGCTGCAGTGCGCGCCCTATGCCCGGCAGGTGACGGGGGTGAAGCTGAGCGGTTCGGCGGCAAGCTGGTGGGCGCAGGCGTCGGGGCAGTATCCACGCACCCATGCGCCAAAGGCGGGCGCGGTGCTGGTGCTGCGCGCGACGGGCCGCCTGCCGGACGGGCATGTTGCGGTCGTGCGCTCCGTGCGCAGCCCGCGTGAGGTGGTGGTCGAGCAGGCGAACTGGGTGCCCGGGCGCATCGGGCGGGCGGACCCGGTCATCGATGTCTCGGCCCGCAATGACTGGTCAAGGGTGCAGGTCTGGTGGGCCCCCATTCACGGCATGGGGAAAAGTGTCTATCCTGCGTATGGTTTCATCCTGCCGCTCAGGTGATTGCGTGGGGTGGGGCCGGTCATGGCTGGGTGCTGCGCGAAAGCGGCGAGGCAATGCTTGCATGGACGGGCCTGTGCCCTCATGTGATGGGAAGACGCGTCTGGCGCATGTCATGGCGGCATGGGTCACAGGGAAAACAGCTTTTGCGTCGGCGACGCGGGAATCGAGGATGTTATGGGTAGCTTGAGCTGGGGACATTGGCTGATCGTTCTTGCGGTCGTGCTCGTGCTGTTCGGGGGCGGGGGCAAGATCAGCTCGCTGATGGGCGACATGGCGCGCGGCATCAAGACGTTCAAGAAGAACATGGCCGATGACGAACCGTCCACCCCGCCGCAGCAGGGGGCGGGCGGCCACATTTCGGGACCGGCCACGCAGCAGCACGACGCAAGCTTCAGCGAAAGCGGGCAGCCGTCGGGCCAGAACGTCAAATAATCAGGGCATGGCGGCCGCCCGCCACGGGGGGATGCCGCGGCAGGCGGGGCGCCATGGTGTTGCGTAAAGGTTCGATGGACAAGGTTATTTCTTCCGACCCGCGCGCGGTCGCGGTCAATGACATCATTGCCGCCGGCCGGCGCATGGACCGCTTTGGCTGGGTTCCGGCGACGGCGGGCAACATCAGCTGCCGCCTGCCCGACGGGCTGATCGCGATCACGCGTTCGGGCGGGCACAAGGGCATGCTGACCCCGCATGGCGTGATCGAGGTCACGGCGGAAGGTGCGCCCGTGCATGAAGGCGACCGGCCCAGCGCCGAAACCCTGCTGCACTGCCAGGTCTATGCCGCGTCCCCGCGCACGGGGGCGGTGCTGCACGGTCATTCCGTCGCGTCGACCGTGCTGTCGATGCTGGCGGGCGATGCGATCACCCTTGCGGGGTATGAAGTGCTCAAGGTGTTCGAGGGGCAGGACACCCACGACACCAGCCTGCGCCTGCCGGTGTTCGACAATGACCAGGATATCGCCCGCCTTGCCCGCGTCATCGCGCCACACATGCCCGACATGCCGCTTGGCTACGTGATCCGTGGCCATGGCGTCTATGTCTGGGGCGATGACATGGGCATGGCGCTCGCCCGGCTCGAGGGGCTGGAGTTCCTGCTGGCGTGCGAACTGGAAAAACGGAAGATCCGCACATGAGCAGCCTTGCGCTCTATCGCGACGATGCGCCCGGACTCCCGCTCGAACGGACCACGGACCCCGCGCGGATCGCGCAGGTGCTGCGCACGATCGGCGTGCGGTTCGAACGCTGGGACAGTCCCGTGACCCCTGCGCGCGATGCGCCGGCCGATGATGTGCTGGCGGCCTACCGCCCCTACCTCGACCAGTTGATGGGGGAGACGGGGGCCGGGTCCGCCGATGTCATCAGCCTGCACGGCGCGGGGGAGGAATGGCCCGCCACCCGGCGCAAATTCCTGTGCGAACATGTCCATGACGAGGACGAGATCCGCTTTTTCGTGCATGGGCAGGGCGATTTCGTCCTGCATGCCGACGGGCGGGTGTTCAACGTGCGCTGCACGGCGGGGGACCTGATTTCGGTGCCGGCCGGCGTGCCGCACTGGTTCGATGGCGGTGCGGTGCCGGATTTCGTGGCGCTGCGGGTCTTTACCAACCGCGATGGCTGGATCGCGCATTATACCGGCGATGACATCGCCACCCGCTTTGCCGCCCCCGATGATGAAGGGTGTAAAATTGCCGTCTGATCCCGTCTCGCCCCCCACGCCGCCGCGCGTCGTCCTGCTGGATATCGAGGGGACGACCATCCCGGTCTCCTTCGTCCATGACGTGCTGTTTCCCTATGCGCGGAGCGTGCTGCCGGACCTGCTGCGCGAGCGGGCCGACGACCCGCAGGTGCGCGTGCAGGTGGCGGAAATCGCCCGCCTCGCCCCCGGCGTGCCGCCGCTGGCGCAGCTTGAGGCGTGGATGGATCGTGACGAGAAGGTCGCCCCGCTCAAGGCCCTGCAGGGCATCGCATGGGCGCAGGGCTACCGCACGGGGCAACTCAGCGCGCGGCTCTATCCCGACGTGCTGCCCGCGCTGCGCCGGTGGGCGGCGGCGGGCGTGGTGCTCGCGGTCTATTCCTCCGGCTCGGCGGCGGCGCAGGAACTGATTTACGGCCACACGGACGAAGGGGATGTCACGGGGCTGTTTTCGGGCTTCTACGACCTCGCCATGGGGGGCAAGCGCGTGGCGTCGAGCTATGCCAACATCATGGCGAAGGCCGGGTGGGCGGCCGGTGACGTGCTGTTCCTGTCCGATGTGGTGGCCGAACTCGACGCGGCGGCGCAGGCGGGGCTGCGTACCTGCCAGATCGTGCGGCCGGAAGACGGGACGGTGGCCGGGACCACGCACCCTGTGGCCGCGACGCTGGACGGGGCCGCGCGCATGTTCGGCCTGCCGGTGGCGGCATGAAGGCGCATCTCTATACCGACTGGCGCGACATTCCCGACGCCGCGCGCGGCACGGTCGCGGCGCTGGGCAATTTCGATGGCGTGCACCTGGGCCATGCCCACCTGCTGCGCACGTTGCAGGCCGCCCGGCCCGAAGGGGAACTGGCGGTCGTGACATTCGAGCCGCACCCGCGCGAACTGTTCCGCCCGCAGGACCCGCCCTTTCGCCTGACCCTGCCGGACGAGCGGTTTTCCGCCCTTGTCGCGCTAGGCGTGCGGCGTGTGTTCCAGATTCCCTTCACCCCCGAATTCAGCGCCATGAGTGCTGAGGAATTCGTCACCGGCGTCCTGCATGCGGGCCTTGGGGTGCAGCATGTCGCCTGCGGGGCGGATTTCGCGTTCGGCCACCGCAGGCGTGGCGACGTCGCCTTCCTTGCGCAGGAGGCGCATGACCTTGGCATCGGGCTGACGGTGGTGCCGGCCCTGTGCGATACGGCGGGGCCGTATTCCTCCACCCGCATCCGCCGCCTGCTGCAGGAGGGGTATCCCGAACGCGCGGCGGAGGAACTGGGCCGCGCATGGTCGATCCGCGGCGTGGTGGAGCATGGGGACAAGCGCGGGCGCCTGCTGGGCTTTCCCACTGCCAACATCGCGCTAGGCCGGCATCTGGAACCCGCGCGCGGGGTCTATGCCGTCAGCGTGCGCATGGGCGATGGCCGCGTCTGCCCCGGTGTCGCCAATATCGGCCGCCGCCCCACCATCAATGACGGGCAGGTCAGCCGGCTGGAGGTCCACCTGCTGGATTTCGACGGCGACCTGTATGGCCAGACCCTGTCGGTCGCGCTGCATACCCTGCTGCGCGAGGAACGGCGGTTTGACGGGCTTGACGCCCTGCGCGCGCAGATCGCGCGTGATACGCAGGCCGCGCGCGACTACCTGCTGGCGACGGGCGGGGCATGACGGGTGGGGCGTGGTCGTGTCGCGAAAGCTTGACCGCAGGCCCGCACCCTCCCCATAAGGTTGCGTTGCGGTTGTACGGGGCGTGTCCCGTCCCTCCATGTTTCTTTGGATCAAGCAGTCAGAAAACAGGGTCATGACCGAGTCAAAACCACAGGATCTCTATCGGGAGACGGTGTTTCTTCCCACCACCTCCTTTCCCATGCGCGGCAGCCTGCCGAAGCGGGAGCCCGAGATGCTGGAGCGCTGGGCCGCGGAAAAGCTTGACGACAGCCTGTTCGCGCAGGCGCAGGGGCGTCAGGTCTTCATGCTGCATGATGGCCCTCCGTATGCGAACGGCCACCTCCATATCGGCCATGCCCTGAACAAGATCCTCAAGGACGTCATCAACCGCGCGCACCGCATGTCGGGCTATGGCATCCATTACGTGCCGGGCTGGGACTGCCACGGCCTGCCGATCGAATGGAAGATCGAGGAGGAATACCGCAAGCGCGGGCAGGACAAGGACAGCGTGCCCGTCCTGCAGTTCCGCGCCGAATGCCGCGCCTATGCGCAGAAATGGCTGGATATCCAGGCCGCCGAATTCCGCCGCCTTGGCGTGCAGGCGGAATGGGCGCGCCGCTACGCCACGATGGATTTCTCCTCCGAGGCGGCGATCGCGGGGGAGATCGGCAAGTTCCTGCTCAACGGCCTGCTGTATCGCGGCCTGCGCCCGGTGATGTGGAGCCCGGTGGAAAAGACCGCCCTGGCCGAGGCGGAGATCGAATATCGCGACCATGAATCCACCGCGATCCATGTGGCCTTCCCCGTCATCCATGATCCCACCCCGGCCCATGCGCTCGACGATGTGTCGGCGGTCATCTGGACCACGACGCCGTGGACCATCCCGGCCAACCGCGCCATCGCCTATGGCCCGGACATCACCTATGCCGTGGTGCGGGTCGATGACGTGGCCGACGGCGCCCTGCTGGAGCCGGAATCGAAGGTGCTGGTGGCCGAGGACCTGATCGAGCAGTTCTGCACGGCCGCAGGCGTCAGCGCGCATCATGTCCTCTATACCCTGCCGGGCAGCGCGCTGGAGGGGGCCGTGTGCGCCCATCCGCTGCGCGGGCAGGGCTATGATTTCGACGTGCCGATGCTGCCGGGCGCGCATGTCACGACCGAGGCGGGCACGGGCCTTGTCCATACCGCCCCCGCGCATGGCGAGGACGACTTCAACCTTGGCCGCCAGCACGGGCTGGAGATCACCGAACTGGTCATGGATGACGGGCGCTATGCCGACTGGGTGCCGCTGTTCGCGGGTGGCCATGTCTTCAAGGCGGCCGAACCCGTATGCAGCGCGCTGGAGGAGGTCATGCGCCGCGCGGCCAGCGCCGGGCAGGCCCCGGCCGGGCTGGTGGCGCGCACCACGTTGGTCCATTCCTACCCGCATTCGTGGCGTTCGCGCGCGCCGATCATCTATCGCGCGACGCCGCAATGGTTCATCCGCATGGATGGCGAAGGCGCGCTGCGGCAACGCGCGCTCGGGGCGCTTGACGACGTGACGTTCGTCCCCGCGCAGTCGCGCAACCGCTTGACCTCCATGGTGGAGGGACGTCCCGACTGGTGCATCAGCCGCCAGCGCGCATGGGGCGTGCCCATTGCCGTGTTCGTGGAAAAGCGCACGGGCGAGGTCCTGCGCGACGCCGCCGTGATGAAGCGCGTGGTCGATGCGTTTGCGGCCGAGGGCGCGGATGCGTGGTATTCCTCGCCCGCGTCGCGCTTCCTTGGCGAAGGGCGCAACCCCGACGATTACGAGCAGGTGTTCGACATCGTCGACGTGTGGTTCGAAAGTGGCTCCACCCATGCCTTCGTGCTGGGCCATGGCGACATGCCGTTCCCCGCCGATGTCTACCTCGAAGGGTCGGACCAGCATCGTGGCTGGTTCCAGTCCTCGCTGCTCGAAAGCGTGGGGACGAAGGGCGTCGCCCCGTTCCGCGCGCTGGTGACCAACGGCTTTGTCCTTGATGAGCAGGGCCGCAAGATGTCCAAGTCGCTGGGCAATGTCATCGCGCCGCAGGATGTCAATGACTCGCTGGGTGCCGACATCCTGCGCCTGTGGGTCATGAATTCCGACACCAACGAGGACCTGCGCATCGGCAAGGACATCCTCAAGCAGCAGGGCGAGCTTTACCGCCGCCTGCGCAACACGCTGCGCTGGCTGCTCGGCGCGCTTGACGGATTTACCGAGGAAGAGCGCGTCGCCTATGACGACCTGCCGGAACTGGAACGCTGGGTCCTGCATCGCATGTGCGAACTGGGCGGCCTGGTGGCCCGCGCGGTGGAGACGCATGAATGGGTGGGCGTCTATCCCGCCCTGCATGGGTTCTGCGCGGCCGACCTTTCGGCGTTCTATTTCGACGTGCGCAAGGACACGATCTACTGCGACGCCGCCAGCAGCCTGAAGCGGCGCGCGGCGCGCACGGTGCTGGACCACCTGCACCGCTGCCTGTGCGCGTGGCTGGCCCCGGTGCTGGTCTTCACGGCGGAGGAAGCGTGGCTGGCGCGGCCGGGCAATACGCAGAGCATCCACCTGCAGCCCTTCCCCGACCTTCCGGCGCAGTGGCACCAGCCCGCGCTGGAGGATCGCTGGGCCACGCTGCGCGGGGTGCGGCGCATCATCACGACCGAGATCGAGGCCGCGCGCCGCGACGGCGTGGTGGGGTCGTCGCTGCAGGCGGCGGTGACGCTGCCCCTGTCGGAAGACGAGGCCGCGGCCTTTGGCGAGGTGGACTGGTGCGAACTGGCGATCGTCTCGAAGGTTGACGTGGAGATCGAGGCGGGGAGTGCTTCGATCTATCTCGACACTCCCACCGATGCGCAGGGCGCTGCGCATGGCGGGCCGGTCATCCGCGCGGCGGCGGGGCACAAATGCGCGCGCTGCTGGAAGGTGCTGGAGGAAGTCGGCACCGTGGCGGCCCATCCGCAACTGTGCCTGCGGTGCGCGGACGTGGTGCAGGGCGGGGCGTGAGTTCGTCCGTCATGTCAGGATCTGGCATGCTGGAGCCTTCGCCGCGACGTCGGCGCAGGGCCAGCAGGGTGGGCTGGACGGTCCTGTTCTTCTGCCTCGTCCTAGCCCTTGACCAGTGGAGCAAGCACTGGATGCTCCACGGCTACGACCTGCCGGACAAACAGAGCGTCGCCCTGATGCCGGGGCTCAATTTCACCATGGTGTGGAACCACGCCATCACGTTCGGGATGCTGGGTGGCGCGGGCAGTGCCGGGCGCATCATCTTCTCGGTCGTGGCGCTGTTCATTGTCGTGCTGCTGGGCCTGTGGGCGGCGCGCACGCCGCGGCCGTGGGTGGCGGGTGCGCTGGGCGCGATCATGGGTGGCGCCGTGGGCAATGTCATCGACCGGCTGCAGTTCGGGGCGGTGGTGGATTTCGTGCACCTGCATGCCTACGGGTGGTCGTGGCCGGTATTCAACCTGGCCGATGCGGCGATCGACTGCGGCGTGGCCGTCCTGATCATTGATAATCTTCTCGATCGCGACAGGGGATAGGACAGAATGTCAAAGCGGTGCTTGTCTAACTGTTGCAGGGGCGGTAAGAGGCGAATCATGGCATCCACGGCTTTCAGAACCCTTACTCTTGCGCTGGTCACCACGGGTGGTCTTTCCCTGACCGGCTGCTCGGGGGGGGATGTTTCACGCGCGTTCGGCCTCGAACGCAGCATGCCTGACGAATATACCGTCACGACCCGCACGCCCCTGTCG
This sequence comes from Novacetimonas maltaceti, assembly GCF_002906255.1. GTDB lineage: Bacteria > Pseudomonadota > Alphaproteobacteria > Acetobacterales > Acetobacteraceae > Novacetimonas > Novacetimonas maltaceti. The sequence goes on along the minus strand of NZ_POTC01000005.1, from coordinate 10,029 downwards.
ATGCCACCGTCCGACGAACTTGGCGCGCCCAGCAGTGTCGCGGTCCAGCGCGCGCAGGATTCCAACCCGCGCATGCAGGCGCTCGAAACCCTGTCGCCCAATGTCGCGCTGCAGGGGACGTATGGCGATGACAGCCCCGGCCAGACCGCGCTGGTGGGGGAGGCCAGGGAAGCCTCCAATGCACCGGATAACGGCGAACTGGGCAAGGCGGGGTCCAGCTTTGTCGATCGCCTGATGTTCTGGCATGGCGGTGGCGCGGGCAGCGTGGTCAATGCAAAGGCCGAGAATGCCCGCCTGCGCGAGGATTCGGCGCTGGGCCGCAACCTGACTCAGGGCGCGACCCCGACCGTCGCCGCACCGTCCAAGAAATAATCCCCGTCATGAAGGACGGGCCGGGTCCCTCCCGGCCCGGTCGTTCCTGACCTGAAAGGCCGGCCGGCCCTTCCGCCGCATAAAGGTGGCGATGGGTAAGGCGGGCGTTCATGATGCCGCCATGACCGAACATTCCCCATCCCCGGATCGTCCCGTGATCCGTCGCCTGTCCGAACAGGTCGTCAACCGCATCGCGGCGGGCGAAGTGATCGAACGTCCGGCGGCGGCGCTGAAGGAACTTGTGGAAAATGCGCTTGATTCCGGGGCGCGGCGGATTTCGGTCCACCTGCAGCAGGGCGGGATTGAACGGATTGAGGTGACCGACGACGGGTGCGGCATGACGCCGGAGGACCTGCGCCTTGCGGTGGAGCGCCACTGCACATCCAAGCTGTCGGACGAGACGCTGGTGCGGATCTCGACCCTTGGCTTTCGCGGGGAAGCGCTGCCGTCGATCGGCGCGGCCGCACGGCTGAGTGTGACCTCACGCACGCATGGCGCGCCCACCGCATGGTCGATCCGCGTGGAAGGCGGCCGGGTGGAGGAACCACGCCCCTGTGCCGGGGTCGCGGGCACCCGTGTGGTGGTGGAGGACCTGTTCTTCGCCACGCCCGCGCGGCGCAAGTTCCTCAAGAGCGCGCGCGTGGAATCGGGTCATGCGGAAAATACGGTCCGTCGCCTTGCCCTGTCGGCCCCGCATGTCGCCTTCCGCCTGCAGTTCGACCAGCGCGTGGTCCTTGATCTGCCGGCGCAGGACATGGCGGCGCGGGCGGCGGCCATCCTTGACGCGGGGCAGGCCGACGGCCTGATCCCGGTGGAGGGGGAGCGCGGCGACCTGCGCCTGTCGGGCTATATCTGTGCGCCATCGGTGCATCGCGCGACGGCCAACGGGCAGTTGCTTCTGGTCAACGGGCGCCCGGTGGTGGACCCGGTGCTGCGCACGGCGGTGCGCGTGGCCTATCGCAATGTCATGGAACATGGCCGCCATGCCGTTGTCGCCCTGTCATTGCAGATCCCGCCCGAGCAGGTGGACGTGAACGTCCATCCCGCCAAGACCGAACTGCGTTATGCCGATGCGGCGGCCGTGCGGGCACTGGTCATCGGGTCGCTGGGCCGGGCCCTGGGAATCGGCGCGGGCGTGGCGGGCGTGCGGCCCGGCCTGTTGCAGTCACGCGGCAGCGGGGGCGCGCGCATCTGGTACCCACCGGAAACCGCGCCTCCGTCCCCCGGGCGCGAGACAGCGGCATATCAGGTGCCATCCCCCGCCATGCCGGACGTGGCGGCAGCCATGCCCGAAGGGGTTGCCGAACGCCGGCTGCCGCTGGTGGATGCCGCACCGGGCGCGCGGCGTGCCGTCACATGGTCCGAAGCGGACATCCCCGCAACGCCCCGGCCCGAGTCCCATGAGGAAGCGGCAGCCGATTTTCCCCTTGGCGCGGCCGTGGCGCAGGTTCTGGGCACCTATATCCTTGCCCAGACGGCACGCGGGGAACTGGTTCTGGTGGACCAGCATGCAGCGCATGAGCGCCTGACCCATGAACGGCTGCGCGCGCAGTATCTGGGGGGCGAGGTCCGTGCGCAGCGGCTGCTCCTGCCCGAAGTGGTGAACATGCCCCGCGGGCAGGCCGACCTGCTGGTGTCCTTTGCCGATACGCTGTCGGCGCTGGGACTCGAGGTCGATGCCTTTGGCGGCGATGCCGTGATGGTGCGCACCGTGCCCGCGCTGCTGGGCGGTGGGGACGCGGCGGCGATGCTGCGCGACCTAGCGGAGGAGCTGGCCGAAGATGAACTGCTCGCCCCCGCGCAGGCGCAGGCGATCGACGGGCGGCTGGATGCGATCATCGCGCGCATGGCCTGCCATGGCAGCGTGCGCGCGGGCCGACGCCTCACACACGAGGAAATGAACGCCCTGCTGCGGGACATGGAGAAAACCCCCCGCGCCGGCACCTGTTCACATGGTCGGCCGACCTGGCTGAAGCTGGAAAAAGGCGATCTGGAGCGGATGTTCGGCCGTCGCTGACCCCATGGCGCAGGCTGTCGTCCGGGCGCGTTCGGGCGGTGTGCATGCGGTGCCGGGGCGGCCTGCTCGGCAGAACGTGAGCGGCGGGCGGCTGGATTTCATTTCCGTAATGTCCCTAAGTTCGGTCCATCCTTTCATGGCGATGAGACTGACGTGCACCCGATCCTGCTTTCCCTCGTCACATACCTGCCCCTAGGGGGCGTTCTGGCCATCATGCTGACGCGAGGTACGACCGAAGCGGTCGAAACCTCCGCGCGGTGGGTGGCGCTGTGGACCAGTGCGATCGTGTTCGTCCTGTCCCTGGTGATGTGGGCGCAGTTCGACCCCACCCATGCCGGGGTGCAGTTCGAGCAGCGCGCGGCTTGGGCTTCCGCCTTTGGCGTGTCGTACCATGCGGGCGTCGATGGCATCAGCCTGATGTTCGTGCTGCTGTCCACGTTCCTCACCCCGCTTGCCATCATCGGCGGGTGGAAGCTGGTGAATACGCGGGTGCGTGACTACATGGTCGCGATGCTGCTGCTGGAAACCACGCTGATCGGCCTGTTTTCCGCGCTGGACCTCGTGCTGTTCTATGTCTTTTACGAGGCGACGCTGCTTCCCGGTAGCCTGATGATCGGGGTCTGGGGCGGGCCCAAGCGGGTCTGGGCCTCGCTGCAGTTCTTCCTGTTCACCTTTGGCGGGTCGCTGTTCATGCTGGTCGCGCTGCTGGTGATGTGGAATGTCGCGGGCACCACCGATATCCCGACATTGCAGCATGCCACCTTCTCCCACGCGATGCAGGGCTGGCTGTTGGCGGGATTCATCCTGGCGTTCGGGGTCAAGCTGCCGCTGTTCCCGCTGCATGCGTGGCTGCCCGATGCCTATACCGAGGCCCCGACGCCTGCATCCGTCATGCTGTCGGGCGTCCTGTCCAAGGCCGGGGCCTATGGCCTGCTGCGCTTTGGCGTGCTGATGTTTCCCGACGCGGCGCGGGTGTTCGCGCCCTACATCCTGACGCTGGGTGTCGTGGCCGTCATCTATGCCGCCATCATCGCGCTGGCGCAGACGGATATGAAGCGGGTGATCGCCTATTCCTCCTTCTCCCACATGGGGGTGATCGCGATCGGGCTGTTCACCCTGACGCCGGAGGGGATTGATGGCGCGATCTTCCAGATGCTGTCGCATGGCATCGTGATCGCGGCGCTGTTCTTCTGTGTCTCCGCCGTGTCGTGGCGGGCGGAAACGCGCGAAATCTCGGCCTTTGCCGGGGTGGCGCACAAGATGCCGGTGCTCGCCACGCTGACGATGCTGTTCGTGATGGCCAATATCGGCCTGCCGGGCACCGGGGCGTTCGTGGGTGAACTGCTGGTGATGGTCGGCGCGATCCACGTCTCCTTCTGGCTGGCGTTCCTTGGCGGGTCGAGCATGATCCTCGGCGCGGTCTACATGCTGGTGCTTTATCGCCGCGTGATGTTCGGGCAGGCGGCAGGCGGCATGGTGGCCCTGCTGCGGGACCTGACGGGGCCGGAACTTGCGGTGCTGGTGCCGCTTGCGGTGGTGACGCTATGGATGGGCATCCATCCGGGCACGTTCCTGCGGGTGTTCAACCCCACGGTCACAAGCCTTGTGCAGCCTGCGCCGGTCGTGGCTTCCGACAGTGTGGCGCCCGTGGTTCGGACCGCCGCCGGGTAGGGCTGCTCCAAGGAAAAAGGACGCCGCCACCGCATTGTCGGGTGGGGCGTCCTTTTTTATCGGATAAAAGTTTTTGGGTGCCGCCTTTTGATCGAAAAAGGCGGTGTCTTTCGAAGCTTTTTGAAAAAAGCTTCACCAAAAACTTTTTGAACTTAAAGGCAGTCCGTTGCCTCAGATATCGAGGTTTTCCACCTGTCGCGCATGTTCCTGAATGAACTGGAAACGCAGTTCGGGCTTGCGCCCCATCAGGTGTTCAACCCGTTCGCGCGTCAGGTTGCTGTCCTCCATCGGGGTCACGACCTTCAGCAGCGTGCGGTGCTTCGGGTCCATGGTCGTCTGCTTCAGGTCGGACGGCGGCATTTCGCCCAGCCCCTTGAAGCGGGAGACCTCGACCTTCGCATTGGGCTTGAACTCGCGCTTCAGCCTGCGTTCGCGGTCGGCGTCATCCATGGCATAGATCGTCTTGCCCCCCTGTGTGAGGCGATAGAGCGGCGGCTGCGCGAGGTAGAGATGCCCGCCCCGGATCAGCGCGGGCAACTCACGATAGAAGAATGTCATCAGCAGTGACGCGATATGCGCGCCATCCACGTCGGCATCGGTCATGATGATGATGCGGCCATAGCGCAGGCGGCTGGCGTCAAAGCGTTCGCCAATGCCACAGCCCAGCGCCTCCACAAGGTCGCGCAGTTCCTGATTGGCGCGCAGCTTCTCGGCCGAGGCGCTGGCGACGTTGAGGATCTTGCCACGCAGGGGCAGGACGGCCTGTGTCTCGCGGTTGCGTGCCTGCTTGGCCGACCCACCTGCCGAGTCACCTTCGACCAGGAAGATCTCCGTCTCGGCGGCGTTTTCACGGGTGCAGTCCGTCAGCTTCCCCGGCAGGCGCAGGCGGCGCGTTGCACTCTTGCGCGGGGTGTCCTTCATTTCCTTGCGGCGCAGGCGTTCTTCCGCGCGCTCGATCACCACCGCAAGCAGGTTGTCCGCCTGTGGCGGGTTGCCCGCCAGCCAGTGGTCGAAACGGTCCCGCAGCGCGGTCTCCACAAGGCGGCTGGCCTCGCTGCTGGTCAGCTTCTCCTTGGTCTGGCCCTGGAACTGCGGGTCACGGATGAAGACCGACAGCTTGGCGGAAATCAGGCCCATGATGTCATCGGCATTGATCGTGGCCGCGCGTTTGTTGGAGCGCTGCTCCCCCCAGTTGCGCAGCCCCTTGGTCAGCGCGGTGCGAAAGCCGGTTTCATGCGTGCCGCCATTGGGGGTGGGAATGGTGTTGCAGTAGGAGGACAGCCCCGTCGTGCCGCGTTCGACAAACGCGATGGCCCATTCCATGCGCCCGGTGCTTTCGCCGTCCGCCGTGGTCGGCAGGTCCGCATCCCCGGCCCAGATATCGGTCAGCAGCGCGGTATTGCCCAGTTCGTCACGCAGGCTGTCGGCCAGGCCGCCGGGGAAGTGCAGCACGGCCTCCGCCGGGACATCCGTGCCCTTGATGAGCGAGGGATCGCATGACCAGCGGATGGTCACGCCACGGAACAGGAACGCCTTGGACCGGCACAGCCTGTACAGGCGCAGGGGCGAGAAGTGGAGCTTGCCGAAAATCTGCGGGTCGGGGACAAAGCGGATCTGCGTGCCGCGCCGGTTCTGGGTCGGGCCGACCTCCTCCACCGGGGCCAGTGGGACGCCGCGTTCATAGACCTGCTGCCACAGCGTGCGGTCGCGCGCGATCTCCACCTCCATGCGGGCGGACAGGGCATTGACCACCGATGAACCCACGCCATGCAGGCCGCCGGACGTGGCATAGGCCTTGCCGGAGAACTTGCCCCCCGCATGCAGCGTCGTCAGGATGACCTCCAGCGCGGAACGCTGCGGGAACTTGGGGTGCGGGTCAACCGGGATGCCGCGTCCGTTATCGCGGATCGTCAGCCAGTTCCCGGCCTCCAGCGACACGTCGATGACCGAGGCATGGCCGGCCACGGCCTCGTCCATCGCGTTGTCAAGGATTTCGGACGCCAGGTGGTGGTAGGCGGTTTCATCCGTGCCGCCGATATACATGCCGGGACGGCGGCGCACGGGTTCCAGCCCCTCGAGCACCTCGATCGCGCTGGCGTCGTAATCTTCGCTCCCGGCCCGTGGGGTGTCAGCAGGGGCGCGGGATTTGCGCGCCTGCGTCCGGCGTTGGGCTGCGGGCTTGGAGAAAAGATCTTCGTTCATGAACTGTTCTTTGTGCCTTCGGACCGTGGGATGTCAAGACCGGGATGCCTGCGCACGGCAATAATGCCCGATGCGCCGGGGGATGCACGCAAAAAAGGCCGGACACAGGGACCGGCCTTCCTTTGCACTTTGCGCCACCATGGCTGTTTCCTGCGCCGTGGCTGGCGGGTGTGCCCGTATCAGCGACCCGGTATCAGCTGCGCACCGTGCGGCGGGTGGAGCGCGTGGTCGAACGCGCGGCCGCGGGCGCGGGATGGTTCGGCGCCGTGCAGGTCAGGTAGGAGGCAGGCTGCAGGATGTCCTTTGCCTGCGCATAGTTCGACAGGTCGGCCGCACTGTCGAGGACCTGCACCTCGTCGAACATCGACAGGCGCTGCTGGCAGAAGGCGGTGCCGGATTTCAGCCCGCGCTCGGACTGCACGTTCGCAAGCTGCGTGATGTAGTCGTCATGCTGGCGCTGCGCGCTGCGGCCATAGGTGGTGTGGAAATAGGCCGTCAGGACCTTTTCCTCGTTCGCCAGCTTGGGGCGGAACTTGGTGACGAAGTTGTTGTACTTGTCCTGTGCGCCGCACGAAAGCGCGGTGACCATCAGTTCGCTCTTGAGGCCCTGGACATCGAACGCTTCATGCGCGGGGGAGGGGGAGCAGGGACCTGCGGCCAGCGCATGGCCGGAATTGACAAGACCGGCAAGAGCCAGGCCAGCGGCCGCGGCGCGCCAAAAGGACAAAGACATCGGGACGGTTCTCCAGATCTTGCGGCGTGGGTGTCGCCGGATCCGTGGAGCCCCACATGAACCGGCAGAATTGAAATGCTGAAAGGCTCTATACCCTAATCGGATATCGGCCAAAAGGGAGGGGGCATGCCCCCGGACAAAAAAAGTGCATGCCATACCTCCATGGTCACCGACTCGTGTGGACCAAGGATAGGCCTTTCGCCTGCGGCCATGTTGCTCTAGAGCGGGGCGGTGGCAGTCCGCCTCGCATGTGTCCCGCGCCGTGTGCGTTCGGGCCGGGCGGGCATGCCGGATGGATACGATGTATTAGAGAGCGGAGCTGATCGAGTGCGACTGCGACTGTCTGCAATGATGATGACGACGGGCGTTCTGCTCGCCGGATGTATGAACAAACCGGCTGTGAATCTCGGCGGCCCCCCCAACCCCTACAACTACATGAAGGTGTCGGGCCTGTGCCACGTGGACCCGCTGACCACCACGGGCAAGGATACGCAGGCCACCACGATGCAGGTGCGCAGCGATGACGGCTACTGCGCGGTAGAGGTGCGCAAGCCCGATGGCCGTGCCTATGCTTCGTTCGGGGTGTCGCCCGCGCCGGAACACGGCAAGGCGTTCATCTACAACTATAACGATCACACTTATGTGACCTACACGCCCAATACGGCGTATGCCGGCAACGACACGTTCCGGGTCGAGCTGATCCGTGGGGAAAAGGAACCGCGCGATACGCTGAACATCACGGCGCATGTCGAGGCGCCGGGCGTCGGCACGGCGGCAAAATGATCGGGGTCACGCATTTGTGACACCGGGCATCCGTGGCGGCGTGCCGCGGATGCGCCCGTCCCCCTTGCCGGGGGCGGGAATGGCTCAGATGGAAAAGGTGATCGGTTCCGGCAGGGGGCGGCGCATGCCGCTATGTTCCGCCCGCTTCACCAGGTCGTCGAGCGTCAGGCTGCGGCATTGTTCTTCAACCATGCCGTCCAGTTCCTTCCAGCACGGCTCGATCACCTTCTCGAAAAGCTGGCCCGTGGGGCCACCATCGGTGGATTCGTCCGCCGTCACGACATCCAGCACATCCGACAGCAGGATATCCCGGCGCGGACGGCCAAGCCGGTAGCCCCCGCGCGGGCCACGGATGCTTTCGAGCAGCCCGGAACGTGACAGTGTCTGCAGCAGCGGTTCGATCCCGCGCCGGGCAAGGTTCGCGCGCTCGGCAATGTCCGCCGCGCTGACGGTTCCGTTGCGTCCCGCATGAAATGCCACGTCAAGCATGATCAGTATCGCGATCATGGTCCTGTCACACCGAAGAAGCATATCGTACGGTCCCGTTTGTGAAACAAAGTAGCTGGCGGTGAATTTATCAGCAATCGCCCGGATGATCCACGCTTCTGTTCATCGTGACAGTGGATTATGTCAGGGAACACGATCCGCATGATGATCCCACCAACAGGAGACCGACGTATGAATGATTCGACCGACCAGGACATGACATTCGGCTTCGCCCAACCGCGTGGCAGGGTGTACGGGTCGATTACCGAGACGGTCGGCGGGACGCCCCTGGTGGAACTGCCCCACCTGATGCGCGAGGACGAACTGAAAAGCCGCCTGCTGATGAAGCTGGAGTTTTTCAATCCCCTTGGTTCGGTCAAGGACAGGATCGGCGCCGCGATGGTGATGGATGCCGAACGGCGCGGCGAAATCACGCCGGGCAAGACGACACTGGTGGAACCGACATCGGGCAATACCGGCATTTCGCTGGCGTTTGTCGCGGCGGCGCGGGGATACCGCCTGATTGTCACCATGCCCGAAGGGGCCTCCATCGAACGGCGCAAGATGCTGCGCCTTCTGGATGCGCAACTGGAACTGACGCCTGCGCGCCTTGGCATGGCCGGTGCGATCGCCCGGGCGGAGGCGATCCTGAAGCACACGCCCGGCGCGTGGATGCCGCGCCAGTTCGACAATCCCGCCAACCCCGCCATCCATGCCGCCACCACGGCGGAGGAGATCTGGGTCGATACGCGCGGGGAAGTCGATATCGTCGTGGCCGGTGTCGGCACCGGCGGCACCGCAAGTGGCATTGCCCATGGCCTGAAGCCGCGCAAGAAGGGATTGCAGGTCTTTGGCGTCGAACCGGTCGAAAGCGCTGTCCTGAATGGTGACGAACCCGGCCCGCACGGCATCCAGGGGATCGGCCCCGGCTTCTGCCCCCATACGCTGGACCTGCACAGCCTGGATGGCATCATGACCGTGTCGGAGCGGGAATCGATCGCCGCGGCACGGCGGTGCGCGCGCCTTGATGGCGTGCCGGTGGGGATCTCCTCTGGCGCGGCGCTGCATGCGGCCATGCAGTTGGCCCAGATGCCTGAAAATGCGGGCAAGACCATCGTGACCATCGCCCCGTCCTTTGCGGAGCGTTATCTGTCCACGTCGCTGTTCAATGGCCTTGTCTGAGGGCTTTTCGGAAAGCGGACCAAAGGTTTCGGGGGCCGCCTTGCGATCGGGAAAGGCGGTGTTCCCTGAGGCTTTCAATGATTCCAGGCTGCTTCGTGGTGGTCCTGTGGTCTGGACATGAAAAAGGCGGCTCCCGTGGACGGGGCCGCCTTTTTCATGTCCGCAATCCCCGCAGGGGGGCGGGCAGGGATCAGTGCAGGATGATTTCCACGCGGCGGTTCTGCGCCTCCCGCGTGTTAGGCCCTGTGGGGACCAGCGGGTTGGCATCGCCAAAACCATGGATGTCGATCGCCGGGCCGGGCACGCCGTCACGCACCAGTTCCGCCTTGATGGTCTGGGCGCGGCGCAGCGACAGTTCCTGATTGTAATGTTCGCCCTGCGGCCCCGGATGGCTCGCGGAATTGTCGGTATATCCGTTGACCTCGATCCGGGTGGTCTGCGTGTTGGTCGATGCCTGCGCCGCGACGGCCACGATGGCGCGCGCCCGGTCGGTCAGCGTGCTCTTGTCCCAGTCGAAGAAGACGAGGTAGGTGCGGTTTTCCACCGGGGCGGGGGCCGCAGGCGTGGTGACGGGCGGCGGGGG
>NZ_POTC01000004.1 GCF_002906255.1 Novacetimonas maltaceti | reverse complement strand
CCACGTGCCGGCCGGCGCGACGCCGCTGCGCCAGCCCAACATGCCGCCTTCGGCCCCTTCGCCGCATACGGTGCCCCCACAGGTGGCGCAGGCGCAGCGCGGGTCGCCGCGTTCCTCACTGTTCTCGGACGGGGCAAAGGCCGCCGAAGCCCCGCCGCCGCCGCAGTCGCGCAGCCTGTTTGGCGTCGTCACCGGCGCGCTGCGCCGCCGTTCGGCCGTCCCGCCGCAGCCGGCAGCCCCCCAGTCCGCCCCGCAGGGTGGCCCGGAACGCGCCGAACCGTCACTCCAGCAGCCGCAGGGCCGCCCGCCACAGGCGCCGCCGCAGGGTGGCGGCACGCCCGATGACAATGGGCTCGACATTCCCGCGTTCCTGCGTCGCGGCTAGGCCCCAAAGCCGGGGCCGGAGGGGGCGTTGCGGAATGTAACGCCCCCTCCGGCCCTGTTTTTTTCAGGTGCGCAGGCATGGTAACGGTTGGCAATAATCATTGACTGGTTAAACAGGACAGGTCCGGCCTAGTATTCCCTGACCTGCTCCGTAGCCAACACATTCACCTGTATCGAGGGATGCGCACAATGGATGGCATGTCGATAGGTCCGCATGAACTTGCCGATGCGTGCGTTACCGAAACGGTCATGCCCCGGCCCGATGCGCCAGACGCCATGTGGCAGCACACACTGCGCCGTCCCATCAGCAGCATCGGCACGGGACTGCATACCGGACGGCGCATTTCGCTGTCGCTGTCCCCCGCCCCGGTCGGCACGGGCATCATCTTCCGCCGCACCGACCTTGAAAACCGCATCATCCCCGCAACGTACGACCATGTGGTCGACACGCGGCTGAGCACGGTCATCGGCGACCCCTCCCCCACGTCGGCCCTGCGGGTGGCGACCATCGAACACCTGATGTCCGCCCTGTGTGGCTGTGGCATCGACAACGCATATGTCGACCTCGACGGGCCGGAAGTGCCGGTCTTCGACGGGTCCGCGTCCGAATTCATGTTCCTGCTTGACTGCGCGGGACGGGAACGCCAGTCCGCCGGCCGCCCGACGCTGGAGATCCTGCGCACCGTGCGGGTGGAGGACGGGGACGCCTTTGCCGAACTTTCCCCCCCTTCCACCGATGGCCTGAACATCAGCATGTCGATCGATTTCGCGGCACAGGCGATCGGGCGGCAGATCTTTTCGGCACGGGTCTGTGCCTCCTCCTTCCGGCGCGACCTTGAAAACTGCCGCACCTTCACCCTGCGCCAGGAAATCGACGCCCTGCATGCGGCGGGCCTTGCGCGTGGCGGATCGCTCGACAATGCCATCGTTGTCGATGATGACCGCATCCTCAATCCCACCGGCCTGCGCAGGCCCGATGAGTTCGTGCGCCACAAGGTTGTCGATGTGATCGGGGACCTGTACCTGGCCGGTGCCGTGATCCATGGCGATTTCCATGGGCATAAATCCGGGCACACCCTGAACAACCGCCTGTTGCGCACCCTGATGGCCGATACGGCCGCATGGCGCCTGCATGGCGTGCCGCTGCACAGGGGGCAGATTGGCCGCGCCGCCGCATGAAGCGCATGAAAACGGTACGATGCTCTTCACCCCGCTTGCGCACATGATATAAAGCACGCGCAACTGGAAGAGCCGGCATGTCACGACGCAGAACCCGACACATCCCCCTTCTCCGCCGATCTGGTGGCATCCTGCCACGCCTGCTTGCCCTCCCCGCGCTCGGCCTGCTCGTGGCGTGTAACGGCAACAGCGCGATCGTGGAGCACGCACCCCGCGTGGGTTCGGCGGAAACCCTGTATAATCATGGTGTTGATGCCCTGCGCAGTAACCGTTACGTCCTTGCGACCATCCAGTTCGACGTCCTGCAGCGCAACTATCCCTACTCCCAGTACACCGCCAACGCACAGTTGATGGAGGGATATTCCGACTACCTGCAGAGCAAGTATCCCGAGGCCGTGCAGCAGCTCGACCGATTCCTTGAACTGCATCCCACCAGTTCTGACGCGGCCTATGCCTTCTACCTGCGCGCGCTGTGTTATTACGAACAGATCGCCGATGTGCAGCGTGACCAGCAGGGCACCGTCGAATCGATGGACGCCCTTGAAGAGGTCATCACCCGCTTTCCCCAGACCCCGTATGCCCGCGATGCGCAGTTGAAGATCGACCTGTGCCGCGACCATCTGGCGGGCAAGGAAATGCTGGTCGGGCGTTTCTATCAGGAGCAGCGCAATTATCAGGCGGCGGTCAACCGCTACCAGCGCGTGGTGCAGGATTTCCAGACCACCAACCATGTCCCCGAAGCGCTGGAGCGACTGGTGGAAGTGTACCTCGACCTCGGCCTGCTGGAACAGGCGCGCAAGACCGGCGCGGTGCTGGCCTACAACTACCCTGACAGCAAATGGTATCGTGACGCCTATGACCATCTGCGTGACCATCATCTCATCAAGGGCGTTCCCCCCCACGCCAGCAAGCAGGGGCGCAACGCATTTTCGCGGGCATGGCATTCGGTCTTCTAGGTCCCGCCCATTCTGCCTGACCTGTTGATCGGACCCTGTGCATGCTGACACATCTCTCGATTCGCGATGTCGTCCTGATCGAGAAGCTCGACCTTTCCTTCATCGCCGGCCTGACGGTGCTTACGGGGGAAACGGGGGCCGGGAAATCCATCCTCCTTGACAGTCTCGGCCTCGCGCTTGGCGAACGCGCCAGCGCGTCGCTGGTGCGGGCGGGCGCGGAACAGGCCAGCGTCAGCGCGAGCTTCGACATCGTGGCCGACCATCCCGTGCACACGCTGCTTGCGGAGCAGGGCATCGCCATAGAGGAACCGCGCGAGCCGATCCTGCTGCGCCGTATCGTCACGGTCGACGGGCGTTCGCGCGCCTATATCAATGACCAGCCCGTTGGCGTCACGCTGCTGCGCCGGGCGGCGTCGCTTCTGGTGGAAATCCAGGGGCAGCATGAACAGATGGGGCTGGCGGACCAGGGCACCCACCTCGACCTGCTCGACGCCTTTGGCGTGGCGCCTGCGCTGCGCACGAACACCGCGCGGGCCTATCGCGCATGGATCGAGGCGACGGCGGAACTGGCCGCCGCGCGCGCGGAGATGGAAAGTGCCGCGCGGGAGGAAGACTGGCTGCGCCAGGCGGCGGAGGACCTGTCCACCCTCGCCCCGCTGGAGGACGAGGAAACGCAGCTTGCGGGCCTGCGCCAGTCGCTGCAGCAGGGCGAACGCCGGGCGGAGGCGATCGCCGCAGCATTGAGCGACCTGTCGCCGCGCGAACGCCGGGGGGTCAATCCCGCCTCTGCCCTGCGCAATGCCAGCCGCGCGTTGCAACGCCTGCTGCCCGCGCCGACCGACCTCAATCCCGGTGCGATCGGGGCAGAGGAACAGGCCGCGGCGCAGGAGGCGCTGAATGCGCTGGAACGTGCCGAAGAAGCCCTTGCCGAAGCGGAAAGCCTGCTCTCGCGCCTTGCCTCCGACGCGCAGGCCGACCCGCGCCTGCTGGAACAGACCGAGGAGCGGCTGTTCGCCCTGCGCGCCGAGGCCCGCAAGCACGGGGTGTCGGTGCCGGAACTGCCGGGCCTGCTGAGTGCGTTCAACGAACGGCTCAGCGCGCTGGATTCAGGCAATGCCCGCATCGAGGTGCTGGAGGCCGCCGTGGCGGAGACCCGCGCGAAGTTCGAGGAGACGGCGCAGAAACTGACCGCCGCGCGTGAAAAGGCCGCCCGCAGGCTGGAGACGGCGGTGATGGCGGAACTGCGCCCGCTGCGGCTGGAGCGCGCGCGCTTCATTGTCGAGCTTCTCCCCCTGCCGCCGGAGGCATGGAACCTGCGCGGCAAGGAGCAGGCCTCCTTCCTGATCGCCGCCAATCCGGGCCAGCCGCCGGGACCGCTGGCGAAGGTGGCGTCGGGGGGCGAGCTTTCGCGGCTGATGCTGGCGCTGAAGGTCGTGCTGGCGGGACGTTCCGCGATTCCCACGCTGGTGTTCGACGAGGTCGATTCCGGTGTTGGCGGCGCCACGGCGTCGGCCATCGGGGAGCGGCTGTACATGGTCGGGCGCGACGTGCAGGTGCTGGTCGTCACGCACAGCCCGCAGGTCGCGGCACGCGGGGATGCGCACCTGCGCATCAGCAAGAAAGTGACGCGCGACCGGACGGAAACGCATGCGGCCCCCCTCGACAGCGAGGCGCGGCTGGAGGAAATCGCCCGCATGCTGTCGGGTGACACGATCACGCCCGCCGCACGCGCCGCCGCCGACAGCCTTCTGAAAGGGGAATGACATGACGGATACGGCCGGGGACCTGGCACGGTCCTGTCAGGACATCCTTGAACGCGCGCAGGGGCCGGAACTTTCCGCCCCGCAGGCAGCAGCGGAACTTGCGCTGCTGGCCGATGTGATCGCACGGCTTGACCGCGCCTACCATCAGGATGACGCGCCGGTTGTCACGGATGCAGTCTATGACGCGCTGCGCCGGCGCAATGCCGAACTGGAACGGGCCCATCCAGACGCCCGCCGCGACGACAGTCCCGAAACCCGCGTGGGCGCGGCACCTGCCGGCGTATTCCGCCGCCACCGGCACCTGACGCCGATGCTCTCGCTCGACAACGTGTTCAGCCGGGAGGAATTCGAGGGCTTCATCAGCCGCGCCGCGCGCTTCCTCGGGCTGGATGACGCGCAGGCCATGGAGCTTGACTTCGTGGCCGAACCCAAGATCGATGGCCTGTCGATCAGCCTGACCTATGAAAACGGGCATTTCGTGCGCGGCACCACCCGTGGCGACGGGACCGAGGGAGAGGACGTTACCGCCAACCTGCGCACGCTGCGCGACCTGCCGCAGCAGTTGCATGGCCCCGCCCCCGACCTGATCGAGATCCGGGGCGAGGTCTTCCTGGCCAAACCGGACTTCCTGACGCTCAACGCGGCGCAGGTTGCAGCGGGGCAGAAGCCCTTTGCCAACCCGCGCAACGCGGCGGCCGGGTCGCTGCGCCAGCTTGACCCCGACATCACGCGCCAGCGCCCCCTGTCGCTGTTCGCCTATGCGCTGGGCTATTCCAGCGCGCCGGTTGCCGACACGCATGCCCAATACCTGCACAGGCTTGCGCAATGGGGGTTCGCGGTCAGTCCGCTATGTTCGCAGGTCGCGAATGTGGCGGAGGCGGAAGCCTTCATGGAGCGGATCGCGCGCGAACGCTCCGCCCTCGATTACGATATCGACGGGGTGGTGTACAAGATCAACGAACGCGCGCTGCAGGAGCGGCTCGGCTTTGCCGGGCGTGCGCCGCGCTGGGCCGTGGCGTGGAAGTTCGCGGCCGAACAGGCGATCACGCGCCTGACGAAAATCGACATACAGGTGGGACGCACCGGCGCGCTGACCCCCGTCGCCATACTGGAGCCGGTGAATGTGGGCGGCGTGATCGTCACGCGCGCCAGCCTGCATAACGAGGACGAGATCGCGCGCAAGGACGTGCAGGAAGGCGACCTTGTGCGCATCCAGCGCGCGGGCGATGTCATCCCGCAGGTGCTCGACATCGTGCAGCCGCGCGACCATCCCTCCCACCCGTTCGTCTTTCCCCATGCCTGCCCCGTCTGCCATGCCCGCGCCGAACGGCCGGAGGGCGAGGTCGTATGGCGCTGCTCCGGCGGGTTGACGTGCCCGGCGCAACTGGTGGAACGGCTGATCCATTTCGTCTCCCGCGATGCGTTCGATATCGAGGGACTGGGCGACCGCACCATTGCGGAGTTCCATGAAGACGGGCTGCTGGCCACGCCGGGCGACATCTTCCGCCTGCCCAAGCACGAGGAGGCTATTGCAGAACGGCCCGGATGGGGCGTCGTCTCCGCGCGCAACCTGGTGAATGCGATCGCGGCGCGGCGGACGATTTCCCTGTCACGCTTCATCTATGCGCTGGGCATCCGCCGGATCGGGATCAACACGGCGCGCCTGCTGGCGCGGCATTACGGGTCGTATGAAAACTGGCACCGGCAGATGCTGCGCGCGACCACCGTGGGGTCGGACGAACGGCTGGAACTGGGCAGCATCACCGGGATCGGCAGCGCCATTGCCGACGAACTGGTGGCTTTTTTCCTCGAAGACCACAACCGCCAGACACTCGATGACCTGACGCAGGTGCTGGAGGCCATCACGGACGAGGAAATGCTGGCGACGGGCGAACTGTCAGGCAAGGTCATCGTCTTTACCGGCACGCTGACGACCATGAGCAGGCCCGAAGCCCGCGCCATTGCCGAACGCATGGGCGCGCGCGTGTCCGACAGTGTCTCGAAAAAGACGGACATTGTCGTGCTGGGCGAAAAGGCGGGGTCGAAGGCGCGCAAGGCGGCGGAACTGGGCCTGCAGACCGTGGACGAGGCCGGCTGGCGCGCGCTGGCGGGACTGGCCCCGGCATCATGAGCACCGCCCCTGCCATCGATGGTCGCGACGCACTGCTGATTGTCGATGTGCAGAATGATTTCCTGCCCGGCGGGGCACTGGGCGTGGCACAGGGCGCGCGGATCATCCCGGTCATCAACCGCCTGCAGGACCTGCCGTTCGGCCGTATCGTCGCAACGCAGGACTGGCACCCGCGCGGGCATGTCTCCTTCATGGCGGATGGCATGCCCGCCCCGGACCGCTGGCCCGAACACTGCGTCGCCGCGACATGGGGCGCGGCCTTCCCCGATGCACTGGCGCAGGCGCGTATCGGGCTTGTCCTGCGCAAGGGGATGCTGCCCGGCATCGACAGCTATTCCGCGTTCCACGACAATGACGGGGGGCATGACAGCGGGCTTGCGCCATGGCTTTCGGCCTGTGGCATCCGGCGTGTCTTCGTCTGCGGCATCGCGCTGGATTACTGCGTGCGGGCCAGTGCGCTTGATGCGGCGGCGGCGGGGTTCGACACTTTTGTACTCGACGACGCCTGCGCCGCGATCAATGATGACAGGCGCGATGCCCACCGTGCGCTGCACGACGGGGGGATCGGCATCATCGCCACGCGCGACCTTGTGGAGGGAAACGAAGCGCCATAACCGATTTGAGACGACGCCCACACCGGGGGAAGGCATGGGCGTCATGACCGGGGGAAAGACAGGATCATGAATGTTACAGGGCCGCGGGGGCGGTTACTGGCTTCACGACGCGCCATGCTCGGCCTTGCGGGGATGGCGGCAGGATCATCGCTGCTGCCGGGCCGTCCCGCACGGGCGGGCACGCCACGCGGGCCGATCACGCAGAAAGACGCGCTGGTCGCCTTTGGCCATACCGGCCCGATCACCGATGGCGGGTGGAGCATGGTGCATAACCGCGGCGTGCAGGCCGTGCGGCAGGCCTTTCCGGGGATTCGCACCGTCTATGTCGAAAGCGTCCCCTACTCTGCCGATGCGACGCGCATCTTCCGGCAGTTCGTGGCCGAAGGGGCGAACATGGTCTTCGCCACGTCGGAATATGGCGACTTCATCAAGGACGTGTCCGACCGCGCGCCCGATGTCGCCTTCATGGAATGTGATGGCAACTCGCTGACGCCCAACCTTGGCTGGTATTATGTCAGCCACTGGTATGCCAGCTACATCCTGGGGATCGCCGCCGCCCTGCTTTCGAAAACGGGCAGGATCGGCTTCCTTGGCGCGTTTCCCATCCCCTCGGTCTATGCCAGCGCGAATGCGACCCTGCTGGGCGCGCGGTCGGTCAACCCGGCCATCACGCTGCAGGGCATCACCATCAACGCATGGTTCGACCCGCAGGCCGCGACACAGGCGGCGACAGCGCTGGTGGATAATGGCTGCGACTTCCTGTGCGGGATCATGGACGAACCGGCCTACCTTCGGGTCGCGGTGGCGCGCGGCGTCTGGGCGGCGATGTGGAACACCGGCATGCTGCAGTTCGGGCCGGAATCCTATGTCAGTTCCGTGGTGCTGGATTTCAACGCCTTCTATGTCGCGCAGGTCCGCGCCCTGCTGGAGGGGACGTGGCAACCCTCCGCCGCGTTCCTTACACTTGGGCATGGGGTGGACCGTGACGCCTGGGGGCCAGGGGTGCCCGAAGCCATCGCACGGCAGGCCGACGACATGCGCGCACGCATGCTGGCGGGATACAACCCGTTCCGGGGGCCGATTTACGACAATCACGGGCGTCTGCGCGTGCCGGCGGGCGTGACGCTGGATGACAGCCAGATCTATCACTGCGACTGGGCCGTGGCGGGGGTGTCGGGTCTTGGCTGAGTTTCCCACGCGCCCGCCCCTTGCGCCGGGCACACCCCCCATCCTGCAACTGCGTGGCATCGGGAAGTTCTTTCCCGGCGTCATCGCCAACAGGGACGTGGACCTGGAGGTCTGGCCCGGCGAAATCCATGCCCTGCTGGGTGAAAATGGCGCGGGCAAATCCACCCTGATGAATGTCGTGACCGGCATCTACCAGCCCGACGAGGGGGATATCCTGCTCGACGGCTACGGGCAGGTGTTCAGTTCCCCGCACGACGCCATTCGGGCGGGGATCGGCATGGTCCACCAGCATTTCAAGCTGGTGCAGGCCTTTACGGTTGCGGAAAACATCCACCTTGGCTGGGACGAGGCCCCGCGCCTTGCCTCCGCCCGCGCGATGGAGGCACGCACCCGCGCCATTGCGGAGCAGTTCGGATTTCCCGTGCGTGCGGATGCGCGCGTCAGCGACCTGTCGGCCGGGGAGCAGCAGCGCGTGGAGATCCTGCGCGTGCTGTCGCGCCGGGCGCGCCTGATGATCATGGACGAACCGACCGCCGTCCTGACGCCGGAGGAGACACGCGAACTGTTCCGCGCGCTGCGTGCCTTCCGCGCGCAGGGGAACGCGGTCATCATCATCAGCCACAAGCTCGACGAGGTGATGGAGATTTCCGACCGCGTCACCATCCTGCGCGGCGGGCGCAGGGTCGGCACGTATGACACCGCTGTGTGCACGCCCGCGATGCTGGCGACCACCATGGTCGGGCGGGAAATCGTGCGCCAGAACATGCGCACCCGTCCCCCCGGCGCACAGCCGGTCAGCGCCGCCCCGGTCATGGGGCTGCGCGACGTCACGGTGCGCGACGGGCGCGGGGTCGAAATCCTGCGTGACGTGTCGCTGGACCTGCATGGGGGAGAAATACTGGGCATCGCGGGTGTCGCGGGCAACGGGCAGCGCGAACTGACGGAGGTGCTGACGGGGCTGCTGAAACCCGACCGGGGTCAGGTCCTGCTCGACGGGGTGGAGATGGCACGCATCGACCCGGCCGCCTTTGCCCATGCGGGCGTGGGCCATATCCCCGAGGACCGGCTGCGCAGCGCGCTGGCCCCCGCCCTTTCGATTACCGACAACATGGCGCTGCGTGAATATGCCATCCCCCCGGTCGGGCGTGGCGGCCTGTATGACAGCGGGGCGGCCGACACGCTGGCGCGCGAAATCGCGCAGGTGGCGGATGTCGGCATCCCCGACTTCGCCATGCCGGTGCGCAACCTGTCGGGCGGCAACCAGCAGCGCCTTGTCGCGCGGCGCGAAATCCGTATCGCGCACCGGGTGCTGGTCGCGGCCTATCCCGCGCGCGGGCTGGATATCGGGGCGATCGCCACCATGCTGTCCTACCTGACGGACCTGCGCGACCGCGGGGTGGGCGTGGTGTTCATTTCCGAAGACCTCGAAGACCTACTCAACGTCTCGGACCGGGTCGGGGTGATGTTCCATGGGCGACTGATGGCGGTGGTGGACGCGGATGAGACGGACATGGAGACGATCGGCCTGCTGATGGGCGGGCGCGACCCGTCCACCCTGCCCATGCGGGAGGACGGACGATGACCGCGCAGACCCGGTTCCAGCGCCTGCCCGTCGTGCCCGCCACGCGCATCATGCTGTGGCGCCTTGGCGCGATCGCCTGCGCCCTGCTGATGACGGCGGGCATCCTTGCCCTGTCGGGATACAGTCCCGTCGACCTGGCGCTGCTGGTGGTGCGCTCCACCATCGGGTCGAGCTTCGGGATGGAGGACCTGGCCCTGTTCATGTCGCCGCTGCTGCTGACGGGGGCGGCGGTGACGGTGTGCAGCCGTATCGGGCTGTGGAACATCGGCGCGGAGGGACAGTTCTATGCCGGGGCCATCGGGGCGGCGGCGGTGGGCCTGTTCATCCCGGCACCGGCCATCGTGCTGCTTCCGCTGATGGCGGCGGCCGGGATCGTGGCGGGCATGGGATGGATCGCGATTCCCACGCTGGCGCGCGCCTATGCCGGAGTGAACGAGATCATCACCACGCTTCTGCTGAATTTTGTAGCCTCCCTGCTCACCTATTACCTGACGACCGGCCCGTGGCGCGACCGGGTGACGGGCGCGCAGGTTTCAAGTGCACGGCTGCCGGTTTCCATCCCCGAAATCTGGGGCGTGGTGCATTGGGGCTTCCCGCTGGGGCTGGCGATCGTGGGGCTGCTGGCATGGGTGATGGCGCACACGCGCTGGGGATATGAAATCCGCATCGGCGGCGCAAACCCCGATGCCGCGCGCTATGCCGGGATTGCGGTAAGGGCGCGCATCATCGCGGTCATGCTGCTGTCGGGGGGGCTGGCGGGCCTTGCGGGCATGTTCGAACTGGCGGGGACGGTCCACCGGCTGCAGGGGGGGATGGCCAACAATTTCGGCTATCTGGGGATCGTGGTCGCCGTGCTGGCGCGCGGGTCGTGCCTGAATGTCATTCCCGCCGCCCTGCTGATGGCGTTCATCCTTGATGCCGGGATCGTGCTGCAGACGCAGCAACTGACGGCGTCGGTGGTGCTGGCGATCACGGGACTGATGCTGTTCATGATCGCGCTGGCGGATGAACTGGCCCATTACCGGCCTGTCGCCAGCCTTGCAAAGGGGACAAGGCCATGATCGCACTGCTGGGCGGGATGCTGGCGACCGCCGTTCTGGCGGGGGGCGTGCTGGCCCTTGCCGCGCTGGGTGAAGTCATGGCCGAACGCGTGGGCGTGACCAACCTTGGCGTCGAAGGGCTGATGGCGCTTGGCGCGGTTGTCGCGATCATGACGGTCGCGGGCGTGCACAATCCGTGGGCCGGGCTGCTGGCGGCAACGCTGACCGGCGCGCTTGGCGGCATGGTCTTTGCCTTTGGCGCGGTCATCATGCGCGCAAACCAGGTACTGTGCGGGCTGGCGGTGACGTTCATGGGGCTGGGCCTGTCCACCGCGCTGGGACATGACTATGCCGGGCATCCCTCCGCCACCGTCTTCGGGCATGTGGCCATCCCGCTGCTGTCGGCCATCCCGGTGATCGGGCCGGCCTTCTTCGGGCAGAACATCCTCATCATCCCGATCTATGTCGTGCTGCCGCTGCTGGTGCATTTCGTGATGTTCCGCACCCGCCATGGCCTGAACATGCGCGCGGTGGGGGAAAACCCGGCGGCGGCCGATGCGGCGGGCATCCCGGTCATGGCCATGCGCTTTGGCTATGTCACGCTGGGCGGGGCGATGGCGGGCATGGCGGGGGGGTATCTCACGCTGACCTTTGTTCCCGTCTGGTCCGAGGGGATGATCGCCGGACGCGGCTGGATCGCGCTGGCGCTGGTGATCTTTGCCGGGTACCGCCCCGTCATGGTGACATGCGCGGCGCTGCTGTTCGGGCTGATTACCGCGCTGGCCTTCGTGGGACAGGCACGCAACTGGCCCATCGACCCGGCATTCCTGAACATGCTGCCCTATCTGGGGACGGTGGCCTTCATCATCGTGCCGGTGGTCGTCTGGCATCGCATGCGCCGCGTCATGGCTGCGCCCGCGGCACTGGCGCAGCCCTATTACCGTGACGTGCGGTAACAGGGCTGCGGGTACTTACGCCCCATTGCGATGCAGCAGGTCCATGGAAATGGCCCGCGCATAGGCCGCCGAACCCAGCGTGTCGGGAAACCGCCCGAGCAGCTTCATTTCGTCAATATACTGCGACAGTTGGACACGCAGGTCGGACCCGGTGGGACAGATGCCCAGTACCTCATGGCGCATCATCGCCATGATATCCGCCTGCGCCATGCCATTGATACGGCCGTCCAGCAGGCCTGCCGTTTCCGGGATATGGGCCTTCAGCCACCGCGCGGCGTCCTGCAGGGCGACAACAAGGGCGGCAGCGGCGGCGGGCGCATCGCGCAACATGTCCTGCCCCACGCCGAGGGCAAGGTTCGTGCGCTGCGCATACAGTCCGTTCACGCTGTTGACGAGTTCCACCAGCCCCAGCGACGGATCATTCAGCAGCCGCCACGCCAGCGGGTCATGCACCGCCAGCGCATCGACATCCCCGTTGCGAATGGCGCCATCCATGTCCTGTGGCGACACGACACGCCAGACCGGGCCGGTATCGGGGTTCATCCCCTTGCGCCGCAGGACGACGGAAAAGAACAGCCGGTCCGCCATGTCCGGGTTGGTGATGGCGATCCGCCGCCCCACCATGTCCTCCACCCGGGTCAGCTTCAGCCGGCGGCGCACCAGCAGGCGGAATGTCCCGGCCTGCAGTCCCATGACAAGCCGGGCCTGCACTTCCCCCTCATGCAGCTTGTCGAGCCATGACAGCACGGGCGCGACGGCCACGCTGCTGCGCCCGGCCTGCAGGTCGCCGATCGCATCGCGTCCCGTGACCCCTCCGCCCGTCAGCCGCACATCCAGCAGGTAGCGTTCGAAAAACCCCTGCCGCTGCGCCACGTTGAACAGGATGGAGGTGGGGGCGGACGGCCATGACAGGTCGATCTGGTGTGGCTGCCCATCAAGGGCATCGCCCACATGGCGTGCCCCGGCCCGCCTGCGCTGCCCCTGCCAGCCCCACAGCCCCACCGCGGCAAGGGCTGCGGCGGCCCCTGCCATGGCCCGGCGGCGCGGCATCAATGCCATGACTGTCCTGGCGCACCCATGTGATCCGTTCCCTTCCGCTGATTTAACGCCATGTCTACAGCACGTTATGGCACAGCCCGCCATTTTTGGGCATAGGGCAAAAAAAGTGGAAAAAGGGGGTTTACGACCCCCGGCCTGTGTGGCTATAAGCTGCTCACGCTGTTCCCGAATAGCTCAGTTGGTAGAGCAAGCGACTGTTAATCGCTGGGTCGTAGGTTCGAGTCCTACTTCGGGAGCCACATTTCCTTAAAATTAGTATTGATGCCGTGGTTGCGGATTTGGTCCAATACGGCCGCCATGGCGGGCCGTGGCCTTTGCCAGACACATGCCGCACCGTTCGATGCCCTGATGCCTGTTACGGCCAGACAGGCCCGGCGCCGGGGCCGACGCACCGGGGCTACAGGCAAAATCCCTGCCCCCGGATGCACACTATAGTGCGAAAGCCTTGGTGTGGATGACCTTACCCTGTTGCGTCAGGGCTCGATGACCGGTCATCCATATTGCCTCAGGGACCGAAAAAGTCCTGCCCCCCCACGTCCGGTATTGCCGCCCGCCTTACGCCGACCCGATCGGATCTGCATCAGCAAGGCGGATAAAGTCCGGTTTCTGTTCGAATTGCTTGGAAAGTTCGCCCAGACGCTCCGCCAGTTCGTGTCCGCTGTTGTTCAGGATTGCAAAACACCGTTCAATCGTTGCCCGCAATACCCCTTCATCAGGCAGTTTTTTGGAATCATTAAGGAAAGCCTCTATTGTAATACACACCAGGTGGTCACCATCCTGTTCCCGCGCCCAATGTTTTGTGACTTTCCTCAACCTGTTGAACTCATTGATGACAGTAAAAAACTCCAGCAGAGGCACGCCGAAGCTCTTTCGCGAGATGATGTTGAATATTCCCATGCGGAAATAAGAGGGATCGCCATCCTCCAGCAGGATATAAAACCGCCCTGCATCAGGAACATTGAAGAAAATATCTCCATCCTCGTCGGTCCCTGCAATGGACCCCAGTTCGCTTTCGACGATCTTCCTGTAAAATTCCTGAATATCCTGCTGTGTTTCAGTCATGATAATTTCCCTGATGCCGTTCGGGGCACTGCAAATTCAATATTAATCCGTGAAGGCAATATGCACGCGAATACCATACCGAGAAGTATTCGACCCTCCGCCATTAATGACCCTGCCCGTGCAATGGGCATGTTTATGGACGGCACCGCCTGGCGCCGGGTGGGTCGTAGCGTGTCACACGAGGTAAAGGCACGCCCTGCTTATTTCCCTTCTGCAGCAGAACGAGCATCGCCGTTCACCGCATGGCTCAATAGCCAGGTGTTTTATTCGCAGGCCACCCGACAGAGAGGGGACCCCATGTGAAAAAGCGCTACGACACGCCAAAAGGCAGCGTAATCGAAAACCGGGGGATGAACAAGACAGTAATTACAGGGGGCAAAGGAAACCCCGGATCAGTGCCCGTAGATTTCCTCCAGGCAGTCCCGGAAGTCGAGAAGCAGCCGCTTCATGTCAGATGTCCCTATCGTACATTTGAGGACCTTGCGTCCATTGCGGATATTCCAGAGGGTGATTGAATCGATCTGTTTGATTTCATTGGGGTTGTACCGCATGTTTCCATGCGCCAGCGCATGGCGCACATACTGGATGAAATCATAATAGGTTACGCCGCCACACTCATTGACCTGATAGCGGACGGCTATTGGTGGCGGCCGGGCGGTAAAATACGCCATGAATGCCTTTCCTTTCGAGGAGCGCTCGAAAGGATGGATAAAAGCCCCCAGAAAAGTATTCACCAGCTGGGTGATTTCATAAACGGCATGTTCCCTGTAATTCCTGTCGATGAATTCAAGGTTTACCAGTGAGCGTCTTATGATATCCAGAAGCGGGTCGGCAGGTATCCCCATGGGTCGTGTCCCTGTTGCTGCGCCTTCGATGGCATGTCGCGGCCCATTTCATAAGGAACCGGACCGAGCGTTGCCAACGTCGCCACGAGCTGGCGGGCAACCCTGCCCTGCCCCCAGCGTTCCATTCGGGCATGGACGGTTCAGGATACCGGAGCGCGAAGGAATATCTTCCTAATTACACGGCATCCCCACGGTCCTGACATATTTGACATATTAACGCCATATTCATGACCGACTTTGCCGCAGGAGACAACAGGACCTCGTCCTTCATGGGACAGATCAGAAAAACGCTTATGTGATCACATGTTAATCGAACCTTTCCAGAACGGGTCGCCTTTGTCTTTCCTGAACCGGTACGCAACCCCGGTGGCATGCGCCTGATGTCTGACAAGGGTGCGGCCGCACGGGACAGGGGAATAACTGAAATGTCCGCGATAGGTCCGCATCAACCGCGAAATTCACGGCAGGCTCCTCACAATTTGGGAATCGTGATCGTAGATGATGACAACGCGATCGTTGTCTTCAATGACATGGCCGAACACATGTCCTGACATGCCCGCAATGATGTGATCGGGCGTCACAGCAGCACGGTCCTGCCCGCAGAAATCCATGCCGATGAAATCGACACGTCCCTTGCCCGGACGGGTCAGAAACCGACCTCCCCACCGCGCGCCGGCCTGCACAGGCTGAGCGTCACGCGCCATGACGGCACATGTTTCAATGCCGAACTTGAGGTTTCCCAAATGCGCATGGGGGACCGCCTGCTGCATGTCATCACGCTGCGCGATGTGTCCCCTGCCGCAGGGCATGTGCTTGCGGACGAAATCTGCGCGACAATTGTGCATGAGACGGATCGCGGCATTGTCGTCCTGGATGCCGAAAGCCGGATCACCCATGTCAATCCGGCCTTCGGCATCCTGTCGGGATATTCCGAAGATGAAGTTGCCGGCAATGATTTTTCCATCCTGTTTTCGGGCCATGGGCGTGACATCCGCACCCTGCAGCAGTTCCGCCAGCAGGTCAGCGAAGGCGGCAGCTTTGAAATAGACATCCAGGCGCGCCGCCGCGATGGCGGCAACATCTGGCTGCGTGCCGCCGTAACACCGGTCCATGACGCGCATGGCGCGCTGGAACAGACCATCATCATCCTCAGCGATGTCAGCCGCGACCGTGACCTGCGCTATCTCCAGCAGGATGTGGTCGAGGCGCTGGCGAGTGGCCTGTCGCTGCGTGAAGTGATGGATTTCATATGCCGCCGCATCGAACGCATCGTCCCCGACGTGCAGGCACTGGTGATGATGACGGACGATGGGCAGGTCATGCACCCCATCGGCCGCGCGTCCCTGCCCAAGGCGGTGGTGGAGCAGTATGACGGCGCGCGCATCGGCCCCGCCTCCGGCTCGTGCGGGACGGCGATCCACCGGCATGAAGAGGTCATCGTGCCCGACATCGCCACATCGCCGTTGTGGGAAGGGCTGGCCGATGTGCCGCTGGAACACGGGCTGCATGCCTGCTGGGCGCGGCCCATCATCCTGCGCGATGGACAGGTCGCCGGTGCCTTCACGCTCTTTTCCCCCGAACCCGGACATCCCAGCACATGGTGCCGCCGCGTTGTCGGGGCGTGCGCGCACCTGTGCATGCTCGCGATCGT
Source organism: Novacetimonas maltaceti (assembly GCF_002906255.1). Taxonomy (GTDB): domain Bacteria; phylum Pseudomonadota; class Alphaproteobacteria; order Acetobacterales; family Acetobacteraceae; genus Novacetimonas; species Novacetimonas maltaceti. Next base: position 98,169 of record NZ_POTC01000004.1, on the reverse strand, counting down.
GCAGGAACATGCCCGCCAGTCCATCGACCGGCTGGCGCATTATGACGGCCTGACCGGCCTGCCGAACCGCGCATGGCTGCGGCAGTACTGCGCCCAGGCGCGGCCGAATTCCGTGCCTCGCGTCACCATGGTGCTGAACCTTGACCGCTTCCAGAAGATCAACGAGGCGCTGGGCCATGCCGCGGGCGATACGCTGCTGATGGAGGTCGCGCGCCGCCTGCGTGGCGCCCTGCCCGCGGCTGATATCCTGACCCGCACCGATGGCGATGAATTCGTCATCCTGACGCAGACCGCGCCGCAACAGGCCGTGGTCCGGGCAGAGCGGCTGCTGCGGCTGCTTGAGACTCCCATCATGATCGAAGGGGTGGAACTGCGCCCCAGCGCCAGTATCGGCATCAGTATCAGCGATGGCACCGATCCCGCCGCGGACATGAAGACGGTGATGAAACATGCCTATTCCGCGCTGTCACAGGCCAAGGAAGCAGGGCGCAACTGCTATCGTTTCTTCAGCCCGGAAATGAACCGCGCGGCGGAAGACCGCATCACCCTGGCCGCGGCCCTGCGCCGTGCCATCAGGGAAGACCGGCTGAGCCTTGTCTACCAGCCACAGGTGATGACCGACAGCGGCCAACTGCATGGGGTGGAGGCGCTGGCACGCTGGATCGACCCGGAACTGGGCTTCATTTCCCCCGGCCGCTTCATCCCGCTGGCGGAGGAAACGGGACAGATCGAGGTCCTGGGCGAATGGTCGCTGCGCACGGCGTGCCGGCAGATGACGGCATGGATGGCGCAGGGGATCGACGTGCCCATCGTATCCGTCAACCTGTCGGCCATCCATTTCCGTGACCGCAACCTGCCCGCCACCATCGCGCGCATCATGGACGAAGCCGGCATGCCGCCTGAACGGCTGACGATCGAGCTGACCGAAAGCACCATGATCGACAATTTTGAACAGACGGTGGAGATCGTCACCGCCATCCGCGCGCTGGGCTGCGGTGTGTCGATGGACGATTTCGGCACCGGCTTTTCCAGCCTGTCGAACCTTGCCAGCCTGCCCGTCAGCGAGGTCAAGATCGACCAGAGCTTCATGAAAGGTTTCGAGGAACCCTCCGGCAAGGTCTATTCGGTGGTGCGCGCCATCATGCATATCGGCCAGAGCCTTGGCATGACCGTGGTTGCCGAAGGGGTGGAAACGCAGGCACAATACCAGCTCCTCAGGGCGATGCAGTGCGATGTCATCCAGGGCTACCTCTTTTCACGCCCGCTGCCGCCAGAGGAGCTGGCCCAATGGTGCGCGGCCTCCATGTCACAGAGCCCGCCGCCGGTACATGCATGAGGATCACTTGCGCCATCCCCTTCCCCCCACGCGCAGCCACGCGGCACGACCGGCATGAAGCAGCATAAGGTCATGCTGGGCGAACGCGTTCTGTATCAGGCGGCACAGCTTTCGCATGCCGAACGCTTTGCCGCCGCCCGCCGGGCGGAGGGACTGGACTGCCACGTCGTGCCCGACACCACGACGCGCACGAAACGGGTGCGGATCAACTCGATCACGGGGAAGCCCTATTCCGGGCGCTCCCCTGAGGGAAGATCTTCCGACAAAACAGAATAAGACAGACCTGAATCTCAAATATAACCAGACCAGCATGGTACGCGTTGTCGTTCCAGCCAGTGCCCCGGCATCGGCAAAACGACAAAGAGCGCAACCATGTCAGACGTGTCCCCTGAACCACCCGTCTTTCACATCATGGACTCCGGCATTCCACAATGGGTCCATGCCAGCCTTGTGCGCCAGTACGCGGATGTCCTGCGCGAACCCATCCCCCCTGAACTGCTGGCCCTTCTCTCCCCTGAAGAACACGCCCCCGCTGACGCCACCACGACAGGCCCTTGCGCCGCCGATGCGCAACACGACGATACACAACGGGCCAGGGACGGTGTCCCCATGCCTGCGATGGACTGACACACCAGCAGGCCACAGGGTGCGGGGACCGGGTGGCCTTTCATCCCGCCGGTAACTTCTATCGCCATTGCGCTGCGGAGGGTGTACAAGCACCCCTTACCCAGATGGAAGATCCATATGCCGACCGTTCGCCGGACCATTGTCCTCTCACCAGATGTGGATCCATCCGTCCGCAGTCCCCGCCCCACCCAGCAGGAAAACAGCCTGATCCTTGCGGCGTCACAGACACGCCGGATCGCGGCACGATGACCGGAAACTGCAAGGTCCTGATGGTCTTTCCGCGCTTCAACGCGGGTTCGTTCTGGAATTACAAGGAAGCGTGCGACCTCGCTGGCGCACGCTATCCCGCCGCGCCGCTTGGCCTGATTACGGTTGCCGCCCTGCTGCCGGAACATTGGGATGTCAGGCTGGTCAATCGCAATACCGAGACCCTGACCGATGAAGATTTCGACTGGGCCGACATGGTGATGACCGGCGGGATGCTGCCGCAGCGCAACGACGCGCAGCACATCATCGAGATGTCCCACGCCCACGGCAAGCCGGTGGTGGTCGGCGGCCCCGATGTCACATCAAGCCCGGCGCTTTACAGTGGCGCGAATTTCCAGGTCCTTGGCGAAGCCGAGGAAATCATGGGCGACTTCATCGCTGCATGGCGCAGGGGCGACCGGCAGGGTGTGTTCGAAGCCCCCATGGGGAAGACCGATGTCACCAAAAGCCCCCTGCCGCGTTTCGACCTGCTGAAATTCGACCAGTACCTGCATGTCGGCGTACAGTTTTCGCGTGGCTGCCCGTTCAGCTGCGAATTCTGCGACATCATCGAACTGTATGGCCGCACGCCGCGCACCAAGACGAATGAACAGGTGCTCGCCGAACTCGACGCACTGTATGCGCTTGGTTATCGCGGGCATGTGGATTTTGTCGATGACAACCTGATCGGCAACAAGAAGGCGCTCAAGAAGTTCCTGCCGGACCTGAAACGCTGGCAGGCGGACAGGAAATACCCGTTCGAATTCTCGACCGAGGCCTCAATCAACCTCGCCGATGACGCGGACCTGCTGCGCAGCCTGTCGGAGACGAATTTCTTTGCGATCTTCGTGGGGATCGAAAGCCCCGATACCGACACCCTCGTCATGACGCAGAAAAAGCAGAATACGCGGCGCAGCCTGCAACAGAGCATCGAGACGATCCACAAAGCGGGCATTTTCGTGAATGCCGGCTTCATCGTCGGCTTTGACAGTGAAAAGGGCAGCGTCGCCAGCGGCATGATCGAATGTATCGAGGATACGGCAATCCCGGTCTGCATGGTCGGACTGCTCTATGCCCTGCCCACCACGCAACTGACACGGCGGCTGCTGTCCGAGGGACGCCTTTTCCCCGCCGATGACCAGACGCAGTCTGGCGATCAGTGCACAGCCGGCCTGAATTTCGAGACGCTGCGCCCGCGCCGTGACGTGCTGAATGATTACCGCACGGTGCTCAGGGCGATCTATGACCCGGTGGCCTATTTCGGCCGCGTGCGGCGGCTGGGCCGGATGCTGAAGCGCACGCGGGCGCATCGGATGGTCAAGGGCGACCTGCGCAGTTTCTTCCGGCTGCTGTTCCGCATCCACCGCTCCGGCCCCGGAACGGGTGGGCAGTTCTGGCGCATGATGCTCGATTGCGCGCTGCATAACCCCAAGGCGCTGCCTTATGTGGTCATGACCAGCGCGCTGTACCTGCACCTCGGCCCGTTTGCGCGCCAGGTCGCGGGTGAAATCGACCGTGAAATCGCGGATGTGGATCAGGGACGCTGGCATGCCCCCATGCCCCAGAAAGTTCCGGACATCGTGCCTGTGCCTGCCTGATCCGGGGCGGGCCTGCGATGGGGCAAGCGACCTGCGTTGCCCCGTTCTGCGGCCATGCAGGCGGCGGCTGCATTACAGCGGGAGTCGGATCCGCAAGGGGGGCGGCGTCACTGTGGCCGTGATGGATCCGGGCGTTCTTACGGCACACGCATCCGATGCGAACATGCACGACGTTTCCTGAAGCTTTTTGAAAAAAGCTTCACCAAAAACTTTCATTTTTATCAATGGGTTGTTTTCGGACAATCGCCCGGCGCTTTCGGCCGGGTGAATGGGCGTGGCACATCAGAGCCGCAGCGTACCGCAAACCGTGCAAAATTTTTGACAGCTGAGTCATTGGGAAATGGCGCGCCCTGTTGGATTCGAACCAACGACCCACAGCTTAGAAGGCTGTTGCTCTATCCAACTGAGCTAAGGGCGCGGAGCACTGCCTTGTGCCAGATGGAAGCTAGTGCGTCCAGTTCTGGATACGATCAGAGCGGAAATTATCGGCATAGGCCTTGGGCTTGCGGATACGCGGAACCGGCAGTTCAAGGTCATATCCGATATTGTTATGCCGGGCATAGGCCACGGCGGCATCCTGTGTCGGGAACTGCAGGCGCAGCTGCGACAGCGTATCCCTGCTGCCGGTCCATCCCATCAGGGCATCGACATGCCGGGGCTGGGTCTGGCCGTATTCCAGCACCCATGTATGGGTGTTGGCCTGACCCGACTGTGTGGCCGTCTTTGATTCCTGATAAATCCGGGCACGCATCACAACGATCTCCCATATGGTGGTCGGGGCGCCCGGACTCGAACCGGGGGCCTCGTGTACCCAAAACACGCGCGCTACCAGGCTGCGCCACGCCCCGTCACCATGTGGGGGAAGCTATGTGTCATTGAACGCGCTGGCAAGCACCTTATTGAAAAAAAATATCGCCTCGGGTGCCTGCATGACAACCCGCCTGCCCCGGAAAAGACCCTGCCGGGACAACGCATTCCCGTGAACGCCACAGGACGCCGCGCGAAAACGGCCAGCCAGCGCGCACGGCAGGTCAGGACCGGGAGGTATCGTCCCTGCGCGCCAGTGGCGGGATAAACAGCGGCGCCGTATCCCACGGGAACAGCACCCATGTTTCCTGCGGCACCTCCACCACGAACATGTCCGTCAGCGGGCGGCCCGCCGGTTTCGCATACAGGCAGGCGAACAGCGCCTTGGGCAGCAGCCCGCGCACGACCTGCGCGGTGACGCCGGAATCGACCAGGTCGTCGATGATGAGGAACCCTTCCCCGTCGCCGGCCGCCTCGGGCCGCTTGATGACAGAGGCTTCGCCCTGCTTTTCCTCATCATAGGTCACGACGGAGACCGTCTCGATCAGGCGGCAGTCCAGTTCCCGCGCGATGATCGCGGCCGGGATCAGGCCACCGCGCGTGATCGCCACGATTCCCTTGAACGGGCCGCGCGGCATAAGCTCCGCCGCCAACTGGCGGGCATCGCGATGAAGCTGGTCCCACGTAACAGTCGCATAACTGGTTGCCATCAGAACAGTTTTCCTCCGTCGGGGACGCGGCTGTCCGGACGGATCAGTACGGCCTCCCCTTTCTGGTCACGCATGCTCAGGGTCAGGACCTCACTGCGGTAAGGCCCGATCTGGCGCGGCGGCACATTGACAATCGCACAGACCTGCCGCCCCGCCAGCCGTGATGGCGTATAGCGGTGGTTGACCCGCACGGCCGACGTGCGTGCGCCAAGGTGCGGCCCGAAATCGATTCGCAGGCGATAGGTATCGCGATACGTATCCGGAAGCGGGCTGGCCTCGAGTATCGTGCCGACCCGGATATCAAGGTGCCCGTCCATCCCGCCACTGGCGGAAGCGTCCGGTGCAAACATGTCCGGTGCAGGGGACTGCGCAAGGTCTGTCATGTGAATGTTTCTGCCTGTGTTCGCGTCATCTTGTAAACCTGCGATCATTCCTTTTCGATAGGGAATTCGTGTCGAATTCGACCCTCTGGCTGCTATAGCGTAAGGCACCATGACGCGACCGAAGAATTTTCCCGCCACGCCCACCACCCCCACGCAGGCCGACGCCGATGGTGATGACGCCGCCCCCGCCGGGACAACACCGGCAGCCGGCAGGCTGGCACTGCATCCGGGGCTGCTGGCGTTCCTGATGGCGCGGACGCTGTCCTCCTTCTCCTCGTGCGTGCAGGCGGTGGCCGTGGGGTGGCAGATCTATGCCCTTACCCACAGCGCGCGCGCCCTCGCGCTGGTGGGGCTGGCGCAGTTCCTGCCCATGATCTGCCTGACCATGGTGGCCGGGCACGCGGCCGACCACATGAACCGCCGCCGCATCGCCATGACCTGCCAGGCGATCGAGGCCACATCCGCGCTGGTCATGGCCATCGCCGCGTTCGGGGGATGGACGACGCCGGGCATGATCTATGCCATGGTCATGGTGTTCGGCGCGGCACGGGCGTTCGAAATGCCGTGCCAGCAGACCTTCCTGCCCTCCATCGTGCCGCCACACGCCTTTGCGCGCGCGGCGGCGGTGTCGTCATCGCTGTTCCAGGCGGCGGCGGTGACCGGCCCGTCTGTGGGGGGACTGCTGTACGGGGCGGGGGCCGGCATGTGCTACATCGTCTGCGCGCTGGGCTTTGGCACCGCCATGGTGGGCACGTTCCTGCTGCCGCTGCGCAACATGGTGCGGGCGCGCCAGCCGCTTTCCGTCTCCATGTTCGTGGAGGTCTGGCGTTTCATGCGCGAACGCCCCGACATGCTGGGCGCGATCTCGCTGGACCTGTTCGCCGTGCTGCTGGGCGGGGCAACGGCCATGCTGCCGGTCTATGCCAGCGACATCCTGCATGCGGGGCCGACCGGGCTGGGCCTGCTGCGTGCGGCGCCCGCCATGGGGGCGGTCGGGTGCGCCCTGTTCTTTGTGTGGAAGCCACTCAACCACCGTGCGGGCGCGTGCATGTTCGCCGCCGTCGCGACATTCGGCGTGGCGACCATCGTCTTCGCCTTTTCCACCTCCATGCCGCTGTCCATCCTCGCGCTCGCGGTCCTTGGGGCGGCGGATGTCATCAGCGTGGTCGTGCGCGGCGCGCTGGTGCAGTTGCGCACGCCCGATTCCATGCGCGGGCGGGTTTCCGCCGTCAACATGCTGTTCATCGGGTCATCCAACCAGTTGGGGGAATTCGAAAGCGGGATGCTCGCCTCGCTGGTCGGCCCGGTGGAGGCCGTGGCGCTGGGCGGTGCTGGCACCCTCCTCGTGACCCTGTTGTGGATGCGGATGTTCCCCGGCCTGCGCCGCCTCGACCGTCTGGACGATCTCCGCGCGGGGTGAGGCGCAACAAAACTACACGCACTGCGAGTATGTTTTTTATTGCATATCAGGGATGCAATATGCTCATCTCGTGATGGGCGCCCATTAAAGTGCGGCCACCATCAAGGAGAGAGTGACATGTATCAGTTCACGGACATGCTCTTTGCAAAGACGAATATTCTGATGGGGCAGCTGAAACACGAAATTGGACGTGCTGCCGGCAGCAGGAACCTTCAGGCACAGGGCATTGCGCAGAAACGTCGCGGCCGCCGCCATACCGAACGGGTGGACCGCATCCATCAGGCCATCCTGGAACAGGGCGGCGCCTATGACCTCGGGCGGGACCGCCGCGCCCACCTGATCCGCTTCCAGTAACGTCCCCCTTTCCCCTGAACCATGGCCCCGGCATCGCACCCGCATGCCGGGGCTTTTTCATGGCCCGCCTGCCATCAGTCGAGTTGCCCGTCCTCCAGCGTGCCCACCGCCACGATGCCGGGCAGTTCCGACAGGGCCGCGATCAGGCGCGAGACCTGCCCGCTGCCGCTGACCTGCATCGACAGGCGCACCTGCCGCCGTGCTGCGGATGACATGGCGGGCACCCCGATATCGGTCCCTTCGTAATCCGCCTGGTCCTGCACGGCCTCCCGCGCGGTGGCAAACGTGTCGTCGCGTTCGATGCGCACGTGATCGACCCCAAAGCGCAGGCGGGTGCATTCGACCAGTATATGGCGCAGCACGCCCTTGCCATCCGCATAGGTGACGCTGACATTCGTGCTGGCCTGGTGTTCGCGCGGGATATGGCGCAACAGGCGCGGGAAGATGAACATGATGATGAAGTGGCCGATGGTCGTCGCGATCGCCAGCGCCAGCAGTCCCGCCCCGCAGGCCATGCCGAGTGCCGCCGTCAGCCAGACCGAGGCCGCCGTGGTCAGCCCGCGCACCACATTGCGCCGCATGAAGATCACGCCACCGCCGATGAAGCCGATGCCCGACACGATCTGCGCCGCGACACGCGACGGGTCGAGGATGACGCGCTCCTTTTCCAGCACGTCGGTAAACCCGTATTTCGATACCAGCATGAACAGGGCGGCCGCCACGCCCACCAGTGTATAGGTCCGCAGGCCCGCGCTTTTCTGGCGGATCTCGCGCTCCAGCCCCACCAGTCCCGACAGCACGAAGGCAAGGCCGAGTTCACCCAACTGGGTCCAGCCCTCCCCCGCCGCATGTGTCATGATCATGAAAACGTCAGAACCACCCTATGACCATTCGATACGCCGCATGCCATTGCCATGCGCGCCCCCTACTCCATGTTCCATCCCGTTCCCATGCCGACAATGGGAACGGGGGCAAGCCATGGCAGAAACAACAGATATACAGGCGGGATTTTCATATCCCCCTCCGCCCCTGGCGTGGCGCTAGCGGACTTCGTCAGGTGCGCGCAGCTGCCGCTTCTTGCGGTCACGCGCGCACAACGGGACGATATCCTTCAGGATTTCCATCGCAGCCGGGGCGGACAGGCCGGTTTCATCCGAAAATCTCCTGATTTCCTCAGGGGAAAACAGGGCATGGATCACGGCCTCGGTCGTGGGGCCGGGCCTGTCCTGCACCTGCCAGTGCGACACCATGTCCATGATTTCAGGGGTGCGCGACCGTGCCTCCAGCCGCGTGGGCTGGTCTTTGCGCGTGATGGGGCCGAGTATTTCATTCAATACGGTAATAAGCCCGGACTGGTCGCCGGTAGCGCCCGTCAGGAAATCACCGGCACGGGTAAAGAAATTCGATTCGGTCATTGAGTGTCTCCCCTTTCTGGGAATTACATCGGATGACCTGTGCGCAACGCCGCTTGCCGAACGGGGGTTTCCCGATGGGGCGTTCACGCTCTCGCGTGGTGTGGCGGATGGGTGTGGAGAGGTCCTGTTCTTTTTTGAAAAAAGAACCAAAAAGCTTTTGTTCGTAACAGGAATAAATTGTCGGTCGATTTTCACCGAAAACAGAATAAAGTTTTTGGTGAAGCTTTTTTCAAAAAGCTTCGGGAGAACGCCGCCTTCTGAAAAAGGCGGCACCCGAACACTGTCTTAAAACTGCTCGACCCGTCCCACGCCCTCGATAGACTTGATCATCTGCGCGATGCGCGGCGTGACGCGATACCGTTCCCCAAGTGTCACCTCCACATCCCGCGTCTCCGCCACCGAAGGCAGCAGGATGATGCGCCCACGCCCCCCGCTATGCCCCTGCAGGATATCGCGGATCGGTTCGATGGCGTCGGCACGGTCGAACCAGATCCGCAGTTCAGCGGCGGCATCGGCGGCGGCCTGTTCCAGTTCCATCACGGCGGAGGCGGTGATACGCAGCGCCTCCCCATCAAGGCGCAGGTCCGCTGTCACGACAACCGCGTTCCCCGCGCTGAGGATTTCGCGTGAATGCGACAGGACTTCGGAAAAGAACGTGACCTCGCACCCGCCGCTCTCATCCGACAGGCGCACCCATGCCATCTTGTTGCCGGTGCGTGTGGGCCGTTCCTTGCGATCGACCACGCATCCCGCGATTTTCACCCGCGTGATCCCCGCCTGCGCCGCGGCCTCCAGCCCGGTGGATTTCACAACGCCCAGACGCCGCATCAGCGGGCCATAGGAATCCAGCGGATGCGCCGTCAGGTGGAACCCGATGGCATCGGCCTCCATGTTCAGGCGGTCAAATTCGGGCCAGTCCGGCACCGATGGCAGACGCAGCGTCTCTCGCGGGGCAGGACCGCCACCGCCCCCGCCAAACAGGCCGATCTGCCCGCTGGCCGCTTCCTGCGCATGGGACTGCGCACGGCGCAGCACCGTCTCGGCCGCGGCGCAGGCCTGCGCCCGGTTGGGCAGGATGGTGTCGAACGCCCCCGCGCGCGCCAGGTTTTCCAACTGCATCTTGTTGATATTGCGCGGGTCGATACGCGCGGCGATATCCGCCATGTCGATAAACGGACGATCCCCCCGCACGGCAACAAGCGCCTGCATCGCGCTCAGCCCGACTTTCTTGACCGCCGCAAGGGCATAGCGGATGCCATACTGCCCATCCGGCAGCTTTTCGACCGTGAAATCCGCGTCCGAGGCATTGATGTCAGGCTGCAGGACCCTGATGCCCAGGCGCTCCGCCTCCTGCCGCAGGGCCGCAAGCTTCTCGGTCTTTTCCCGCGCCAGCGACATGCACGCGGCAAGGAAGGCCACCGGGTGGTTGGCCTTCATCCACGCCGTCTGGTACGACACCAGCGCATAGGCCGCAGCATGCGATTTGTTGAAGCCATAGTCGGCAAACTTGGCCATCAGGTCAAAGACCTCGACCGCCTTGTCATGGTCGATGCCGCGCTTCGTCGCCCCTTCGGTGAAGATCACGCGCTGCTTGTCCATCTCCTCGCGGATCTTCTTGCCCATCGCGCGCCGCAGCAGGTCCGCGCCGCCAAGGCTGTAGCCCGCCATCTTCTGCGCGATCTGCATCACCTGTTCCTGATAGACCATGATGCCATAGGTCTCGGACAGGATATCGCGGATTTCCTCGTGCGGGGGTTCCCACGGTTCGCCATGCTTGCGCCGGCAGTAATCGGGGATATTGGCCATCGGACCCGGTCGGTACAGCGCCACCGCCGCAATCAGGTCCTCCAGCCGTGTCGGGCGCATCTGCTTGAGCACGTCGCGCATGCCCGCGCCTTCAAACTGGAACACCCCGCCGGTATCGCCCCGCGCCAGCATGTCATAGGTCAGTTTGTCATCGAGCGGCAGCGCAGCAAGGTCCACCTTCACGCCGAGGCGTTCAAGGAACTGCACCGCACGCTGCAGGATCGTCAGTGTCGTCAGGCCAAGGAAGTCGAACTTGACCAGCCCCGCCTGTTCCACGAACTTCATGTTGTACTGCGTCACCAGCATGTCGCTCTTGGGATCGCGATACAGCGGCACGAGTTCGACGAGTTCACGGTCCCCGATCACGACGCCCGCGGCATGGGTGCTGGCATGGCGGAACAGCCCCTCAAGCTGCAGGGCGATTTCCATCAGGCGACGCAGCGTCTCGTCATTGTCGCGCATTTCCTGCAGGCGCGGCTCCCCGTCGATCGCCTGCTTCAGCGTCACCGGCTTGGCCGGGTTATTGGGGATCAGTTCGGCAACCTTGTTGACCATGCCGAACGACAGGCCCAGCACGCGCCCCACGTCGCGCACCGCCGCGCGGGCCTGCAACTTTCCGAACGTGATGATCTGCGCTACGCGGTCGGGGCCGTATTCCTGCCGGACGTAGCGGATGACCTCGTCACGCCGGTCCTGGCAGAAATCGATATCGAAGTCGGGCATCGACACGCGTTCGGGGTTGAGGAAGCGTTCGAACAGCAGGTTGAACGGGATCGGGTCGATATCCGTGATCGTCAGCGCCCATGCCGCAAGCGACCCCGCACCCGAACCACGCCCCGGCCCGACCGGGATGTCATGCGCCTTCGCCCACTGGATGAAGTCGGCAACGATCATGAAATAGCCCGGAAAGCCCATGCGCGCGATGATGTCGAGTTCGAAGGCCAGCCGCTCCTCGTAAACCCGGCGCGTCTCCTCATCGACATTCATGCGCGCAAGGCGGCGTTCCAGCCCGTCACGCGCCATGCCGCGCAGGGTCTCCTCCTCCGTCGCACCGGGCGCCACCTTGGGGCAGACCGGCAGCAGCGGCTTGCGCGTTTCCACCTTGATGGCGCACAGGCGCGCGATCTCCAGCGTGTTGTCACAAGCCTCGGGCAGGTCCGCGAACAGTTCGCGCATCATGTGCGGTGGCTTGAACCAGTGTTCGGGCGTCACGCGCCAGCGGTCCTGTTCGGCCATGGTGCGCCCCTGCGCAATGCACAGCAGGGCGTCATGCGCCTCATACATGTCGGGACGCGGGAAGAAACACTCGTTCGTCGCCACCAGCGCGATGCCCATGCGATCGGCCAGCGCCACCATCCCCGGTTCCACCGCGCGTTCGGCGGCAAGGCCGTGGCGATGCAGTTCCACCGCCATATACCGCCCGAAGGCCTGGTGCAGCCGCGCCAGCAGCCGAGCGGCGTCATCCTCGAGCCCCTCGGCCAGCATGCGAAACAGCGGCCCGCGCGTGCCGCCGGTCATCAGGAACAGCCCGTCCGCGCGTTCGCACAAAAGGTCGAGCGGCACCGTCGGTTCATCGGTTTCGTGCTGCAGGAACCCGGCCGAGGACAGGTACTGCAGGTTCATCAGGCCGGTTTCATTACGCGCCAGCAGGACCATCGGTTCCGCCGGGCTGCCCGGCTTGTCTGAGCGCGCGGGCAGCGCAATCTGGCAGCCGATGATCGGCTGGATGCCCTTCTTGGAGCAGTATTGCGAAAATTCCAGCGCACCGAACATGTTGCCCGTATCGGTGATCGCAACGGCGGGCATGCGCATTTCATGCGCAAGGCTGATGATTTCGGGAACGCGGATCGCCCCCTGGCTCAGGGAGTAGGCGGAATGGACACGCAGGTGGATGAAATCGGCATGGGACATGGCCGCATCCTATCGCAGCGCGCAGGCACGCGGCAACGCCCCATCCAACCGTCAGGCCTCGGTGGCCACGACCTCCACCAGCCGTCCGTCGCGCAGGGTCACGATACGGTCCATGCGCACCGCAAGGTCCATGTTGTGCGTGGCGATCAGGGCCGCGACCCCATGGTCACGCACCATCGCGATCAGCGCGTCGAACACCGTGTCCGATGTCTGCACATCAAGGTTGCCCGTCGGTTCATCCGCCAGCAGGATGCGCGGCCGGTTCGCCAGCGCGCGCGCAATGGCCACGCGCTGCTTCTCCCCCCCCGACAGCTTGCCCGGCAGGTGATCCAGCCGGTGCGACAGGCCGAACGCACCCAGCAGTTCATCCGCGCGGGCACGGGCATGGCGGCGCGACACGCCCGCGATCATCTGCGGCAGGATGACATTCTCCCGCGCCGTGAATTCCGCCAGAAGGTGATGGAACTGATAGACGAAGCCAATGCGGTCGCGCCGGATTTCCGTGCGCTGCGCATCATTGAGCCGCCCTGCATCGACCCCGTCGATCACCACGCGCCCGGCATCGGGATGTTCCAGCAGCCCCGCAAGATGCAGGAGCGTCGATTTGCCCGTGCCGGAAGGGGCGACAAGGGCGACGATCTCCCCGGGGTGCAGCACGAGGTCCGCGCCGTCGAGGACACGCAGCGTCTCCTCCCCGCTGCGGTAGGAACGGCTGACCTGCTCAAGCTGCAGGGGCAGCGGCGGCGTAGTGCGGTCATTCATGGCGCAGGGCCTCCACCGGGTCGGTGCGCGCCGCGCGCCATGACGGATACAGCGTCGCCAGCAGCGACAGCGCCAGCGCCATTGCGATCACCTCGAACACCTGCGACCAGACCAGCTTCGCCGGCAGGTGCTCAAGGTAGTACACCTCCGCATTGAACAGGTCCGTGCCGGTGATCTTCTGCAACCCCTGGCGGATGCGTTCGATGTTGAGGCAGAAGACGATCCCCAGCGCCGTGCCCGCGATGGTGCCCGTCACCCCCACCGACGCCCCGCACATCAGGAAGATGCGCATGATCGCCCCGCGCGTCGCGCCAATGGTGCGCAGCACGGCGATGTCGGCGGTCTTGTCCTTGACCATCATGATCAGCGAGGAGATCACGTTGAATGCCGCGACAAGGATGATGAGCGTCAGGATCAGGAACATGACATTCTGTTCCACCTGCACCGCGCCGAAGAAGGCATTGTTGCTCTGTGTCCAGTCCATGACGCGCACCTGCGTGCCGCCAAGCGCCTGCTCGATACTGGTGCGGATCGGGCCGACATTTTCCGCATCACGGGTCATGACCTGGATCTGCGTCACCTGATGCGGCATCTGGAAATAGACCTGCGCCGCATGCAGCGGCAGGAAGACATAGCTGGCGTTGTAGTCATTCACGCCCGCATCGAAAATCGCGATCACGCGATAGGCCCGGACCCGTGGCATGGTGCCAAACGCCGTCGCCGCCCCGTTGGGCGAAACCAGCGTCAGGCGCGCGCCCACGGTCAGGCCCGCGCGTTCCGCCAGCGTCGTGCCGACGACAATGGTATCGTCCGACCCGAACTCATCCAGCGATCCCGCCACGAGGGAATTGCTGATTTCCTTCAACCCCCGCAGGTCGTCCTGCGTCATCCCGCGCACGAGGCCGCCCGCGTTGTATCCCCCGGAATTGAGGAGCACCTGCGCCTCGATCAGGGGATTGGCGGCCTCGACCCCGGCCACCCTGCGGATCCGCCCCGCCAGCGCGTCATAGTCGGTGATCGTGCGCGAGACGCCATAGACGCTGAGATCCCCGTTCAGCCCCAGTATCCGCCCCAGCAGGTCGGCCTTGAAACCGTTCATGACCGACATGACGATAATCAGCGTCGCAACCCCCAGCGCGATGCCCACAAGGGAGAAGATCGCAATGACGGAAACGAACCGCTCCCCCCGCCGGGCATGCAGGTAACGCCCGGCGACAGCGCGTTCAAAGGGGCCGAACATGCGGGTCAGGCGCCCACGCCGATATGCGCCAGCACCGCGTCGACCGGCATCTCGCTCCGCTCGCCGCTCGCGCGGTTCTTCACTTCCACGATCCCGGCCTTCGCACCGCGCGGGCCGACGATGACCTGCCACGGATGGCCCATCAGGTCGGCATCCGCGAACTTCACGCCCGCACGTTCGCCGCGATCGTCATACAGCAGGTGCTCGGGGGCCGCAGCGTAGAGGCGTTCGCAGATTTCATCGCACTGCGCATCACCATTCTTGAGGTTGATGATGACGGCGGCAAAGGGGGCAACCGACTGCGGCCAGATGATGCCCTGCTCGTCATGGCTGGCCTCGATGATCGCCGCGACCAGGCGCGAGACGCCGATGCCATACGACCCCATTTCCGGATACAGGGGCGCGCCATCGGGGCCGCTGACGGAAATATCCATAGATTCCGTGTATTTGCGGCCAAAATGGAAGATGTGCCCCACCTCGATCCCGCGTCCTTCGCGACGACGCTCGGGCGGCACCTTCGCCCACTGCGCCTCGTCATGCTTTTCGTCCGTCGCGGCATAGAACGAGGTCATGCGCGCAAAGAACTTCGCCAGCGACTCACGGTCGGAAATGTCCACCGCCTCGGACAGCCAGTCCTGTTCCTCGAACGCGCCGTCGAAGAACACGCCGCTTTCGCCCGTGGGGGCAAGGACAAGGAATTCGTGGCTGAGTTCGCCGCCGATCGGCCCGGTATCGGCCACCATCGGGATCGCCTTGACGCCAAGGCGCTGGAACGTGCGCAGGTAGGCCAGCATCATGCGGCGATAGGAATCCACTGCCGCGTCATAATCCACGTCGAAGCTGTAGGCGTCCTTCATGTAGAACTCGCGCCCGCGCATCACGCCAAAGCGCGGACGCACCTCGTCACGGAACTTCCACTGCACATGATAGAGCACCTGCGGCAGTTCGCGGTAGGACTTGACCACCTGCCCGAACAGGTCGGTCACCATTTCCTCGTTCGTGGGCCCGTACAGCAGGTCGCGTTCGTGGCGGTCACGGATGCGCAGCATTTCGGGGCCATAGGCGTCATAGCGGCCCGAACGCTTCCACAGTTCGGAAGACTGTAGCGTGGGCATCAGCATTTCCTGCGCGCCGATGGCATCCTGTTCGGCACGCACGATGTTGGCGATGTTGCGCAGCACCTTCAGGCCCGCTGGCAGCCACGCATAGATCCCCGCGGAGGTCTGGCGGATCAGACCCGCCCGCAGCATCAGGCGGTGCGAGGTGATCTGCGCCTCTGCGGGGTTTTCCTTGAGTGTGGGAAGAAAGCTGCGGGACAGACGCATGTGCGTATCAACCTTATGTTCAGAACCGATCCAGACGGCGCGAACCGTAACCCAATAATATCAACCGTGGAATGGGGCATCTGCACGCCCCATGGCGGCGGGTTGCACCACCACACCCAAGCGTGATCGAAAACGCCCCCCTCCGGCCGTTCAACATCCGCGTGAGGCAGGTGACACGCCCCATCGGCCACGTCTACATTGCCTCCACGATCCGAGTGTCGAAAACGCCGCCGGGTTTAGGGAAAAACGTCCTATAAAAAAGAAATGGCAGGAGACGGTGCGCTGTCCCCTGCCATTTCAAATTCCTCTCCCCGCGCCAACGGCAGCGGGATGTGGAAATGTCAGACCCGCAGCAGGTGCACGTCCACCAGCGGGCGCTTCTGCAGCTTGCGCCCCAGCGCGCGGCGCAGCGCCGTCTTGGCCGCATCGCGGAACGTCACGTCATTGCCGCGCAGTTCGTCGGGGATTTCATCCAGCGCATTGCCGAATTCTTCCGTCACGCGCGCCGTCTCGGGGTCTTCGGCATCCAGCAGGCCCGGCGCGCTGACCTTCGGGTCGCCGATCAGGTAGCCTTCCTCGTCCACCGCGAAACTGCCCAGCACGACGCCGTTGAACAGCATGCGCCGACGCGCCGACAGCACGCCGCCATTCATCTGCAGCAGCCGTCCCCCATCAAGGACCAGCCGCCCGGTCGGGGCGGTATCGACCACGTCGAAGGACGCGTCCTTCATGTTCAGGATGTCGCCATCCTCCAGCAGGACCGGCGTGATGTCGAGTTCCTGCGCGATCGCGGCATTGGCCGTCAGGTGGCGCCATTCACCATGCACGGGGACAAGGTATTTCGGCTTCACCATTTCATACAGGCGGCGCACGTCGCCCCCCGTCGCATGGCCCGACACATGCACCAGATGGTCACGGTCGGTGATCACGTTGATCCCGCGCCGCGTCAGGTTGTCCTGCACCTGGATGACCGCCTGCTCGTTCCCCGGAATCATGCGGCTGCTGTAGATGACGTTATCCCCCTCGCCCAGCGAGATGTTGGGATGCGTGTCCACCGCGATGCGCGACAGGGCGGAACGCGGTTCCCCCTGGCTGCCGGTCACGATCAGCAGGATCTGGTTGTCGGGGACGGAATTGGCCTCCTGCTCCGACAGGAACGGGGGGATATCCGAAAGGTAGCCACATTCCCGCGCGGCCACCTCAAGGTTGCGCAGGGACCGGCCGACGACGGCAACGACGCGGTTGGCGGCCTTCGCGGCCTTGGCAATCGTCTCCACGCGCGCGACGTTGCTGGCGAAGCAGGTCACCGCGACCCGCCCCTCCAGCGTTGCGACCAGCTTCGTCATCTCCCGGCGGACATCCGCCTCGGACGCGGAGGGACCTTCGGTGCGGACATTGGTGCTGTCACACACCATCGCCAGCACGCCTTCGCGGCCCAGTTCCTCGAACGCGGCGATGTCGGTCGGCGGCCCCACCAGCGGGTTGGGGTCGAATTTCCAGTCACCGGTATGGATCACGATCCCCTGCGGCGTGCGCAGGACAAGGGCCTGCGCCTCCGGCACGGAATGGGTGACGGGGATGAAGCGCAGGTCGAAATCGCCAACGGTGAAAGCACCACCGGTCGGGATCGTATGGATGGGCACCTGCTGGAGCAGCTGCGCCTCCCCCAGCTTGCGCCGCAGCACGGCGGCGGCAAACGGCGTGGCATAGACCGGGCAACCCAGCTGCGGCCACAGGTGCGCCACGGCGCCCAGATGATCCTCATGCGCATGGGTGATGACCAGACCGACCAGATCCTTGCGGCGTTCGGCGATGAAGACCGGATCAGGCAGCAGGATCTCGGCCTCTGGCGTGTCATTGCCGCTGAAGCCGATGCCACAGTCCACCGCCAGCCAGCTGTCGCCCTGGCGGTAGAGGTTGAGGTTCATCCCGATTTCGCCTGTTCCCCCCAGCGGGAGAAATTCCAGTGCGGTCATGTCATTCATATGATACCCTTCTGTACACTGTTCATATTTCCATTTTCAGACAGGCAGGGGCGCACCCCCCACCAGAATTCCGTGCCCATGTGTCCCGTGTCCCGGGGACAAAACCTTCTGTCCGGCGCCCTTTCGCGCCACGGCCACCCCTTCCCCGCGAAGCCACGCCCGCATCCATGACGACAGCCACCTGTGGCGGCATGTCGGCACGAGCGGGGGCTCGACGCAGGTCGGCATGACCTGACTTCTACCCATCAATATGGGTATAAGGGATTAACATGTAATCCCCCATGCTCAAACGCATTATGAATTCCGGCCGTTCCCATGCCATCCCTGCCACCCTGCCCCAACAGTGGCGACGGCCCGTCATGCCGTGCCCAGCAGGACCTCGCCGGTGGAGATGGCCCGCACCCCGTCGGGCGTGCGCAGCAGCAGCAGTCCGTCGCCGCTGATCCCCCCGAACGTCCCGCACACCGTCCCCGTGGCAGCGACGACACGCACCGGCGTACCCACCGGGTGGGCGCGTTGCAACCATGCGGCACGGATGACGTCGAACCCGTCCTGCGCATGCCGCGCCATCCAGATGTCGAGCATCGTCAGCACGGCGGACGCCACCTTCCCCACATCCGGCGCGGGACCGGCATCGGCCATGCAGGCCAGGTCACGCCCCTCGATCACCGGCGCCACGCACAGGTTGGCCCCCATGCCCAGCGACAGCCACCGCCCGTCGCCCGCTCCCCCGGCCTCGATCAGGATGCCCGCGACCTTGCGCCCGTCGAGCAGCAGGTCATTGGGCCATTTCAGGCTGAGCGCATGCCCCGGCCCCACCCATGGGGCCAGCGCGTCGTAAAAAGCCAGTCCGGCGATGAACGGCCACAGCCCCACCGGGGTTGCGTCCTGCCCCGGACGCAGCAGGACCGACATCGACAGGTTGCCGCCCGGATCGACCCATCCGCGCCCGCGACTGCCCCGCCCGCGCGTCTGTTTCAGCGCAAGGATCGCCAGTCCCTCCGCCGCGCCGTCGCGCGCGCGCTCCAGGCAGAGGTCGGATGTAGACCCCAGTTCCCCGTGAATTTCAAGATGCCACGGACCCGCATGGATCCGTGGCACCTCCACGACCGTAACATCGGTAATGGGCCGCATTACCTCAGCAACGCCTGCGCGGCGGCCTGGGCTGCGGTCGAAACCGGCCCCAGGACCACGATGAACAGGCAGGTCACAAGGCCCATGCCCACGGAAATGAACGACAGGGAGACAGGGGGACGGTCGAAGGCTTCCCCCGCCTTATCAAAGAACATGACCTTGACAATCCGGACATAATAATAGGCACCGATGATGCTGCTGATGACGCCGATGGCCGCCAGCGCATACAGGTGCGCGTTGATGGCCGCATAGAAAACCATCAATTTGCCGAAAAATCCAGCCAGCGGCGGCGCACCCGCCATACTGAACATGAAGATGGCCATCGCGGCCGCCATGCCCGGCGCGGTCCTGCCCAGTCCGGCAAGGTCGGAAATGCGCGTCATGGCGAAGCCCTTGCGCCGCATCGCGACAATGCCCGCGAACGCGCCGACATTCATGAACAGGTAGGTCACGAGGTAGACCAGCGTCCCGCGCGTGCCCTCCGGCGTGGCGGCGGCCATGCCCATCATGGCGTATCCCATGTGCCCGATGGAGGAGTACGCCATCAGCCGCTTGATGTCCGTCTGCGCGATCGCGGCGATGGAACCGAACAGCATGGAAGCCACCGACACCAGTTCGATCAGCAGGCGCCACTGCTCCGTCATGTGGCCGAACGGCCCGATCATCACCCGCAGCAGCACGGCAAAGGCCGCGATCTTTGGCGCGCCGGCCATGTAGGCCGTCACCGACGATGGCGATCCCTGGTACACGTCAGGCGTCCACATGTGGAACGGCACCGCCGACAGCTTGAACGACAGGCCGACCAGCATGAAGACGATGCCGATCATAAGCCCCGTCGGCAGCGCCGCAGTCCCCGCCACCGCCGTCTGCAGCCCGCCATATTCCAGCGTGCCCGCAAAGCCATAGACAAGTGCGATGCCATACAGCAGCAGCCCCGACGCCAGGGAACCGAGGACGAAGTATTTCAGCCCCGCCTCCGCCGCGCGCACCTGGTCACGGGCAAAGGCGCACAGGATGTAGATCGCAAGCGACGACAGTTCCAGCCCGACAAACAGCGTCATCAGATTGCCCGACGACGCCATCATCATCGTGCCCAGCGTGGAAAACAGGATCAGCACCGGGAATTCGAACTTCGCGATCTCCATTTCGCGGGCATAGCCCACACTCATCATCGTCGCGAGGAACGCACCGCACAGCGACAGGATCTTCATGAAGCGCGCGAAGTCGTCATTGACGAAAATATGGTTGTAGCCAACCCCGTCAGGCGTAAAGAGCACCAGCAGGCCGGTGATGAAAAATGCCGCCATCGCCAGCATGGAGCAGGAGAAAAACGGATTTTCACGTTTCTGCACCACGCCGAACACCAGGATGGCGAGGCCCGATATCGCCAGCACGATTTCAGGCAGAGCAAGTGTCCAGTTCATAGGTTCACCCTCGTCATCATGGCTTCAGTGGGTCAGCAGCATGGTGGACAGAAGCACCACCAACCCGATCAGCATCGTAAAGGCATAGACCGCGATCGAACCGGTCTGGATCTTCACCGCCTGCCCCGCCGACGCCACGGTCATGCGGGCCAGCCCTTCGGGGATGCCCTCGACCACGCCTTCATCGACATCCTTCCACAACACGCGCGCCAGCGCCCTGTACGGACGGATGATGATCAGGTCATACAGTTCGTCGAAATACCATTTGTTCAGCAGGAACAGGTAAAGCGGACGCAGCGCGCGCGCCATCGCCCCCGGGATTTCCGGCCGCAGCATGTAGCAGACATAGGCGACGAGGATCCCCCCAACGGCGGCAATGCTTGGCACGAGGGAGATTAACGCCGGGGCGTGTTCCATCATGTCCATGATGTCGTTACCCGGCGCATTCGCGATCGCCCCGTTCCAGAACGCCACCTGATCCCTGCCGATATAGAGCGGCGCCAGCAGGATGCCGCCAAGCACCGCGCCAAAGCCCAGCAGGATGACCGGCCCGGTCATGGAAATCGGGCTTTCATGGGCACCCTCATGCAGGTGCGCGTCACGCGGCTTCCCATGGAAGACAAGGAAGATCAGCCGCCAGCTGTACAGTGCGGTCAGGAACGCGGTGATGCAGCCCATGATCCAGCCATAGGTGCCCATCGTCGCAGGCGACATCCATGCCGCATCAAGGATCGCATCCTTCGACCAGTAGCCCGCGAAGGGGAAGATCCCCGCCAGCGCAAGGCTGCCCAGCCACATGCACACATAGGTCACCGGGATCTTGCGCCACAGCCCGCCCATGCGGAACATGTCCTGCTCGTCATGGACGGCATGGATCACGCAGCCCGCGCCAAGGAACAGCAGCGCCTTGAAAAACGCATGCGTCGTCAGGTGGAACATCGCTGCCTGGTACGCGCCCACCCCCACGGCCACGAACATGTAGCCCAGCTGCGAACAGGTGGAATAGGCGATCGTGCGCTTGATGTCGGGCTGCACCAGCCCCACGGTCGCGGCAAAGAAACAGGTCGTCGCACCGATCAGGATGATGAAGTCACGCGTAAATGGGGCGAATTCCACCACCGGCGACATCCGCGCCATCAGGAATACGCCCGCCGTGACCATCGTCGCCGCATGGATCAGGGCGGACACCGGGGTCGGCCCCTCCATCGCGTCGGGCAGCCATGTATGCAGGAACAGCTGCGCCGACTTGCCCATCGCGCCGATGAACAGCAGCATGCAGATCACCTCGATGGCGCGATGGGCGCCAAACAGGTGATACACATCGTTCATGTGCGCGGGCACCATCGCGAAGATGTCGTCATAGGTCACGGTGCCGAATTCGACATACAGCAGCGCAATGCCGACCAGGAAGAACAGGTCCGCCACGCGGTTGACGACAAACGCCTTGATCGCGGCGGCGGCGGCCGACGGGCGCGTGTACCAGTATCCGATCAGCAGGTAACTGGCGAGGCCCACGCCTTCCCACCCGAAGAAGAGCTGGATCAGGTCGTTCGACGTCACCAGCATCAGCATCGCGAACGTAAACAGCGACAGGTAGGAGAAGAAGCGGAAGCGCGGCATGCTCTCATGCGCCATGTATCCCGTGCTGTAGACATGCACGAGCGTGGAGACCACGCACACCATGGCGACGATGGACACCGACAGCGCATCCATGCGCAGCCCCCACGCCACATGGAAATTGCCCGCCTGGATCCAGTCGGCCACGGGGACAAGGGCGGTCACCATGCCGCCCTGCCCCTCGATCAGCAGCGCGCCGATGGCGGCCAGGCTGGCGATGAGCATCAGGATGATCGTCAGCGCCTGCGACAGGGCGTCGCCAATGATGCGCCCCCCCATCCCGGCGGTCAGGAACCCGACCAGCGGCGCGAAGACCGCGATTTCAAAAAGGCAGGATGCCGTTTGCATGATCCGATCACCCTTTCATCATCGTAATGCGGTCGACCTCGATCGAGCCGCGATTACGGAAATAGACAGTGACGATGGCAAGGCCGATCGCGGATTCCGCCGCCGCGATGGTCAGCACGAACAGCGTGAACACCTGCCCCGACAGGTCGCCAAGTGCCGCGGAAAACGCCACGAAATTGATGTTGGCCGACAGCAGGATCAGTTCGATCGACATCAGGATGATGATGACGTTCTTGCGGTTCAGGAAGATACCGAACACGCCAAGGACCAGCAGGATCGCGCTGATGACAAGGTATGGCGTGACGCCAATGGTGGCGATTGCACTATTCATTGTCCCGACTTTCGTTTTTCGTGACATCCGCGACCACGACAAGGGCGGTGCCTTCGGCAAGCTCCTGCTCCTCCTCGCGATAGGCCTGCGTGCCATAGGTGCCCGGCACGGCGGCAATGTCATAGGACCTGCGCGGGCGCAGGAAACCACCCATCGCGCCGACGCTGCGCCCCAGCGGCAGGGAAAGCATTTCCATGGAATCCGCGGGCTGGCGTTCATGCTGGCGCTCGATGTCCTGCCGCCGTCCGGTGGGCCGGTCACGCAGGGTCAGCACGATCGCCCCGATCATCGCCACCAGCAGCACGAGCGCGCAGGCCTGGAACAGGAAGATGTAGTGCGTATAAAGCACATCCCCGATCGCCGCCGTGTTCGTCCGCGTGGGCGTGGATGGCACCAGGTGCGCGACATCGCCGATATTCGACGCCACGCGCCAGTGCAGGAACGCCAGCACCAGTTCCGCCAGCAGCACCCCGCCCAGCGCCGCGCCGAACGGGGCATAACGCTGCAGCCCCTCGCGCGCCTGCGCCACGCGGATGTCGAGCATCATGACGACGAACAGGAACAGCACCGCCACCGCGCCGACATAGACGATGACCAGGATCATCGCGAGGAATTCGGCCCCCGCGATCAGGAACAGCCCCGCCGCGTTGAAAAACGCCAGTATCAGGAACAGGACCGAATGCACGGGATTACGGGCGCTGACCACCATCGAGGCAGAAAGAACCAGGACCGCCGCAAATATGTAAAAGACGATTTGGGTCATCATGGGTGACCTTCCTGCCGCATGGATATTTCCTCCTGCTGCCCGCATGTCCACCTGCCACCGCGCGGGTGGCGGGGGGACATGCGATCCGCCACGTCAACGATACGGCGCATCCAGCTCCAGCCGGCGCGCAAGAACGCTTTCCCAGCGGTCGCCATTGGCGAGCAGCTTGTCCTTGTTGTACATCAGTTCTTCGCGCGTCTCTGTCGCGAATTCGTAGTTGGGGCCTTCAACGATCGCATCCACGGGACAGGCTTCCTCGCACAGCCCGCAATAGATGCACTTCGTCATGTCAATGTCGTACCGTGTGGTACGGCGCGACCCGTCGTCGCGCGGCTCGGCCTCGATGGTGATGGCCTCCGCCGGGCATGTCGCCTCGCACAGCTTGCACGCGATGCAGCGTTCCTCCCCGTTGGGATAGCGGCGCAGCGCATGCTCGCCACGGAAACGCGGCGACAGCGGTCCCTTTTCGTAGGGATAATTGATCGTCGCCTTGGGCTTGAAAAATGCCTTGAGCGTGACGCTCATGCCCGAAACCAGTTCGCTCAGCAGGAACGAGCGGGCAGTACGGCTGAGATATCCCATCAGCTTGCTCCTCCGGGCAGCAGGCCCGTCACCATCAGAAAACCGGCCGTCAGCACCATCCACGCCAGCGAGAACGGCAGGAACACCTTCCACCCCAGCCGCATCAGCTGGTCATAGCGGTAACGCGGGAATGTCGCGCGGACCCAGATGAAGACAAACAGGCAGAACAGGATCTTCGCGATCAGCCACAGCGGTCCCGGGATCCATGTCAGCGGCGCGATCGCCAGCGGCGGCAGCCAGCCGCCAAGGAACAGGATGCTGATCATGCCCGACATCAGGAACATGTTGGCATATTCACCAAGGAAGAAGAGGCCGAACGCCAGCGCGGAATATTCGACGAAGAACCCGGCGACCAGTTCGCTCTCCCCTTCGGGAAGGTCGAACGGCGCGCGGTTGGTTTCCGCCAGCGCCGAGATGAAGAAGACGATGAACATCGGGAACATCGGCAGGCAGAACCAGACGTGGCGCTGCGCCAGCACGATGTCATTGAGGTTCAGGCTGCCGACCGCAAGCAATACGGAGACAATGACAAGCCCGATCGAGACTTCATACGACACCATCTGCGCCGCCGAACGCAGGCCGCCAAGGAACGCGTATTTGGAATTGGATGCCCAGCCCGCGATCAGGATGCCGTAAACCCCGAGCGAGGAAATCGCCAGCAGGTAGAGCACGCCGACATTGATGTCCGCCACTGCAAGCCCGTTGCCGGTCGGGATGACCGCCCATGCCACCATCGCAAGGGAAAACGTCAGGAATGGCGCGAACAGGAACAGCATCCGGTTGGCACCCGCCGGGATGACCGTTTCCTTCGTCAGCATCTTGATGGCGTCTGCGAATGCCTGCAGCACGCCGAACGGACCGTTGACGTTCGGCCCCTTGCGCAACTGCATCGCAGCCATGACCTTACGCTCCGCAAGGGTCAGGTACGCAACCCCCAGCAGGAGCGGCACAAGCACGGCCAGCGTTTCAAGGACAACCAGCAGGACCTGCCCCACAAGCGTATGCAAAAAGAAATGCGTCACCTCACCTTACTCCGCTGCCTGGGCCGGGGGATGGACATAGGTCCGCGAACAGGTCTCCATCGTCGGGCTGGCGCGACAGATGGGACTGGTCTGGTAATAATCCGCGATGACCGGGACGAAGGGCGTCGTGGCGATGGCCACCTTGCCGCCATCGGGGCTGACGCCCTGCGGCGGGGCAAAGCGGGGATGGCCCTGCCGTGCGAACACCGGGTTGACCTGCGCCAGACGCGTGCGCAGCGCCTCGAGCGTGTCATAGGGGAGCGTGTGGCCCACCACTTCGGAAAATGCCCGCAATATGCGCCAGTCCTCGCGCGCGTCGCCCGGCGGCATGACCGAACGGAACGCCTGCTGCACGCGGCCTTCGGTATTGACGTAGGTGCCCGGCTTTTCCGCATACAGCGCGCCGGGCAGGATCACGTCCGCCCGTGCGGCGCCCGCGTCGCCATGGTGCCCCTGATAGATGACGAACGTGTCGTTGCCGATGCGATCGACCGGGAATTCATCCGCCCCCAGCAGCCACAGGATTTCCACCCCGTCATCGAGCATGCCCGCGACATCACGACCGCCCCTGCCCGGGACAAACCCCATGTCCAGGCCGGCGACACGGCTTGCGGCGGTATGCAGCACGTTGAAGCCGTGCCACTGCGCATCCAGCGCCCCCACCTGTCCCGCCAGATCCCATGAGGCCTTGAGGATCGCGCGCGCATCGGGCCGTGTCAGCGCGCCATGGCCGACAATGATCATCGGCTTCTCAGCTTTTTTCAGTACGTCGAGGAACGCGGAACGTCCCGCCGCAAGGTCCGCCAGCGCATCCGGCCCGTCGCCCAGCACTTCCACCGCATAGGTCGGGTCAGCCTGCGGCGCGCCGATCATCGCGATCGGGAATTTGCCCCGCCCGGCACTTACGAACCGCTTGCGGATGCGCGCGTTGAGCACCGGCGCCTCCTGCCGGGGGATCGCGCCGATGATCAGCAGCGCATCGGCTTCCTCGATCCCGGCAATGCCGGTATTGAACGTGTAGAAGTCACGGTGCGACAGATCGTAATCCGCCCCGTCCTGCCGGCAGTCGATGCTGGTCGAACCCAGTGCTTCCATCAGGTCCTTCAGCGCCAGCATGCTTTCGGCATCGCACAGGTCGCCCGCGATCGCACCGATCCGTTCGCCCGCAACACCCTTGAGGCGCTTCGCCAGCGCCACGAACACATCCTGCCACGAGGCAGGCTGCAGCTTGCCATGCACGCGCACCCACGGCCGGTCAAGGCGGCGGTGGCGGAAGCCGTCCACCACGAAACGCCCCTTGTCCGCCAGCCATTCCTCGTTCACCTCGTCATTGGTGCGCGGGACGATGCGCAGCACGCTGGCGCCACGGGCCTGCATGACGATGTTGGTGCCGACCGCGTCGCACACGTCGATGGAATCCGTGCGCTTGAGTTCCCACGGACGGGCGGTAAAGGCATAAGGCTTGGATGTCAGCGCGCCCACCGGGCAGATGTCGATCAGGTTGCCCGACAGTTCGGATGTCAGGGCCTTTTCAACGTAATTGGTGATTTCCATGTTCTCGCCGCGCGAGACGGCGCCGAGTTCGGGCACGCCCGCCACCTCGGTCGCGAAACGGATGCAGCGCGTGCACTGGATGCAGCGCGTCATGACCGTCTTGACCAGCGGGCCGAGATACTTGTCCGTCACCGCGCGCTTGTTCTCGAGATAGCGTGAATGGTCCGCGCCATAGCCGAAGGCCTGGTCCTGCAGGTCGCATTCCCCGCCCTGATCGCAGATCGGGCAGTCGAGCGGATGGTTGATGAGCAGGAATTCCATCACCGCGCGGCGTGCCTTGCGCACGACCTCGGTGTCGGTCAGGATCTGCATCCCCTCGCCCACCGGGAACCCGCATGACGCGACGGGCTTGGGCGCGCGCACCACCTGCACCAGACACATGCGGCAGTTGCCCGCCACCGACAGGCGTTCGTGGAAGCAGAAGCGCGGGATTTCCTTGCCCGCCGCCTCGCACGCCTGCAGCGCGCTGGACCCTGCGGGCACTTCGACGGGGATGCCGTCAACGGTTACTTTCACCATGTCCCTTACTCCGCCGCTGTCGGCAGGTCGGCGGGAACCTGCACCAGACGCCCGCCGCCATGCGCGGCCTTGTAGGCATGGATGCGTTCCTCCATCACCGGGCGGAACCGCCGGATCAGCCCCTGGATGGGCCACGCCGCCGCATCGCCAAGCGCGCAGATCGTATGGCCCTCGACCTGGCGCGTTACCTGTTCGAGCATGTCGATCTCCTCGATCTCCGCACGGCCTTCGACCATGCGCTGCATGACACGCATCATCCATCCCGTGCCCTCGCGGCACGGCGTGCACTGGCCGCAGCTTTCATGCTTGAAGAACTGTGAAAAACGCGCGATGGCGCGGATGATGTCGGTGGATTTGTCCATCACGATCATGCACGCCGTGCCAAGGCCCGACCCTTCGGCGCGCAGGCTGTCGTAATCCATCAGCACCGTGTCGCAGACCTCACGCGGCAGCATCGGCACCGAACAGCCACCGGGAATGACCGCAAGCAGGTTGTCCCAGCCGCCACGCACACCGCCGCCATGCTTTTCGATGATGTCCTTGAGCGGCACGCCGAGTTCTTCCTCAAACACGCATGGCGTATTCACATGGCCGGAAATGGCCATCAGCTTCGTGCCCGCGTTGTTGGGACGGCCCAGCCCGGAAAACCACGAGGCCCCGCGACGCATGATGGTGGAGGTGACGGCGATGCTCTCCACATTATTGACCGTGGTGGGGCAGCCATACAGGCCCATCGCCGCGGGGAATGGCGGCTTCATGCGGGGCTGGCCCTTCTTGCCCTCAAGGCTTTCGAGCAGCGCCGTCTCTTCCCCGCAGATATACGCACCTGCGCCGCGATGGATGTAGAAATCGAAATCCCATCCCGACCCGGCAGCGTTTGGACCGATCAGTCCAGCCTCGTACGCCTCGTCAATGGCGTGCTGGAGGTGCTGCGCTTCGTTGAAGAACTCGCCACGGATATAGATGTAGGATTTGTGCGCCCCCATTGCGAAGGATGCGATCAGCGCGCTTTCGATCAGCTTGTGCGGGTCGTGACGCAGGATCTCGCGGTCCTTGCAGGTGCCGGGTTCGGATTCATCGCCGTTGATCACCAGGTAATGCGGGCGCCCGTCCGATGTCTTGGGCATGAACGACCATTTCACGCCCGTGGGGAACCCCGCCCCGCCACGGCCACGCAGTCCTGATGCCTTCATTTCCGCAATGATGGCATCACGCCCGCGCGCCAGGATGGCGGCCGTGTCGTTCCAGTCGCCGCGCTGCCGCGCACCCGCCAGACGCCAGTCGTTCTGACCGTACAGATTGGTAAAAATCCGGTCCTTGTCCTCAAGCATGTCCCGTCTTTCCTACCCGTTATCCTGCGTGCCGGTGCCCTGCCCCGCAGTATCCAGCAGCGTCTTGCGCCCCCCCACGGGGGCAGAATCCATGCGATCTATGGTCGGGCCGGGCTTCGGCCGCTCGCCACGGCGCAGGGCGGCGATCAGTTCGGTCGTGCGCGGGCCGTCCATGTCCTCGTAATAATCATCATCAACCTGCAGGATCGGGGCGTTCGCGCAGGCGCCAAGGCATTCCACCTCGGTCATCGTGAACATGCCGTCCGCGCTGGTTTCGCCAAAGGCCCCGATCCCGGTCGCGGCCTTGCACGCCGCCGTCACGTCATCCGACCCGCGCAGCCAGCACGACGTCGTCGTGCAGACCTGCAGGTGGTATTTCCCGATCGGCTTCGTATTGAACATCAGGTAGAAGGTCGCGACCTCGTAAACGCGGATCGGCGCCATCTCCAGCCGTTCGGCCACCGCATCCATCGCAACACGGGGAACCCAGGCGCTGCCGGTCTGGCGGCCCATCTGTTTCTGCACCACATACAGCAGCGGTATGACGCCGCTTGCCTTGCGTTCGGGGGGATACTTGGCAAGTATCTGCGCGATCTGCCGTTCGCTTTCCGCGTCGAAAGCGAATTCGGCAGGCTCCGCGTCGTGGGGTGTGTTGGATTGCGCGGACATATCGTTCACCTGTCTATTTCACCAAACACCAGATCCAGCGAACCGATGATCGCAACCGCGTCGGCCAGCATGTGCCGCCGCGCCATCACGTCCATGGCCTGCAGGTGGGCGAACCCGGTGGGGCGAATCTTGCACCGGTAGGGACGGTTGCTGCCATCTGCGACCAGATAGACGCCGAATTCGCCCTTCGGGCTTTCGACGGCGGTATAGGTCGCGCCCGGCGGCACATGGTACCCTTCGGTAAACAGCTTGAAATGATGGATCAGGGCTTCCATCGAACGTTTCATCTCCCGCCTTGGCGGGGGGGCGATCTTGCGGTCCTGGACCTTGATCGGGCCGGGCTTCATCTGCGCAAGGCACTGCTCGACGATCTTCACGCTTTCGCGCATTTCCGCGACACGCACCAGATAGCGGTCATAGCAGTCGCCCTGGCGCGCCACCGGCACGTTGAACTCCACCTTGTCGTAATTGTCATAGGGCTGCGAACGCCGCAGGTCCCACGGCACGCCCGACGCACGCAGGCATGGCCCGCTGAACCCCCAGGCCAGCGCCTGCTCGCTGGTGAAGACACCAATGCCGACCGTGCGCTGTTTCCAGATGCGGTTGTTGGTCAGCAGGGATTCAAGGTCGTCGATCCAGCGCGGGAATTCGGTCGTCCACTGGGCGATGCGCTCCTCCAGCCCGGCAGGCAGGTCGCGCGCGACGCCACCGGGGCGGAAGTAATTGGCATGGAAACGCGCGCCCGATGCCGCCTCGTAGAATTCCAGCAGCTTCTCACGTTCCTCATACCCCCACAGGGCCGGCGTCAGCGCGCCGCAGTCCAGCCCGAAGGACGTCAGGTTGAGGATATGGTTCAGGATGCGCGTGATTTCCGCGAACATGACGCGAATCCATTTCGCGCGGTCCGGGATTTCAATGTTCAGCAGCTTTTCCGTCGCCAGCGCGAACGCCTGCTCCTCACACATGGGGGAGACGTAGTCGAGCCGGTCGAAATATGGCAGCGCCTTGGGATAGGTCTTGTATTCAATCAGCTTTTCCGTGCCACGGTGCAAAAGCCCGACATGCGGGATGGCGCGGGTGACGACCTCGCCCTCCATCTCCAGGATCAGGCGCAGCACGCCATGGGCGGACGGATGCTGGGGACCGAAATTCAGCGCGTGGGAGTCGATTTCCACGACATGCTTGCGGACGTCGCCATCGCTTTCCTCCGGCAGCAGCGCCTCAGGAATGTTCGGGTCCAGGGTCACATCACTCATCGTTCGGTTTCCCTTATTCCTGGCGCTTGATGTTCTGGCGGAACGCATGCGCCTTCTCGTCACCGGGCAGGGTCAGGATGCCCTCCCACGGGGATTCAAAGTCGAAATTGCGGAAGTCCTGCTTCAGCTGCACCGGTTCGTACACCACCTGGCGCCGTTCCTCGTCGTAACGGGTCTCGACATAGCCGGTCAGCGGGAAGTCCTTGCGCAGCGGATATCCCTCGAACCCGTAATCGGTCAGGATGCGCCGCAGGTCGGGCTGGTCGGAGAACAGGATGCCGAACAGGTCGTAACATTCGCGCTCCCACCATGTTGCAGAGGGCCACAACTGGTGAACGGAGGCCACGGGCTGCGTTTCGTCCGTGGTCACGATGACGCGGATGCGGTGGTTGTGCGTCACCGACAGCAGGTTGTAGACGACGTCGAAACGCTCCGCCCGGTCGGGATAATCCACCCCGCACAGGTCCATCATCTGCTCGCAGGAATAGCGCGGATCGTCGCGCAGCATCCCCATGATCGCCAGCAGGTAGGGCCGCGTCGTGCGCACCACGAGTTCCCCGCCCTCGATCCCGGCGGAAATGACGCCCGGCACGGTGGTGGACAGCGTGAACGCCACCGATCCCAGCGAAGCCTGCGCCTGCGTCTGCACCGCAGGCAGGGTGTTGGAGGACTCAGCCACGGAGAATCGTCCCTGTCCTGCGGATTTTCTTCTGGAGTTGGAGGATGCCGTAGATCAGCGCCTCCGCCGTGGGGGGACAGCCGGGGACATAGACATCCACCGGCACGATCCGGTCACAGCCACGCACCACGGAGTAGGAGTAGTGGTAATACCCGCCCCCGTTGGCGCATGACCCCATGGAAATGACCCAGCGCGGTTCGGCCATCTGGTCGTACACGCGGCGCAGGGCCGGGGCCATCTTGTTCGTCAGCGTGCCCGCGACGATCATCACGTCGGACTGCCGTGGCGACCCGCGCGGGATGATGCCCATGCGGTCGAGGTCGTAACGCGGCATGTAGGCGTGGATCATTTCCACCGCGCAACAGGCAAGGCCAAAGGACATCGGCCACAGGCTGCCGGTGCGGCCCCAGTTCACGATCTTGTCCAGGCTTGCGACGACGAAGCCTTTTTCCGTGATCTCGCCCGTGACGCCGCGGATGACGGCATCCTGTTCCGGGCCGGGCGGCAGCATGTCGCGATTCCACGCGATGCTGTCGGATGGGCGGCCCTGCCCTGATGAATTGCTGCTCATGCTTCCTGTCTCCTTCCCTGCTGCCTCAATCCCACTCCAGCGCGCCCTTGCACCATTCGTAGATGAA
The DNA here is from genome assembly GCF_002906255.1 of Novacetimonas maltaceti. Lineage (GTDB taxonomy): Bacteria > Pseudomonadota > Alphaproteobacteria > Acetobacterales > Acetobacteraceae > Novacetimonas > Novacetimonas maltaceti. The sequence goes on along the minus strand of NZ_POTC01000004.1, from coordinate 66,374 downwards.
GCCGACCGTGAGGACCGTCAGGAAGCCCATCATCGACAGGAACCCGAACCAGCCGATCCGCGACAGGCTGACCGCCCAGGGAAACAGGAAGGCCACCTCAAGGTCGAAAATAATGAACAGGATCGCCACAAGATAAAAACGCACGTCAAACCGCCGCCGCGTGTCATCGAACGGCTCGAAACCGCACTCATATGCGGATGTTTTTTCCGAATACGGTTTCTGCCAGCCGAAAAGCAGCGAACTTCCCAGCATGGCGCCCGCGATTACAACCGCGATCGCACCGAATATCAGTACAGGGAAATAATCCGCGATGACGGAATGCATGGCCCACGTCCCCAACCTTGTTGATTGAACCATCCGTGTCTTGAGCGACTTCTGTATGGCTGGGGCGAAGTTAGACACAAACTCCCGTGGACGAACAGACGGTTACCCTATACCCGGGCGGGAACATTACCGTGATGTTAGGAAATACCGCAGAAATACAGTCATCGCGCCCGCATTACTTATCGGGAACTTTTTGTTGTCTTCATATTTCTGTGTTCGGGGAAATGCGGCCGGAACGCACGCCAAAAACCCTACGCAACCCCATCCGAAATGGAGGGCAGGCGTATCGGGAAGGTCATGATTTTCATGGGAGAAATGGCGCGAGTGACGGGGCTCGAACCCGCGACCTCCGGCGTGACAGGCCGGCGCTCTAACCAACTGAGCTACACCCGCGCAGGGTGTGGAAGGATCTCTACCGATCCATCCGGGTGACGTCAACAGGGGATGACATCTGAAAGTGACCTGATCGCGGGATCATTGCCATATGACGGCAATGACGGGACCAAGCAGGATTTCATGCAGCATGCTGCATGGTGGGCGATGACGGGATCGAACCGCCGACCCTCTCGGTGTAAACGAGACGCTCTACCGCTGAGCTAATCGCCCCTGTAACCGCATCAAAACCGAGGGGCCGGTAATCCACCATCGTGGACCAGCACCCCTCACCTGACGCAAGCTGCTTATTTGCTTACAGCTTCCTTCAGGTTCTTGCCAGGCTTGAATCGCACGGAGGTCGAAGCCGGGATGTCGATCTCTTCACCCGTACGCGGGTTGCGGCCCTTGGCGGCCTTGCGGGTCGCGGTCACGAACGTACCGAAACCGACCAGACGAACTTCCTGCCCACTGGACAGGGCCTTTTCGATCGCGCCGAACACAGCATCGACCACTTCGCCCGCCTTTGCCTTTGCCAGGTCGGCGTTCTCGGCGACAGCAGCAACGAGTTCCTGCTTGTTAAGTGGCTTCTCCATTTTACGCCTTTCTATGTAACTGACTGCGACCGCTTCATCACGCGTGCTTTTCGCGTCGCATTTTCTGCCTGCACTATGCCGCTGTTTTCTCTCACGTCAACCGAGGGATGGGCGGGAATGACCCACAAAATCGGTCATTCCCCCCTGCCATGACAATTTTGCTACGCTTGACAGGATGCCCGATCAGTGCGGTAGCGACGCCAGTGCCGGTTCGGACGCGGGATTGGTGGCCACGCCTTCGGGCGGCTCCACCCATTCGATCGGTTCGGGCGCATGGACCAGCGCCTTGGCGATCACTTCATCCACATGGGCGACGGGAATCACCTTCAGGTCTGCGGTCACGGCCTTGGGGATTTCCACCAGGTCCTTTTCATTGTCCTTGGGGATGAAGACCGTGCGGATGCCCGCGCGATGCGCCGCCAGCAGCTTCTCCTTCAGGCCGCCGATGGGCAGCACGCGCCCACGCAGCGTGATTTCCCCCGTCATGCCCACGTCACGACGCACCGGAATGCCGGTCATCACGCTGACGATGGACGTCGCCATGGCAATACCCGCGGACGGCCCGTCCTTGGGCGTCGCGCCTTCGGGCACGTGCACATGCAGGTCGCGCTTTTCAAACAGCGTCGGCTTGATGCCAAACGACGCCGCCCTGCTGCGGACATAGGACAGGGCCGCCGCGACGCTTTCCTTCATCACGTCGCCCAGCTTGCCCGTCAGCTTGATGTTGCCCTTGCCCGGCACCATCACGCTTTCGATGGTCAGGATCTCGCCCCCGACCTCGGTCCAGGCAAGGCCGGTGACGACACCCACCATATCCTCGGCCTCGGTCTCGCCATGCCGGAAACGCTTCACGCCGGCATATTTCTCAAGGTTGTCCCTGGTAATGGCGACCTTCTTGGCCTTGCCCGTCACGATTTCCGTCACCGCCTTGCGCGCAAGGGTCGCGATCTCGCGCTCCAGGTTACGCACACCGGCTTCACGGGTGTAGCTGCGGACCAGTTCAAGCAGCGCATCGTCACTGACCGACCATTCATCGGGCTTGAGGTTGTTGGCCTCGGTCTGCTTGGGCAGCAGGTGACGCTTTGCGATCTCGACCTTCTCGTCCTCGGTATAGCCCGACAGGCGGATGATCTCCATGCGGTCCAGCAGCGGCTGGGGCATGTTCAGGCTGTTGGCCGTGGTGATGAACATCACGTCCGACAGGTCGTAATCCACCTCCAGATAGTGATCACCGAAGGTCGCGTTCTGCTCCGGGTCCAGCACCTCGAGCAGGGCCGACGACGGATCGCCACGCCAGTCCGCGCCAAGCTTGTCGATCTCATCGAGCAGGAAAAGCGGATTCGACGTCTTCGCCTTCTTCATGCCCTGGATGATCTTGCCCGGCATGGAGCCGATATAGGTCCGGCGATGGCCACGGATCTCCGCCTCGTCACGCATGCCGCCAAGCGACATGCGGACATACTGCCGCCCGGTCGCCTTCGCGATCGAACGCGCAAGCGAGGTCTTGCCCACGCCCGGCGGCCCGACGAGGCACAGGATCGGCCCCTTGAGCTTCTGCGCGCGACTCTGCACCGCGAGGTATTCAAGGATGCGTTCCTTGACCTTCTCCAGCCCGTAATGGTCGGTATCGAGGATTTTTTCCGCCTCGGGCAGGTTGTGGCGCACCTTGGAACGCTTTTTCCACGGGATCCCCAGCAGCCAGTCGAGGTAGTTGCGCACCACCGTCGATTCGGCCGACATCGGGCTCATGGTCCGCAGCTTCTTCAGCTCCGCCACCGCCTTGTCGCGCGCTTCCTTGCTCAGCTTGGTCTTGGCGATCTTTTCCTCAAGCTCGGCGGTCTCGTCCTTGCCGTCCTCGCCCTCGCCAAGTTCCTTCTGGATCGCCTTGAGCTGCTCGTTCAGGTAATACTCGCGCTGCGTCTTTTCCATCTGCCGCTTGACGCGGTTGCGGATGCGCTTTTCCACCTGCAGGACGCCAATCTCGGCTTCCATATGGGCGAAAACCCGCTCCAGACGGGCGTTGACGTCCTGGATTTCAAGGATTTCCTGCTTTTCGGAAATCTTGAGGTTCAGGTGGCTTGCGATCGTATCGGCCAGCTTCGACAGGTTGTCGATCTGGTTGAGGGAGACGAGCACCTCCGGCGCGATCTTCTTGTTCAGCTTGATATACTGCTCGAACTGGGAAATGATCGTGCGGCCCAGCGCCTCGGCTTCCTTGCCGTCGGTCTCTTCCTCGGCCACTTCCTCGATCTCGGCCTCGAAATGGCCATCGACCTCATGCAGCGTGGAAATGCGCGCGCGGCGGCCACCTTCCACCAGCACCTTGACCGTCCCGTCCGGCAGCTTCAGCAGCTGCAGGATCGTGGAGACCGTGCCATAGCGGTAGATGTCGTCAACCGACGGGTCGTCCTGCGATGCGTTCTTCTGCGCCACCAGCAGGATCTGCTTGTCATTCTTCGTGACCGCTTCCAGCGCGCGGACGGACTTTTCGCGCCCCACGAACAGCGGCACGATCATATGGGGGAACACCACGATATCACGCAGCGGCAGGACCGCCATCGTGTCCTTCTCCTGCGGGGTGATGTCCTGCCCTTCGTGCGACGACACCGATACCGGCACCTTCTTTTCCGTATTTTCGGGGGTGCCCGGCACCTGGTCCAGTCTTTCGGATTCAGACATTTAACTTGACCTCCTGATGGACGATCCCGGGTCCACACCCGACACGCGGCCTGCGGACCCGTAACACCGCACATGCGGTGACCTGATGAGTCATGTTGTCACTTGCCCTCACTGACACAAGTGAGCGAAAGGCAAATGACCTGCATCATCAAAGATGAAAAAGCTTTACCAAGAGCGTACGGCGCCGCGATCAGGCGGACTGCTCCTCAGGCTCCGCCTTGCCATAGACATAGACCGGCGGGGCCTTGTTTTCCGCCGCATCCTTGTTGACGACGATCTCTTCCACGTTTTTCAGGCCCGGAAGGTCGAACATCGTCGACAGCAGGATGCTTTCCAGGATGGCGCGCAGGCCGCGCGCGCCGGTACGACGCGCGATGGCCCGCTGCGCGATGGCGCTCAGCGCGTCCTCGGAGAATGTCAGCTTCACGTCTTCCATCTGGAACAGGCGCGCATACTGCTTGACCAGCGCGTTCTTGGGCTTGGTCAGGATCTCGATCAGCGCGGCTTCATCAAGGTCCTCAAGCGTCGCCAGCACCGGCAGGCGGCCGATGAATTCCGGGATCAGGCCGAACTTCAGCAGGTCCTCGGGTTCAATGTCGCGCAGGATCGCGCCCGTGCGGCGGTCATCGGGGGACTGCACGTCGGCGCCGAACCCGATTCCTGATCCCTTGCCACGCGCGCTGATGATCTTGTCGAGGCCCGCGAACGCGCCACCGCAGATGAACAGCATGTTGGTGGTGTCCACCTGCAGGAATTCCTGCTGCGGATGCTTGCGCCCGCCCTGCGGCGGGACGGAGGCGACGGTCCCTTCCATGATCTTGAGCAGCGCCTGCTGCACGCCCTCGCCACTGACGTCGCGGGTGATGGAGGGATTGTCGGACTTGCGCGAAATCTTGTCGATCTCGTCGATATAGACGATGCCGCGCTGCGCCTTCTCCACGTTGTAGTCGGCGGCCTGCAGCAGCTTGAGGATGATGTTCTCCACGTCCTCGCCCACATAACCGGCTTCGGTCAGGGTCGTGGCGTCGGCCATGGTGAACGGTACGTCAAGGATGCGCGCCAGCGTCTGCGCCAGCAGCGTCTTGCCCGAACCGGTCGGGCCGATCAGCATGATGTTCGACTTCGCGATCTCGACGTCGTTGTTCTTCTGGCTGTGGGCCAGGCGCTTGTAATGGTTGTGGACCGCGACCGATAGCACCTTCTTGGCGTGCATCTGCCCGATGACGTAGTCGTCGAGGATATTGCAGATCTCACGCGGGGTCGGCACGCCGTCGCGTGACTTCACCAGATGGGTCTTATGCTCCTCGCGGATGATGTCCATGCACAGTTCGACGCATTCATCGCAAATGAACACGGTGGGACCGGCGATGAGCTTCCGGACCTCGTGCTGGGACTTGCCGCAGAACGAGCAATAAAGGGTATTTTTGGAATCGCCGGATTTGTTGTTCATAACCGCTCCTATTCCCCCGCAAGGGAGAACCTGTCCATTCCCGACGACCGGAACCTGCACCCGCCTTCCGGTACGCCGCAGCTTGCCTCGTCGCCTGAGGAGGGGAAACGCACACCGTGCGCCTGCTCCCCTTCCCCGCATATCACAAGACCCCTGCGCCGCGTCATGCGTTGCCCGCGACGCAGACGGGGTCTTTCATCCTGCCTGCGGGACACGGGCACCCGCGCACGCCGCGCGCATCATGCCCGTGCCCATCCGGACATCAGTCGGCGGCCTTCTCGGCTGCGTGGTTGCGCACGACTTCGTCAACGATGCCGAACGCGCGGGCCTCTTCCGCCGACATGTAGCTGTCACGTTCCAGCTTGCGCTCGATTTCCTCAAGCGTGCGGCCGGTATGGGTCTCATAGATCTCGTTCAGGCGCTTGCGGATGGTCAGGATTTCCGTCGCCTGGATCTCGATGTCGCTGGCCTGGCCCTGCGCGCCGCCGGACGGCTGGTGCACCATCACGCGGGAATTGGGCAGCGCGAAGCGGCGTCCCTTCTCCCCGCCCGCAAGCAGGAGCGAGCCCATCGACGCGGCCTGCCCGATGCACACGGTGCTGACGGGGCTGCGGATATACTGCATGGTGTCGTAGATCGCGAGACCGGCCGACACCACCCCGCCGGGGCTGTTGATGTAGAACGAGATTTCCTTGGTCGGGTTCACGCTTTCCAGATACAGGAGCTGCGCGGACACCACGGCGGAAACCTGATCATAGACCGGCCCGGTCAGAAAGATGATGCGCTCTTGCAGCAGGCGGGAATAGATATCGAATGCCCGCTCCCCGCGAGAGGTCTGCTCGACCACCATCGGCACAAGAGCATTATTGTAGATCTCTACGGGATTGCGATCCCTCATAGCCATATTCCCGATCCTGAAAAGCAAAGGCCCGACCTGCCCTGATTTTCCGGCGTGCGTGGGCGCGCCATCCAAACGGAGCAGCCGGACCTTTCCCGGTTACTTATGACAAAATAGAGACAAACACGCCAGATACCACCCCATTGCCGTCATTTTAGACAATATGATGCGAACATGGCCTGCCTGGCTCCGTCACGAAGGTCGTTGGACACGCAAGAACCATATCCGATCTTTACGCGTCCAGCCGACGTCCGCAAGGCCTGAAACGGCGGTCTCAGACGTTGGCTTCCGGCATTTCGGCCAGTTCCTCGGGCGTCACTTCCTTGTCCTCGACCTTCGCCAGCTCGACGATGTAGTCGATGACCTTGTTCTCGAAGATCGGGCCGCGCAGGCTGTCGGCGGCCTGCGGGTTCTTGCCGAAGAACTCGAACACGGCCTGTTCCTGGCCGGGATAGCGCATGGCTTCGGCGCGGATGGCCTGCATCATCTCGTCCTGCGTGACGGTGATGTTGTTGACGCGGCCGATTTCAGCCAGCAGCAGGCCCAGCTTCACGCGGCGTTCGGCAATCTTGCGATAGTCGGCGCGCAGCGTGTCCTCGTCCTTGTCCTTGTCCTCGTCATCAAGGCGACCGGCCTTGCGGTCTTCCTCGATACGGTTCCAGATCTGGGCGAATTCGGCGTCAACCATGCCCGGAGGCGCGTCGAACGCGGTCTTTTCAGCCAACTGGTCCAGCAGGTCGCGCTTCAGGCGCAGGCGCGAAAGCTGCTCGTATTCCTGCTCCACCTGCTTGGTGATCAGTTCACGGACCTGCTCCAGCCCCTCGAAGCCCAGCTTCTTGGCCAGTTCGTCATCGATCTTGGGTTCGACGGGACGCTTGAGTTCCTTCGCCTTGATGTCGAAGGTGGCTTCCTTGCCTGCAAGGTTCTCGGCCTGGTAACCGGCCGGGAACGTGACATGGATCACCTTTTCGTCACCGGCCTTCATGCCCTCGAGCTGCTCGGCGAAGCCGGGGATGAAGCCCGCGCCACCGATCTCGACATTCACGTCATCGGCGGAACCGCCGTCAAACGCAACGCCATCGATCTTGCCGACGAAATCAACCGTCAGGACGTCGCCCTTGGCTGCGGGACGATCCTCGGTGATCGTCTCGAACTCACGCTGGCGGCTGGCGATTTCCTTAAGCGCCTTGTCAACCGTTTCCGCGTTGACGGGGGCCTTCAGGCGCGTCAGCGACACGGTGGACAGGTCGGGCACCGGGATTTCGGGGAGGATTTCGAACTCAACAGTGAACTTGAGGTCGTCCTTGCTGTCGGGTTCCCCGCCGGAGACGATGCCAACCTTCGGCTGCATCGCCGGGCGCAGGCCGCGCTCGTCCAGCAGCGTGCGTGTCGCGTCGCCGACGACCTGCTCCAGGACTTCCCCCTGGACCTCGGTGCCAAAGCGCTGCTTGACGATGCTCAGCGGCACCTTGCCGGGACGGAACCCGGGCAGCTTCATGGACTTGCCAACTTCATTAAGGCGCGCCGTGCGCTTGCTTTCAATTTCCTGCGCCGGAACCGTGACGGTAAACCCGCGCTTCAGGCCATCGGAAAGCGTTTCAGTAACCTGCATCTGCCAGGCCATCCTCTCGGTCAGAACGTATCAAAGAACGCAAGAGGCCGGTTGGGCCACCACGTCTGCTCGCATAACGCGAATTGCCGGGGTTTTATGGTACGGGCGAAGGGACTTGAACCCCCACGACTTGCGTCACCAGAACCTAAATCTGGCGTGTCTACCAATTCCACCACGCCCGCACATTGCCCAAGCTACAAGCGCGCGGCTTTAGCGCAGAGTAGCCATGGGGGCAAGATGCGAACCCGAATAACGCCCTCTCAGCCCCGCTTTTTTTGCCCTTCCGCCTCGGCCTTTGCACGCGCGGCGCCCAGATGGAGGTCGAACTGTTCTGCCACGGGCCACGGCCCCGCGCGCATCGCCGCCTCCCCATGCAGCCACACGGCGGCGCACGCCCCCTCCCACGCGGGCATGCCCGCCGCCATCATCGCGGCCACGATCCCGGTCAGGGTATCGCCCGACCCCGCCGTGCCCAGCGCGGGCGTCGCATGATCGTTGATCGCGGCCCGCCCGTCCGGGGCGGCGATGATCGTGTCCGGCCCCTTCATCACCACCACCGCATCGATCAGGGCCGCCGCGGCACGGGCCGCGGCCAGGCGGTCCTCGCCCGGATGGCCGAACACGCGCGCGAACTCCCCGGCATGGGGGGTGACCACCGCCGCGCCGCGCAGGCGTGCGGGATCGCCCGCCGCCATGGAAAATGCCCCGGCATCCGCCACCACCTGCCGTCCCGCCCCCACCAGCGTGGGAAAGACGGAGCCCACTTCGTCAACCGTCAGGCCGGGGCCGCAGACCCACACCTTGCGCCGGGCATCGTGCAGCAGTTCGGGCAGGGGATCGGAATCCACGATCAGGCCTGCTGGCGCCTGCATGCGGTACAGGTCCGCGGCAGCCCCCACCGCCAGCCGGACAAGGCCCGCGCCACTGCCGCGCGCGCCGCCCGCCGACAGTCGCGCCGCACCGGGCATCTGAGCACCGCCACAGATGCTGACCACGCCACGGCTGTATTTATAGCTCTCCACCCCGCAATGCGGCACCTGCCACAGGCCCGGTTCATTGTGCCAGGTGCGCACGCCCACCTGCCCGACCGCAGATTCGGGAATGCCGATATCCGCCACCTCGCACCGTCCGCACAGGTCGCGCCCCGGCAGCAGCAGGTGCCCCGGCTTGCGCCGGCAGAATGTCACGGTCAGTTCCGCCTGCGGGGCATAGCCGCGCACGGCCCCGGTCGCCCCGTCCACGCCGGTGGGCATGTCGATGGCCACCACCCGCCGCGCCGCGCGCAGCACGTCCGCGACATCGCCTTCCACCGGGCGGGACAGGCCCGCGCCGAAGACCGCGTCGATCACAAGGTCGAAACGCGCCACCTGCCCGGCCGCGAACGGCACCACCGGCCCGTCCCACAGCGCAGCGGCGGCGGCCGCATCCCCGCCGGGGCGCGGCGGGGCAAGGGCCGCGATGCTGACGGGCCACCCGGCCTGCGCCAGACGTCGCGCGCAGACATAGCCATCGCCCCCGTTATCCCCCGGACCGCACAGCACAAGGACGCGACAGGGCCTAACATGGCGGCGCACCGCGCGTTCCACCGCGCGCCCCGCATGTTCCATCAGCGTGCGAATCGGCACCACCCGCGCGGCCAGGGCATCGACCCGGCCCATCTGCGCCGGATCGGGAAGCAGCAGTCGGTAAGCGGTGTCATTCATGATCGGTCCTCCCTGAACCACAACGGATGGGGCAAAAGCATGCGCGCCGGGACCACGGGGCGCGAGGCAACCCGTGATCCGGCCCGGAAATACAGCCCGCGACATGCAATATCTTGCATTATGAACGCGGAATCGGGAAACAACCGTCCATGCTTTCCCGATGGGCGCCATGCCACAGACGCATTCGCCCACCCCATCGTTTTCCAAACCGGAGGCGTCATGTCCCACTCCATCGTCTGGAGCCTTGTGCTCGCCGTTCACCTTCTTGGCATGGCCGCATGGCTGGGCGGCATGATCTATGCCGTGTTCGTCCTCAAGCCGAGTCTCGGCCTGCTTGACCCCACCCCGCGCGCATCCGTCCACCTGCAGACGCTCAACCGCTTCTTCCGCATCGTGTGGCACACCATGCCGATGGTGCTGGTGACGGGCTGGCTGATGATTTTCCACGAAGGGGGCTTCGCCACCATCGGGTGGCAGATCAACCTGATGCAGCTGCTTGGCCTGATGATGGCGCTGATCTTCGCGCGGATCTATTTCGGCCCCTACCAGAAGGCACGCCGCGCGCTGCGTCCGCAGCCGTCGATGTTCGATTCGATCCGCTCGCAGATCCTCATCAATATCGGCCTTGGCGTGCTGACCATCGTGGCCGCGTCGCTGGCGCATCCGTTCTGAAGCCATGAAAATGCCCGTGACTGATGCACGGGCACACAGGCATCCTTGATTTTCATACGGGATGCGGATAGGCAGGGGACGTGTGGAATCGAGGGATTCGCCCTTGGTCCACAGGCCCCTGCGTTGCTGCAGGCGATCAGGCGCGGTAACCTGATAGGCGGTATGGTAGCAATCCGGACGGGACCTCACCACTGACACGTTCGAGAGAATTTTGAGCGCCAAGAAGAACACGACATCCGCTCGGGCCGGTTCCGCCAATGCGGGGCAGCGTACTGCCGCGACGGCAGGCGACATCATGCCGATATCCGATATTGAAATCGTTACCCCCCCGGAAACGGAAGACGCGCCACAGCCGCTGTTTTCCGAACTGGGCCTCTCCGCGCCGATCCAGCAGGCGATCGAGGAGATGGGATATCGCCATCCCACCCCCATCCAGGCGCAGGCGATCCCCTATGTCCTGATGGGGCGCGACGTCCTGGGCGTGGCGCAGACGGGCACGGGCAAGACCGCGTCCTTCACCCTGCCCATGCTGGAGATCCTGTCGGGCTCGCGCGCCCGCGCGCGCATGCCGCGCTCCCTCATCCTGGAGCCGACGCGCGAACTTGCCCTGCAGGTGGCGGAAAATTTCGTCAATTACGGCAAGCACCTCAAGCTGACCCATGCGCTGCTGATCGGCGGCGAGAGCATGGCGGAGCAGAAAGAGGTCCTCAACCGTGGCGTTGACGTGCTGATCGCAACGCCGGGCCGCCTGATCGACCTGTTCGAACGCGGCGGCCTGCTGCTGACGCAGACGAAGCTGCTGGTCATCGACGAGGCCGACCGCATGCTCGACATGGGGTTCATCCCCGATATCGAGAAGATCGTCAGCATGCTCTCGCCCCTGCGCCAGACGCTGTTCTTCTCCGCCACGATGGCGCCGGAAATCCGTCGCCTCGCGGACATGTTCCTGCACAATCCCAAGGAAATCACCGTCAGCCGCCCCTCCTCCGTCGCCTCCACCATCGAGACGGGGCTGGTGATCGTCGAGGAGGATGACAAGCGCCGCGCCCTGCGCAAGCTGCTGCGCGAGAGCGACATGCAGAACGCGATCATCTTCTGCAATCGCAAGCGCGACGTCGATGTCCTGTGCAAATCCCTGATCAAGCACGGCTTTTCCGCCGGGGCGCTGCATGGCGACCTGCCGCAGTCGGTGCGTTTCTCCACGCTTGAGGCGTTCAAGTCGGGGGAACTGAAGCTCCTCGTCTGCTCCGACATCGCCGCGCGCGGGATCGACATTGGCGGCCTGTCGCATGTCTTCAATTTCGACCTGCCGTTCCATGCGGAGGATTACGTCCACCGGATCGGCCGCACGGGCCGCGCGGGACGCACGGGCCATGCCTACAGCCTCGCCACGCCCTATGAACAGCCGCTGGCCGAGGCGATCGAGAAGCTGACCGGCAAGCCGATCACCCGGCTGGAGGTCAAGGGAATCGACCAGGCGGAATGGTCCGACGAACCGCGTCCGCGTGGCCGCAAGCGTGGGGGCAAGTCCACGGAACAGCGCACGCCGGCACCGGCCCCCGCAGCGCGCAAGCCCGCAGCCGAATCGCGCAAGCCCGCATCCCCCGCCGCCCCGCCGCCAGCGCGTCAGGCGACGGCCCCTGCCGCGCGCGAAGACCATGGCAACGACCGGGTCCAGACCGGATTCGGTGGCGACATCCCCGCCTTCATGCTGCTGCCCCGCCGCACGGCGCCTGTCGTGCCCGCGCCCGAGGATGAAAACCGGTCGGACTGACCCGAAAGACTTTGCCCGTGTCTGAAATCATGCAGGTTCATATCGATGCCCTTGGCGCGGAAGGGCACGGTCTTGCACGCCTGCCTGATGGCGCGGCCCTGTTCGTGGCTGGCGCCCTGCCGGGAGAGGATGTCACCGTCCTCCCGACCGGCGATGGCAGGGCACGGGTGGAAACCATCATCCATCCCAGCGCCGACCGGGTTGCACCGGTGTGCGACCTGTTCGGGGAATGTGGCGGGTGTTCCGTCCAGTACATGTCGTTGCCCCTGTCGCTGCGATGGAAGACTGATACGGTCCTGCGTGCCCTGCATGCCGCAGGTCATGCGGACCCGGTGCCTGTCACGTCATGGCAGGGCGCCCCCATGACCCGGCGACGGGTGGACCTTACCTTCGCCCGCGAGGGACAGGCCATTGCGCTGGGACTGCATCGTAAACGCGGCGCGGTCGTGGACATGACGCAATGCCATGTGCTGGAACCGGCACTGTTCGCGCTGCTTCCCCCGCTGCGGCAGATGCTGCATTCGCTGCCCGCGGTGCGACGTGGGGGGGATCTGCAGATCAACATGCTCGACAGCGGGCCGGACCTGCTGCTTGCCACCGATGGGCCGCTTGGCCCCGATGACCGGCGGCTTCTGGCGCAGTTCGCGGGCACGCACCGCATCCCACGGATTTCGTGGCGTCCCCATGGCAGTCATGACACCCCCGAAACGGCGGCACAGACGGCAGGCGTATGGCACGAATTCTGTGGCGTGCGCACCGCACCGCCGCCGGGTGCCTTCCTCCAGCCCAGTCGCGCGGGGGAGGACGCGATCCGTCAGGCGGTCCTGGACGCCCTGCCCACCAAGCGGATCAAGGGCGACATCATCGAACTTTATGCCGGATGCGGCACGCTGTCCTTCGCCCTGGCGGAACGGGCGCGAGTCATGGCCTATGAAGGGGATTGGGCGGCGTTCGCCTGCCTGAAACAGGCCTGTGGTGGCACGCGGGTGCAGGCGTTCCATAACGACCTCAACCGCCAGCCGGTCATGGGAACGGTCCTTGCCAAGGCTGGCGCTGTCGTGCTTGACCCGCCCCATGCCGGGGCAGGCGCGCAGCTACAGCAGATCATCGACGGCAGGCCGCTGCGTGTCATCTATGTCAGTTGCAATCCCACGGCCCTGCGTCGTGACGCGGCAGCCCTGCTGCAGGCGGGATACAGGCTGGAACATGTCACGGTGATCGACCAGTTCCTGTGGTCGACCGAGGTGGAGAGCGTCTGCCTGTTCACCCGGCCGCCCCCGCCACGCCGGCGCTAAGGAAGATACCCCGGACAGATAAAAGTTTTTGGTGAAGCTTTTTCAAAAAGCTTCAAAAAGAACGCCGCCTTTTTGAAAAAGGCGGCCCCAGGAACTTTGATTCTTTGCCTGGTTGTTCAGACGTGGAAGCTTTCGCCGCAGCCACAGCGGCCCTTTTCATTGGGATTGGAAAAGGTGAAGCCGGATTCAAGCTGCTTGACCTCATAATCCATCACCGAACCGATCAGGAACAGCGTCGCCTTGCGGTCCACCAGCACGGTCACGCCATGGTCGCGAACCACTTCGTCCCCCGGCCCGGCCTCCTCCACGAAGGACATGTCATAGGCATGGCCCGAACAGCCCTTGGTTGAAATGGAAATCCGCAGCAACTGCCCGGCATGGGCATTGGCGTAAAGCGAGGCAAGGCGTTTTGCAGCACGCTCCGTCAGGGTCATCAGCGGCGGCAGTTCGCGGCGCGCGGGCGGCGTGGTGGAGGCTGCGGCATCGGTATGCGTTGTCATGGCTGTATTCCCCGTGGATCAGAACATGTTCAGGGTCAGGCGGGCATCCTCGCTCATGCGCGACATGTCCCATGGCGGTTCCCACACGATCTCGACCGTGGCGGTGCTGACCCTGTCGATCTTTTCGACCGCTTCCTTCACCTGTGCCGGAAGTTCCTGTGCACTGGGACAGTTGGGGGCCGTCAGCGTCATTTCAATCTTGACGGTGCCGTCATCATGCAGGTCGATGGCGTAAATCAGCCCCAGTTCATAGATATTGACCGGGATTTCCGGGTCGTAAACCGTCGCGATCGCCTCGATCACCGCGTCTTCCGACGCCATGCCACCGGCGGCAGGGGCGACAGGCTGCGCGCCATCAGGGGTCCAGACGGACATGACGTCACCCTCCTGCGCGGGGGCATGCCCTTCCTCCAGGGAGAAAGAGGCCGCTTCCTTCGCCTCCTGCTGTTGCGGGGCGGATCGCGTATCGTCGGATTTCACTTCCATGACGCTTTACCTGTCTTTCAAATCATTCAGCATGGCGGTCAGTGCGGTCCACGGCAGGGTCGCGCAGCGGATGCGCGAACGATGCTGGTGCAGGGGAGCAAATACCGCGAGGTCCCCTGCCCCTTCGGCAGGCTCCCCGGTCTTCAGCATGGTCTCGAACACGGTGCCCAGTTCCGCCACCTGTGCGGCATCATGCCCGGTAACATGTTCGGCCATCAGGTCCGCCGACGCCGCGCAGATGGCGCAACCACGGGTTTCATGGCGCACGGCGGCAATGCGTCCCTCCGGCGTCATGGACGCCGTCAGGCGCACACGGTCGCCACAGAGCGGGTTCGTCCCCTCGCCCTGCGCCTGCGCATCCGCCACCTGCCCACCAAACATGGGCGCGCGGGCACGTTCGACAACCAGACGACGGTAAAGATCCCCCTGCGTCATTGAACCCCCGGCCCCATCGCACCCTCACACAAAGAACTTGCGAATCTGTTCAAGGGTCTGCGCAAGGAAATCGATTTCCTCCCGCGTGGTATATATCCCGAAGCTCGCCCGCGCCGTGGCACTCAGCCCCATCCGGCGCATCAGCGGTTCGGCACAGTGATGACCCGCCCGCACGGCGATCCCGTTACGGTCCAGCAGCGTCGCAATGTCATGAGGATGGACGTCATCCATCGTAAAGGAAATGACGCCACCCCGTTCGCGCGCCGTACCGACAAGGTTCAGGCCCGTAACATCCGCAAGACGCCCCAGCGCATGGTCCGTCAGCGCGGCCTCATGCGCGCCGATCGCCTCGAACCCGATGGCGTCGATATAGGACAGCGCCGCGCCAAGGCCGATGACCTCCACGATGGCGGGCGTTCCGGCCTCGAACTTGTGCGGGACCGGGGCCCATGTCGATTTCTCGAACGTAACGGAGGAAATCATGTCCCCGCCCCCCATGAAGGGCGGCATCGCCTCCAGCAGTTCACGCCGCGCCCACAAAAAGCCGATGCCGGTCGGCCCGTACAGCTTGTGCCCGGTCACGACATAGAAATCGGCCCCCAGCGCCTGCACGTCCACGCGCCGGTGCACCGCAAGCTGGCTGCCATCGAACAGCACGCGCGCCCCCGCCGCATGCGCCATGTCCGCAATGGCGCGCGCGTCGGTGATGGTGCCCAGCACGTTGGACATGTGGGTGATCGCCACCAGCGCGACCCTGCCATCGGCAAGCGTGCGCGACAGGGACTCCATGTCCAGTTCGCCACTGTCGGTCACGGCGGCGACGCGCAGTTCGATCCCGGCGCGATCCCGCAGCATCTGCCACGGGACAAGGTTGGCGTGATGCTCCATTTCGGAAATCACGACCACCTGCCCCGGCTTCAGCAGCGAGCCATAGGACTGCGCGACGAGGTTGATGGCCTCCGTGCTGTTGCGGGTAAACACGATTTCCTCGCGCCCCAGGGCATTGATGAAGGCCGCGACCTGGTCACGGACGGCCTCGTACGCCTCGGTCGTGCGTTCGCTCATCCAGTACAGGCCACGATGGATGTTCGCATACTGCGTGCGCATCGTGTCGGCCATCGCATCGATGACCTGGCGCGGCTTCTGCGCCGATGCCGCACTGTCGAGGAAGACGAGCGGCTTGCCATGCACCTGCTGCGACAGGATGGGGAAATCGGCCCGCAGGTGCCGCAGGGCATCCGCCGGGTCCACCGTCTGTACGAGGGTCCTGTCCATCACGCGTTCCTCTGGTTCCACCATGCCTCGACCGCAAGGTCGAGGCTGTCGCGCAGGCGCGTATCCTCCAGCAGATGCACCACGTCATGCAGGAAGGCGCGGATCAGCATCGACCGCGCATCCGCCAGCGCGATGCCACGGCTGCGCAGGTAGAAAAGCTGGTCCGGATCGATCGCGCCAACCGTCGCGCCATGGCTGCACTTGACGTCATCGGCATAGATCTCAAGCTCGGGCTTGGCATCGATTTCCGCCGTGTCCGAAAGCAGGAGCGCCTGGTTCATCTGGTAGCCATCGGTCTTCTGGGCGATGCGCTCCACATGGATCTTGCCCTGAAACACGCCGCGCGCATGGTCCGCCAGCACGTTCTTGACCGTCTGGCGTGACACGCAGTTCGGCGCCGCATGGGTGATGACGCTGCTCAGGTCGCCATGCTGCCGGCCGGACAGCAGTTGCGCGCCGTTGACATGCACGCAGGCCCGCTCACCCAGCAGGGCGGCATGCACCTCATGCCGGCTCAGCGCCGCGCCAAGCGTCAGGTTGAAACTGTCATACAGCCCGTCGGACGCCACCTGCGCATGGGTCACGGCAATCTGCGACGCCTCCTGCCCCTCGGCCTGCAGGCGGGCATGGGTCAGGCGCGCGCCATCGGCCACCTGCACCTCGAACACCGGGTTGTGCAGGTAATGGCCAACCCCGGTCGCCGCCTCCAGCACCGCAAGGCGCGCGCCCGCGCCAAGGGAGATGCGATGGCGCGGATGAAAGGAAATGGGCGTCCCTTCCGTGCCGACCCCGATGCTGACCAGCAGCAGAGCGCCAGCATCCACGCCTGCATCCACATGGATGACCGCGCCATCTTCCGCCATGACGGTGTTGAGCGCGGTGCCCACGTCGCCACACGGGTCGATCCAGTCGGCAAAGGCGGGATGGGCGGCGAACGCCTCCACCCGCACGCCCTGCGGCAGCCGCGACAGCGCCGTATCAGGCCGCCCGTTGACCAGCACGATGCGCGCTGTCCCCGCGCCAAGGCCGGAGACGGTTTCCACCGTCGCCAGCAGGCGCGCGACCTCTGCCGCATCCACCTGCGCAGGCGGTGCTGCGAACGGCACGTCCGCCAGCGTGCGAAGCGAGGTGTATTTCCATGCCTCCACGCCCGCGCGCGGCAGGCCCGCCTGCGTCAGGAACGCCGCCGCCGCATGGCGTTCGGGCAGGTCCCCTTTTCCCCGGCCGAGGAAGGCGCTGGCACTGATCCCGACCGGGGCGATGGCGTTCACGCCGCCTCCGCAAGGAACTTGGCGTAACCCTGGGCCTCCAGTTCGCGGGCCAGTTCGGGGCCGCCGCTGTGGATGATGCGCCCCTTGGCCATGACGTGGATGCGGTCCGGCACGATGTAGTCGAGCAGGCGCTGGTGATGGGTGATGACAAGCGCCGAGAAATCGGGCGAACGCAGGGAATTCACGCCCTCGGCCACGATGCGCAGCGCGTCGATGTCCAGCCCGCTGTCGGTTTCGTCAAGGATGGCGAAGGACGGCTGGAGCATGCGCATCTGCAGCACCTCGTTGCGCTTCTTCTCCCCGCCGGAGAAGCCGACATTGACGTTGCGCTTGAGCATGTCGTCGGACATGGACAGGTGCTTCGTCTCCTTGCGCACGGCCTTGAGGAAGCCGACCGCGTCAAGCTCCTCCTGCCCGCGGGCGCGGCGCACGGCGTTGACGGCGGTGCGCAGGAAATTGGCGTTGTTCACGCCCGGCAGCTCCACCGGGGACTGGAACGCGAGGAACAGGCCAAGGGCCGCGCGCTCCTCCGGCTCCAGCGCCAGCAGGTCCTGTCCCTTGAACGACGCGCTCCCGCCCGTGACCTCGTAATCCTCCCGCCCGGCGAGGACATAGGACAGGGTGGACTTGCCCGACCCGTTCGGCCCCATGATGGCATGGACCTCGCCCGCGGGGATTTCCAGATCGACACCGCGCAGGATTTCCTTGGGCGTCCCGGCATCCGAAATACGGGCGCACAGGCCGTCGATCCTTACAAATTCGTTACTCACGTCTCTAATCCCTGTTCAACCGACGCTGCCTTCAAGGCTGATCTGCAGAAGCTTCTGCGCTTCCACGGCGAATTCCATCGGCAGTTCCTTGAGCACATCCTTGCAGAACCCGTTGACGATCAGGCCGACGGCGTCTTCTTCCGACAGGCCGCGCTGCCGGCAGTAGAACAGCTGGTCCTCGGAAATCTTGGATGTGGTCGCTTCATGTTCGATACTGGCGGACATGTTGCGGCTTTCGATATAGGGCACGGTATGCGCCCCGCAGCGATCACCGATCAGCAGGCTGTCGCACTGCGTGAAATTGCGCCCGCCCGATGCCTTGGGCATCATGCGCACCAGCCCGCGATAGGTGCTGTCGGACTGTCCCGCGCTGATGGTCTTGGCGATGATGGTCGAACGCGTGTTGCGCCCGATATGGATCATCTTCGTGCCCGTATCGGCCTGCTGGTGGTTGTTCGTCACCGCCACGGAATAGAACTCCCCGACCGAACCTTCGCCCTGAAGGATACATGACGGGTATTTCCATGTGATGGCGGAGCCGGTTTCCACCTGCGTCCACGAAATCTTGGAGCGCGCGCCACGGCACGCCCCGCGCTTGGTCACGAAGTTGTAGATGCCGCCGCGCCCGTTCTCGTCCCCTGGATACCAGTTCTGGACCGTGGAATACTTGATCGACGCATCTTCCATCGCCACAAGCTCGACCACGGCGGCGTGCAGCTGGTTCTCGTCACGCATCGGCGCGGTGCAGCCCTCCAGATAGGAGACGGACGCCCCGTCCTCCACCACGATCAGGGTGCGCTCGAACTGCCCGGTGTTGCGGGCGTTGATGCGGAAATAGGTCGAAAGCTCCATCGGGCAGCGCACGCCCCTGGGCACGAACACGAACGACCCGTCGGTAAAGACGGCGGCATTCAGCGCGGCATAGAAATTGTCCGTCACCGGCACGACACTGCCGAGGTATTTGCGCACCAGTTCGGGATGTTCCTGCACGGCCTCCGAAATGGGGCAGAAGATCACGCCCGCTTCGGACAGGGTCTTGCGGAAGGTGGTCGCGACCGACACGCTGTCGAACACGGCGTCCACCGCGACGGGGGGACGCGCCTCCTCCCCTTCGGGCAGTTCCACGCCGGCCAGCAGCGCCTGTTCATGCAGGGGGATGCCCAGCTTCTCATAGGTGCGCAGCAGTTCGGGATCGACTTCCTCAAGGGATTTCGGGCCCGGCTTCTTCTTCGGCGCGGCGTAGTAATGCACGTCCTGGTAATCGATGGGCGGGTGATGGACCTTCGCCCATGTCGGCTCCGCCATTTCCAGCCATGAATGATAGGCCTTCAGCCGCCATTCCAGCATCCACTCCGGCTCGTTCTTGCGGGTGGAGATCAGGCGGATGATGTCTTCGTTGAGGCCCTTTGGCGCGATATCCATCTCGATATCGGTCTCGAACCCCCATTTATAGGTGTTCTGGCCCAGTGTCTCGACGGTCTTGCGGGTCTCGGCAACTGCTGGCATGTGTCTTCACTCCTCCTTCAGGCCGTGGCCAGGGGGCCGAGGGCCGCGGACGGGGCATCGGGGCCTCGCCGGGATGTCACTGTATGGTTCTGCATGTCGGACAATGAAATGGACGACAGCGCCTGCAGGATCGCGCCGTTGACCGCATCCCACTGTCCCACCAGCCCGCATTTCGAACGCGCATCGCATTCCCCGCCATCGACGCAGGTCGTCAGGGAAATCGGCCCGTCGATCGCCTGGATCACGGCCGCGACCGAAATCTCCGACAGTGGGCGCGCAAGGCGGTAGCCCCCGCGCGCGCCACGCTGCGAAATGACGATCCCCTGCGCGGCCAGCACCTTGAGCACCTTGGCGATGGTCGGTTCCGGGATGCCGGTGGAGCGCGACAGCACGGGAGAGGTCGTCACGTCCTCTTTCTGTCCAAGACGGACCAGGGCCACGACGGCGTAATCGGTCAGTTTTGAAAGTTTCAGCATTCTGCTCTCCCGTACCCGCCACGTCCAACACTAAATGGACCAGACTGGTACTGATTTACTCAGTTCCAGATGAGACACCTGTCGCGGTTCGTCAAGTTCATTTGCCACATCATGATGCTTTCCTATCCGATGCCGGTGCCGAATATAAGCTGAAGTAGCACGGACAGGCCACATCCGGCCAGAAACCCGACCAGCGTCCCGTTGAAGCGTACATACTGGAGATCGCGCCCCACACGCAGTTCGAGCCGGTCGCTCAGGGCGTTCGCGTCCCACCCGGCAACGACCGAAGCAATAAAACGTGACATGCTGTCGCGCAGGAACGGCAGGCTGCTGTTGACCATGCGCTGGGCCGCGTCATTGACGCGCTGGCGCATCGGCGCGTCGTGGTACATCTGCTCCGACAGGCGGTGCAGCGCATCGCGCACGATCGACGCGGTCCACCCTTCCTCCCCCTTTGCGATGTCGCTTTCGATCACCTGCCGCAGGCGGTGCCAGATATCGCCGCTCCATCCACGGATGCTGTCGTGCGACAGGACCCCCTTGATCGTGCCGCTCAGGTCGCGGCGGCGTTCGGGGTCCTGCTCGATCCGGTCGATTTCCGCGCGGACCCAGGTGGTGAAGCCTTCGCGCAGTTCGGAATTCTGCGGGTCGATCCGGTCAAGCTCCTCGCTCGCGGCGGTCAGGACCTTGGTGGCGATGGACCCGCCGATGGCCCAGCCAAGGATGCGCCCGCCCTGTTCGCGCACGCGCTCCTCGATCATCTGGCGCAGCGACTGCTCCTTGGACTTCAGCCCGTCCTTGAGCCGCATGAGCAGGAAGGACAGCACCTCCTGGTGGCGGTCCCCGTCGACCAGGGCGCGCATGCTGCGGATCATGATCGGGGCGATTTCCTCCCCCCCCAGCAGGCTGGGCACCAGGCGGGAGATCGCGTTGCTGGCCCGCCCGTCCTCCAGCCGGTCCAGCATGTGCGGCACCGCGCCGATGACCGCGCGGTTCACGGTGGACACGGTTTCGGGATCGCGCAGGATGTCGCCAATCACGCTGGGCAGGTCGATGCGCTGCATCGCCTTTGCCACGTCCTGTTCGGTAAACACGTTGGTGGAGACGAACCGCCCGAGCGCCTGCGCCAGGCGTTCCTGCTGCGCGGGCAGGATGGCGGTATGCGGGATGGGCAGGCCCATGGGGCGGCGGAACAGGGCCGTGACCGCGAACCAGTCCGCAAGCCCGCCGACCACCCCCGCCTTCGCCCCGGAGCGCAGGACATCCAGCCACGCATGGTCGGCCATCACCCCCGATGCCGGCAGGGCATAGCCCGCGACCGTCAGGCCCGCCATCCCGACCAACAGCCCGGTTGCCGACCATTTGTAACGCTGCAGGACGCGCCAGGCGTCCCTGTCGGCTTGTGGAATGTTGTTCATGAACCTTTTGATACCATTATGTGTCTCCGGACCCAATACGCCGTGGCCGGGAACCTCCAAATACACGTGAACACAACCCCGTGGCGATTGCGAAGCGGCGGCGAACATGGGACGTTGGGGGCATCATGCAATCTTTACGACAGGACCCTCTGATGTCTCAGGCCTCTGCCCCTCATGCGACAGACATGCTGCAGCAGCAGGCCCGCGAACTTGTGGCGATCCCCGCCCTTTCCGACAACCCGGTCATGACGCTGGCACGCAGCATCGGGCGGCAGATCGACAGGGATGGCCTGTCGATCGACGCGCTGGAGGAATGGGTGCGCCGCCTGCGCGATGCCGCCTTCGCCCGGCGCGCCTGCCATATCGCCGCCTATGTCGGCGGCGTGGATGACGCGGTCATCGAACAGCGCATGCGCGACGTGGCGCGCCGCATCATGCAGCCCGACCCCAATGACAGCCCGGTGCCCATCGCCCGTTTCCGCGCGGCGACCGAACGCAGCCGCTTTGCCGCCGTGTTCACCGCCCATCCCACCTTCGCGCTGGCCAACCCGGTCTATGAATGCCTTGCCGACATGGCGACGCAGAACCCGCAGCAGCCCCCGGCCGATGTCCCGGCCTTCCTGACGCACCGCCGCGCGGCGCCACCGACGCTGGACGAGGAGTTCACGCTGGCGACGCAGGCGATCCTGCGCGGGCGCAATGCGCTGGACCGCCTGACGCGCATCCTCCTGACAGAGGCGCGGGCCCACTGGCCGCAGCTGTGGGCCACGCTGGCGCCGCGTCCGATCATCATGACCAGCTGGGTCGGGTACGACACGGACGGCCGCACCGACATCGGCTGGTGGGATACGCTGCGGCTGCGGCTGCGCATGAAACACATGCAGCTGACGCGGCTGGGCGCGCAGATCGCGCCTGCCACCTCCATTCCCAACGACCTGCAGGAACGCATCACCCGCGCCATCGAGGCGGTGGAAGCACAGATCGCCGCCTGCCCCGGCAGCGCCGACCCGCAGGCCGTGGCCGATTTCGCCGCCGTCCTGATCGGCCGCCGCGGCGATGCCCTGACCAGCAGCAACGACCTCGCCCCCACCTTTGCCGAGGCGATCGACGCCGCCACCCCCGATGACAAGATGACGCTGGCGGTCGCGCGCGCGGGCTTCATGGCCCACGGGCTGTCGGCCGCACATACGCATGTGCGGCTCAATTCCACGCAGCTGCACAATGCCGCGCGCCAGCGCCTGGGCATTACCGACAATCCCGACATCCATGCGCAGCGCCGCGCCCTGATCGCCCGCATGGACGAGGCGCTGGACACGACGCAGCCCATCGACATCGATTTCGGCTCCCTGCTGGTGGAACAGTCCACGGCGGGGCGGCTGATGATGACGGTGCGCCAGATCCTGCACCATATCGACCGCACCACCCCCATCCGCTTCCTGATCGCGGAGACGGAAACCGGCTACACCCTGCTGACGGCGCTGTGGCTGGCGCGCCTGCTGGGGGTGGAGGACATGATCGAGATCTCCCCCCTGTTCGAGACCCAGGACGCGCTGGAACAGGGCGAGCACCTGATCGAGGAGGCCCTGCATTCGCCGCACTGGCGCGCCTACCTGCAGCGCACGCGCAAGCTCAGCCTGCAGTTCGGTTTCTCGGATTCGGGGCGCTATGTGGGGCAGCTGGCCGCGACCTACCTGATCGAGCGGCTGCGGCTGAAGGTCTGCGACCTGCTGCGGCAATGGGACCTCGCCTTCGTGGAGGTGATCCTGTTCGACACCCATGGCGAGAGCATCGGGCGCGGCGCGCACCCCTACAGCCTGGCGGACCGTTTCGACTACCTCTCCCCCCCGCATGCCCGCATGCGCTTCCTGCAGGCCGGCATCCGCCTGCGCGAGGAGACGGCGTTCCAGGGCGGGGATGGCTACCTGCTGTTCGGGACGCAGCCACTGGCGGACGCGACCGTCAGCGTGATTGCCGAACATGCGTTTGCCGCGACCTCCATCGACGAGGACCCGGTCTATGACGAGCCTGATTTCTCCGCCGATTTCTTCTCCGCCATCGCGCGGGGCATGACGGGACTGGTGGAGGACCCGGGCTATGCCGCGCTGCTGGGCGCGTTCGGGCCGTCGCTGATCGACAAGACAGGATCGCGCCCCTCCGCACGGCAGAGCGACGCGGCCGCCATCACCACGCGCATCCGCCATCCCAGCCAGCTGCGCGCCATTCCCAACAACGCCATCCTGCAGCAGTTGGGCTGGTGCGCGAACACATTGCAGGGACTGGGCACGGCCGCCGCGCGCCATCCCGATACGTTCGAACGCTACCTCAGCGACAGTCCGCGTTTCCGCCGCGCACTGGATTTCGCGGCCCATGCGCTGGCCCATTCCAGCGATGGCGTCCTGCGCGGTGTCATCCGCCTGCTGGACCCGGACATGTGGCTGCAACGCGCGACCTCCCATCACGACCCGAAGCAGCAGGAGGCCTGCCTGACGCTGATGCACGGGCTGGAACGGCTGGATTTCTGGGCCTGCACGCAATCCATGTTCCGCCGCCTGCAATCCGACCATCTGGCCCTGCGCAACGCATGGTCCAGCGCACCGAGGATGGAGGCCGACGAAATGCTGCTGCATGCCATCCGCATCGCCGTGATCGAGCAGATCTGGCTACTGTCCACCCGCATCCCGTATTTCGCGCCGCGCAACGCCTTCACCCGCGACGTGCTGACGGCGAAGGTCCTGTGCCTCGAGATTCCCGACGTGCTCAGGGAGCTTGAAAAGATCTTCCCCTATCATGCCGACCGCAGCTTCGACCTTGATTTCCATGAACCGCATGGCCCGCGCGACGAAGGCACCTACATGCGCGAATACACGGAGATTTTCGAACCGATGCAGCGCCTGTTCTCGCTGATCCGCGAAATCAGCACAGGGGTGATGCACCATGTCGGGGCCTTTGGCTGACCCATGTCGCGCTATGACTGGCGCGTGGTGGAGGCGCCACCGCCCTATGGCGTGGCGATCACGGCCACGCCCGCCATCCGCCGCGTGGTGGCCGGCAATCCCGGCCCGATGACCGGCAACGGCACCAACACATGGATTGTCGACCATGCAGGCGGGGGATGCGCCGTCATTGATCCCGGCGTGGCGGATGACGCGCACCTCGACGCGGTGGAGCGCGCCCTGAATGGCCGGGTGCTGACGCATATCCTCCTGACGCATACCCATCACGACCACCTCGACGGGGCCGCGCCACTGTCACGGCGCACCGGCGCACCCATCCATGCGTGGCACCGCAGCGCCGAACCCACCTTCACGCCCGATGTCGGGCTGCATGACCTCGACCTCGTCGCGGGCCTGCGGGTGCTGTACACACCCGGCCATGCGGCGGATCACATCTGCCTGGAAACCACGGATGGCATCATCCTGACGGGCGACCATGTCATGGGATGGTCCACGACGCTTGTCCCCCCTGCCCCCCACGGGTCGGTGCAGATGTTCCTCGACAGCATGGAACGCCTGCTGCAACGCGGGCCGCGCCTGCTGCTTTCGGCGCATGGGCCGGTCATCGAACAGCCCGAAACCTGCATGCGTGGCCTGATCGAACACCGCCTGTCACGGCATGAAAGCATCGCGGCACTGCTGTCGGCACAGCCGCGCACGGCGGAACAGATTGTCGATGCGGCCTATCACCGCCTGCGCCCCGGCCTGCGCCGCGCGGCGTTGCTGAACCTGCGGGCGCATCTGGAAAAGCTGCGCGATGACGGGCGGGCGATACAGGCTGGCGACACCTGGGCCCACGCGTAGTCTTTTTCAATAATGATGAACGGTCCGGGGGAGCGCCTTTTCCTGAAAGGGCGGCGCTTTCGAAGCTTTTTGAAAAAAGCTTCACCAAAAACTTTTGAAATTTGGGTCCGCTGCCCAGTTCCGGCAGGAACGGTAAAGCCCCGATAGGCTGGAAAGTCCTAGTTTCCAAAGGGCAATGCCCTTTGGCGGGTTTCAGGGCAGAGCCCTGAGAAGCCCCCACCCCAAAGAAAAAGGCCAGCCCCCGAAAGGAGGTTGGCCCTGTTCCTGTCTATCCCGTCTGCCGTGATCAGGCGGACTTGGACATGATTTCCTCTGCCACGTTGCGCGGCACCGGATCGTAGTGATGGAACTGCATCGTGAAGGACGCACGGCCCTTCGTCATCGAACGCAGGTGCGAGATGTAGCCGAACATTTCCTTCAGCGGCACCAGCGCGCGGACCATGACGGTCGAGCCGGAGCTTTCCTGGTTCTGGATCATGCCACGACGACGGTTGAGGTCACCCACCACGTCACCGACATGGTCGTTCGGGGTGGTGATTTCCACGTCCATGATCGGCTCGAGGATGACCGGACCGGCCTTCTTCATGCCTTCACGGAAGCAGGCCTTCGCAGCGATTTCGAACGCCAGCGCGGACGAGTCGACGTCATGGTACTTACCGTCGAGCAGCGTGAACTTGAAGTCCACCGTCGGGAAGCCCGCGAGCACGCCCGTCGTGGCCTGCGCCATGATGCCCTTTTCAACCGCCGGGATGTATTCCTTCGGCACGGCGCCACCGACGACCTTGTTCTCGAAGGAGATGCCTTCGTTACGCTCGACCGGCGCGAACTCGATCTTCACTTCCGCGAACTGGCCCGAACCACCCGACTGCTTCTTGTGGGTATAGGTTTCGGTGTGCGCCTGTGTGATCGTCTCGCGATACGCAACCTGCGGCGCACCGATGTTCGCATCCACGCCATATTCGCGGCGCAGGCGGTCGATGATGATGTCGAGGTGCAGTTCGCCCATGCCCGACAGGATGGTCTGGCCGGTTTCCTGATCGGTCTTCAGGCGCAGGGAGGGATCTTCACCGGACAGCTTCTGCAGCGCCAGCGTCATCTTCTCCACCGCGTCCTTCGTCTTCGGCTCGACGGAGATGTCGATGACGGGAACCGGGAAGGTCATGCGTTCCAGCACCACCGGGTCGCTGGCATCGGCCAGCGTGTCACCCGTCTGGGTGTCCTTCAGGCCGACGAACGCCGCGATGTCACCGGCATGCACTTCCTTGAGTTCCTCACGCTTGTCCGCGTGCATCTGGAAGATGCGGCCGATACGCTCCTTGTGGCCCTTCGTGGTGTTCAGCACGGTGTCACCGGTGCGCAGCACGCCACGATAGACACGCACGAACGTCAGCGTGCCGTACTTGTCGTTGATGATCTTGAACGCCAGGCCCGCGAACTTCCCGTCGGGATCGACCGGGATGATCGGCAGCTTGTTCTCGTCAACTTCCTCGTCTTCCGGCGGCGCGATGCGGATGCCCTCGACATCGTCCGGCGCGGGCAGGAAGTCGATGACCGCATCGAGCAGCGGCTGCACGCCCTTGTTCTTGAACGCCGTGCCGCACAGGACGGGACGGAACTCGCCCGAGATGGTGCCCTTCTTGATGCAGCGCTTCAGCGTCGCGACATCGACATCACCCTTGTCGAAATACTCTTCCATCGCGGCGTCATCGACGGCCAGCGCGGTGTCGAGCAGGTTCTGGCGGGCTTCCTTCGCCTTTTCCAGCAGGTCGGCGGGGATTTCCTCGTCATGGAACTTCGCGCCGAGTTCGCCGCCTTCCCAGACGATGGCCTTCATCTCGATCAGGTCAACGACACCGACGAAGTTCTCTTCCGTGCCGATCGGCAGCTGCAGCGGGATCGCGACGATGTCCAGCTTTTCCTTCAGCGTGTCGAACGCGTGATAGAAATCGGCGCCGGTACGGTCGAGCTTGTTGATGAAGATGATGCGCGGGACGTTGTAGCGGTCAGCCAGACGCCAGTTGGTTTCCGACTGCGGCTGCACGCCGGCGACGCCCTCGATGATGAACACCGCGCCATCGAGCACACGCAGCGAGCGGTTGACTTCGATGTTGAAGTCGATGTGGCCCGGGGTGTCGATGATGTTGATGCGATGGCCTTCCCATTCGCACGTCACGGCGGCGGACGTGATGGTGATGCCGCGCTCACGCTCCTGCGCCATGTAATCGGTGGTGGTGTTGCCCTCATGGACTTCACCGATCTTGTGCGACACACCGGTGTAATACAGGATGCGTTCGGTCGTCGTGGTCTTACCCGCATCGATGTGCGCGGTAATACCGATATTGCGAATCAGGGACAGATCAGACTTGTCGGACACGGGAGAACCTCCACAAGACAACGTGGGCGCGAACGGGACGGGGTTCCCTTCGCGCCTGCCGGGACCGTGAGCTGCTCCCGCCCCAAGCCGCGATGGCTGGACGATGCAGACCGGCACGACGGAATAACGGACCTGACCGTGGCCAGGCCTTTGCGCGACACCCCATCCCCGCGCGTTCACGGCGGGGATGCGGGTCGTGGCCGCCTTCAGGCTGCGGCGGCGGCCTTGCGGCCCTGCACGCGCAGGATGCGGCGCTTGACGGTCATCGCCTCGGGCGTCAGCTTCCGGTTGGGCGTGGACAGCAGGAACGCGTCCAGACCGCCGTTATGCTCGACCGTGCGGATCCCGTTGGTGCTCAGGCGCAGGCGCACCGGCGTGCCCAGGATGTCGGACAGGAGCGAGGTTTCCTGCAGGTTCGGCAGGAAACGGCGGCGGGACTTGTTGTTGGCGTGGCTGACGTTGTTTCCGGTCAGCACGCCTTTGCCCGTGATCTGGCAACGGCGAGACATAAGTATCATCCTCGGATAAGACTGGGGCCGAGGCACTGATGCCCGGCTTAAGGATCGTCTAGATTAGGCGCGGCTTATCGCCAAACCACCGCAATCCGTCAAGACGGATATGCCATGATTCGGCGTTTTTTGTCTGAAAACAGGGTTTTTTGCCCCTCTCCCCCCCTGTTTCGACAGGGGATCGGGACGCAATGGCCGTGTCTCAGTTCTTGCCCGCGCGGTCATGTTCGGGGTGCAGTTCGCCCGCCTGCACGCTGTGCAGCGCGTTCTCCAGCATCGCCTGCATGGCGTCCTGCCCCATGGTGCGCGACAGCAGCCCCAGCGCGCCACCCAGCAGCGCGGAGGAGATGGCGACCGGCGGCAGGTTTTCGCCCAGCATGTATTCGATCGCCTTGTCCACGACCGCGCCGCAATGGCTCAGTTCGGCGGGGATGCCGCCATCCTGCCCGGCCCCGGCGGCGTCATGGGGCGTGTTGTTCGTATCCGTCATTTCAGGAAAGCTCCCTTCCGGCTTGTCTGTTCGTGTCCTTCATATGGACCCTGCCCACGCCGCTGACCAGAGGGCGCGCCCATGCGTGACCTCCGCGCGCCGCAGGTCTGCCGGGCCGTGGCATCAGTCCTGCGGCACCTGCGCCTTTGCGTTTTCCTCCGCCTGCGCGGCCCACATCCCGGCATATAGCCCCCCACGTTCAAGCAGGGTGCGATGGTCCCCCCGTTCACGGATCACCCCCTTTTCCATCACGAGGATTTCATCCGCATCGATCACGGTCGACAGCCTGTGGGCGATGATGATGGTGGTCCGGTCGGCCGCGACCGTGCGCAGGGCGGACTGGATCTCGTGTTCGGTGCGGGTATCGAGCGCGCTTGTCGCCTCGTCCAGCAGCAGGATGCGCGGGTTCTTCAGGATGGTGCGCGCGATCGCCACCCTCTGCTTTTCCCCGCCCGACAGTTTCAGCCCGCGTTCGCCCACCCGCGTGGCATAGCCATCGGGCAGCGAGGCGATGAAGTCGTGGATCCGCGCCAGCCGCGCCGCCTGCTCGACCTGCGCCTGCGTCGCGCCAAGGCAGCCATAGGCGATGTTGTAGCCGATGGTGTCGTTGAACAGGATCGTATCCTGCGGCACGACGCCGATGGCCGCGCGCAGGGCGGACTGTGCATAGTCGCGGATATCATGGCCATCGACCTCGATCGACCCTGCATCCACGTCATAGAAGCGGAACAGAAGGCGGCTGATGGTGGACTTGCCCGCCCCTGTCGGCCCGACGATGGCGACACGGCTGCCCGCGCGGACGTGGAAGCTGACGTCATGCAGGATCTCGCGCCCCGGCCGGTAGCCGAAGCGCACGTGGCGGAAGCGGACATCGGCGGCCGGGGCCTCGTCAAGGCGGGCGGGCAGCGTCCGCGCGCCTTGACGGTCCACCACGTCGGAACGCTCGTCGAGCAGCGCGAACATGTGCTCAAGGTCCACCAGCGAATTGCGCAGGGAGGAATAGACGCTGCCCAGGAAGTTCAGCGGCAGGTAAAGCTGCATCAGGTAGGTGTTGACCAGCACGAAATGCCCGACGCTCAGCCGCCCGGCCTCCACGTCGCGCGCGGCCATCAGCATGACCGCGATCAGGGCCACGGCAATGATCGCCGCCTGCCCGAAATTCAGCCCGTTGAGCGAAAGCTGCGTACGGATCGCCGCCTTTTCATAACGGTCCTGCGCGTCCTCGTAGCGGTCGCGTTCATGCGCCTCGTTGCCGAAATACTTGACCGTCTCGTAGTTGAGCAGGCTGTCGAGCGCCTTCCAGCTTGCCTCGCTGTTGATCTCGTTCATGCGGCGGCGCAGCCCGATCCGCCATGATGTGAACGACACCGTAAAGCCCACATACGCCGCCACCGCCACCAGCATGATGATGGCATAGCGCCAGTCGAACAGGCGCCAGATGACGATGATGACCATCAGCGCCTCGATCAGGGTCGGCACCACGTTGAACACGCCCACGCGCAGCAGCGTCTCGATCGCCTCCGTCCCGCGCGCGATGGCGCGGGTGACGCTGCCGGACTGCCGGTTGAGGTGAAAGCGCAGCGACAGCTGGTGCATGTGCTCGAAACTGCGGATGGCGGCGACACGGCTGATGCGAAAGCGCAGCGGCGCGAACAGCGCGTCACGCAGTTCCCCCAGCCCCGCGGCCAGCATCCGCAGCCCCCCATAGGCCACGACCAGCAGCAGCGGCAGCATCCCTGCCGACGGCCCCGGATGCAGCGCGTCGATCACGCGGCTGTAGAGGTAGGGCACGCAGATCGTCGCGACCTTCGCCAGCACCAGCAGCACGCACACCCCCACCACCCGCAGGCGCACGGCCGGGTTGTGCGGCGGCCACAGGTACGGCAGCAGGGCATGCAGGGTCTTGATGGCCGATGTTTCGGTATCGGGCGCGCGGCGGTCGGTGGCACGGGATGCAGTCATGCCTTCGGATGTGACACGCCCCCACCGATTTGCAAGCCATATTCCATGCCGGTTTCATGCCGCCCGGACGGGCGCCCATGCCGGCGCGGCACGGAAGCCGCGGCCCGTGCAAAGGATTGTCAGCCCCCGGACCAGCCGTTATGGCAACGAAGCCCCAATATGAAATGATGGTTCCATGTCCACCGACCTGAATCCCTTTTTCCGCCATATCGCCGCATGCAACACCGCCACCCTGCCGGGACGGCGGCTGGCGTTCCACCTTGGCGCGGCGCCCGCCGGGTGGGTCATGCCCGAACTGGTGCCCGTCCTGCGCGAACACGGCATGACCGATGCGGATGGCGTGGTGACACTGTCCGACCCGTCACGGCTGGAACAGATTGCACAGGACATGGCCCGGCAGGGCGTCTATCGCTCCCACCATGAACTGTTCGATGTCCGCACCGATGTCGATGCCCCGCCGGTCGCGCGGATCGACCGGGGCGCGCTGCCGCTGTTCGGGCTGATGGCGCAGGGCGTGCACCTCAACGGACTGGTGCGGCGCGCGGACGGGCTGCACCTGTGGATCGCGCGCCGGTCCATGACCAAGCGGCTCGACCCCGGCAAGCTCGACCACCTTGTGGCGGGCGGGATCCCGGCGGGGCACACGCCGGCGCAGGCGCTGCTGAAGGAAGCGGCGGAGGAAGCCAGCCTGCCGGCTGAACTGCTGGCGCACGCAACGCCCACGGTGAACATCCGTTATGCCCTCGACCGGCCGGAAGGGCTGCGCCGCGACATCCTGCACTGTTTCGAGATCGTCCTGCCCGAAGAATTCATCCCCCGCCCCGCCGACGGGGAGGTGGAGGAATTCTCCCTCATCCCCCTGTCCGAGGCATTCCGGCTGGTGCGCGACACCGATGCCTTCAAATTCAACGTCAACCTTGTACTGATCGACCTGTTCCTGCGCACGGGACTGATCGACGCGACCACGGCCGAGGGGCAGCGCCTGCGTGCCGGACTTGATGGCTGGCGGTTCTTTGCCGCGCCCGCCACCCCGGCACGGGGCTGAGGGCATGCCGGGCGGTGGATGGCGGATGCCCCTGCCGCACCCGCCCCCCGCCTTTTCTGGCCGCCATTCCCTGTTGCCATTCCACGCGGGACATGCCGCCATGGCGGGCAACCCGCCGGGGCCTGCCCCCGCCACCGACATGAAGGACCGATGCCCATGACGACGTCCACGACCCGCCCCCAGCCAAAGCCCCCCGTCGCGCGCAAGGTTCCCCACCGCATAGAGCAGCTTGGCCGCGTGCGGCATGACGAGTATGCGTGGATGAAGGACGAGAACTGGCAGGAGGTCCTGCGCGATCCCGCCCTCCTGCGCGGGGACATTGCGGATCACCTGCGGGCGGAAAACGCCTATACCGCCGAAATCCTGTCCGGCACGCAGGACCTGCAGGCCGCCCTGGTCGCGGAAATGAAGGGCCGGATGCAGGAAGTGGAATCCTACCCGCCCCTGCCGCACGGGCCGTGGTCGTACTACACCCGCTATGACAGCGGCGCGCAGTATCCGGTCTATGCCCGCCACCGCACCGATGCCCCGCAGGACGAGCAGGTACTGCTCGACATGAACGCCCGTGCGGCCACCCACGACTATTTCGCCGTTGCCGCCGCGACCCACAGCCCCGACCACAGGCTTTTCGCCTATGCCGAGGACACGCAGGGGTCCGAGATCTATCGCGTGCGGGTCAATGACATCGCGACCGGGGAGCCACTGGGCGCACCGATCGACAACTGCAGCGGCGCGTTCACCTTCGCCCCCGACAGCCGCCACCTGTTCTGGATCTGGCGCGATGACCATGGCCGTCCCGCCCGCGTCTATCGCCGCGAGGTCGGGACCGATACGGACATCCTTGTCTATGAGGAAAAGGACGCCGGTTTCTTCGTCGGGGTGGAGGCCACGCGTTCGGGCCAGTGGATCATCATCACGGCAGGCAATCATGACACGTCCGAATCCTGGCTGATCCCCGCCGCAACCCCCGATGCCGCCCCGGCCTGCGTGGAGGCGCGCAGCAGCGGCGTGATGTACGGACTGCATCACTGGGGCACGGATTTCGTCGTGCTGACCAATGCCGACGGCGCGGTGGATTTCACGCTGAAACTTGCCCCGCAGGACGCCCCCGCCCGCGCGAACTGGCGCGAACTGGTGGCGCACGAACCCGGCCACTACATCACCGAATGCCAGACCTTCGCCGACTGGCTGGTCTGGCGCGAACGCCACAACGCCAACTGCCGCATCATCATGCAGTCCCGCAGCGGGGAGCGCCATGCCCTCGCCCCGCGTGAGGCCGCCTATGACCTCTCCCTTTCGGGGGGATATGAATATGACACGGTGAAACTGCGCTACATCTACCAGTCGCCCACGACGCCCCGGCAGTGGTTCGCCTATGACATGGCGCGGCGCACGCATGACCTGCTCAAGCAGCAGGATGTCCCCTCCGGCCACAATCCCGCCGACTACCGCTGCTGGCGACTGATGGCGCGTGCGCCCGATGGGCAGGAAGTGCCCGTCACCGTGCTGGGCCGCCATGACGCGCCGTGCGATGGCTCCGCGCCGCTGCTGCTTTACGGGTATGGCTCCTACGGGCATGCGATCGAGCCCGATTTCTCCACCCGTGTGCTCAGCCTTGTGGACCGGGGGTGGTTTTACGCCATCGCCCATGTGCGTGGCGGTTCGGAAAAGGGCTGGAACTGGTTCCTTGGCGGACGTGGCAAGAACAAGCCCAACAGCTTCACCGATTTCATCGCCTGCGCCGAGCACCTGGTCGCGCAGGGGTTTGGCACGGCGGGGCGAATCGTGGCCGACGGACGCTCCGCCGGGGGGATGGTCATGGGGGCGATCGCGAACATGCGGCCCGACCTGTTCGCGGGGATTGTCGCGGTCGTGCCGTTTGTCGATGAACTCAACACCATGTCGGACGCCTCCCTGCCGCTGACGCCGCCGGAATGGCCCGAATGGGGCAACCCGCTGGAAGACGTGGCGGCCTATGACCTGATCGAAAGCTATGCCGCGTATGAGCAGGTGCGGCCGCGCGCCTATCCCGCCATCCTGGCGATGGGAGGGCTGACGGACCCGCGCGTCACCTACTGGGAGCCCGCGAAATGGGTGGCGCGGCTGCGTGAAAACACGCGGTCATCGCGCCCGGTCATGTTACGCACCAATATGGAGGCGGGACATCGGGGTGCGACGGGTCGTTTCGATTCCCTGCGCGATGCGGCCCTGATACATGCCTTTGCCATCTGGGCCGTTGAAACCGCCTGATCCCGAACCACCGCACCACCGCCCGCCCCGGGCGCGTCCCATCACAAGGATGACCATGCCGGACCACAAGAACGCTGGCGCCGAGTCCCATGTCCCGGAACCCGGTCTTGACGAAAACAGGCAATCGCTGCGGACATTCCGCTCCTTTCGGGAGACGCAGCGCGCGCAGCGGGTCGCACGCGGCCTGCTGGCGCTGTTTTTCGTCGCCATGGCGTTGTACACGGTCCGTGGCTTCCTGCCGTCGCTGATCTGGGGCGGCATCTTCGCCATCGCGTCATGGCCGCTCTATGTCCGGGCGCGCACGCGATGGCACGCCGCGACACACCAGTTGCTGCTGCCTGCCGCCTTCACGCTGGGGATTGCACTGATCTTCCTTGTGCCCGTCACCCTGTTCGGGCTGGAGGCCGCGCGCGATGCGGAAGGGGTGCTGCACCTTCTGAACAATGCGCGACAGTCTGGCATGCCGGTGCCGCAATGGATCGACCACCTGCCGCTTGGCGCGCAGACCCTGCGGGCATGGTGGGAAAGCCACCTGCAGGACCCGGATGATTTTTCCGCCCTGCTGGGATCATTGCGCATCGGGCAGAGCGTCAAGATGACGCAGCAGGTCGGCAGCCAACTGGCGCACCGGGGCATCCTGTTCATCTTTTCCATCCTGACGCTGTTTTTCCTGCTCAAGGACGGCGACAGCGTCATCCGCCAGTGCCTTGTCGTGTCGCGTCGCGCCTTTGGCAAGCGGGGGGAGCGGATCGCTCTGCAGATCATCGCCTCCATCCATGGCACGGTGGCGGGACTGGTGCTGGTGGGCATGGGCGAAGGCGTGGTGATGGGCGTTGCCTACCTGATCGCCGGGGCGCCACATGCGTTCCTGTTCGGGGTCGTGACGGCCGTGGCCGCCATGATCCCGTTCTGCGCCGTGATCGCGATCGGCATCGTGTCCACGCTGCTGCTGGTCAAGGGCAGCGCCGTCATCGCGATTGTCATCATGCTGGTCGGGCTTGCGGTGATTTTCCTGGCCGACCACCTCGTGCGTCCGGCCCTGATCGGCGGTTCGACGCAACTGCCGTTCCTGTGGGTGCTGACGGGCATCCTGGGCGGGGCGGAAAGCTGGAACCTGCTGGGCCTGTTCATGGGGCCCGCCATCATGGCCGTGCTGCATATGCTGTGGCGGAACTGGACGCGCGTGCGCGATTGAAGACGCATCGGGAAACGGCGCCTCTCCTGATCGCAACCGGTCCGGGGGGCCGCGTTCCGGCCTGAAAGGACGGTGCCTTCCGCAGGGTATTCCCTGCAGGCACGAATACGCACGCCCCGGTTGGGGTGCACAGGCAGTTTTCATATTTTCAGGAAAGTTTTTATCGCAGACAGGGATATCGGGCAGGCGGGATTCGAACCCACGACCCCCAGTCCCCCAGACTGATGCGCTAC
Source organism: Novacetimonas maltaceti (assembly GCF_002906255.1). Classification (GTDB taxonomy): domain Bacteria; phylum Pseudomonadota; class Alphaproteobacteria; order Acetobacterales; family Acetobacteraceae; genus Novacetimonas; species Novacetimonas maltaceti. The sequence goes on along the minus strand of NZ_POTC01000004.1, from coordinate 31,007 downwards.
CAGGCTGCGCTACTGCCCGCCTGTCTGCGATGACGCATCGTGTAGCAGGCCCACCGGGTGCCTGCAAGCCATCTTCTGCACTCAATCGCAAAAATAAGGACATAAAAAACAAAGGGGCAGGAACACCCGGTCCCTGCCCCTCCATTCCCCCTGCGTCGGGAGCGTCCTCAGACCGGGACCATCTCCCGCAGGGCCTCGAGTTCGACCAGCACGCCGCGCAGGTGATCGCGCAGGACCATGTTTTCAGCCCGCAGGCGTTCAAGTTCCAGCATGACCAGCTGTTCGAGCGGAGGCTCTTCCCCCTCGGCCGCATCCGCCTGCGCAGCCGGTGCCAGCTCCGTCTCCGCCACGGCATCAACCGACGCATCATCTTCCGATGCGCCTGAAGCTTCCGATGTGCCCGGTGCTTCCACCGTTTCCGTGGCGCTGCTCTCCACCGGGGCGGCAACAGGCGGCACGGGAGCTGGCTCGACCTGCGATGGCGTGCTCGTGGCAGGAGCCTCCCCGGTTGGGGAAATCACGACCGGGGCTGCGGCCGGTTCGGCCGGAGCCGGAGCCGGAGCCGATGGCGCCACGGCTGCGGTTTCGGGCGCGACATCGTCAGGGGCAGCCGCTTCGGGGACAACCTTCCCCCCCTCATCAGGCGTGGCCGCAACGGGCGCAGGTTCCGCAGCGGATGCTGGCATATCAGCCTGCACCGTCTCATGCGCCTTTTCCTGCGGCACATCAGGCGTGGCGGGTTCTGCGGCCACCTGATGGCGGACAACGGTGACGGTCTCGATTTCCTCGACCTGCACATCCGTGATTTCCACGACCTCAGGACGTGCGGCGGGAGCGGGCTGCGCTGGCTGGGCCGGGACGGCAGGCATCATGCCCCCTGTGCCGGCAATGTCCGTTGTCCCTTCCGTTCCGGCAAGGATGCGCTGCACCTCCCCAAGCGAGAGGTGGCGGACATACAGCATGTCGGAGATACGACGCAGCAGCCGGACATCCTCCGGCCGGTAGAAACGCCGGGCATTCGGCCCACGGATGGGCTGCAACTGCGGGAAGCGGTTTTCCCATGTCCTCAGCACATGCTGGGCAATGCCAAGCTGACGCGCGACCTCATAGATCGGCAGCGCGTCCCCGGCTGTCGCGGGCGTGGCAGTGGTGGCGTTCACGACGCCCTGCGCGGGATCTTGCACATTCATTCGTCATCCCCTGCATCCATATGACCGGCAGTACCGTTCACATGCGCCCGCAGGAGTTGGCTGGGCCGGAAGACCAGGACGGAACGCGGCAGGATCGGAACCTCAACCCCCGTCTTGGGATTGCGCCCGGTGCGTCGCCCCTTCCTGCGGACGGAAAAAGTACCGAATCCGCTGATCTTTACGGTGTCCCCGGCTTCGAGTGCATGGGCCACTTTTTCCAGGACGTGTTCAAGGATGTCGGCGGACTCATGACGGGAAAGTCCAACCTGACTGTAAATTTGTTCTGCCAGAGTGGCGCGGGTCACTGTGCTCATGCAGTCACGTTATGCATGCCATCCGTCAGCGTCAATTCAATGTGCTGACAGGTGTGTGTTTTTTCTTGCCCCCGCTGCCGGATCCGGGCCGGGCGCGCAGCCTAGATCCGCGCCAGCGCCGCCCCCCAGGTCAACCCGCCGCCCAGCGCCTCCATCAGCACCAGGTCCCCGCTGCGAATCCGCCCGTCACGCACGGCTTCGTTCAGCGCCAGCGGAATCGAGGCGGCGGAGGTATTGGCATGGCGGTCCACCGTGATCACCACCCGTTCGGGCGGCAGGTGCAGTTTGCGCGCGACGCCGTCAATAATACGCAGGTTCGCCTGATGCGGCACAAGCCAGGCCACGTCTTCATATTTCAGGCCATTGGCCTCCAGCACCTCATCCACGGAGGAGGACAGCTTGGCCACGGCATGGCGGAAGACATCGCGGCCCTGCATCTTCAGGTACGCGCTCTTGTCCTTCTGGCCGATCGCGCCATCCACATACAGCAGGTCGCCATGACGGCCGTCGGAATGCAGGTGGGTGGACACGATGCCCTGCCCCCCCCCGTCTTCCGTCGCCTGCAGGAAGACCGCGCCCGCCCCGTCCCCGAACAGGACGAAGGTGGAACGGTCCTCAGGATCAAGAATGCGTGAATAGACTTCACTGCCGATCACCAGTGCCGAACGGGCCTGCCCGCTGCGGATCAGGGCATCGGCGGTGGACAGGGCAAAGATGAACCCCGAGCAGGCCGCCGCGACGTCAAAGCCGAAGCCAGAGGTCATGCCAAGTTCCCCCTGCACCCGCACGGCGGTGGAGGGAAAGGCCTGGTCCGGCGTGCTGGTGGCGACGATGATGGCATCCACGTCATCCGGCGTGGCGTTGGCGTATTCAAGCGCCTGCCTGCCTGCCGCGACCGCCATGCTGACGGCCGTATCTTCCGGCCCGGCGCGGTGACGCTGCGCGATGCCGGTGCGGGCGCGTATCCACTCGTCAGAGGTTTCCAGCCCACTGGTGGCCAGGTCATCGTTGGTCACGATTCTGTCCGGCAGGTAGCCGCCAAAACCCTTCAGCAGCGAGCGTCTCGCCTTCATGCGTGTCTGTCCAAACCTGTTGGGGGCAGGAGCATGCAGGCCACACCCTGCGGATGCGGCCCTTCCCCTGCCCACGGCAGCGACTCAGGAAGCCGAAACTGCCTGCGTCGGCTCCTTTTCGTTACTGAACCTGCTGGCCGTCAGGCTTCCCATGCGGGAAAGCTGGTCACGGATACCGGCATTGAAATCATGGGTGACCATGTCGATCGCCACATCCACAGCCGAGGCGAACCCTTCGGCATCGGTGCCGCCATGCGACTTCACCACCACACCGTTAAGCCCGACAAACACCGCGCCATTATAGCGGCGCGGGTCGAGCCATTCCTTCATGCGTTCAAGGCCGGGCCGCACCAGCAGGTAGCCAATCCGTCCCAGCAGGCCGGAACTGAACACCTGCCGCAGCAGGGTGAAGGCCATCTTGAGCGCGCCTTCGCCGGTCTTGAGCGCCACATTGCCCGTAAAGCCGTCCGTCACCACCACGTCGGTCGTGCCTGCGGTGATGTCGTGCCCTTCCACGAAACCGTGGAACTGCCGGGCAAGCGGGCTGCCACGCAGCACTTCGGCCGCCTGGCGCAGGCGTTCGTCGCCCTTGAGCTCCTCCGACCCGACATTGAGCAGCCCGATCGTCGGCGCGGGCAGGCCCAGCACCGCCTTGGCGAAGGCTTCGCCCATCACCGCGAATTCGACCAGGTTGCGCCAGTCGCACGCGACATTGGCGCCAAGGTCGAGCATGACCACGTCCCCTTTCGTCGTGGGACTGATCGCCGCCATCGCGGGACGCGAAATGCCCGGCAGGGTCTTGATCACGATCTTGGCCAGCGCCAGCATCGCGCCGCTGTTGCCGGCGGAGACCACGCCCATCGCCTCGCCATTGGCGACGGCGTCCATCGACAGGCGCAGCGAGGAATCGCGCACCCGCAATGCGGCCGTGGGTTTCATTTCCATGGAAATGGCGGAACCGGCAGGACGGACCGTGCAGATCGCCGCCGCGCGCGGATGCTGCGCCAGAAGGGCCTGCAACCGCTTTTCATCGCCAATAAGAAGGATTCTGGCGGATGGATGCCGGTCAGCGGCAATCGCCAGTCCGGCCACCACGACTTCCGGACCACCATCCCCACCCATTCCATCAATGGCCAGAGTGTAGGACTGTGTCGCGGAAAAAGAGGAACCTGTCTCGCTCATGCTCGTCTTGTGCCGGGTGAAGGTAAAACGCGCAAGTGCCGAAAGGGTGCAACCCCTTCATGCAGCATTCCCCTGCGCAATCCGGACGGGCGGGGACGCCTGCCTGTGGCATTCCCGCGCCATGTCAATGGCATCTCCCGTCCCGACAGGTGACCACGTCGAACGTGGATCAGGCGCGGACCGCGGTCTTCAGCGCCTTGCCTGCGGATGCGACTTCGCGGCCGTCATAATGCCCGCAATGGCTGCAGACATGGTGCGGACGCTTCAGCTCGCCGCAGTTGGAGCATTCCGCATGTGCCTGCACGGGCAGCGCAGCATGGCTGCGACGCATGCCACGACGGGACGGCGAGGTTTTTCTCTTAGGTACAGCCATGGGCCTGGGCCCCTCCGATCTGGGATCACAACCCGGTAACGCCAGCGAGGTGTCACCCGGTCAGTTATCAACAATTGAGGGGGGCGCTCTAGCAGACGATCCGACATTCCGCAAGAGACGATCTTGCGATCCGCCGGATGCCACCCGCCCCCAAGGCGCGCCCGCACGCCTCAGTTATGCTTTTTTTTCAGCTCCGCAAGGGCGGCGAAAGGCTGGCGCTTCGGCGCTTCCCCTTCCCCGTCCGCGTCCGTATCGCCGTCCTCCTCCACATCGAGCAACTCGACGGGAATGGCGCTTCCGGGCTTGTGCGGATAGGGGTCGAGCCCCAGCGACAACTCCTCCGCCGCGAGTTCGCCAAGGTCGATCATCTCGCGCTCATAGGGCACTTCGTCGATGCTGAAGGGATCAAGCTCGTCATCCTCGCGGAAGCGTTCCGCCGGGATGCAGCGCACGGTGAAGGATTCGGCGACGGCGTCCTCGAACGGCTCAAGGCTTACGACACATTCCTGCGTCACATGCGCCGTCAGCCACCCTTCGGCCATCACTTCCCCCTGCGCACCGGGCACAAGGCGATAACGGCAGGCGAGGTCGCGGATCGCGGGGATCCCGAAACGCCGCGCAAGGGCCCTGCATTCCTCGGGCGTGGCCTCGATGGAGGTTTCCATGCCCTTGGCCGCGATGCGTCCCACCGGGACGCGACGGGAAAATTCTGGATCCATAACTCGTGTCTTCTCCTGCAATTCCGGTACGCCCCCGGCCATGGGGGGCATGCCGGGCCAACGGGCATGCCGGGCGCCCGTCACGGCACCCGCAGGGAGGACGGAAGTGTTTTTCCGCCTTCGCATCCGATCTGCGATTGACTTCATTTGACCAATAAGGCACCCGGAAGGTCGGACTGTCTATCTGCAGCATCTTACCAGGACGCTTTATCCGATCATGAGGCCAGCGCAGCACATCTTTTCCCGCCCCCGATCCTTACGCCTGTTTTCGTGCGCTGTCATCGGGGTTGGCCTGTCGCTGTCGGGATGCGTCGCGTTCAAGCCAAGCGTGATCCAGCGCGGCTCCCTCGTGCAGGCGGATGACTACAACCAGCTCAAGACCGGCACGAGTTCACGTTCCGATGTCATGGACCTCCTCGGCTCCCCCACCAGCCGCGCGACGTTCGATGACAATACGTGGATCTACATCTCCATGCGCCAGACGCTGGCCCCCATCAGCTTCCCCCATATCGACAAGCAGCAGGTCGTGGTCCTGACGTTTGACCAGGGCGGGATCCTGCGCAACCTGCGGACCCTGCACAAGGATGATGCGCGCTATGTCAGCATGGCGATGGGCAAGACGCCGACGCCGGGCACGAAGATCAACATCATGCAGCAGATCCTTGGCAACGTGGGCCGCTACAACCCCATGAGCCAGATGACCAGCACCTATGGCGGCAGCACCGGCCCGATGAACAGCATGAACGGCGGTCCGGGCCATGGCGGCCAGGGCAACAGCCTGCCCTGATCCTGACGCCCCACGTCATGGGGCATGGCCTGTGTGAGATCGCAAAAGGCACCCCCAAGCCCTTCCCCGCTTTCAGGATTTCAGTCCGGGATGACAATCCGCACGCGCAGGCCGCCCGACGGACTGCTGTCCAGCCGGATTTCGCCCCCATGCGCATGGATGATGTCGCGCGCGATGGCCAGGCCCAGCCCGGTTCCCCCATCGCGCCCGCTTTCAAAGGGGCGAAAGACGCTCTCGCGGCGTGATTCGTCAATCCCGCACCCGTCATCATCGACATAGATGACCGTGCCCGAGCGCTTCTTGCGCGCGCTCAGGCTGATATGGATGGCATGGCGGCGTGCATTGTCGATGATATTCGCCAGCACGCGCCGGAACGCGGCCGGACGCACCACGATGCAGAGCGGGCGCGTGACATGGACGCCGATATCGCGCGCACCGGCACGACGGGCCGCCGTCGCGACCTCCTCCAGCAGTTCGCGCACATCGACCATCGACGGGATCTCCGCCCCCTCCCCCCGCGCAAAGGACAGGTAGCCTTCGATCATGCGCTCCATCTCCCCGACATCGGCCACCATGTCCTCGATATCGGGTTGCAGGTCCTCGGCCCGGACCGTTCCCTGGCGCGGCATCATCGCCAGCGTCAGCCGCAGGCGCGTCAGGGGCGTGCGCAGGTCGTGCGATACACCCGCCAGCACGGATGTCCTCTGCTCCACAAAGCGGAAGATGCGGTCGCGCATGCGGTTGAAGGCCACTGCCGCCTTGCGGATCTCCTGCGCGCCTTCGGGGTGGATCGGGTCGATGTCGCGCCCCAGCCCGAACAGTTCCGCCGCCCGCGCCAGCCGCCGGATGGCACGCACCTGGTTGCGCATGAAAAAGGCCGCGATGCAGAACAGCAGCAGCGCGCTGCCTGTCGCCCATGCGACGAACAGCCAGACCGGCGCCACTTCCAGTCGCTTGCGCGGCGTATCGACACGCAGCACCCCGTCGGGCATCTGGATGAAGACCGACACGATATGGCGGTCACTTTTCCAGTCCACGAAGGCCGAGCGCCCGATCGCAACGCGCAGGTCACGCACAAGGTCGTCATCCACCGGCCCCAGCACATGGTTCGACCCCACACGCTGCAGGCTTTCCCCTTCGCGCCATGTCATGTGAAGCTGCGCGCGATCGCGCACGTCACGCAGGATCCACGCACGGTCCGATGGCGTGGGATAGCGTTCCATGATGTCGATGGTCATGGCGATATTGTTCACCACGCCCGCCGACAGCCGCCGCGAGACGATCTTGAGGTAATTGCCGTAAAACAGTTCGAGCGAGATCCCCTGCGTCACCAGCAGGGGAATGAACCCGATCAGCAGCATCCGCCCCAGCAGCGAACGCGGCAGCACGCGGCGCACCAGGCGGTCCAGGTAACGCCCCACAGTGGACCGCCCTTCGGCCGGTGGCGGGGGATCGGCAGGCTGTTTCATGGATCATCCCGTGATCCGGGGCACCCGGCATAAAAAAAGCCGACCCCATACGGAAGTCGGCTTTTCCCACGGGCGATGCCCGGTATCTGAAAACAGATCAGAACCCTTCGCGTTCCAGACGCTTGCGCTCCATCTTGCGCGCACGGCGCACGGCTTCAGCGGCTTCACGCGCCTTGCGTTCAGACGGCTTTTCATAGTGCCGACGCAGCTTCATTTCCCGGAAGATGCCTTCACGCTGCATCTTCTTCTTGAGGGCCTTGAGAGCCTGATCGACGTTATTATCACGAACGAGAACCTGCACTGGGTCGTCAACTCCTGCTGTAAGCCGTCACTTGCGCCGGCGGCGATGGGTATCTGTAATGGGGGATGACCGCCCGAGGCCATTCCCTGCGTGCGATTCCCAAACGGGCCGCACCTATATCACAGCCCGATCCGGCAATACAAATCTTTCCGGTGGTTTTACACCGCCTGCGCACAGGTTATTTCACGACCGTCCCATGCACACGACGCAGATGATGCGTTTTCATGCCACCAGATGCAAAGGAGCAACGCCACCGTGACCCTGCTCAAGATCGCCCGGATGGGCCATCCCGTGCTGCTGCGCCGCGCGGACGCGGTGGAAGACCCCGCGTCCCCCGACATCGCGCGCCTGGTGGCCGACATGGTGGAGACGATGGAGGATGCGGGCGGGGTGGGCCTTGCCGCGCCACAGGTCCACCGCTCCTGCCGGGTGTTCGTCTATCGCGTGCCTGCCGCGCGCAGCACCGGCGCGCCCGATGACCAGCCCTGCGGCCCGCAGGTCCTGATCAACCCGCACATCACGCCGATCGGCGACGAAACGGTCCTGCGGCTGGAGGGATGCCTGTCGATTCCGGGCCTGCGCGGATGGGTGCCGCGGCACACCCGCATCGCCTATCACGGGCTGGACGCGCGGGGACAGCGGCTGGAGGGCACGGCATCGGGATTTGTGGCGAATGTCATGCAACATGAATATGATCACCTGAACGGCATATTATATCCGATGCGGATGAACGACCTGCGGAAGATGGGGTTTGACACTGAAATGACACGTTACGGAGAACAGCAGGCATGATCGGCTCCCTCATCACGGCATCGGCCACATCGTGCCTGCAGCCCCCCGCCGTCGATCATTCCCCCGCGCGTGACGCCGCCCTGCGCCGCATGATGGAGGGCGTGGGACAGCGCGAATGGTCCATGGCCACCCTGAAACAGGTCGCGGGCGAGGATGCCGACCTGCTGTTCCCCGGTGGCATCGCCGAAGTGGCGGAGGCGTATTTCGACCTGGCCGACCGCGACATGCTTGCGGCGGCGCACGGTTTCCATTCGCGCAAGCTCAGCCGCCGGGTGCGCGCGGCGATCATGTTCCGCCTGACGCAGGCCGCAGGCCATCGCCCCGCCGTGCGCCATGCCCTGTCGGTGCTGATGATGCCGGGACACGCCCGCCTGCTGGCACGCAGCATCGCGCGCAGCGTCAACGCCATCTGGACCGCCGCCGGGGACGATTCGCAGGGCGTGACCTACATGACCAAGCGCGCGTCGCTGGCGGGAATCTATGTCTCCACGCTGCTGTTCTGGCTGGCGCGTGGCGGCAACATGGCGACGGTGGAGGAATTCCTTGACCGGCGCCTTGCCGACATTGCCCGCATCACCCGGCTGAAGAACCGCCTGCTGGGGCGTCCGTTCTGACCGACCCGTTGGCCCGCCCCATCCACATGCCCCGCCCTTGACCGAACGCCGCCCCCCACCACCGGCCAGCCGTCCCGCACGCCCGCACGCGGGCGTCGAACTGCTGTTCCTGCGCGATGAGGACATGCGCCAGGCGCAGATGCTGATGACACAGGCCTGCCGTGGCTTTTCCAGCCTGCTTGATCCCCTGCTGGAGGAAATGCAGATCGGGCACGCGCACCAGCGGATCCTCCAGTTCGTAAAGAATGAGCCGGACATTTCCGTCGGCGCCCTGCTGGACATTCTGTCGATTACCAAGCAAAGCATGGCCCGTGCCCTCCATGACCTCCTGCGGCGCGGTCTGGTCCACCAGCACACCAGCAGCCGTGACCGGCGCATGCGCCTGCTGCGCCTGACCGATGCCGGGTATGAAATGGAACGCCGCCTGTTCGAACGGCAGCGCGACGTCGTGCTGCGGGTCTATCGCGAGGCCGGGGGGCCTGCGGTGGAAGGGTTCCGCCGGGTCATGCGCGGGCTGATAGAGGAATCACGGAACATGGCGCGCCATCGCGATGCCCAAGCACCCGGTCAGACACAACGGAGTCGTGAATGAACAGGTCCCCCCGTCCCGCATCCCCCACCATGCCGCCACGCGACCCGGCAAACATGGATGCCCATATCGTGGTGGTCGATGACGACCCGCGCCTGCGCCGCCTGCTGCAACGCTACCTGACCGAACAGGGATTCCGCGTCAGCGCCGCGGCCTCCGCGCATGAGGCGCGGCAGGTCCTTGGCTTCATGCAGCCCGACGCGCTTGTGCTCGACATCACCATGCCGGGCGAAAACGGGCTGGAACTGACGCGCGAACTGCGTAACGAAGGACTGGATTTCCCCATCCTGCTGCTGACCGCACGCGGGGAGCCGGAAGACCGGATCATCGGGCTGGAGGCCGGGGCCGACGATTACCTCGGCAAGCCTTTCGAGCCGCGCGAACTGCTGCTGCGGCTCAAGGCGCACCTGCGCCGCTTCGCCCCGCCGCCGCCCACCAACAACCTGCGCATCGTGCGCCTTGGCGAACTGGAGTTCGACCCCGCCCGCAGCCTGCTGAGCGGTCGTGACGGGATCGTGCACCTGACGGGTGGCGAATCCGCGCTGCTGGCGGTGCTGGCGCGCCATCCCAACGAAGTGCTGTCACGCCACGAAATCGCGCAGACGCTGGAAATGGACGAAATCGGCGAACGCGCCGTCGATGTGCAGGTCACGCGCCTGCGCCGCCGGATCGAACCCGACCCGCGCGAACCGCGCTTTCTCCAGACCGTGCGCGGCAAGGGATATGTGCTCAAGCCCGGCCTGTGAGGGCGATTGGCAGATGACGAATGAAGTTTTGGGGTGGTGACTTTTTTCAGGAATGCAGCGTCTTTCGAAGCTTTTTGGAAAAAAGCTTCACCAAAAACGTCTTTACGGCAGCCCCAGCCCCGATTCATGGATAAGTCATGGTTTCCAAAGGGCAATGCCCTTTGGCGGGTTTCAGGGCAGAGCCCTGAGAAAGAAAGCAGCCATTCATAATAAAAAAGCCGCACCTGATCACCAGATGCGGCTTGCCCACGTTGCCCCGCAGGACTCAGGTTCAGCCCTGCTGGAGCTTGTCGAGTTCGCGGACCACTGCCTCGCCCATCACCTCGGTGCCGACAACGGCCATGCCGGGGCTCATGATGTCAGGAGTGCGCAGGCCATTGGCCAGCACATTGGCCACCGCCGTCTCGATCATTGCGGCATCTTCAAGCATGTTGAACGAATAACGCAGCAGCATCGCAAACGACAGGATCTGCGCCAGCGGGTTGGCCTGCCCCTTGCCCGCGATATCGGGCGCGCTGCCATGGATCGGCTCATACAGGGCCGGGCGCCTGCCATTGGCGTCCACCGCGCCCAGCGTGGCCGAAGGCAGCATGCCAAGGCTGCCGGTCAGCATGGAGGCAAGGTCGGACAGCAGGTCGCCAAACAGGTTGCCGGTCACGATCACGTCGAACTGGCGCGGGTTGCGCACCAACTGCATCGCGCAGTTGTCCGCCAGCATGTGCGTCAGTTCCACATCCGCGTATTCACGCGCATGCAGGTCGGTCACGACCTCCTTCCACAGAAGGCCGCTTTCCATCACGTTGCATTTTTCAACCGAGCAGACGCGGTTGTCGCGCTTGCGCGCAAGGTCGAAGGCCACACGTGCGACACGTTCGATTTCCGGCGTGGTATAGACTTCGGTATTGATGCCACGCCGCGACCCGTCGGGCAGGGTCTCGATCCCGCGCGGCTCACCGAAATAGATGCCGCCCACCGTTTCGCGCACGATCATGATATCCAGCCCACGCACCACTTCGGGCTTGAGCGTGCTGGCATCGGCCAGCGCATCGAACACCTTGGCCGGGCGCAGGTTGGCGAACAGGCCGAGTTCCTGACGCAGTTTCAGGATCGCGATCTCAGGCCGGCGGTCGAACCCGGCGGACGCCCATTTCGGGTCCCCCACCGATCCGAACAGCACGGCGTCGGCGGCGCGGGCCTCGTCAATCACTTCCTGGCGGATCGGCACGCCATGGACCGCCAGCGACGCGCCACCGACCAGGTCTTCGGTGATGTCGAAATTGATCCCGCGCGCGCGGCTCATCCACGCCATGATGCGCGCAACCTCGCGCATGATTTCCGGGCCGATGCCATCGCCAGGGAGGATCAGGAGTTTCTTGGTTTCGGACATGACAGCTCCCTGCTGAAAAAGCGACCGGTGACGGTCAGTCAATGGTGATGGACGGCATCCATGGCTCATCATGCCTGCGCCGGGCCTCGAACCCCTCGATCGCGGCCTCGTGCTGGAGGGTCTGGCCGATATCGTCGAGTCCCTCCAGCAGCAGGCGCTTGCGCAGGGGATCGACCTCGAACGGGATCTCGCTCCCGTCGGGGCGGACCACCACCTGCCGGGGCAGGTCGATGGTGATGCGCGAATTCTCGCCCATCCGCGCATCGGCCATCAGTTCGTCGCACACCTCGCGCGGCAGGGCGATGGGCAGGATGCCGTTCTTGAAACAGTTGTTGAAAAAGATATCCGCGAATGACGGCGCAATGACGCAGCGGATGCCGAAATCCAGCAGCGCCCAGGGCGCATGTTCACGCGACGAACCGCAGCCAAGGTTATCGTGCGTGATCAGGATCTGCGACTTGCGGTACGGGTTCTGGTTCAGGACGAAATCCGGGTTTTCCGACCCGTCCGCGTTGTAGCGCATGCTGTCGAACGCATGCACGCCAAGGCCCGAACGCTTCGTCGTCTTGAGGAAGCGCGCCGGAATGATCTTGTCGGTATCGATGTTTTCCTGCGGCAGGGGGGCGGCAATCGCCGTCAGGACCGTGAACTTATCCATGTCAGATCAACTCCCGCACATCGGTCAGGCATCCCGTCACGGCGGCGGCGGCGGCCATGGCGGGCGACAGCAGGTGGGTGCGCCCGCCCGGTCCCTGACGTCCTTCAAAATTACGGTTGGAGGTGGAGGCGCAGCGCTGCCCCGGCGTCAGCTTGTCCGGGTTCATGCCCAGGCACATCGAACACCCGGCCTCGCGCCATTCAAACCCGGCATCGAGGAAGATGCGGTCCAGCCCCTCCTCTTCCGCCTGCGCCTTCACGATGCCCGATCCCGGCACGATCATCGCACGCACGCCCTGCGCCACATGGCGGCCCGAAACGATGGCGGCGGCGGCGCGCAGGTCCTCGATCCGGCTGTTGGTGCACGACCCGATGAACACGACATCGACCGGCGTGCCCGCGATCTTCTGCCCCGCCTGCAGGCCCATATAGTCCAGCATGCGCTGCATCTGCGCCCGCCGTGCCGCATCGGGTTCGGCGGCCGGGTCGGGGACGGTCCCGGTCACCGGGATGACGGTTTCGGGGCTGGTCCCCCATGTCAGGACCGGCGGGATGTCTTCGGCGCGCAGTTCGACAACCTTGTCGTAATGCGCCCCCTCGTCAGAGGCCAGCGTCTTCCAGTAGGCGACGGCCTGCTCGAACGCCTCGCCCTTCGGCGCGAAGGGACGGCCGCGCACATATTCGAACGTCGTCTCGTCCGGGGCGACCAGTCCGGCGCGCGCACCGGCCTCGATCGACATGTTGCAGATCGTCATGCGCCCCGCCATGTCCAGCGCCCGGATGGCCGATCCCGTGAATTCGATGATGTAGCCCGTGCCGCCCGCAGTGCCGAGTTTGCCGATGATCGCCAGCATGATGTCCTTGGCGCTGACGCCAGGGCCGACCTGCCCCTCCACCGCGACCTTCATGTTTTTCGCAGGCTTCTGCAGCAGCGTCTGCGTGGCCATCACATGCTCGACCTCGGACGTGCCGATGCCGAACGCCAGCGCGCCGAGCGCCCCATGCGTGGAGGTATGGCTGTCACCACATACGATGGTCATGCCGGGCAGGGAAATCCCCTGTTCCGGGCCGACGACATGGACAATGCCCTGGCGTTCCGACAGCAGCGGGAAATACGGCACGCCGAATTCCGCGACATTGCGTTCCAGCGTCTCGATCTGGTTGCGGCTTTCGGGTTCCTCGATCGGCAGGGTGCGGTCAGAGGTCGGCACGTTGTGATCGACCACCGCGATCATCGCCTCGGGGTGGCGCAGGCGCCGTCCCGTCATGCGCAGGCCCTCGAACGCCTGCGGGCTCGTCACCTCATGGATGAGGTGGCGATCAATATAAAGGATGGCCGTACCATCCGGGAGACGTTCCACGACATGACTGTCCCAGATCTTGTCGAACAGCGTACGTGCAGCCATCAGTTCCTATCCCCCAGCATGCGGCACTACCGGACTGATCCTTCGCGGCCTTGTCGTGACAGCAGGGGCGAACGATCCCGGTCGGCAATAAGTAAAAGCCGCCACCCGCGGACCGCCTTCCCATTTCGGGCGGCGGCGCGGGCGACGGCAGTAGTACAAATCAGTTGGCCTTGGCTTCCGCGGCGGCAGGCGCTTCGGCCTTGGCTGCGGGCGCCGTATCGCGGGGACGCTCGGCAATGCGGGCGGACTTGCCGCGACGGCCACGCAGGTAATACAGCTTCGCGCGACGCACGACACCGCGACGCACGACCGTGATGTCGGCGATGGCGGGGGAATACAGCGGGAACACACGCTCCACGCCTTCACCGTTGGAAATCTTACGCACGGTGAAGTTGCTGTTCAGGCCCTTGTTCGAACGGGCGATCACAACGCCTTCATAGGCCTGGACGCGCTTGCGCGAACCTTCGACCACGTGCACGCCAACGCGCACCGTGTCGCCCGGCGCGAAGTCCGGCACGGCGCGGGTCGCGGTCAGGCGGGCGATTTCTTCCGCCTCGTATTTCTGGATGATGTTCATGATCGGGTCCTCAGTTGATTGGTTTGTGTTCAGTTCAGCCGATCCGCACTGGCGCGCGCGCCAGCAGGTCGGGACGTATCTTCACCGGCACGCGCCACATGGGCGGCCCACAGGTCGGGCCGCCGTTGCCGCGTTGCCGCCTCGGCCATGTCATGGCGCCACCGGGCGATCGCGCCATGATGGCCGGACAGCAGGACATCGGGCACGTCACGTCCCTCCCACTGCGCCGGCTTGGTATAAAGCGGGTATTCAAGCAGGCCGTCGGCGAAGCTTTCTTCCGTGGCGCTTGCGTCCGATCCCATGACGCCCGGCAGCAGCCGCACGCAGGCATCGAGCAGCACAAGCGCCGCGACCTCGCCCCCCGACAGGATATAGTCACCGATGCAGACCTGTTCGATATCGCGCGCCTCAAGCACGCGTTCGTCCACGCCTTCATAACGGCCACACAGCACGACAACCCCCGGCCCCGCCGCGTAACGCCGGACATCCGCCTGCGTCAGCGTCCGCCCGCGTGGCGTGGGATAGATCACGGGCCGGCCCTGTGGCGCGACATCGTCAAGCGCCGCCGACACGACATCGGGCCGCATCACCATTCCCGCCCCGCCGCCAAACGGCGTGTCGTCAATGGTGCGGTGGCGCCCAAGCCCATGCGCGCGCAGATCCTGCGCCTGCATCGACCAGATCCCATCGCGCAGCGCACGCCCCGCGAGCGAGTATCCCAGCGAACCGGGAAACATCTCCGGGAACAGGGTCAGCGCGGTGGCCTGCCACGTCGTCATGCCACGGACTCCGCCGCGCCATCGCCGGGGAAATACTCCGCCGGGACCTCGATCTCATCGGGCAGGACGACCTCGACCCGGCGTGCGCCCATGTCCACCACCGGCACGCAGGCCCGTGTGAACGGCAGCAGGATCGTGCCTTCCCCTCCGCTGATCTCCAGGCTGACGCCCGCGCCATAATCGTGGACCTGCCGCACATGGCCGAGTTCCCGCGACGGCGTGCTTCCCTGCTCGATCACCTGCATCCCCACGAGGTCGGCGACGTAGAATTCGTCCTCCCCCGGTTCCGGCAGGTCCGCGCGCCCGACATAGAGCTTGCGGTTGACCAGTTTCTGCGCGTCCTCGCGGCTGGAGACGGCCACCCCTGCGCCATCGCGCAGTTCGGCAATCCCCCTGCCCCGCCATGACAGGTGCCAGGCGTTCCCATGGTCGTCACGCAGCACCCCGTAACGGGCAAGGTCTTCGGGCACGGCGGCGTAGCTGTGCACATGCACAAGCCCACGCACGCCATGCGGCCGTCCCACCACGCCCATCAGGATACGATCGCGATCCATCGTCTGCCTTCTATCGTGCCTGCCCGCCTACCGTCGTGCCTCAGGCCGCGGCGGTCGCGGCGGCAGCAGCGGCAGCGCGTTCCTGCGCACGCTTCTTCGGCGCGGACTTCTTCGGCTGCTCGTTCCAGGTGGGCTTCGGCGCCAGGCCGGCATTGCCCAGGAAGCGGGCGACGCGGTCGGTCGGCAGCGCGCCGTTGGACAGCCAGTGGGTGATGCGCTCGGCCACCAGACGCACGCGGTCGGCGTGGTCGGACGGCAGCATCGGGTTGTAGGAACCGACCTTCTCGATGAAGCGGCCATCGCGGGGCGAACGGCTGTCGGCCACGACGATGTGGTAGTAGGGACGCTTCTTCGCACCGGCGCGTGCAAGGCGGATCTTGAGGCTCATTCAGACTTCTCCACAAAACAACTTGTAAAAACACAAAAGGGAAACGTGACGCGGCATCAGCCGAACGGCGGACGTCCACCCCCGCCGGGGGGACGTCCCCCGCCGGGCATCAGCGCGGAAAGGCCCTGACGCATCAGTCCCTTCACTCCCAACCTGTTCAACCGCTTCATCATCGAGGACATGGTGTCGTACTGCTTGAGCAGCCGGTTCACTTCCTGCACGGTTGTTCCCGACCCTGCGGCGATGCGCTTCTTGCGCGACGCCTTGATGATGGCGGGCGTCTTGCGCTCCGCCTTGGTCATGGATGAAATGATGGCCTGGTGGCGGCCAAGGACAGATGTGTCGATGTCCTTGTCGCCCATGGCCTCCTTCAGCTTGCCCATGCCCGGCAGCATGTTCAGGATGCCCGAAATGGACCCCATCTTGTTGATCTGCCGGATCTGGGCCGCGTAATCGTCGAGGTCGAACTTGCCCTGCAGCATCTTCGCTGCAATCTTCTCGCTCTCCTCGTGGTCGAGCGTGTCGGCGGCCTTTTCGACCAGTCCCGCGATATCGCCAAGGCCAAGGATACGGCCCGCGACACGTTCGGGATGGAATTCCTCCAGCGCGTCGAGCTTTTCGCCCGAACCCGTCAGCTTGATGGGCGCGCCGGTGATCGCACGCATCGACAGTGCCGCGCCACCACGGGCGTCGCCATCCATGCGGGTCATGACCACGCCGGTGACGCCCACGGCCTCGTTGAAGGCCTTGGCGGTGTTGACGGCGTCCTGCCCGGTCATCGCATCGACGACCAGCAGCGTCTCCGCCGGCTGGGTTTCGGCGCGGATGGCCCGCACCTCATCCATCAGCGCCTCGTCGATCGACAGGCGCCCGGCGGTATCGAGGATGACGATGTCATAACCTTCGCGCCGCCCGACATCCATGGCGCGGCGGGCGATCTCCACCGGGGACTGCCCGGCGATGATCGGCAGCGAGGCGACACCCGCGCGTTCGGCCAACTGCTGCAACTGCAACTGCGCGGCCGGCCGCTGCGTATCGAGGCTGGCGAGCAGGACCTTGCGGCGTTCGCGCGTGGCCAGGCGCAGCGCGATCTTGCCCGAGGTCGTCGTCTTGCCCGACCCCTGCAGGCCCACCATCAGGATGGGCACGGGCGGGACGGCGCTGAGGTTCAGCGGGACCGCGCCCGCACCGCCAAGCGCATCGATCAGCGCGTCATTGACGACCTTGGCGACGGCCTGGCCGGGGGAAATGCTGTCGAGCACCTCATGCCCGACGGCACGTTCGCGCACCTTGTTGACGAAATCCTTGACGACCGGGAGCGCCACGTCAGCATCGAGCATCGCCAGACGCACCTCGCGCATGGCTTCGGTGACATCGGCCTCCGACAGGGTCCCGCGCTTCGCGAGACCATCGAATACACCGGAGAGCTTGCCTGACAGCGTCTCGAACAAAGGTTTTTCCCCAAAAGAATAAGCGCCACTGCGCGAACCTTCGCGAAGTGACGTGCCTGATGTTGTGTCGGGTATATCTGTCCCGCCCATCGCGTGTCAAGACCTGACTGACACGCGATGGAGGGGCCGGGACGTCACGCCATTACGGACGCCCCGGCCATGCGGTCAGGATCAGTGGGCGGGCGGGGCCGGGGGCGCCATCAGCGCGCGCAGCTGCGCATGCAGGCTGTCGGCCTTGTCCTGATCGGCCTTGATCTGCGACAGCTGGTCGGCGGTCAGGACGTCATGGATGCGGATCGCGGTCTGCAGGCGCTCGGCCTCATGCGCCTGGTGGATGCTGGCGATCTGCTGCTGCAGCGACGCGATCTGGGCCTCGTCCACCTTGCCGGGGGTTGCCAGCAGGTCCTGGATCTGGTGGTGCAGGCCCGCTTCCTTTTCCATGTCGGCATGGAAATCGGGGTGGTCGGCCTTCAGGATCGCGTCGATCTTCTTGCGCTGGGCCTTCGTCAGGTTGACGCGCGCCAGGAACGGCATGCCGCCCATCGCGCCATGGCACGACGGCGGCGGGGGCGGCGGGGCGGCGACGGCGGCTTCGGCGCTGATGCCCGCAAACCCGCCAACAAGCGTTGCCGCCAGAATCATCTTCTTGATCATGCTTATATCCCAATCTGTAATAACACGTTCCCCTACCCTGCACCGACTCCTGACGCACGACAAGGGTTATCCCCACAGGGTAGGTCATCACATGGCCGGTAAAGCCCATGTTCTTGATACGAAATGTAAGGAAGCGCCCGCGCGATGCAACCGCAGCGCGAAGACATTACGCAGGCGCGACGACATGACCGCCCCTGCGGCCGGCCTCAGCCAAAGCGGCCGGTGATGTAGTCCTGCGTGCGGCGCTGCCGTGGGGCGGTGAACATGCGGTCCGCGCTTTCGACCTCCACCACCTCCCCCATATAGAAGAACGCGACCTGGTCGGCGCAGCGCGCGGCCTGCTGCAGGTTGTGCGTCACGATGGCGATGGTGAAATCCGCCTTGAGTTCGTCGAGCAGTTCCTCGATCCGCGCGGTGGAGACGGGATCGAGCGCGCTGGTCGGTTCATCCAGCAGCACGACCTCCGGACGGGTCGCGATGGTGCGCGCGATGCACAGGCGCTGCTGCTGCCCGCCCGACAGGGCCGCGGCCGAGGAACCAAGGCGGTCCTTCACCTCCGGCCACAGGGCGACGCGGCGCAGCACGTCCTCCACGCGGATGTCCATGTCCGCGCGCGACAGGCGTTCATGCAGCCGCACGCCAAAGGCGATGTTGTCATAGATGGACATCGGGAACGGCGTGGGCTTCTGGAACACCATGCCCACGCGCGCGCGCAGGACATTGAGATCCACGCCCGGCCCGATGATGTTGCAGCCATCAAAGATGACCTCGCCGGTCGCGCGCTGCCCCGGATACAGGTCATACATGCGGTTGAGCACCCGCAGCAGCGTGGACTTCCCGCATCCCGACGGGCCGATCATGCCGGTGACCTGACGGTCGGGGAAATCGATCGAGATATTCTTCAGCGCATGGTGCGCGCCATAATAGAAATCGAGGTTGCGGACCGAAATGGCCACCCCGGTCCCGTCCGCTGCCTGCTGTGTCTCTTCCACGTTCATTTCCTGTTACGCCCCAGCCCCACCCTTACGGCGATGTTTATCATCAGTATCCCTGCCGTGATCAGCATCGCACCCGTCCACGCCATCTGCGTCCAGTCGGGATAGGCGGAACCGGCATACTGGTAAATGGCGATCGGCAGGCTGGCCATCGGCGCATCGGGCCGCACGGACCAGTTCATGTTCCCAAGCGAGGTGAACAGCAGCGGCGCGGTTTCGCCCGACACGCGGGCCAGCGCCAGCAGGATGCCGGTCGCCACCCCCTCGCGCGCGGCACGCAGGCAGATGAACAGCACCACGCGCCAGCGCGGCGCGCCAAGCGCGAACGCGGCCTCACGCATGGCGACCGGCACGAGGCGCAGCATGTCCTCCGTCGTGCGGACCACCACCGGCACCACCAGCATGGCCAGCGCCAGCGCCCCGGCCATGCCGGAGAAATGGCCCGACGGCACCACGATGATCATGTAGATGAACAGCCCGACCAGGATGGACGGCGCGGACAGCAGGAGGTCGGACACGAACCGCACCGCCCCCAGCAGGCGCCCGTCGGTTGCCGCGAATTCCGCAAGGTAGATCCCCGCCAGCAGCCCGGCGGGCGCACCGATCAGCACCGCAAGCCCCGTCTGTATCAGGCTGCCGACGATGGCATTGGCCAACCCGCCCCCATGCCCCGGCGCAAGGGTGACATGGGTGAAGGTCTGCCACGATATCCCGCCCAACCCGTTGCGCAGCAGCACGAACAGGATGGAGGTCAGCATCAGCAGGACCAGCGCCGTGGTGACATAGCAGAACCCCGTCGCCACACGGTCGACAAGGCGCCTGCGCGCATCAAGCGCGCCGTCACGCCGCCAGCCCGGCCCCGCACATGGCGAACCGGCCCCGCCGTCGGCGCGCGCGGTGGTTTCGTGCGCGCCCATCACTTCGCCGCCCGTGCGGAACGCAGCAGCCAGCGCGAACACATCAGCGTCGCGAACGAGATGACCATGAGCAGGAAACCCGCCGCCATCAGGGAGGAGAATTTCAGGCTCCCCATCGCGCTTTCGGGGAATTCCAGCGCAATGAGCGAGGCGATCGTGTTCCCCGGCGCAAACAGCGACCAGCCGATATGGTTCGCATTGCCGATGACAAAGGTGATGGCCATCGTCTCGCCCAGCGCGCGGCCCAGCCCCAGCATGATCCCGCCAACCACCGCCGTGCGTGACCAGGGCAGCACGATGCGGCGCATGACCTCCCAGCGCGTCATGCCCAGCCCGTAGGCGCTTTCCTTCAGCACAGCGGGCATGGAGGTGAAGACGTCACGCATCACCGCGGAGATGAACGGCGTGATCATGACCGCAAGGATGATCCCGCCCGTCAGGAACCCGGTGCCATACGGCGCGCCACGGAACAGCACGCCAATGCCCGGCAGGCGACCAAGCGAGTGGGCGGCGGCCGGTTCCACATACCGCGCCATCAGCGGCACGATGACCGAAAAGCCCCACATGCCGAAGATGATCGACGGCACGGCAGCCAGCAACTGGATCGCGGTGCCGATGACGCTGGCAAGCCGCGCGGACGCGATTTCCGTCAGCCAGAAGGCGATCCCGAACGCCAGCGGCACGGCGATGACGATGGAGATGAGCGCGGTGACAAGGGTGCCGAACACCGGCGCGGCGGCGCCAAAATGCTGCGTCACCGGGTTCCATGCGGGATCGATGATGAATCCCGGCCCGAACGTGGCGAAGGCCCCGCGCGCCCCCCACGCCATGACCGCGATCATCCCGCCAAGCCCCAGCAGGATCAGCAGGGCGCTGCCACGGACAATGGCGGCGAAAAGCCCATCCCCCCGTGCGCGCGTGCCCCCCGTCAGGGAAGCAGAGGATGTTATAGACCGATCCATACAGAAGACCCCCGCCGCATCCGGCGCTTCGTCATGCCCATGTGTCACCTGTGTCGCCCCGGCAGGCCTGCCGCCCGTCAGGTGCGATCCCTGCGGGGACCATTACTGGACCGGCCATCCATCCTGCAACCGTCATGGGCCATGCGATGCGGCTTTTTGCACCGGGGCACATGATTTCCCTGTCCCCGCCCCATGCTCACGCCACGCCCGCGGCATGCAGCAGCAGGTCGCGGGCGACCTCCCGGCACGCATCGACATTGACGCGGTTCAGGATAAAGGTATTGGGTGCGATATTATTTTCGCCACTTTCGACCCGCACCAGCGTCCCACGGGTCAGTTCCCCACGACATTCCACGCCCAGACGCGCCATGTGCCCGGCGAACAGCCGGGGGCACAGCAGGGCGATGATGGCCACCGCAGGCGCCATCGGCACCGCCTGCGCGCCCGCACCACGCAGCAGGTCATGGACCATGCCGCCCGCACAGCCCCGCCCGGCAAGGGCTTCGACCTGTTCCATCCAGATGCCATCCGCCGTCACCCGCGCGACACAGGCACGCGGCAGCACCGTCACCGGCACGCCAGAGGCGAGGACCGTGGCCGCTGCCTCCGGGTCGGCATGGATATTGGCATCCACGCCCGACTCCTCCCCCCTGCCCGCATCCGCCAGGATCACGACCCCATGCAGGTGCGCGGCAAGGCGCGGTTCCTGGATCAGGGCCAGCGCAAGGTTGGTCAGCGCGCCGGTGCAGCAGATGCTGACACTTCCGGCGGGTTGGGCCATGGCATGGCGGATCATGGCCATGGCGGGCAGTTCCGCCTCCTCCCCGGTGGCAATGCGGGCCGGGGTCCAGGCGCCGCCCACCGCAAACAGCGGCTGCCCGCTGCCCGCATGGACAGGAATGTCGGCGCGCCCGGCCTTTTCCAGCACCATGCGCGCAAGTGCCGCCGCCCGGTGCGCCTGCCGCGCCTCGCGCCCGCCCGTCGTCACAAGCAGGGGGGCAAGCATGTCGGGAACCTGCAGCGCCATTACAAGTGCGGCCATATCCTGCGGCGCGCCAGTCAGGTCCAGAAGGAGGGGACGGGTCATGTCACGGCTTCCGTCTTGTTCACAAACAGTATCTGTGGGCTGTGGTGGCCCCTTGCGCGGCATCCGTCAACATCTGCCATGCAGGCGCCCCATTCTTCATTTACCATTGCCAGGGTCATTCCCCATGCCGGACCGGCACCCAGTACAACACCCGGCCCAGCAGAAGGTCCATTCCCCACCACAGCACGACAGTCATCGCCGCCAGCACCAGCAGGGCGGCGAACATCAGGTCCGTCTCGAAACGGGTATTGGCCGTCTGCATCAGGAATCCCAGCCCCGACGACGCCCCCACCCATTCCCCCACCACGGCGCCGATCGGCGCGATGGCGGTGGCGACCCGCACGCCCGATGCCAGCGCCGGCAGGGCGGCCGGCAGGCGCACATGCAGCAGCATCCGCCAGCGCGATGCCCCCATGGTGCGCGCAAGGTCGATCCAGTCCGCCGGGGTCTGGCGCAACCCGTCGGCAAAGGAGGACGTCACGGGAAAGAAGATGACCAGCACCGCCATCACGATCTTTGACGCCATGCCGAACCCGAACCACAGCACCAGCAACGGCGCCAGCGCAAAGACCGGCACCGCCTGGCTGAGCAGCACCAGCGGCATGGTCCAGCGCCGCACCACGGGCGAAAGCGCCATCAGCAGCGCCAGCACGGCCCCGCCCCCCACGCCCAGCGCAAGGCCGCACGCGGTCTCGATCAGCGTGGTCAGCGCGGAGTCGCCCAGTAGCGCGCGCTGCCGCCACAGAGAGCGCGCCACCGCATCGGGCGCGGGCAGCAGGTAAGGCGGCACATGGCCCCAGCGCGCGATCCCCCACCAGATACAGACCAGCCCCAGCAGCGTGACCACCGGACGCAGGATTCGTGCGGCAACCGTCATGACGCCAGCATCCGCCGCCACAGGTCCGCCTGCGCCGACAGCAGCGCCGGATCGTCCACGGCGCGCGGGATCTCCACCCCGCCCGGTGCAGGCAGGGCCGACAGGCGGACGGGATCGCCCCCCATCATGAACAGCGCCTGCGCCATGCGGCAGGCCTCCAGCGGGTCATGGGTGATCAGGATCGTCGTGCATCCCGCCAGCATCCGCGCCGCCAGTTCATGCATCCGCAGGCGCGTGATGCTGTCGAGCGCGGAAAAGGGTTCGTCCATCAGGACGACCGGCCTGCCCTCATACAACACGCGGGCAAGGGCGACGCGCTGGCGCATCCCCCCCGACAGCGCGGATGGCAGGGCAGCGCGCGAGGCCGACAGCCCGACGCGCTCCAGCAGGTCATGGGCGCGGGCACGGTCCAGCGCCTCGCCACGCAGGCGGCTGCCCAGCATGACATTGTCATCCACCCGCGCCCACGGCAGCAGCATGGCATCCTGCCCCATCCAGGCCACGCGACCGGACAGCGGCACGCCATCATCGGCCGCAATCGTCCCCGCATCCGGCACGAGCAGTCCCGCCACGAGCCGCAGCAGGGTCGTCTTGCCAATCCCGCTGCCACCCAGCAGGACCGTCAGGCGGGCGGCAGGAAACGTGGCATCCAGATTTTCGAAAATACGCTGCCCGTCCATCGACAGGCCCAGTCCCCGCACCATGATCGCAGGGGCGTGGCCGGTCGCGGGCGCCATCACTTGCGCCGCGACGGATAGGCGATCCCGAGCGCGTCACGCGCCTGCGTGGCAAGGACATCGACACGTTCGTTGTTTTCGTCACCCGCATGGCCGCGCACCCACTGCCATGTGATGTCATGGCGGGTCGCAAGGTCGAGCAGGCGCTGCCACAGGTCCATGTTCGCCACCGGGTCGCCGGAAGCATTGCGCCATTTGCGCCGCACCCACCCGGTGGACCAGCGCGTCATGCCATTGCACACATACTGGCTGTCGCTATGCAGGATGACCTTGCACGGCCGCTTCAGGCTGGCCAGCGCCTCCGCCACGGCGGTCAGTTCCATGCGGTTGTTGGTCGTCTCCGCCTCGCCGCCCGTGATCTCGCGCTCCTGCCCGCGAAACTGCAGCAGGGCGGCCCATCCGCCGGGTCCGGGATTGGGCTTGCACCCGCCATCGGTCCAGATGCGCACCACGTCATCGCCCGGCACGTCCACATCCCCCGTCACCGCGTCCATCACAGCCACTCCGGCGGGGTGGTGAGCGCGCGGAAGAAACGCAACCGGCCAAGGTAGTCGAGCGGGTTCTTGGGCGTGACCAGCGCATCGGGCGGCGTGTTGATCCAGTCATACAGCCGCGTCAGCAGGAAACGGACCGCCGCCCCCGTCGCCAGCACCGGCAACGCCGCGCGTTCTTCCGCGCCCAGCGGCCGCACGCTTTCATAGCCGCGCACCATCGCCCGCGCCCGGTCAGGGCAGAAGGCCACATGCGCGTCGAAGCACCAGGCGTTGAGCGCAATGGCAAGGTCATAGGCGAACCAGTCGGTGCAGGCGAAATAGAAATCGATCAGTCCCGACACCCGCCCGTCGATGAAGAACACATTGTCGGGGAACAGGTCGCCATGGATCTGCCCGCGCGGCAGGGCCGGATGCGCGCCCTGCCCCGGCCATGACGGCCCGACGAACGCCAGCGCGTCATCCAGTTCCGCAACCAGCCCGTGCTGGACCTGATCGCCCGAAGCCCGGCAGGCATCAAGCAGCGGCGGCCATGCGGCAGGCCCCATGCTGTTGCGGCGTTCGGCAGTATATCCGGCCCCGTCAAGGTGCAGGCGCGCCATCGCCGCCCCCACCGCCTCGCAATGGAAGGTCTCGATATCGCGGGGCCATGCGCCATGCAGGAAGGTGGTGATGGCGGCGGGACGCCCCGCAAGCGTGCCAAGCGTAGCAGCCGCACGATCGGCCACGGGCCGCGGGCAGGACAGCCCCTGCCCCGCCAGATACTGCATCAGACCAAGGAACCACGGCAGTTCATGCGGGTTCACCCGACGCTCATACAGCGTCAGGATGAAATCCGCGCGCGTGGTGCGCAGCAGGAAATTGCTGTTCTCCACGCCCTCGGCAATGCCATGGCACGAGACCGTTTCGCCAATGTCATAGCCCCCGACGAACCTGGAAAGCTCCTCGGGGGGGACGTCCGTATAGACCGCCATCGTCGATTACGGAAAAATCAGCCGAGCGGCGCGGGCAGGCGGAAGGTCACGTTCTCTTCCTTGACCGTGCGCTCCTCGATCTCCAGCGTGAAGCGCTTGGCCAGGGCCGCGACCATTTCCTGCACCAGCGATTCCGGAGCGGACGCGCCCGCCGTGATGCCCAGCGTCTTCACCCCGTCCAGCGCGGACCAGTCCAGCGCGTTCAGGCGCGGCACCAGCAGGGCGCGCGGCGCGCCGCTGCGCTCCGCCACTTCACGCAGCCGCTGGGAGTTGGAGGAGTTGGGCGAGCCGATCACGATCACGAGGTCGCAGCCCGGCGCGATCGCCTTGACCGCTTCCTGCCGGTTGGTCGTGGCGTAGCAGATGTCCTCGCGCTTCGGCCCCTCGATCAGGGGGAAGCGGTCGCGCAGGATATCGACGATTTCCGCCGTGTCATCGACCGACAGCGTCGTCTGCGTGATGAAGGCAAGGCGCGAGGGATCGGCCGGCTGGACCGTGCGCGCTTCCTCCGCATCGTTGATCAGCGTGACAGCACCCGCGGGCAGCTGCCCCATCGTGCCGACGACCTCCGGATGGCCGGCATGGCCGATCATCAGGATGTGGCGGCTTTCGGGGCCGCCATCAGCGAAGTGGCGCTCCGCCTCACGGTGGACCTTGGAGACGAGGGGGCAGGTCGCATCCAGGTACAGCAGGTTGCGGCGCATGGCCTCCGCCGGGACGGTCTTGGGCACGCCATGGGCGGAAAAGACCACGTGGCCGTCGGACGGCACCTCGTCCAGTTCCTCCACGAAGATCGCGCCCTGCGCCTCGAGCGCCTCCACCACGGTGCGGTTGTGGACGATCTCGTGCCGCACGTAGACGGGCGCGCCATAACGGCGGATCGCTTCCTCGACCACGCGGATCGCGCGGTCGACCCCGGCGCAGAACCCGCGCGGCCCGGCAAGCAGGACCTTGAGCAGGCGGGGCGCGACGTCAACGGGGGCGTGGGCATCGGGAGTGTGAATCATCTGGTCGGGCATGGTGTTCCCCAAACATCCGGCGGGCGGTATAGGATACGGGCCGCGATCTGTTACAGTTGCCGGTCCCGCATCGCGATGCAATGACCCGGCCCTACGCAAACCGTGGCGATGGCGCAAGCCATTTCCCGTTCATTCTAGCCTATTCTCATATATATGTCCTCCCCGGCGTGACGGGGCATTTACATGTCCGCGTTGCGATGCCCGATTGCATACCAACTCTTTCAACCGCCATTATCAGCCAGCCATCCACCAAGCCCATGTCGAGCACGAAAGCCCGGAACCCCCGCATGATTGCCCATTTCCCCTCCCGCGCGTCCCTTTCGTCCCGTTCCGTGAATTTCCTGCGCGCGCTGCCCCTGCTCGCCCTGCCCCTGCTGGCGGCGGGATGCCAGAATGAGTCGGATTCGATCTCGTTCGCCCCGGCCTGCCCGACCGTCGAGATCCCGGGAGAGGCGGCGGATTACTACCAGTATGCCGGCAGCGAGCATGACCTGTCGCACCTGGTGGTCCGCGCCGCCCTGCGCGAGGTCGTCGGCTCGTGCGAGGACGGGGCCCACCGCACGGTCGTCACCAACATGCAGATCGGCCTGCATGTGGTGCGTGGCCCCGCATCGAAGGTCAATTTCGTCAACATCCCGTATTTCGTGGCGGTGGTGTACAATGGCGAGATCAAGAGCAAGAAGCAGTTCATCGCCCATATCGAATTCGACAATGGCGACCTGCAGAAAGCCACCAGTACGCGCAACATCCCCATCACCATGCCGATTTCGCGGCGCATCCATTCCGAACAGTACCATATCGAGGTCGGATTCCAGCTGACGCAGGCGCAGCTTGACTTCAACCGCGCCCACCTCGTGATGCCGACCTTCCACAAGCTCTGATCCCGCCCATGCCACATGCCGGGCGCGGGAATGGCGGCATGCGCCACGCATCGCGGCATCCCCCGCGGGTGTCCGGGCGTGGCCGCCGTTCGCGCGCCCACCGGCGCGGCGGCCTTCCTTCCCTTTTCACAGCAGCAGGCCAGCGATCCATATGAAAGCGACGCGCATGCCCCGGGAACTGTCGTTGCGCGGCATTGTCCTCGGGGCGCTCATCACCCTCGTCTTCACCGCGTCGAACATCTATCTGGGGCTGAAGGTGGGGCTGACGGTCGCGTCCTCCATCCCCGCCGCCGTCATTTCCATGGCGGTGCTGCGTGCGCTTGGCGGGGCCAGCATCCTTGAAAACAACATCGTGCAGACGCAGGCCTCCGCCGCGGGGACGCTGTCATGCGTCTTCGCCTCGCTGCCCGCGCTGGTCATGATCGGCTACTGGCAGCATTTCCCCTTCATCGAAACCGCGCTCATCTCCGCCGCGGGGGGCATGACGGGGGTGCTGTTCACCATCCCGCTGCGCCGCGCCATGGTGAGCGAAAGCGCCCTTCCCTATCCCGAGGGCGTGGCGGCGGCGGAAATCCTCAAGGCCGGCGAAAAAGACACCAGTCCCGCCGCCCTGCGCGCGCTGACGGGCGGTGGCGTGATCGCGGCGGCCATCACCTTTGCCTCCGCCGGGTTGCGCCTGCTGGCGGACGAGGCCTCCGTCACGCTGTCATGGGGCATCGCGGTCTTTCGCGGGTCGTGCGGGTTTTCGCTGGCGATGCTGGGCGCGGGCTACCTCGTGGGGATCGAGGGGGGGCTTGCCATGCTGCTGGGCGCGGTGCTGGCATGGGGGGTATTCGTCCCGTTCCTGACGGCGCATGAGGCCAACCCCGCCCATCTTGCCCCCGCGGCCCATGCCACGGGCGTATGGATGCATGACGTGCGCTTCATCGGTGCGGGCATGATCGCCGTGGCGTCCGTGTGGACGCTGGCGCGCATGATGGGGCCGATCATCCGTGGCATCCATTCCAGCCTGCGCAGCGCCTCTTCCGGCGGGGACGCCGGGGATGGCGGCGACCTGCCGCTGCGTCAGGTCGGGATGCTGGCCGCAGGCATCAGCGTGGTGCTGACGGGCCTGTTCATCGCCTTCCTTGCCCCCTTTGGCGGCGTGGGGGCGGGCACCATCGGGCTGGCGCTGGTGGGGACGCTGTTCTGCATGCTGGTCGGCTTCCTTGTCGCCGCGACGTGCGGATACATGGCGGGGATCGTAGGCTCCTCCTCCTCCCCCATCTCGGGGATCTGCATCGTGGCGGTGATCCTGATCGCGTCGCTGTTCGTGGGCATGCGCGCGCTGGGGCTGTTCCCGGCATCCGTGGGCGACCATGGCGGCATCGCCTTCTGCCTGTACATCCTGTCCGCGCTGACGGCATCGGCGGCGATTTCCAACGACAACCTCCAGGACCTCAAGACCGGGCAACTGGTGGGGGCGACGCCATGGCGCCAGCAGGTCGCCCTGCTGATCGGGTGCGCGACCGGGGCGCTGGTGATCCCGCCGGTGCTCAATATCCTGTACCAGACCTATGGTTTCGTCGGCTACCTGCCGCATCCGGGCATGGACCCGACGCATGCGCTGGCCGCGCCGCAGCCCGCGCTGATGATGATGATCGCGTCGGGCATCTTCCTGCACCAGCTTGACTGGAACATGCTGGCCATTGGCGGGGCGCTGGCGGTCATGGTGATCGTGACCGACCTGGCACTGCGCCGCCATGGGCGCGCGCTGCCGCCGCTGGCGGTAGGGATCGGCATCTACCTGCCCGCCGCCGTCACGGTCACGCTGGCGGTCGGCGCTCTGGTCAACTGGGTCTGCACGCGACGGGGAAGCGACGCCCGCTCGGCACAGATCGGCACCATGCTGGCGTCGGGCATGATCGTGGGGGAAAGCCTGATGGGGGTCGCGCTGTCGGCGGTGGCGGGATTCGCCGGACGCGACAGCGCCCTGTCGATCATGCCCGCAAACGTGCCCGCCGCCGTGCCGGATATCGCGGGTGCGCTGGTTTTCGCAGGAATGTGCGTGTGGTTTGCCCGCCATGTGCTGCGCGCGCGATAGGGCGGCGAATCGTCATATCCGGCCCCCTGCCGCCCATCGTGCGGGACGGCCCCCATGGCGGGCTGCATACATCGGGCAATAGACCTCGCCCGCCTATGATGGCAGACTCGGGGCATGGCACCACGATTCAGCGAACTTGATTTTCCACGCCCGACCCGCGAAAGGCTTTCCCTGCGCTTCGGGCAGGTTTCCACCCTGCTGGACCAGAACCGGCTGCATGAGGCGCTGGGCCTGTTCGATACGATCCGCCGCGATTACGAAAGCTGGTCGGCGATGACGGACCTGCGGTTCTCACAGGATACGACATCGGCCACCAACCGGGCGGAGCGCGATTACGCGGATTCGCTGACGCCGCATGTCACGGCGTTCGAGGTCGCGATCAAGCGCCGGCTGCTTGACGCCCCGGACCAGCAGGCGGTACGCGCCGCACTGACGCCGCATACGCTGGAACTGTGGCGCACGGACATCACGACCTTCGATTCGCGAATCGCCGACGCGCTGGAGGAGGAAGCCCGGCTGAGCGGGGAATACACCGCGCTGATCGCCTCCGCCCGGCTGTCGATCGATGGCCGGACCGTCAACCTGTCCGGCCTTGCGCCCTATGCCGAAAGCACCGACCGCGCCGTGCGCGAACAGGCGGAACGCGTGCGCTGGGCGTTCTTTGCCGACAATGCGCCGCAACTCGACACGCTGTTCGACCGCCTGGTGCATGTCCGCGCCGACATGGCCGCGGCTCTTGGATATGACGCCTATACCTCGCTGGCCTACCGCCGGATGCGCAGGGTGGATTACGGCCCGCGGGAGGTCGCGCGCTTTCGCGAGGACGTGCGCACCCATGTCGTCCCGCTGGTGCAGCAGATCCTTGAACGCCGCCGTGCCACGATGGGGTGGGAGTGCGTGTATTCGTGGGACGAACCCCTGATCGACCCGCATGGCAACCCGCGCCCCATCGGCGGGCATGACATGCTGGTGGCGCAGGCGCAGGTGATGTTCGACCGCATGGGCGGCGACCTGGGCGGGTTCTACCGCCAGATGCGCGAAGGCGGGTTCCTTGACCTGCGCAACCGCGATGGCAAGGCGGGGGGCGGGTTCTGCACCTCCTTCCCCACGGTGGGCATGCCGTTCATCTTCGCCAACTTCAACGGCACGCAGCACGACATCAACGTGTTCACCCATGAAATGGGACATGCCTACCAGAACTGGAAAAGCCGCAACCTGCCTGCGGTGGACCTTCTGTGGCCGACGATGGATGCGGCGGAAATCAACTCCATGGCGCTGGAATTCCTGACATGGCCGCACATGGACCTGATGGTCGCCCCCGGCGAGGCCGAGCGCTTTCGCCAGATGCACCTGATCGGGTCGCTGTCGTTCCTGCCCTATGGCGTGTGCGTGGACCATTTCCAGCACGAAATCTATGCCCGGCCCGACATGTCGCCCGCCGGACGCCACGAACTGTGGCGGGAGATGGAACGCCGCTACCTGCCGTGGCGCGACTATGGCGGGATCGCCCATCCGTCGGCCGGGGGACGGTGGCAGGCGCAGGGGCATATCTACCGCTCGCCCTTCTATTACATTGATTACGCGCTTGCGCTGTGCTGCGCGCTACAGTTCTGGCAACGCAGCCGCACCGATTACGACCGCGCGCTGCGCGATTACGTGGCGCTGTGCGAACGGGGGGGATCGCGGCCCTTTACCGGACTGGTGCTGGAAGCCGGGCTGACCTCCCCGTTCCAGCCCGGCGCGCTGGCGTAGACGGTGCGCGAGGCCGCGCGTTACCTCAATATTTCCCCGTCATCAGGAAAGTGAAAAAGTTTCTGGTGAAGCTTTTTCCCAAAAAGCTTTGAAAGACGCCGCCTTTTTGGGGTCTGTTGGGAATTATGGTTTTTAAAAGCGTGTGATTGTGATTCAAGGTCTGCATGGATCGCTTCGTACTGACAGACGCCCAATGGGCGAAAATGGAACCGCTGTGCCTTGGCAAGAAA